>NZ_JBNMIC010000025.1:0-46042 GCF_050873065.1 Brotaphodocola sp.
GCTGAATGATGTATAGTATTTGCAGGAGACACCTTCTTTCGTGAATGCTGTAAATGTTAGTTTGGGCACTTTCATTATACAACATAATCGAATTCAAGGTGTCTTTCTTTTATGCAAAATCACGAACTTGCTCATTTATAGCTAGGAATATAATCCGTCAAAAGTGCATGAATGGTACATGTAAAAAGGAATAACGCATGCTTATTTTGGAGAAAATCAAAAAAATTATGTAAATCATGTTGTATACAATAATCATCAGGTGAAGTGTGATTAAATTCAGGAAGCAGACCATTGAAGATGAGAGAATCTATTTGGGAATACGGTACATTTATCGCTTCTCTATCCCTATATGTAATGGATTTAAAGCCCCTTTCTCTCTGATCTTCCTGAAACCATCCACATTGGAATAACAAACCGGGATTTAAGCTCAACCATTTTTTCATACATTCTCTAAAATATTTCTGGTAGATAGATTGAAGACGGTTTGTATATTTCTTGTCTTTGATAAGCGTATTCAAATCATTTAAAAGCATAGACGAATCAAAAAAGATACCACCATGAAAGCTAATGGTTATTGGTAATATTTTTTCGATAAAGTCAATATGTTCATCATCAGATGTTTGGTAAGATACCTCAATCCTTGCCCCATCGGCGGATAAACCAACATATTCAATGTTTGTAATACCGATGTAATCACGGGCAACGACAGTATTGTCTTGCCAAGTTTGATGTATAATTTTTCCACTACGCTTTATATGTAAATTATATTTATTCAAAAATTCAAGCAGTATTTCTTCCCCATATAGATTTTGTGGTAATGTATAATGCATATACTCCTCCAATTTATATACAGCAAGGTATTAGTCAAATAATACCTTGCTGTAATACGCTATTTTCACCCTATGTATTGAATTGTAAAAGCATATTTTCTTTAAGTCAAGAATCTTCAAGGGTTAAAAGAAGTATAAAAACGCAATTTTCCTATTCAAACAAAAGAGTTACGATTTATTCTTTTTCAACCATTCCTTATAATCATCGAAATCGGTTGAAGCAAATTTGACAGCAAGACCAATCACAGTCAAATCATCCAAATAACCGATACCGGGAATGACATCAGGAATCACCCCAACAGGACTGAGAAAATAAATTAGTGCGCATATCAACGCAATTATAGTGCCTAAAGGGATAGTTCTATAGCGTCCACTGATATAATCTTTAATCAGCTGAATAATGATAGGGACATCATCAAATTTATCTTTGAGCCCAGTAATCGCATTAAACTTTCTGTCTAACTGAGCAAGGAAGCTGTTCATTTTTTCTTCATTTTGCAATAATTCTTCTGCCTGTTTTTTATTAGCTTTAAGAACCAACTTTGCTTCTCTTTCACTAATAGTAGACGCTTTGGTATCTTTTGTTACTTTTTTTTTCTTAGCGAACATGAGAATGTCCTCCTTTGGTACATAATTGATTACAAATTCAGAAATTTTTTAACCCTCGCTTTTGAAGTTCTTCCATCAACCCATAAAAAGAAGCTACAGATACGCCCTTTCCTTTTTTGGAATTGGTTATTACTTTCTGATAAGTGTCTAATAAATCACGGTCATTCATCCGGCTGTAAATCAGGTCCTTTTTTGCCCGTTTTTCGTCCTCTTTCTGGAAGCGTTCTTGTATTGAAGGACCTAAGAGTTTTTTCACGAAATCCATATGTATATATCCTCCTTTATTGAGTTTATTTTATTCATTAGAATAAAGCCCACGTTTTTTTAATTCTTCAATTAAAATATCTTTTGCATCGGTACGCTCCCGAACCCCATACTCATCATAGTACGCCATCAGTTCATCATTTGACATTTTTTTAGTGCGTCTGATTAATTCTTCCGAACAGGCAGTGTAAATTAATGGGTTTACTAATACATTTACAGAATTTACTTTTTGACAAAGCTCATCTGTGGATAATCTAGCCGCATCACTAACAGCTCCCTGATTCATCTCGTCTAAGGATGAAAGCATACTTCCTAAAGTATTCCAAAAGCTCATATCTGTTGAACCCCCTTTTTTCTTTCTTGAATAATTTGGCGTAAGCGCCGTTCGGAATATCCATATTGTGTTGCAAGTTTTTTAATTGGTAGAGATTTGTTAGAAACGACTTGTTCTATCACGAAATCTTTTGAGTATAAGCGTGTTGGAAATGATACCTGCTGTCCTTTAAAATATTCATAAATAATGATTGCATCATCAGTTCCAATAATTTCAGCTAATTCCCCATAAATGCCTGCTAAGTCATGCGGTTTGATATTGATCGTTTTCAAACACACTTCCCTCCCTTCTTAAAAATTACTATATTTCTTTTTCATAGAAAATTCATTTGATTGCTTCGTGTAAAATTTCATGGAAATTTACATTGTAAATTTCCGCAACACAAAAACACCAGATAGCTATTCTCGTATGAATAACTATCTGGTTAATGTTTTATCTGTTTAACAGCAATAACTTTATTATGAAGATTTTTGACACAAAACATGACACAAATAGGATAACTCGTAGACAACACAGGATAAACAATAAAAGCAGTAAAAAGAGTGTTTATCCGTCGGGATAAACAGAAATCACAGGGGAATCATTTACTAATATAAAAACCTCCCCTTTTTGATCCCCTGTCCATTTTCCAAGGCGAAGGCGGGCGGGGGATTTTTTATGCTCTCTTCTCTCTGTCCCTGCGGATCAGCTCGCGCACTCCCTCCACGGCAACACGGACAGCCAGATCCGTATCGTAGACCTGCGGATCCTCAAGTCCCATCGCACGGCGGGTCTGGTTCGCAATCACAAGCATCACCGATCCGACCCGGACGCGGCGCACTCCACCTACAATGAAAAGGGCTGCCGACTCCATCTCCGATGCAAGCGCCCCGCACTGGATCCATGCATTCCACTTATTTTCCAGCTCATAGAATACCGGCATCGTCTCCGGGGAGTGCTGACCGTAGAAATTGTCCTTGCACTGCACAACACCGACATGACTCTTCGCATGCATCTGATCCGCTGCTGCTTTGAGAGCCTCAACGACATCATAGTGGGCAACTGCCGGATACTCGATCGGAGCGTATTCCCTGCTTGTCCCCTCCATGCGGATCGCTCCGGTTGCAATCACGAGATCTCCCCCACAGATCTCCGGCTGCATTCCGCCAGAAGTTCCGACGCGGATGAACGTGTCTGCCCCGCAGTGAATCAGTTCCTCCATTGCAATCGATGCGGACGGGCCACCGATTCCGGTTGAGCAGACAGACACCTTCTCCCCGTCAAGTTCTCCAGTGTACGTCACAAACTCACGATTCTGTGCAACCTTCTCCGCATGATCAAAATATTTTGCGATCTTCTCACACCTTCCCGGATCTCCCGGAAGAATCACGTATTTTCCAACAATCTCCGGTGTTGTCTGAATGTGAAACTCTTTTCCTTTTGCATAAACAAGCGACATAAACAGCACCCCTTTACCTAATAAAATTTTGTTTTTTTAAGCTTTTCCCCCCACAAATACAGGAATTCTGTATTTAATGGGTACCTTTCATTATACCCGATTTTTATGATTTCTGAAAGCTAAAAAAGCGAAAACCTCCCAGACCCAATGAGAGATTTTCGCTTTTTGCTTACTGCTTTACTATTACATACAAAATTTCTTTCAAATACTCAACTCTATTTTTAACGATAACTAAATTTTACAAGATTACAAAATCAAATTTACAGAATCAACGCTGTGAATCTGTCCTGCATTCATGCTATGACAAAGCACTTATGCCTTATACGTAACCCATCAGGCTCGGAAGCCACAGGGATACCGCCGGAATGTAAGATACGATCAGCAGCACCGCAAAAATTGCTGCGAAGTAAACCAGAAGCGGTCTGATTACGTTCTCGATCTTGCTTCCGCCCACCTTTACACCGACGAACAGGGTTGTTCCAACCGGCGGGGTGATCGTTCCGATACACAGGTTGAAGATCATCATGATACCAAAGTGAATTGTGTTCATACCAAGCTGCTGGCAGATCGGCAGGAAGATCGGCGTAAAGATCAGGCACGCCGGGGTCATATCCATGAAAGTTCCGACAATCAGAAGCAGGATGTTGATGATGAACAGGATCACATAGCGGTTGTCAGAGATGCTCAGCATTGCCTCTGAAACTGCGGTCGGGATTCCGGTGAATGCCATTACCCAGCTCATGATGTTGGAAACACCGATCAGGAAGATAATGATACCGGTCATCTCAGCACTGTCCAAGAAAATTTTCGGAAGCTCGGAAATCTTGATGGACTTGTAAAATACAACAGAAAGGATCAGGCTGTATACAACAGCTACGACACTTCCCTCGGTAGCGGTGAAGATACCGCCGATGATACCGCCGATTACAACGACGATCATGAACAGACACGGAATTGCCTGTAAAAATACGGTTACTTTCTCTTTGTTCGTGAACTTCTTTGTGCTGCGGTATCCCTTCTTCTTTGCGAAGAAATAGATTACCGTCATACATGCAAGACCCCAGAGAATTCCCGGAATGTATCCTGCCATGAACAGAGCTGCTACGGAAGTTCCTCCGGAAACCAGAGAGAACGTGATCATAACGTTACTCGGCGGGATCAGAAGTCCGGTCGGTGCGGTTGCAATGTTTGCTGCTGCGGAGAAGTCACGGTCATAACCCTCTTCCTCCTCGATCGGTCCAATGATGGAACCCATTGCGGAAGCAGCTGCGGTACCAGAACCGGAGATTGCACCGAAGAGCATATTTGCTACTGCATTCGTGTGTGCTAAAGCACCCGGGATATTACCTACGAAAAGCTTTGCCAGATTGATCAGACGGATTGCGATACCGCCCTTGTTCATCAGGTTACCTGCAAGAATGAAAAACGGGATTGCAAGCAGGCTGAATACGGAAATACCGGAAAAAATTCGCTGTGCACCGGTCAGAACGGCTACGTTCAAGTCAAGAACCGGAAGGATTGCACAGATTGAAGATACTGCAAGTGCTACTGCGATCGGCATACCGCCAAGCAGCATGACTACGAGGACGGCCAGAATAATCAGGCCGCATACAACTGCGATTGAGCTCATCTTACTCTTCCTCCTTCTTCTGCTTGCTGTAATCGTTGTGACAGGTATCAATCAGGTTCATGATGCTGAAGATCATGATCAGCACACCGCTGATCGGCACCATCACATAGATGTATGCCATCGGAACCTGCAGGGAAGCTGTCTTCTGAATCATGGTCAGCTTTGTGATTGCGCTTCCGCCGTACAGCATGACTACTGCTGCAAGAAGGAAGGTCATGATATCGCTTGCTGCCTCAAGGATCTTTCTTGCCGGACCACTGATCTGGTCAGCGAGGAAGCCCATTCTCATGTGATCTCTCTTGCCGAACACGTAAGCAGACGCAAGAAGTGCCATCCAGGTGAAGGAGTAAGTCAGAAGCTCCTCAGACACCGTACTCGGACGGTTGAAGCAGTAACGGGTTACGATCTGATAGGTTCCGATCACGGTCATCAGAACGAACAGGACGATCATTGCCGTTCCCAGAACGCGCATGATGCCTTTTCTCAGGTTATGCATCGCTTCCATTTATTACTTTCCCTCCTTCGCTTTTTCGTTGATTTCCTGAATGTGGTTGTAAACATCCACAATCTTCGGGTTCTCTTTGAGCATCTGCTCGTGAAGCGGAAGAACTTTCTGCTTGAATGCGTCGACATCGACATCGATGAACTCTACGCCCATCTGATTCTGTGCAATGTCCTTTGCCTCGTTTACGCACTTATCCCACTCTGCCATCTCTACCTCAGTAGACAGAGCAGCTGCGTCTTTGAATACCTGGTACTCTTCCGGGCTCAGGTTCTCAAGGAATTTCAGGTTTCCGACAAGCATATCCGGAACCATCTGGTGTTTGTTGTAAGAATAATACTTTGCAACCTCACCGTGCTTGTTGTTCGTCAGTGCCAGCTCATTGTTCTCTGCACCATCGATAACGTTCTGCTGAATTGCGGTGTAAACCTCACCGAATCCCATCGGAGATGCTGCTGCGCCGAACGCATTTACCATTGCTACACTCGCCGGGCTCTGCTGTACACGGATCTTTAAGCCCTTTAAATCATCCGGGGTGCGGATCGGAGTCTTTGCATAGAAGTTTCTCGTTCCTGCATTGTACCAGGTTACGACACGGAATCCTGCGTCATCTGTGGACTCATAAATCTTCTCCATGTAATCGGTATCCTGCATAACAGACTTGTAAACTTCCTCAGAATCAAACAGATACGGCATACTGAAAATCTCATAGACATCCGCAAATGTCTCCAGATTTGCAGTACCTGCCACAACGAAGTCGATTGCTCCGGTCTGGGTCAGCTCAATTGCCTTCTGTGCAGATCCCAAAAGCTCGTTCGGGAAGATCTCCACCTCATACTTGTCTCCAAGGTTTTCCTCTACATACTCCTTGAATGCAAGAAGTCCAAGATGCTCCGGATGGGTCTCTGACTGTGCATGCGAAATCCGGATGATTCGCTTTCCGTTTGTGAGCGAACCACATCCGGTCAGACCAAATGTCATCGCTGCCGCAAACAGACACACTGTCGCCTGCTTCAAAATCTTCTTCACCTTTATTCCCTCCATTTCATTTTTTTCGTTTGCCATTGCCCCAAATCATATGCCTCAACACACACTTTTGTTTCTATCATGATGTTTTCTATGTTTTCTTATCCCGTTCAGTCAGATCAAGTTTTCCGGTCTGTGTTCCTACCTTCCCACAGATCACTCTCATCGTGAACGCGCCTATGCATCTTCGCATTGATGAATAGCTACATCTTTGCATATCATTTCAGGTTGTGACAGATTTTTAACCATCACCTGACCACGACTCCCATTATATAGCGTTAAGATTTTGTTTGGTACCGTAAATCCTTGCGATTTAGGAAGAAGATTTTGTCTTTGTATACTTTGTCCACAAATATTTTCTCCTCCTCTCCTCTCATCGTCTTCCACACGGATCCATCCCATCCAGACTCCTCCCTTTTTGGATAATTCCTACGATTTTCCATGAATTTCTTCTGGTTTTTCCATTTCGTTTTTTTCAAAAACAGCACCGGTTTTTCCGGGATTTTACAGAAAATGATGTTGAAAGAACCGCAAAGACCGTATTATAATACAAGCACATAGGGGGAAATTTATGACAAAATTTTTAGATAGACTGATCTGCCTCGCCCTCTACGGCGGGCTTCAAAAAGAACAATATCGACAGATTGCACCGGAACTCGATGAGGCAAACCGAAAAAGTCTCGTCATCCTCTCTGCGTCCTGTGCCTTTTTTTACCTGATCCGCATCAAACTCTTTAATGCTCACATTCTGACACTGAACAAGACACTTTTTCTGACCGCCGCCATCCTGTTCGGAATCCTCGCTGTCTGTAACTGCCTGCGCCTCGTCAGATCCAGATCTTTTCTGATCCATTGCTGCGCCTACTTATTTCTGATTATCTATCTCGGAATCGGAATTTTCTCAGCCATCGGACCCGAGAGCATCAAGGAGAGAACCACCCTTTATCTGGTCTTTGTGACCGCTGCCCCGATGATGTTCGCCCTCAATGCCGCCGAGCTCGCCACGATCATGGTTCCGGCGGAACTGCTCTACCTTTTTCTGATTGCAAAGTATCAGTCCGCCTACCCGGTTTATCTCACCAATCAGAGCAACTCCATCTTTTTTTCCATCTCCGGGCTTCTCCTCGGCATTTACACCTCCGACATGAAAGTGTCCGGAATCTACAATGCCTACATGAATTCCCGCATGGAAGAGATCAAAAAACTCAATGACGATCTCACCCGAAGCCGGGCGGATCTCGAGAAAGCTTTAGCAGATGCCGAACACTCCAACCGTGCAAAGACGATTTTTCTCAACAATATGTCCCACGACATCCGCACTCCAATGAATGCAATCATCGGGTTCTCCTCCCTTGCGGCCGCAAATGCCGACAATCCGAAGCGTGTCCGCAATTACCTTGAAAAAATCTCGATTTCCGGTCATCATCTGCTCTCCCTGATCAATGACATCCTCGATATGAGCCGGATCGAAAGCGGAAAAATGAGACTCACCGAGAAACCCGTCCACCTCCCGGATCTTCTTAAAAACATCCAGACGATGATCTGTGTCGACCTCGAAGCAAAACACCTGCAATTTTTTACGGACTTCTCCTCAATCAAACACGAGAACATCCTCGCAGACGAACTTCGCCTGAATCAGATCCTGATCAATATCTTAAGCAATGCGATCAAATTCACCCCTGCCGGCGGAAGCATCTGGTTCACGATCAACGAGATCGACGAGTCAGACAGGCAGACCGACGGCAAGACCGGCTATCGTTTTGTGATCCGGGATACCGGAATCGGCATGAGCAGGGAATTTCAAAAGCACATCTTTGAAACCTTTTCCCGAGAGGAATCCGTCGCGGTCAATAATATCCAGGGAACAGGTCTTGGAATGGCAATCACAAAGAATATCGTAGATATGATGAACGGCAAGATCTCCGTTCAGAGTGAAGAGGGAAAGGGTTCCGAATTTACGGTCTCCTTACAATTTTCAATCAGCGAGTCAAACGCCGGAACATCACCGGCATCATCTGTTTCTCCGGCAGCGCGCTCCGAATCATCGGACACTGCGCCAGCACATCCGCAGGATGCAAAGCCGTCAGAAATGCCGGCCGATTCCTCCCTCTTCGCAGGAAAGACGATTCTCCTCGTCGAGGATAACGAGCTCAATCAGGAGATCGCGACCACGATTCTTACTGACAGCGGCTTTAAGGTCGAACTTGCCGGAAACGGTGCAGCCGCAGTGAGAAAAGTCCAGACCTGTGCCGACGGACATTACGCGCTGATTCTCATGGACATTCAGATGCCAATCATGGACGGCTATGAGGCGACAAAAAAAATCCGGGCACTCAGCGATCCCGCCAAGTCCCAGATTCCGATTCTCGCAATGACCGCAAATGTCTTTGAAGAAGACAAGAACCGGGCACTTGAGGCGGGAATGAACGGCCACCTCTCAAAACCGATTGATGTCTCCCGGCTGTTTGAGGAACTTCATAAAATTTTCTGTAAATGATTCTCACGGCGCAAAAAAATGCGCGCGGTACTCTGACGGAATCATTCCCGTGATCCGCTTGAATACCTTTGCAAAGTAGTTCGAATCGTAGTATCCGACCTTCGCACTCACATCCTTGACGCTGATCTGGCGGTTTTGAAGCAGTTTTTTTGCCTCCTCCACCCGGAAATGCATCAGATACGTCGTGAAATTCTGGTCGAAGCACTGCTTAAAGAGCTTGGAAAAATAGGCATCTGAGTACTGCATTCTCCTCGCGGCATCCTGCATCGAGATCTCATTCATATAATTCTCGCGGATGTACTGGCGGATCGTCTCGGCAACACAGTCAAGTCTCGTGTCCCCGGCTCCGCCATCGCGGTAAACCGGCTCTGTCTCAGGCTCCTCGGGCTGAGTCTGAGCAGCCTCCCCCGCAAGTCTCTGATCGGTGATTCTCATCGCCTCCTCCATGACTGCCGCAAGTTCCTCCTGATCGCAGGGCTTTAACAGGTAGTCGAGGGCGCGGATCACAAATGCCCTCTTTGCATAAGAAAACTCATCGTAAGCCGTCAAAAACAGAATCACACAGGCGGGATCTAACTTTCTGATCTCCTCCGCCGCCTCCATTCCGTTCATCTCCGGCATCGAGATATCCATAATCACAATCTGACTCTTCTGTTTCTGAAATACCTCAAGTGCCATCCTTCCGTCTGACGCCTCGCAGATCTCCAACTGACCTCCGAATGCGCGCTGAAGTTTCCGTGCAAGCGCCATGCGCTCAATCTGTTCATCATCTGCCAGTAACACCCGATACATCTGAATCTCCCCCTTCCGGCCCTTTCTCCGGCGTGAATGCCAGCCGCACCACAGTTCCTGCCCCTTGGCGGCTGTAAATCTCCATCTCCCCATCCCGGTACATGCCATGAATCCGGCTCCAGATATTTAAGAGACCGATTCCGGTATGTTCTGTACCTCTTGAGGTTTCTCCCCTTAAAGTTTCGCTCTTTGCGTTTTCTCCCTTAGAAGGCCTTGTGTCACTTCTCTCACCCCGCTTTAAACGCTGTCTGACTTCCTCAAGGCGCTCCTCGCTCATTCCCTCTCCGGTGTCCGCAATACTCATCCAGAAGCGCTCCCCCTCCATCCAGGAACGGACAACAATCCGGCCGCCGCTGCTGCGCGTCGACAGTCCATGTTTGACCGCATTCTCGACAAGCGGCTGAAGCACAAACGACGGCACAAGAAGAGGCAGAGTCTCCGGCGCACAGTCCGACCGATACTGAATCCTCTTTCCAAATCTCATCTGCTGAAGATACATGTAATCCTGTACAACCCTCAGCTCTCTCTCAAGAGGCATCACCGACTCACTCGACTTTAAATTATAGCGGAAGAGACGGCTGAGCGCCTCGATCATTTTTTCTGTCACCGCTGCATCCTCGATCTGGGCCATGCTTGCGATCAGGTTCAGCGTATTAAACAGAAAATGAGGTTTGATCTGGTTTTTGAGCATCTGAAGCTGGACATCCGCAAGTTCCCGCTCCATATCGTGTTTCTCCCTGAGTGCCGAGATGTACCATGTCAGACTGAGCGCAAGAACACCCAGAAAGAGCGTCGCGACCGGGACGAGCACCAGCATCGTCCGGCTGCTCTGGTACTGGCGGTTTCCGAGCTGAATCGTCATCTGCTCAAGCTGTCCCGCGTACGAGGTCAGATAGCCCTGCAGCCGGTATACCCGGCTTAGGCGCTCCCGGTACCCGCTCTCCTGCTGATCCATCATCAGCACGAGATCACGCTCCGGCACATAGTTCTCATACAGGTTCCGAATCGACCAGGTTCTCGCATAACAGTCCGCGCCGATCTTTCGGTAGTCAAACGACAGCCTTGCTAACTCTCTTCTCGTCTGCTCGCTCGCCTGCTGGTACTCCTCTCTGGCCTCCTGCGTTCCGCTCTGGATATAGCGGCTGAATGTCGTCCGCTCCTGATCCATTGCGGACCAGAAGGACAGGCTCCGGGCATTGCTTCCGAGAATCGTATCAAATCCACGCATTCCGAACATGGAAATCGCAACGCTCAGCGCAACGCAGAGCACCGCCAAAATGCACGCCCAAGCAAGTCCCAGTTTCACCTTATGATCCGGCAGCAGCGCCGCCAGAATCTTCTGTCCTGTCCGAACCATTCACCCGTCTCCTATTCGTCTCCCGTTCCGTGTTTCTTTATTTCTGCAATTTTTTTATTTTTGTAATTCCTCTGTTTCCAGATTTCTATCTTTTCAGTCCTTCGCATTCTTTGCCTGCTGTTCTCCGACTGTCGGCTCCGCCACGCTCACATCCTCATAGAAGAATTTCAGAATCTCCTCACAGGTCATTCCGTCTTTTGCCATTCCCTGCGCTCCGTTCTGGCTCATGCCGGCACCGTGGCCGTATCCGCCTCCGTAAATCTTAAAGCGCGTGATGCCCTTGTCATTCTTTCCGACATCCTCGACCGTCAGAAATGCGCTCGGCAGGGAACTCCATCCCTCCGACGTCTTTCCGTCCTTGCGCTTGATCGTCAGGCTCGAATCTCCGAGAGCAGACCGGATTGCATTCTGTCCGCTGATCGTCTTCTCCCCGTCGCTTCCCTTGACAAGCATCTTGAGTGCGACTCCGCCCGGACCTCGCTCTGTGATCTTAACACTCTCGATCGTGCCGATCCCGCCGATGTGATCGCCAAGAACCTGCGCGTTCGTCGTCACATTCCAGCGGTAAAACGGATAAGAAGAATCATAGGCAGGATAATCCTGATCCTTGATAAACGCCGCAAAATCCGCATTTTCCGTAAGGTCCAGAGTCTTTCGTCCCGGACGCAGAGCCACGCTCTTTAAATACGGAGTCTCCGAGGAATCATTTCCCCAGATGCTTCCGTCCGTCGTCGTTCCGCAGGACGTTGAAAAATAGTACGCTGAAACCGGCTTGCCATCATACAGCAGCATTTTTCCGTAAGTCTCCTCAACTGCCTCCTCCGTCCTCTCATTCGTCTCCACGTTGTTGTAAACCTGGAAGTTCGTGCTGTCATCGACATGGGCTCCATACTGGCTGTATGTATTGCTCTGGATCTGCATATAGGCATAGGTGCGCGCGCAGACTGCCTGCGCCTTGAGCGCCTCTTTCTCATAGTTCGGCGGCATCTCACTCGGCACAACCTTTTTTAAGTAATCCTCCAGATATAGCTCATTCATCAGGACAAGACCTGTATCTGCCTCCACAATCTCCAGTCTTCCCGCATAGGATGGAGTCCCGAGTGTGCGTTCAAGCGTCGGCACCGTCAGCTCATCCGTCTCATTCTGGGGCTTTATGATGATTCTTCCCGCGTCAAGCTTGCCGTCTCCCTTAGAAAACGAGATGCTGCTTCCCGCGTCGAGAGTCGTCTCCTGATCTCCCTGCGTCATCACCATCGGTCCTTTGCAGGAAATCGTCACCGTGTCGTGGAAAATACTCTTGAACCCATTGTCCATCAGGAGCACGCGGATCGTATCGGCATTGACATCCCGCACGGTCAGCACGGCACAGATCTTTCCCTTTGCCACAATAAACTCATTCTGATTATATCCGATGAGAATGTCGGAGAGATTTTCCCGCTTCACAGTCCCATAAGTACGCAGAACCTTGTACTCTTCATCAAACGGGACAGATCCATATCCCTCAATCTCCACGGAATCACTCCGCACAGACAGCACTTTTCCCGTGATCGTGTCCTGCTTGAGAGAAACTTTTGCGATCTTTCCCTTTTCCATCTGAATGTCAGCCAGATTGCGGATCATCTCCTCCGCCCTCTTCTCCTTCACTTTCCTGCGAAACGGAATCGTTCTCTCGAGATCCCCGAGATAGACCTTCATCTCATTCTCGTCAGCGTCAATGATCCAGACGTTGCGGTACGTCGTGTTCTGTCCGCTGTCTGAAATCACATGGATCAGCTGGTTTCCCCTCACATATGCCTTGAGCTCATGGTCAAGGTAGGCATCGAGCGCCAGGCCGTCAAAACGAAGCTGTCCGAGGTTCGTGTAAGCTGTCCACGCTTCTGCTTCCGGCACAGTCTCCGGGGTTCCATATATGAGGACACTCTGCGTCTTCACATTTCCTTTCGGATCCGCTGACTTTAAGATCGCATCGTAAAGAATCCACCACGAATCCTCCGGATAAGGCTGATTCCGGTTCTTCTTCGTCACATTGACCAGAACGCCGAGTGTCGGCGCAGAGGTCTCTGCGATCTTTTGTGCCTCCCCGTAGGTCAGCCAGCTCTCCGCTGTCTTCTCATCTGCCGGGGTCTCCTCCTCCGAGAGAAATCCCTTTTCATACAGGTAATCCATCCACGGGATATACCACTGATTCTGGGATTCTGCGGAAAAATGCGAGCTTTCCGCCTCCCTGCGCCACATGGACACCTCCTCCGGTGACTTTAATGCGAGCACAACCGCACGGGCTGCCTCTGCCCGCGAGATTCCGTCTCTCTGTGGTTCACAGAGAAGAATAATTCCGATCAGTACGGCGATCAATGTCACCATTCCGCCCATAAATGCGATTAGTTTCCGACTCTTCATAGCTGCCTCTTACTTATTTCTGACTTCGTAGCCGTTTTCCATCCCTACTGCTTCTTTTGAATGTAAGTCTTGTGTTCCTCGTCAATATAATCCAGATTTTCGTATGACTCCGGCTGTAGTGAGAGCTTCTTTCTCTCAAGCAGCCAGCCAATCAGCTCTTTCATCAATTTATAGAATACCGCAAATGTCGGCACTCCGATGATCATACCGACAAAGCCGAATATTCCGCCGAAGAGCAGAATCGAGAAGAGCACCCAGAAGCTCGAAAGTCCCGTCGAATCGCCGAGAATCTTCGGTCCCAGAATGTTTCCGTCAAACTGCTGAAGCAGAAGAATAAAAATAATAAAGTACAGACACTTGATCGGACTTGCCAGAAGAATCAGAAATGCACTCGGCACAGCTCCGATGAACGGTCCGAAAAACGGAACCACGTTCGTCACACCCACAATCACGCTGACAAGCAGAACGTAAGGCATATTCATGAAACTTAAAAGAACGTAGCACAGAATTCCGATAATCAGGGAATCCAGCAATTTTCCGATGATGAATCCGCCAAAAATCTTGTGAACATAGCGTGCTTCCTCTATCACCTTATTCGCCGCACGCAGAGGCAATGCCCCATAAATGACCATAATCGTCTGCGTCTTGAGCTTGTCCTTCATGTTGAGCAGATAAACCATGACAATCAGCCCGATAATCATGTTTAAGACGGTGTGGACCGCCGTAAAGATTCCGCTGTACACTCCCGTCGCAATGTTGTAGATGTTCGGGATCAGATCATTCGTCAGCCAGTCCTGAAGCCAGGTCGATGCCTTTGCATAGTACTGCATCACCTGTGCCTCCACATCCGGATTATCGCGGAACAGCTGTTCCAGCCACTCTTCGAGATTCAGGGCTCCTGCCGGGAGTGCCTCAATCACCCCGCGGATACTCGTAATCACCTGCGGAACCAGCATGGAGACGAGACCCGTCACAACTGCGACCAGAACCAGCAGACTCGCCAGCGTTGCCACGGTCGTGCTCAGTTTTTCTCCCGCCTTCTCCAGTTTCACAAGTGAAAAAATCTTTTTTGTCCACTCGCACACGCGATTGTAGATCGGTGCCATGAGGTAAGCAAACACCGCTCCGTAGATGATCGGTTCCAGGATTCCGAGAAGTGCCGTGCCCATCTTCTGTGCCGATTTCCAGTTGATCAGCAGAAAGATGACCGCCACAAGCAGAGCCAGAACCACGAACGCGGTCACACCCCAATAGATGTACGTTTCAAATTTTTCTTTTTTCACTGCAGCCTCCAGTTTCAGATTGTGCCGAAAATCCTTTGGCACATGTTTCTTTCTTATTGTGTCTTACTATGCGTATTTCGCTTATAAGAGTAGCACATTTTCCTGAAAAAAAAAAGATAAAGCAGCGATTGCTCGCTGCTTTATCTTTCGTAATCCCAAAATGCCGGTCTTACTTATTGACGCCTAGCAGTGCTAGGTGGGCGACCTCACGCAGGCTTCTGCCTTCCACTGCTAATCGGAGGCTTGACATCCGTCTGCAAATATTGGAATCCCTGAGTCAGAAATGTAGGTTCAAAATGGGTAAGGTTGTCGAACATTCCAGGAATTACGTTTCTCTGTTTTGCTATGGATTGATTATACAACAGTCTCCCCACTTTTTCAAGTATGATCTTTCAAGTTCATAATAAATCCCTCCCGGCAAAAGCACTTGCAATCTTTTCCAAACTCTCCTATACTAGAGTCAATTTTCAGCATTTCCGTGCAGAACATTCAAACATTCCATCGAAAGGATTTTATTTATGAATCTGAATCACTCAGCTCTCGATATCGAAAACCAGATCTCATCCTGCCGTCTCTGCCCGCGCCAGTGCAAAGTCGACCGCCGCACGCAGACCGGATACTGCGCTTCTCCGGCAGGAATCTTCGCCGCACGCGCCGCACTTCACCACTGGGAAGAGCCGTGCATCAGCGGTTTTGCCGGCAGCGGAACCGTCTTCTTTTCCGGCTGTACCCTGCGCTGTGTCTTCTGCCAGAACTACGAGATCAGTCAGGAACATTTTGGAAAGAGTTTAAGCTGCGAAGAGCTCGCCAAGGTTTTTTTGAACCTTCAGGATCAGGGCGCACACAACATTAATCTCGTGACTGCGACCCAGTACCTCCCCTGGATTCTTCCGGCACTTAAGATTGCAAAGCCCGACTTAAAGATTCCGGTGGTGTACAACTGCGGCGGTTATGAGCGCCCGGAGACCATTCTGGCGCTCAAGCCCTATGTCGACATCTGGCTTCCGGATTTTAAATATTTTGACTCTGCGCTCGCCCGCCGCTGCAGCGGTGCTCCCGACTATTTTGAACAGGCCGCCGCGGCGATCTCACAGATGATCGACCAGACCGGCACGCCTGTCTTTCACACAGAACTTGCCCCAGACGGAAAAGAGACGCTTCTCATGGACCGCGGCGTCATTATCCGCCACCTCGTTCTGCCGGGACACAAAGACGACTCGATCGCACTCTTAAACTGGATCGCTGCCCACTTCCCGAAGGATCGGTTTTTTATCAGTCTGATGAGCCAGTACACACCTTACCGCCACCTCGACGACTGCCCGGAATTAAACCGCCGGATCACCAGCTATGAGTATGAGAAAGTTGTAGATACTGCGCTCGCTCTCGGACTGGATCACGGATTTATGCAAAAAAAAAGCAGCGCCCGTGAAGAATACACGCCGCCGTTTGACTTGGAGGGTTTATAAGAGCTATAAACCGAGGAAAGCGGATACCAATGATTGACATCTCTGGCATCCGCTTTCAATTCACTTCGTCCACTGGACTATACCTCTCTTTGCTCTTTCCTTATGAAGTTTTTTGTTCTATATGTATATCTTTCTTCCTCTGTATTGTGGATATTCTTTTATTTTCCTTCCTTTTTATATCTTTTTCTTCTCTGTTATCCGATTCTGAAATCTATCGTCCTTCCTATACTTTCTCGTCATATAAGAAAACCGATTCTTTTCTCTCTGTCTGCAATAACGTTTGGATCTGGAAAATATATTTTTTGTTTCCACTTACAGATTCTTTTCCTGTTTCCTTTCTTATCTTCTTTTTCTTCCTTTCGGATTTCTAATCTGATAAGGGAAACTCATTTAACTGTTCGGTGGACTGTACCTCCTTCTTTT
Organism: Brotaphodocola sp.; assembly: GCF_050873065.1. GTDB lineage: Bacteria > Bacillota > Clostridia > Lachnospirales > Lachnospiraceae > Brotaphodocola. Next base: position 16,849 of record NZ_JBNMIC010000025.1, read on the forward strand.
AGATTTTTTGAAATTCCCTTTCGCTGAGAATTTCTTTCGAGAACCTCTTGTTCTCTTTTGTTTTGTTTCTGTTTCTTTGTTGTCTTTATAATACCAGATCAATCCGGTTTTGTCAACACTTTTTGTAAATTATTTTTATATTTTTTGTAAATTGTCAAATTGTATATAAATATTCAAACAATTTAAACTGTATATTCTCTTTCGACTCGGCATTCGCAAAGTTCTGTACCGGGATCTGACGCGCAAGTCCACACCCGGATCCCTCCTATTCAGCCGACGCGCCCAGAGCCTTGGCGCGTGATTCCGATCACCCCCGCTGACAGCTTCCTCTTCTCAGATCTTTCAATTCCAGAACACATCCGACATGCCTCAGACGCATACCGGCACTGCTTTGCTCCCTCACATCCCGCAATCAGAATCACTGCGCATCCACCACCCTGAGTCATCTGTCTTCTCCGATTGAGAAATTCTCAAATCCAGAACTTCTCAATTCAGATTAGAACTTAGATTAGAACTTCTCAAAGCGCTCCACATCCGTCACAAAGATCGTGGCTCCACCGGTCTCCACACTCACCGGCATCGTCATATAATTGCCTGCCATCGAACCGATGCTCGGGCTTGGCATATCACAGCTGATTTTCTGGCGCTTGCCGCAGGTCTCGCGGATCAGCTCAATCGCATAATCTACTTTTTCATCCTGGGTACCGATCATCAGAGTGGCATTTCCCTTTTTCAGGAAACCTCCCGTCGTCGCCAGTCTCGTCACGCTGTAATGATGGTCATTCAGCACATCCGTCACTCTGTTTCCGTCATCCGCGCTTACAATCGCGTAAATAATTTTCATGCTTCCCGTTTCCCGCCCTTTCATTAGATATACAACGAGGAAGTCTGACTGCGCAGGCTTCCCCTCTGTCTTTCTTATTTTATTACGCGGTGAGAACTTTTGCAAGCTCCTTCATCTTCTCCTCAGTCTCCGCCTTCACCGTAGAACGGATCGTGACAACCGGCTCTGCGATTGTGATATCCTTCATCGTCTCAAGGATTCCTCTCATCACCTTGCCTGCAAGCGGTGCCCAGGTGCCGTTCTCAATGAGTCCAACCGTGCGCTTCTGGTAATTCTTTGACTTTAAGTGAAGCAGGAATTCCTCCATGCACGGGAAAACTCCGCCGTCATACGTTGCAGCGGCAAGAACCACGCGGTCATAGTAGAATGCCTTGCGGACAGCATAGGAGACATCCGTGCGGGACAGATCCATCACCGTCACATCTGCCTCTCCGTTCTCCTTTAAGTACTCCGCCATCAGCTGGGCTGCCTTTGCTGTATTGCCGTGGATCGATGCAAATGCCACAAGAACGCCCTTCTTCTCCGGCTCGTAGCTGCTCCAGGTCTGATACAGTCCAAGATAATGGCCGAGATCCTCTTTCAGAACCGGTCCATGAAGCGGACAGATCGTGCGAATGTCAAGGCCGGCTGCCTTCTTTAAGAGTCCCTGGACCTGAACGCCATACTTGCCCACAATGTTCAGATAATAGCGGGCTGCCTCGTCATCCCACTCCTCATCCACATCAATTGCACCAAATTTTCCAAAACCGTCTGCCGCAAACAGAATCTTCTCACTCTGCTCATAGGAGACCATTACCTCCGGCCAGTGAACCATCGGTGCCATGAAGAACTGAAGTGTGTGGCTTCCAAGTTCCAAAGTGCTTCCCTCTTTCACTTCCACCTTGCGGTCAGTCAGATCAAAATCAAAGAACTGTCCCATCATTCCGAATGTCTTTGCATTTCCAACAATCTTTGTATCCGGATAGCGCTCTGCAAATCTCTGAACATTTGCGGCATGATCCGGCTCCATATGAGAAACCACAAGATAGTCCACATGGCGTCCTGCAAGAACGCGCTCCAGGTTTGCAAACCACTCCTCTGTCGCTCTCGCATCCACGGTATCCATCACTGCTACCTTCTCATCCAGAATCACATAGGAATTATAAGAAACACCATTCGGAACCGGATACTGGCTCTCAAACAGATCAATCGTCTTATCATTTGCTCCCACATACACAACCGAATCCGAAATCTTCATATCACTGATCATTTTTTCTTCTCCTAGTCTCTATCTATTTTGTTTGTTGTTATTTTTAATTTTTATTTCGTTTCTTTTTCTGTCTTTCCTGTTTTTTCGTATCATGTTTTTAGCATCATAAATGGCATTATAATGCAAATAGTTACTATTTTTATTTTCTTGAATATTCTACCACGAAATTCTTTTTATTTCTACCCTCAATGTTATGATTTTATCCGTCTTTTTTCTGCATTTTTCGTAAAAAAAGACAAATACGTCCTCATACACAAGATGTCTGATCCGCAGCAAACTTTGAAATCACCCGCGTCACATCCGCTTTTGTATATGGTTTCTCAATGAATGTATACGCCTGGATTTTCCACGCCTCCAGCGAAAATCCCGGAATGCTCGACATCAGCACGACTGCCGGCGGATTCTGAAGCTGCTGCAATTTTTTTGCCAGACTGATTCCGCTGATGTCCGGCATCACAATATCGGTAAACACGAGATCCACCTCATGTTCTCTGACAAAATCCACGACGGACACTGCCTCCTCAAAACTCGCCAGAAGTTCCACCCCATCCATCGTTTTTAAAAAACCGCCAAGCCTCTCCAAAAGTTCCGGCGCGTTATCCACAATGATTGTTCTGACTGCCATTTTTCCTCTTCCCACACTTTCCCCACATCTTCCCACATCATTCTGCTGCAACTTTACACATTTACAACTTTACATATTTATACGACTCTACACGACAGATTTCTTTGTCTTTATCAAAGTCTTTATCAAACGTTTTTCTTGATTTTGACCCAACTCCAAAGCTTTATTGAAATGCCGGCGGATTTTTCAGCTCACACTCCGAAAAAATCTTTGCCACCGCATCCCGGTACACATCCATGCGCACCGCCTTGCGGATCTGTTTTAAGGCCTTCTCGTCATTCTCAAATGCCTGACCAAAATAAAACCAGAGTTCCTTCATCTTGAACAGGACATTTCGATCCTCGGGAATTGCCTCCGCATACCCAGCCAAGAGTGCATCGTGAAATTCGCGAAGCCTTCTCTTTTCATCTGAAAACTCCCTGTATCCATGTCCGTTCTGCTTTTCCTGTCCTTCTCGCGTCTCCCGACTCTCCTGTCCAACTTTCCGACCGGTCATCGAAACATGGGCGTCAATCTGCTCTGCAAGTGCCGGATTTGTCAGGAGTCCCCGCCCCATCATCACGCTCTCCGTGTCCGGGAAGCGCTCAAGCAGATTTTCAAAATCTTTGACGGAAAACAGATCTCCGTTGTACGTGAGCGGAATTTTCTCTGGCAGTTTCTCTGCTGCCATCTCATAGGCCTCCAGATTCGGGTGATTCCGGTAAAAGTCCGTCTGGATCCGCGGATGCACAATCAGTTCTGAGAGCGGATAGCGGCTGTAAATCTCCAAAAGCTCCTCCCACTCTTCCGGACTGTCTTTTCCGACTCTCGTCTTCACAGAGATTTTCATTCCCATCCTGTCCATCTCTGTGCACACCTCATTCAAAAATGCGTCAAGCGCCACCGGAAATGCCAGAAATCCTGATCCGCGCTTTTTTGTCACAACCGTTCCCGACGGGCATCCCAGATTCAGATTGATCTCCCCATAGCCAAGCTCTCTAAGTTTTCCCGCTGCCCAGAGAAAATCCTCCGCCTTGTTTGTCAAAATCTGCGGAACGATCGCAAGTCCCTGATTGTGTTCCGGAAGTACATCGTTCATCTCACGGCTTGTAAATTTTTTTGTCTGGTTCGGTGTGATGAACGGCGTAAAATACCGGTCAACCTTTCCATAATACTGATGATGGGCATTCCGGTACACATATCCGGTGATTCCCTCCATCGGTGCAAATTCATATCTCATACGTATTGTACATTTCCTTTTCTAATCCATTTTTCCAGTTTATTTTATCATATCCCCTCTTCTCCTACAATTTACATTTTTTTCTGTTTGTGCTAGAGTAAATATAGTTTCTTTCCTGTACACATGGGAATTCATCAAACCCTATCCGAAGAGTTTGAAAATTTGAGAGTTTAAGATTTTTAGATTTTTAGAAATGGAGGATTAGATATGAACGCAGTGATGGAAAATCTGCTCACACGAAGAAGTGTGCGCGCATTTGAAAAGAAAGAAATCCCGGCTGAGGAACTTAACCAGATTCTTCAGGCTGCCATCTACGCCCCGAGCGGAATGAACCGCCAGACCTGGCAGTTCACGGTTGTGACGGATGCCAAAAAGATTCAGGCACTTGCAGCCGCAGTCGGAAAGGCACTCGGCCGTGAGGGATACGATATGTACCAGCCAGCCGCAATCGTTGTGACGACAAATGAGAGAACCAGCCGCCACGGAATCGATGACAATGCCTGCGCGATGGAAAATATGTTCCTCGCCGCCCACTCTTTCGGAATCGGCTCTGTCTGGATCAACCAGCTGCGCGACTGCTGTGATGTTCCGGAAGTCCGCGCAATCTTAAAGAGCTGGGGAATTCCGGATGACCACGTCGCTTACGGCATCGCAGCCCTCGGCTATGCAGCTCCGGCTCCGGAAAAAGAGATTCACAAGACCGGAAAAATCGTGTTCGTAAAGTAGTAAAATAAGAGTACAATAAGAAAATCTATCACGTCAAAAAGGAGGAGACGTTCTGCGGCAGAATGTCTCCTCCTTTGTCCGAATTATCCTGAAACGAATTCAAAGCGGTCAAAACAGATGAGATGCATTATGAAATGCACTCACTGTCAACTGCTTACCACCTTACAGCGGCTGGCACTCCAGAATATCGCTAAAGAACTGATCCATCTCTTTCTTTGTCGGGAAGAGGGCGACATACATCTGATTTCCCATCGCTGTCGCAAGAACATCCGGGAGACGCTGGTCCATCTTGATCTGCTCTCCGTATTTCTCTCTGATCTGCTGATCACTCATCACAAAATTCTTTCCGTCACGCCGTCCGGCAAACGCACAGTAAGAGCGCTGTCCCGGTTTCACCTCCGTCTTGTCGTAGGCGATCATATCCGCCCAGATCTTGTACACGTTTGTGCTGTTCGCAAAATCCATCATATCCGGGCTAAATCCGCCGCACGGACGCATATTGACTTCGAGAGCCATCACATCGCCCTTGTGGCCGAGTCCCTCGTGATCCTTCGTCAGACGGAAGAACTCAAAATGGACGAAACGGCTCTTGACGCCAAAACTCTTGACGGTCGCACGTCCCGCCATTCTCACATCGGAGGGCAGATCCTTCACAATGTAGAAAATCGAGTTATCTCCGTTATTTACGATATCCATGATCGAGATCGGAGTCACATTTCCCGTCTCAAAGAGCGGATTTCCGTGAGAGTCGATAATCGCATCGTAGGAATTGATCTCCGCCTCAATGAACTCCTCCATGATGTACGGAACCTCCGGCATTTTTTCTTCCCGTTCTTTGAGGAAATCCTCAAGTTCCGCCTCATTTTTCAGCTTGTATGTGCTCGCTGCGCCCACACCGTTTTCCGGCTTGACAACAACCGGATAACCCACTTTCTCGATGAATGCCTGACATCCCTCAAGATCATCGACGAGATGATAGCGCGCTGTCGGGATTCCCACACGCCGATAATATTCTTTCATCTTGGACTTGTACTTGATGCGCGGAAGATCCTCCTCCTGAAATCCGCTCGTGATGTGAAAAGCTGTGCGAAGTTTCGCATCCCGCTCAAGCCAGTACTCATTGTTCGACTCAAGCCAGTCGATCTTGCCGTGCTTGAAAATCAGAAATGCCACACCACGGTAAACCTCATCGTAGTTTTCCAGGCTGCTGACCTTGTAGTACTCATTCAGGCTCTCCTTCAGATCCTCACTCAGCTCATTGTACGGCTGATCCCCGATTCCAAGCACATTCATTCCATTTTTCTTTAACTCCCGGCAGAACTGCCAGTAGTTCGTCGGAAAATTCGGTGAGATAAACACAAAATTCTTCATCTGATCCGCTCCCCTCTGTTTCTTTTTTCTTGTCTTTTCTTAACTTTTAGTTTTTTAACCTGATTACAACATGATTACCTTCGACCTTTTCTTAACATGGCTGCCCGGATCCTTCTCGAAACAGGCACGGCTGCTTCACCACTCTTACGCGTGCTGCCCTAAAAGATACGGCACAAAATATTCCACCTGCTTATGCCACCACGGCCAGTCATGGGAGACATCAAATCCCCAGTAATCCACCCACGCATCAATCCCTTTCTCCTCTAAAATCCGCTGAAGCTGTCTGGTAGATTCCGGGATCTCCCACGGCCCCTGACCGGTACAGAAAATCGCATTTTTCTGATTGTAGAGTTCGATGTAAGGATGATTGGTCGGCATATTTGCGAGATAGTCGACCGGCGAGTTGATGTAGACAAGATCATCCATGTATGTTCCAAATCCGTATGAAGCGGAGTATACACCGCTTAAAGCAAGCACCCCGTCAAAGAGATCCGGTCTGCGGAAATAGAGATTTGCCGCATGCGTCGCCCCGAGGCTGCAGCCAAACGCGATCACATCCGGATATCCATTCCATCCATTTCTCTTATTTACAGTCTCTCTCATAAACGGCACCATCTCATCCGTGATGTAGCGGATCCACTGTTCATAGCGACGGATTCTCCAGTACGGATCCCCGTCAGCATCCGACCAGGTCTCCCGGTCAATCGTGTCGATCGCGAAGACCATCACATCTCCGCGGTCAATCCACGGCGCCCACGTTTCATGCATATGAAAATTTTCAAAATCAAAAAAACGCCCGTCCTGACAAGGAATATAGAGCACCGGTCTTCCTGCATGACCGTAAATCTTGCACTCCATATCTCTCCCCAGAGCCGGGCTGTACTGCTTAACATAATTCATCTCCATGTCACTCGCCATCCTTCCTCAGACAGGTTGAGCATTTATTTCCATATGCTCTTTTTCCTGTCTGATTATTCTCTTGTAACTGTGCCTGCCTGACTGACTTCCACTATCTCTGATAACTCAGTGCCTCCATGAAAAATGGAATCTGGCGCTCCCAGCTCGCCTCACTGTGCGTGCCTCCCGGAACGATCCTCGAAGATACCATGACTCCCTTCTTGATCAGAAGTCCCGTCACCTTTGCAAACTGCTCGGACGCCTTTTCCCGATACCCAAGCTCCTCGGAACCGTAGTCGAGATAAACCGCGGTATCCGGGCCGTAGGAGGTCTCGCGAATCATCTTCGCAATCTTTCCCGGAGAAGTCCAGATCGACGGAGAAAGCGCTGCCGCTCTGGAAAACACATCATTGAACGCGCTGACCGCATACAGGCTCATCAGGCCTCCCATCGAACTTCCGGCAATAAATGTGTGCTCCCGGTCCGGAATCGTCCGGTAATTCTGATCGACGTATGACTTGAATTCCCGCACAAACCATTCCATCGTCTCTCTCCCGCGCCCCTTGAATTTTCCGTAATTCGCATCCGAAAAATCAAACGGGGAATACTCAGAGAGTCGTCCATTGTCCGCACCGCGGTTGCACTCCACTGCTGCCACAATCATCTGCGTCTGGCTTTGGTCCATGTACTCTTTCATTCCCCAGCACTTTCCATAGGTGGCATCCCAGTCAAAAAATACATTGTGGCCGTCAAACATGTACAAAACCGGATACCGCCGTCCCGGATCCTGATCATAAGATTCCGGCAGATACAGATAGGCTCTGCGCGGTTCATTTCCCGTAAACTGCGGGATTGTAATCTCCCATTTCTTAACCATTGTCTTCTCACTCTCTTGTATTCCCGGAGTCTCCCTGCGCAAAATGACAAAAGACTCCTGTGTTGTTATGCATAGTTTAACACAGGAGTCTTTTCTTTTCAATTATCATGTGGTTACTGTTCACGCGCCCTGCAAACAGTAACTGGCAATAATTGGCTAATGTCTCATCTGACGGACTTTTCCGAGAAGATCACTTGCCGCCTTTTTCGGATCCTCTGCCTTCATGATCGCAGATACCACCGCAATTCCCGCAATCGGAGTTCCGTCCAGGATTCCCATATTTTCCAGATTCAGACCGCCGATTGCAACTGCCGGAATCGGGACTGCACGGCAGATCGCGTCGAGTGTGGAGACCTCTGTGCGGATCGTCACCACCTTTGTCGTCGTCGGATAAATCGCGCCGACTCCGAGATAGTCTGCTCCATCCTCGTATGCCTTGCGTGCCGCTTCCACAGTCTTTGCAGTCGCTCCGACAATCCTGTCCGGTCCAAGGATCCGGCGCACCTCCGAAACCGGAAGATCCGAAGAACCGACATGGACTCCCGCTGCCCCGCACGCCATCGCCACATCCACACGGTCATCGATGATTAACGGAATCCCAAAGCGATCCGTAATCTCGCGGACCTTTCTCGCTTTCTCGAGATATTCCCGTCCTCCCGCATGTTTTTCTCTGAGCTGTACCAGTGTGACTCCTCCCTCACAGGCCGCCTCCACGGTTCTCAGCAAAGACTCCTCCGTGTGATAGGTGCTGTCCGTGACCAGATATAAGCTCATATCCAGATTTTTCATTTGTCTCTTCCGCCCTTTCCTTTTTCTTCTTTTCATTGTTCCGCCCGATACGATACCGGCAAAACCGCAAAACACCTGTGTCTCATCCGTGCGCATCATCTGCACATCGTCTGTATAGCACCTGTACATCATCTACACATTCTCCGCACATCCTCCATCGCGCTTTTCGTCTGCGAGAATTCTCGCCTCTCTCGCAAAGTCCTCCTCGCCCAGACAGAAAATCTCATCGAGAAGGGCTGCCTGGAAGCTTCCCGGACCACGGGAAACCGCTGCCGCATGCTCTCCCGCAATTCCCATGGTCACAACACCGAGAAGGGCTGACAGCGCCAGATCGGACGGGGCACAGACCGCAGAGAGGTACGCCGCTGTCAGTGCTCCGACCATACATCCCGTGCCTGTGATCCCGGACAATGCAGGATCTCCGTTTGATACGAGAAACGTCTGATCCGAGACGGCAACCAGATCATTCTTCCCGGTTGCAAGGACTGCACATTCGAACTCTCTCGCGAGATTTTTTGCGACTTCTCCACGCTTGCCCTGATTGGCCGCTGAAACTGCGTCCTCCTCCCCCGCATCAATGCCGGTTCCATGAAACGGCTGGGACGCCACCGCCAGAATCTCAGAAATATTTCCCTTCATCACCGCAAATTTTCCGTCTGCGAGAAGATCCTCCGCAAATTCTCGCCGCATTTTGCTGCATGTCACACCGACAAGATCAAGAATCACCGGAATGTTTTTGCGGTTTGCCTGTGCAAGCGCAAGCCTCATGGATTCCATCCTCACATCCGTGATATTTCCCAGATTCAGCATCAAAGCGGAGGAGACCGCTGTGATCTCCTCCACTTCTCTCGGATGCTCTGCCATGATCGGTCTCGCTCCCACTGCCAGAATCACGTTTGCGCAGTCATGAATCGAGATTGGATTGGTAATGCAGTGAATCAAAGGCTGTTTTTCTCTAAGATACCTTCGCATTTCCAGCATGCGCGGAATTCTCTGCATGTCCATTTCTCTTTCTTCCGTTCTTGTCATAAACTTTCGCTCCCAAACTCTCCTGAAATTTTGCAAGCATTCCCGTCTGGCTCAGTGCCTTCAGGAAAATATACGCTGCAATTCCGCCCATAATCGTTGCGGAGATAAACATCGGGGTATAGTAAAACGCATTCAGCCCCTCTCTTCCCATCAGAAACGCCATAACCGGATAAGAGACGAGAGAACCGATGATTCCCGTACCAAAAATCTCACCAAACACCGCGCAGATGATTTTTCCTTTCGACGCGCGATAGAATACTCCGGACAGAAATGCTCCGAACACAGCTCCCGTCAGTGCCAGAGGCGGAATTCCCATGAACATCATGCGGATCACACCGATCATGCAGGCACACAGAAGCGAGTACCACGGCCCCATAAATACAGAGCAGGTAATATTGATCAGATGCGCCGTCGGACACATTCCCTCAATTCTCAGAATCGGGGAAATCACCACGCCGATTGCAACCATCATTGCCAGAAATACCATGCGAAACGTCTTTATTCTCTCTTTTTCCATCTTCCATTCCTCCTGATTTTGGGACATTCCTGTCTGTCTCTCTGTCCCACTCCGGAAGAACCAATCATCCGAAAGTAAATGGCCAAAAAAAGCGACAGGTATCCCTTTTTTCGGTCGAAGTTCCCTTACTTCCTCTCACTCCGAAACACGGATTCCCATCGCTATGTAAACTCCTTCTGCCCGACCGCAGGGCGCTCCCCCTCCAGTCTCCTTTTCCAGTTTTAATTACCTCTCTCACTCTCATCTCTATTTTTCTTCATCGCCGGTCTCCGGCTCATCTTACAGACAAGAACAAGGATTTAAGGATTTTGAAGCTGTGCAGTCAGAATGTATCTCCCCCAAAATAAAACAGAATGATAGGACACCATTTCCTATGAAATAAAAAAAACATATCTTTCAGGAAACTCGTTCCGAAGATATGCTCTTCATACCCAGGCTTCCCTCCGTTGGCATTACCCAAATCAGGTACGGTCGAAGATTCATCTTCCTCTCAGTCTGCCACACAGACTCCCGCGCTTGTCACTCTATTTTTTTATTGTTTGGTTTGTTTTATTATTTTATATACGGTAACCATACCACAACTGGCAAAACATGTCAATTGTTACTGTTCACGCGTTGCGCAAACAGTAACTGTCAATTTCTTTTATTCTGGACAAACACGTCCGCCCCATTGTAAAATAAAATGGATTCTGGCTGTTTTTTTAATTTTGGCAGAAATAAAAATTCAAATAAAAGAATTTTGAATAAAAGAGTTTTGAATGAAAGAGTTTTGAATAAAAAAATGAAACGGAGTTTCTCAATATGGCAAATATCATCAAAATCAAAGATTTTTCCGCACCGGAACTGGATCTCTACGCCCGGCTGAATGAAAACCAGCTTCTTCGCTATTACGAACCGCAGACCGGACTTTTCATCGCAGAAAGCCCCAATGTCATCTCCCGGGCGCTTCAGGCGGGGTACGAGCCCGTCTCTTTTCTTCTCGAATCGTCGGATGCGTCTGTGGCCCAGTCCCGGCCTGCCGGGCAACACAACAAAACACTGGCCGCCGACCTGCTCGCCAGATACCCGGATGTCCCGGCATACACAGCCAGTTTTGATGTTCTGACGAAACTCACCGGCTTTGCCTTAACGCGCGGAGTTCTCTGCGCAATGCGCCGAAAGGCACTCCCGTCTGTGGAGAGTGTCTGCAAGGATGCCCACCGCATCGCCATTCTCGAAAATGTGATGAATCCGACAAATGTGGGCGCCATTTTCCGCTCCGCTGCCGCCCTCGGCATCGACGCAGTTCTCCTCACACACGGATGCTCCGACCCGCTCTACCGCCGCGCCTCACGTGTCAGCATGGGAACGGTCTTTCAGATTCCGTGGACATTCATCGATGGAGACTGGCCAGCGGCTGGAATGGCAAAGCTGAAATCCATGGGATTTCGCACTGCCGCGATGGCACTCAAGACAGATTCCGTCTCAATTGATGACCCGAAACTGATGAGCGAAGAAAAACTCGCGCTGATTCTCGGGACAGAGGGAGACGGTCTCGCAGAGGAAACCATCGCAGACTGCGACTACACGGTAATGATTCCGATGTACCATGAAGTCGACTCCCTGAATGTCGCCGCCGCAAGTGCAGTCGCTTTCTGGCAGCTCGGCCGCAGAGCAAGTAACAAATAAATAAAAGTTTGTGATGTCTGAGTTATAGAAATTCTTTTCTCAGGATCTCTTTGGGCGCCTCAATTTCCTTTGCAATCGTGTGTTCTGTCAGCTCAGACAGAATCTTGATCTTTGCATTGATCAGCGGACGCATACAGTTTGGCACATGCTCCTGATGCGCCCTGTGGATCGCCACACACTCCTTGCAGTTTCCGTGATATCTGCAGGCTTTCTGGCACGGGCAGTGGTCTTTGTCTGCATATTCTGTGCGAAATTCACTCGCAAACTCTTCCTGCAGACGCAGACCTTCTGCGCGGTTGCCCTTATGAAATTCCGCCATCGCCGCTTTTTCTTTCTCATTTCCCTCTATTTTCACACGCTACACCTTCTCCACTGTTTTTGTCGCAATCACGTCTGCTCCGAGTCCGAGAACATTCGGAAGAATCACCTCTCCGGCATGAACCGGAGCCGTCAGACACTGTTTGCGGATCTCCTCAATCACATGGAAAATCTCCTCTCTGGGAACCGGAGATGTCAGGCGCACACTCACAAGCGGAAGTTCTCCGCCCTCCACAAGCACCGAAGTCGCAATATTGCGCTTCGGGCAAACAAGTTCCTGCGTCACATACTCTTTTCCCTTCGGGCAGAGATTTCCACTCACCGAATGAATCTTCGTGCCCTCGTAATCCACATCAATCTCGCATCCGTTTGGACATAAAATACAGGTAAACACTCTATTCACCGCAAATCACCACCTTTACCGGATTTTTTGATTTCAGCTTTGCATGAGGAAGCACAATCTGCTCCATCTCCGCCGGAATCGCTTTTTTCAGTTTTTTCGATACCAGAACTTCCCCGTCCTGACAGATCTCCAGACGACAGTTTTTCATCGGACGGCGCACACGCATCGAGAGTGTCACATCCTTCTCTCCGCTGATCGCCTCCGGAAGTACATATCCGAGAGGTCCCTCAGCCTGCACAGCAATCTCACACTCCGGAAGTGCCTGTGCCTTCACCCAGTCGGCTGCCGCATCCGCAAGCCGCTCCGCCTCAAGAGAGACGAAATCCACAAGATCATGCACATGAAGGACGTTTCCGGCAGCAAAGATTCCCGGAACTGTCGTCTGGCAGTTCTCATCCACCAGTGGTCCCTTCGTTCTCGGGTCGAGCTCGATTCCGGCCTTTAAGGAGAGCTCATTCTCCGGAATCAGACCGACAGAGAGAATCAGCGTATCGCAATCATAGTCCTTCTCCGTCCCCGGGATCGGTCTGAGGTTCTCATCCACCTCACTGACGGTCACGGACTCCAGTCTGGATTTTCCGTGAATTCCGGTCACCGTGTGACTCAGATAGAGCGGGATTCCGTAATCGTTCAGGCACTGTTCAATGTTTCTCGGAAGTCCGCTCGGGTACGGCTGAATCTCAAAGACTGCGAGCACTTTCGCTCCCTCAAGCGTCATTCTCCGCGCCATAATCATGCCGATGTCCCCGGAACCGAGGATGATGACATTTCGTCCCACCATTGTATTTTTCAGATTGACGTAAGTCTGTGCCACGCCTGCGGTGAAGACGCCGGCCGGACGCTCTCCCGGAATCGAGAGTGCCCCTCTCGTTCTCTCCCTGCATCCCATCGCAAGAATGACTGCATCTGCCTGATACTGGAGAAGGCCCTTCGGGGAAGCCGCCGTCACAATCCGGTCTTTCGTCAGACCGATGACTGTCGTGTCCGTGATGATCTCAATGCCGAGTTTTTCCGCCTGATCGACAAATCTTGCGGCATATTCCGGACCACTGAGCGTCTCCTTAAACCGGGTCAGTCCAAACCCGTCATGAATGCACTGGCGGAGAATTCCGCCCGGCCGATGTTCTCTCTCGAGAATCACGAGATCCCTGATTCCCTTTTCATAAAGTCTGAGTGCGGCTGCAAGTCCCGCCGGACCGCCGCCAATGATAACCACGCTCTTATGTACTGGATTCATCTCTCCATCCCTCCTGTCCGGTTTCTCTGCTCCTGATGCTTCACATTCCAAACCGGCAAAATCTGCTGCCACCACTGTATTATATCGTTGTTATATCGTCGTTATATCGTTTTCACCTTTGTCCGGACATCGCCTGTAAACATCCATCCATCATCTCTGCAATAGCGCAGATCTTCTTTCGCCGTCTTTGTCTCCTGCATCAGCAGCTCTGCAATTTTTGCCTGACAGTAACCGCCCTGGCAGCGGCCCATCATCGCGCGGCAGCGGTATTTTACCCCTGTCACCGTGTGAACGCCGAGCGGATTGTGAATTGCGGAGAGAATCTCTGCTCTCGTGATATTCTCACAGCGGCAGATCACATCGCCGTAATCCGGGTTCTTGCGGATCAGCTCAGCCTGCTCATCCGGCGTCTTATCCCGGAATGTCTCCACGCGTCTGCGGATCGGGTCAAAGTCCGGATTTGGTTTAAGCGGTTCCACTTCCTCAATCAGCCGGACAACTTCTTTTGAGATCGGCACGGCACTCGTCAGGCCCGGAGACTCGATTCCCACGAGGTTGACTGCATGAGGCGCTATGTCATCCCGGCGCTCAATCACAAAGTCATGATAGCCGCCCTCCTCCTTCGGTGCCAGCTTCGGGCGGATTCCCGCAAAATTTCGGATGAAGGATTCCCTCTTTAAATATGGGAAAATCCGGGATCCATCCTTGATCAGCAGATCCATCGTATGCTGGGTCACCGAATAGTCGTCATCTGCATCGATGTACTCGGAACTCGGTCCGATAAACACATTTCCATCGATCGACGGCGTCAGATGAATGCCGAGTCCTCCTTCCTTCGGGTTTGGAACCGGATAAGCCGGAACCGGAAGCATCGGTCCCACCTTCTGATCGAGAATGAAATACTCGCCACGGCACGGATAAATCGTATATTCATCGATTCCAAGCATCGTGGAAATCTTAGCGGAGCCGAGACCGGCACTGTTTACAATCCAGCGGCTCCGAAAACTTCCCTTTGTCGTCTCAACCGTGTAAATTCCATTTTCATCCGTCTCAATCGCTGTGACTTCATGAGAAAAGAAGAACGAAACTCCGTTTTTCGCCGCATTTTCTGCCATTCCCACCGTGTACTGGAAAGGATCGAGAATCGCCGTGGATGGGGACCACATTGCAAACTCTCCGCCGACTAGAGGAGCAATCTCATGAATCCGCTCTTTGTCGATCAGCTCAAGACCCGGGACCCCGTTCTTGTCTCCGGTCGCTTTCATCTGTTCAAGGCGTTTTCTGTCATCCTCATTGAAGCCGACAATCAGTTTTCCGGTTCTCTTATAAGGAATATCCAGCTCTTTCGCAACCTGGTCAAACATTCTGTTTCCTTCCACACAGAAACGCGCCATCAGCGAACCCGGTTTATTGTTAAATCCGGCATGAAGCACTCCGGAATTTCGTGCACTCGTCTCACAGCACACATCCGGTTCCTTCTCGAGCACTCCGATGTTCAGGCAGTACCGCGATAACTCTCTCGCAATCGCACTTCCCACGACACCGGCTCCGATAATCAGACAGTCATAAGTAACGGCAGCATCCTGTTTGATCATAATTGCCTCCTCTCAAGTCTCCTTATTATCGCCTCACCGTCCTGCGGCATCTCGGCATCGACTTTGTTTTTCAATCTGTGTTGCGCTCCATTCATCCGGCAAAGCGGTGGCTGTTTCGTATGCAACATGTATGCATTATATACACACTTTTTTCACTTTGTCAATTTCTTTCCAAAACATTTTTCAATAATTTCGCCCCAGACTTTCACAATAAAAGAGTTGTGGCTATAACAGAAAAAATATTGTAAAATCGCTTGACTTTTCGATTTTCGGGTCGTATAATACAGGCAACTCGAGCGAAACTGATCAATAACGTTTCCAACATTGACAAAAACTGGCAAAGGCGTCAGAGGCATCCGCACAAGCTGCGGAAATGTGTTTTATGCATAATATGCATATTTATACATTTTATTGCTTCGACGCCATTTTTCTTACCCTGATGAAATATCAGAGATATCCAGATATCTGGTATATAGACAACGATATCGGATCGGAAAAAATGCCGGAATTTTCAAGTGAAACGCTTCTGTATGGAGGTATCGAATATGACCTTGTGGACTGTATTTACCGATGTAAGCCTGATGGCCGGACTTCTTCTGGTTGGTCAGGTGCTGAGAGCAAACGTAAAACTTTTTCAGAAACTTCTGATTCCCCCGTCTCTGATCGCCGGCTTTCTGGCACTCGCCTTCGGACCGAACGGCCTTAACGTGATTCCCTTTTCCGGAAGTCTCGGAACTTACGCCAGCGTCCTGATCGTTCTGATCTTTGCGGCAATGCCGATCGGGGATGCTCCCGCGAAAGAACATTTAAGCGGAAGAGCCATTGGCGGCATGTTTTTTAACATCACCGGAATCGCTGTTCTCCAGTACGGCGTCGGCATGTTTCTTTCCTTATATGTACTCAACCGCTTCTTCACCAATCTGAATCCGGGATTCGGCCTGATGATGGCAACCGGTTTCTACGGCGGTCACGGAACCGCTGCCGCTGTCGGCTCCACCTTCGCCGGTCTCGGCTGGGAGGAAGCAGGAGACCTCGCAATGACAACGGCAACCGTCGGCATCGTCGGCGGCATCATCGGCGGCATTGCAATCATCAACTGGGGGACTCGAAAAGGCTACACCCACTATGTCACTGACCCAAAAAATCTTCCATCTGAGCTTCGCACCGGTCTGATCGCTCCGGAAAAACAGAAACAGGGCGGAAAGATCACGATTTCCAGCATCTGTGTAGACCCAATGGCATTTCATCTTGCAATCATTCTTGTTCCGTCTCTCTGCGGATATTACCTCTGCCAGTTTTTAAAGACTCTGATTCCGGCTGAGATCCCGGCATTCTGTATGGCACTGCTCTTCGGTTTCCTGATGCAGGGAATCTTAAAACGCACCGGCGCAATCAAGTACATTGACCGAAGCACCGTCAGCCGCATCAGCGGAACTTCCACGGACTTTCTGATTATCTCCGGTGTCGGATCCGTAAAGCTCGCGCTTGTCATGCACTATGCTGTTCCTCTCATCGTGGTATGTGCATCAGGTTTCCTTGTCACCTTCCTCTGGTTCATGGCAGTCGGTGCAAAGAGCTCTCCCTATGACTGGTTTGAGCGCAACATGATGGTATGGGGTCATGCAACAGGTGTCGCTGCAACAGGTGTTCTTCTCCAGCGCGTCGTCGATCCGGATCTTAAATCCCGCGGCATCGAGGATTCCGGCATCTCCGATCTCTTCAACCGCCCGATCCTCGTCGCTCTCCAGGTTGTTCCCCCGATTGTCATTGCACAGTTCGGTGTCTACGGTGCAAACCTCGTGACCTGGGTGATTCTCGGCGGAGTTGCCCTGATGTTTGTAGCTGCATATCTCTTAAACTGGTGGAGACCGGGCAATCCGATTGCCGTATATCATCCGGCTTCGAGTGCTTCAAGACCTGCCTCCGGCGCTCTCGGAAATGCCAATAATGCAGAAGGTGTGTAATAACAATCATCGCGAATAACATCTGATTCCTAATAACGCTCAATAAAAAACCGAAAATAGAAAAAAGCTGCGGCATGGAAATGAGGTACTCCCTCAATTTTCTCCTTGCCACAGCTTTTTTGTTGTTTTCATTCTTGTTTTAACTCTTCTTGCTTTTATTCTTCTTATTCGGATTCACCTTATTCAGATTCATCTTATTCGGATTCTGACTCATTTAGAACACATCGATTTTATCCATCACTTCAAAGATGCCTCGTAGTCTGCCTGGAATTTCGCAATTCCCGCATCTGTCAGAGGATGCTTTGTCATCTGCTCAATGACTTTGTACGGCACCGTCGCAATGTCTGCGCCTGCTCTCGCACAGTCAATCACATGAATCGGATTGCGGATGCTTGCGGCAATGATCTGCGTCTGAATATCGTGCATCTGAAAAATCTCCGTGATCTCCTCGATCAGGTTAATACCCGGCATGGAAATATCATCCAGACGTCCCAAGAACGGAGAAACGTAGGTGGCACCGGCTCTCGCTGCCAGAAGTGCCTGCGCTGCGGAAAATACCAGAGTCACATTTGTCTTGATTCCCTCTGCGGTCAGCACTTTTACTGCCTTCAGACCTTCCACGGTCATCGGAATCTTTACAACCATATTCGGATGGATGGAGGCAATCTCACGTCCCTCGCGGATCATTCCCTCTGCGTCCACGGTCGTCGCCTTGACCTCACCGCTGACCGGTCCGTCCACGATGGAGACAATCTCCTCAATCACCTGTTTGAAGTCCCGTCCCTCTTTTGCAATCAAAGACGGATTTGTCGTCACACCACAGATCACACCCATATCCGCTGCTTTCCGAATCTCTTCCACATTTGCCGTATCCACAAAAAAGCGCATCTCTCGTTCCTCCTCTTTCTTTGAAACCTGCCTATTCTTATTTTCCCAAAAGAAACTTTTGAAAAATCCTCTCAAACCCTGTCACTTTTTACTCAGAACGCAGAGAAATACTGCTGTATTATGGGGGTAATCGCTGCCTTCTCAGAACACATCCCGTCCCATTTTTCACGTCACTCCACGATGTCTCAAATCCCTGGTCCGACCGATCTGTCTGATCCGTGCTTTCGTATTTCTCTGCATTCCTCTGACATTATAATCAGATTTGAAAAACAGAACTACTGGAAGAAATAGAGATTTTTCTGGTAATTATTCTTCCCCATCATTGTCATTTAAAATCATTGCTCGCAGAATTCCCGGAAGCTCCTGCTCTCTCTTTCCCGCTCCAAGACCGATGCGCTCAATCACAAACGTCTCGGGAAGCTTCTGTGAAGTCCGCACAGCCGCTGCGATCGCCGCTCCGGTCGGAGTCACATACTCGCCTTTTGCGCCGGTCATGCGCAGTCTCAGGCGATTTGCCGCCGCAATATTTGCCACTGCCGGAACCGGAATCGGAAGCACGCCATGCTGGCAGCGCACAGTTCCGCTTCCCTCGCAGAGAAACGGGATGATGACATTCTCGATTCCGAGATTGTCAAAGCACACTGCCGCAGCCACAATATCCACGATGGAATCAATCGCTCCGACTTCATGGAAATGCACCTGATCCAGAGTCGTTCCGTGCGCCTTTGCCTCTGCCTCCCCGAGAATCGTAAAAATCTTTTCCGCAAGTCTGCGTGCACCCTCACTCAGCTCGGCCTGCTCTAAAATCGCCATGATTTCTTTCATTCCGCGATGTTCATGGTGATGGTGGTGCGCATGATCGTGCTCATGATGCTCTTCATGGTCATGATCTTCATGGTTCTCATGTTCATGCTCTTCTTCGTGAATATGACCATGGCTGTGATTCTCGTCATGACCATGGCTGTGGGGATGCTCGTGGTCGTGATGCTCGTGGTCCTCACTGTGATCATGTCCATACAGATACTTCATGTCATGGTCGTGATTCTCATGCTCCGCATCAAGTTTTACGAGGAAATCGCAGGCATCTAACGCCGATTTCTTCACCCTCGTGACTTCTGTCTGAAAACCGTGAACCGGAAGGCTTGCAAGCGCCTTCTCGAGAACCTTCTGATCTGCCCCCAGATCAAGAAGTGCTGCCACTGTCATATCCCCACTGATCCCCGAATAACATTCCAGATATAATGATCTCATTGTTCTTCTCCTGTCTTTTCTCCGTTTTTTCGTATTCTGTTTCTTTCTCTTTCTTTATTTTCTGTTGCTTTCTTTCTCTCTGTTCTATCTCTTCGTGCGCTCTCCGGATTCTGGTTTTTTCTTATCTGCCGCTTTTCTTTCAGCGCCCTCCATTCAGCTGAATCTCACATTTCTCCCGGATTCCGAAAGCAGAAAAATATGCCTCTTCCATCGGAATCCATCGGTTCTTAAACATCTCCAGCTTTTCCGCCCCGTTTCTTCTCAAAATGCGCTCCTGCTGAGTCTGCGGGTCAATATCCACAAACACATGCAGATCATACCGGTCAAAGAGTTCCGGATGGCAGGAATAGGATCCTTCCACGACAATCAGCGATCCCACCTGCTCCGAAATCGGATCACCGAGCACCCATTTTCCGCAGAGGAACGGGCGATATGATAATATCTCTCCATCTTTTGCCGTCTTTAGCGGAGTCAAAACCTCCTCAAGAAAGCGCTCCCGGTCAACATTTCCTCCCGGCTCCTCATACCGTTCCTTTGTTCTCTGCTCCATCCTCAGATAAAAATCGTCCATGTGGAAAAGCGCACATCCCGTTTGCTTCCGAATTTCCTGTGCAAGTGTCGTCTTGCCGGCGCCGCATCTGCCGTCAACAGCGACAAAAACCCGCGGATGCAATTTCTGCAATCCGCGGATCTCTCGCATGACAAGGTCTGCCTCCTGTGCCATGTATGACGACTCCTGTGCCGTCTCTGTCTGCCCTATCTCTGTCTGACTTATCTCTTTTGTCTGTCTTGTTTTCTCTGCCATTTATCGCTCTGTCCTATCTTCTGTTTTTTATCTTTCTTTCCCTTTTATTTTCACACACACTAAGCCACTTAGAATCACTGTGCGTTCTCGCGGAGTGCATCCGGCCGGGAAAATTTCAGGACATTTGCGCGGTTAAGCGCTGCCATCACCGTCGGAATCAGCACAAGCTGAAGAATGATTCCCGGAATTGCATTGAGGAAAGCCCCCGCCACAAACATCTGCCAGGTGAACGCACTTCCCGTCACACCCAAAAGTACCACTTCAGCTGCCGCCCACACGAGACGCCCCGCAATCATTGCAGTAATCAGGCTCCGATACAGTGCCAGCATACATTTCCATTTGGAATGTCCGTAAACGAGACCGATCACCAGCCCATATGTTCCAAGTTCCAGCGCCATTGCCATTCCATTCGGGAAGAGTTTCGGCATGCCAAAGAGCATTCCTCTCACAACCGGAAGCAGAAATCCAACCGCAAGACCGTATTTCCAGCCGACAATCAGTCCGCAAAGCAGCACCGGGATATGCATCGGAAGCAGGACTTTTCCAATCGCCGGAATCTGTCCGATCCAGAATGGAAGTACGATTCCAAGTGCAAAAAACATCGCCGCAAGCGTCAGTTTCTTTGTCCGCTCGTGACTGTTCTCTCTCTGATTGTTCTGTCTCTTCTCTCTTCTTTGATCCATATGTTCTGTCCTTTCCTATTAAAGTAAAAAAAGGATCACCAAATACAGGCCTGCGCCTGATATCCGGTGATCCTTCTGATCACATGAAGTACTTGTGTACTTCGTTTATGTTATAATTATACAGAAAAAAAACGTTTTCTGTCAACTCCTATTTTCCAGTCATCTCCAGCCAAACTCTGCTCCCGCAACCGTATCCATAAGAGATTTTCTGTTTGGGAAATTTTCTCTTTCGTTTAGCTGACCAACGGAAGAATCCATGTACTCCAGATCCAGCTGACCGGGAACACGAGCACCATCGCCGGGATCATATCTGCTGTCGGGAACATCTTTACCTTCATCATCCGGAATGCCGTTGCCAGCATAATGAAGCCACCCGCTGCCTTGAAATCATCAATCATCTCCGGTGTCGTCATCGGGTAGATCAAGCCTGCACAAAAGAAAAGTGCAAGGAAGATGACGAGCTGGGGAATCGCAATCAGAGATACCACTCCGCCAAGCATGCACGCAAAAATCATCGCCGTGAACAGATCCAGCACCGACTTTGCGATCAGAATGCTGTGATCTCCGGTCATCCCAGAGACAATCGAACCGTAAATTCCGGTTCCGCTTGCACAGAACAGGACAATCACCGTCACCAGAGTGGTCATGAATTCTTCCTCTGAGATCGAGGTGTTCTTGTTCGTGACGATCTTTGATGCTGCACGCTGCATCATGCCTGCGCCCTTCTGGATCCAATCCCCAAGGTGAATCATCAGTCCGACTGCTGTTCCGATTACTACAGAGAAAATGACTGCCGGCATGTTTCTCATCAGCATGACCGAACTGATTCCCATTCCCATCGCACAGACACCAAAAATCATGTTGAGCTTTTCCTTGAAATCCAGATCAAGTCTGTCCTCCACAAACAGACCGATCAGACCACCTGCCACAATCGACAAAGCGTTAATTAAAATTCCCACTGGCATAACACATCTTTCCTTCTTTCCCTTTTTTCTTTTGTTTTCGCCTTATCTTATAATCATAACGAGAATCCATCCGTTATGTCAACCGCTTTTTCTCTTGCCACCCGATCTACCTCCATGGTATCATAAGTTCAAGAAAACAAAACTTTGTTTATCGGATTTTCTTATTTATTTTATCTATCTACTTATTTAACCTACTTATAAAGGAAAGGACATCGGAAAATTATGGATAAAACGATTACTGTTCGCGGAATTACCATCGGAGAGGGCATCCCGAAAGTCTGTGTTCCCATCGTGGGAAGCACTATCGAAGAATTAGGGAGCTCCGCTCTTTCAATCAGACAGGTTGCTCCTGACATTGTGGAATGGCGTGCTGATTACTTTTCTGACATTTTCGACGAAGAACAGATGAAGAAAGCTCTGCACACACTCCGCGAAGTTCTTCCGGACACCCCTGTGCTCTTTACCTTCCGCACCAGAAAGGAGGGCGGTGAGCGCGAGATCGCAATGGAAGACTATATCCTCCTGAACCATCGCGCAATCACTTCCGGTCTCGTCGACCTGATCGATGTGGAAATCTTCAGCGGAGATGATGTCGTGCAGAAAATTATTTCAAAAGCTCACACACACCAGATTCCGGTCATCGCCTCCAATCACCATTTTCACGAGACTCCGGATGAGGAAACCATCCTCAACATCTTCAAAAAAATGGATTTTCTCGGCGCTGACATCTTAAAAATCGCCGTGATGCCGAATTCCAGACGAGATGTTCTCCGTCTGCTGTCCGCGACAGAAACCGCATCTCATTTTTCCGAGAAACCGATTATCACGATGTCGATGAGCGGTACCGGACTCATCAGCCGCCTCTGCGGAGAAGTCTTCGGATCTGCGTTGACATTCGGCGCCGTCGGAAAGGCCTCCGCTCCTGGCCAGATCAATGCCGAAGATCTGAAAACGGTATTAAATCTCATTCACGAGAATCTTCCGGAAAATACGCAGTAAAAGTGGACCGTTCACTCAAAATGTATGTGGTTTGACACAGTTTCACAACATATATTGAATGATACGATACTATCATAACAAAAAAGAAATCTCTCTCGATATGATCTGTTTGATCTGTTTCCAGAATCAGAATCACATCAGAAAGAGATTTCTTTTTCTATTTCTTTTACTATTTCTTATGCCAGAACCGTTCCTTCCGGGAAAAGGCTGCGGAACACTTTGCGCACAAGCGGTCCTGCCACAATCAGCTGGAACGGAAGTGCCATGATAAAGTTTTTCGGAATGTTCGTCAGCCAGATGACCGGAACAAGACCCCAGTTTCCGGTGTGAACCGTCGCCTCAAGTGCTCCGTACAGGGACATGAAAAATACCATCGGAACAACCATACAGGTAGATACACAGATCGCCTTCTTGAGTCCGCTGTCCTGCGGTTTTACCAGAAAACGGAATGCAAATCCCTTTGCAAATCCAGATACTGCAAACCAGTCCAGACACATTGCAAAAATGCAGGCGATCGGGAACCCGACCCATGCTTCCCTGATCGTCGTCAGGTTCAATGCTCCCATGTGAAGGGTTACGTTATAAATACTCATCCAGAGCACCATCGTGCAGCACATCATCACGGTGAAAATCAAACTCTCTCTCTTATTCTGCGGCATACTTACTTTCTCTCCTCTTGCTGTTTTTGTTTTTCTGTTTCTTTTTTGTTCTTCTCTTTTTTCCTCTTCTTTGCCTTTGATTCCGGCTCAGATTTCTCTCAGAAAATTTTTATTTTCTCAGACTGCAAGTCCCCATTATACCGAAAGTTTTTCATCTTCGTAAGCACTTTTTTCAATTTCGTCATTATGTCCTTTGACACCTTTTTAATTCCTTTTTATCACTTGATACTTTCGTTCATTTTTCTTTCTGTATTGGTTTTCTTTTTGCCTATTCTGCGCATGAAAAAAGCAGAAAAAGAGGATGCCATTTGACATCCTCTTCCGAGAAAGTTTGTGATTCCTCACCGATAAATTTATTCGTCCATGCTGCGGTTTATTTGCTGCTGCTTGGAATGTATCTTGCCACTCTCATTGCAAACTCATTGATATTCTGAGTCTGAATGATGACACGTCCCGGACCGGTCAGCTTCGTCAGGAAAAGTCCCTCTCCGCCAAACAGCACATTGCTGAATCCCTTGATCGTCTCAATCTCAAACTCGACGCTGCGCTCAAATCCAACGACATTTCCGGTATCCACTTTCAGAACCTCACCCGGAGCAAGATCCTTCACAATAATGTCACCGTCAATCTCAAGAAATGCCATTCCATCTCCGGAGATGTCTTCCAGAATGAATCCCTCTCCGCCAAACAGACCTGCGGAAGCTTTCTTTGTGAAGGTGACATTCAGCTCCACACCCTCTTCTGCACAGAGAAAAGCTCCCTTCTGGCAGATCATTCCGCCTGTCGCTGTGACGTCGAGCGGATAAATCTGTCCTGCAACAGTGGATGCAAATGCGATCGACGCGCCCGGGCGGGTTGCAGTGTAGGTCGCCATAAACATGGACTCACCGGCAAACATTCTTCCAAGACCCTTCATCAGACCGCCTTTTGTATTTGTGCTCATCTCCACACCATCTGTCATCCACGCCATTCCGCCGGACTGTGTGTACATCTTCTCTCTTCCCCGCTCAAATGTGATTTCCACTGCCGGCATTGTCGTTCCGATAATCTCGTACTTCATAAGTCATTTCCTCCTGTTTTTTCTTTTTCTTTCTCTTTTATCTTTCTTTTTGAGTTGTGAAAAAATACCTGTCTCCACTACATCAGTTTCTGTGGACGAAATTTCAGGTAATCCGAAGAAACCAGAAAATATTCCACCCCATTTACCACCCCCTTAAAGCTGTCATCATATCGTTCCTGTCCATGACAGTGTGAATAAATCACTTTCTCAGCCCCGTACTCCTCTGCCATCTGTGTAAACGGGCTCTCCTGTTCTCCGATACTCGTCGGCGGATAGTGAAGAAACATCAAAAACTTCCGGTATCCCGCTGCTCTCGCAAGTTCAAAGGAATTCCGGAGCCTTTCGATCTCCCGGTCCCGAATCTTATAAAAATGCTCAATGCTGTCTTTTCCCTCGTAACAGTACCCCTTCGTGCCGACAAGCGCATAATCCTCGTAAACCTCAAAATTATTTTGAAGGAAACGGAGTCTTCCCTCAAACATCTGATTTAATTTTTCTGTCTTCTTTGCATCCCAGAACATATCGTGATTGCCCCGAAGCAGAATTTTCCGCCCCGGCAGATCTTCAATAAACTTGAGATCCGGCTCACATTCCTGAAGATTCTTCCCCCACGAGTGATCCCCGGTAATCACAATCGTGTCCTCCGGTCTGAGACATTTTCTGCAATTTTTTTCAATCCGATTGACGTAATCTTTCCACTCCCGCCCGAAGACCTCCATCGTCTTTCCGGTAGAAAAGGCGAGATGAAAATCCCCCATCGCATACAATGCCATCGTGCTCCCTCCTCAGCCTTTCATTTAAAACTTTTTCTCCTGACTCTCCCAAAGCTTCAATTCCTCCCAGAGCTTTCCCGCAAACATCACATGACCCCCTGCGGTAAAATGAACTCCATCTGGAGTCAGCGGAATCTGCCATCCTCCCACATCGATAAATCGGACGCCGTATTTTTCGGCGAGTTTCCGGTACTCCGGGCGAAGCTTTGCAATCGCTCTCTCCATTGATGCCTCCGCAATCCCCATATGTGCCATCACAAGACGTGGCGGCGATGCCAGCACAATCTGGTCTGCACGAAAATACGGCTGTGAGAGCAGGTGGGCTAAAAGCATCTCCATCCTTTTTCCAATGCCGGAAACATCCACATATCCTCCGTTTAAAATATCATTTGTGCCAAGCATCAGAAAAAGCCGGTCTGCCGGAACATCTGCCTCAAGAATCTGATCAAGACGCTCTAAAAACCACTGACGCGGGATCTCTCTCCCGTTTAATCCCTCATTCACCAGATTCCAGCCTGACATTTCCGCCAAAACATCCACCCAGCGCTCCTCCTTCGGCAGACGGCCGCCGAAGGCAGAGCAGGCATCGTATCCATATGTATTGGAATCCCCAAAACAGATCATTTTCATCTGAATCATCCTCTTTTCCCTATGAATTTTCTCTGATTTTTTATTTCCAGGTTTTCCACACATCCGGCACATACCCGACCGTTGCCTGTGCCCCGTTTCGCACAATCGGAGTTCTCAGCACCTGCTGGTTTTCAAGGACTTTCTGATCCCGGTCCTCCTCCGCAAGGTACTTAATCAGTGTCAGAGTATCCTGGTCCCTGCACTTCGGATCAAGCATCGCATCAAGGCCGCCCACCGCCTGGCGGACACGCTGATATTCGCCCTTGCTGAGGCCTTTTTCCTTCATGTCAATCAGCTGAAACGGTATCTTTCTCTCCTTGAAATAGCGCATTGCCTTCTTCGTGTCAAAGCATTTTCCGGTTCCAAAAATCTGAATGTTCATCGTCTTTGCTTCCTCTTTTCTTACGTTTTCTTTTTTCTTCCTTTTGTGTCAGAAGACACAAAATCTCCACAATTACATCACAATTATATCAAACATCCCTACTATATTGGTACTCAGAAAGAGAGAAAAGATTTGTTCAACAATGAATCTGTGACAAAGATTTCTCTGAGAGGAGTGATTGATATGTATGAGAATGAAAATGAACGTCAAAATATAGATGAAACCAGTTCTGCCCCGCAGCAGCCCAAGCAGCACGACGTTTCCGGTTTAAAGCATCGGAAATCCTCAAAAAGTCTTGCCAGAAAGACAGCGGGAATTGTTGCCGCAGCCGTTTTATTCGGCGCTGTGTCCGGCGGCGTGATGACAGGTGTCAGCTATCTCGGTGAGCGATACACCCGGATCCCTGCCGTCTCCACCACGGTCGGAAACAGCAGTTCAGATACATCGGGCACAGGTTCCTCTCCTGTCTCCAACACGGTAATGGATGTCTCCGATGTCGTAGAACAGGCAATGCCATCGGTTGTCGCAATCAACGATACGATGACGGTTCAGCAGTACGGAATCTTTGGTCTTCCAGAAACTTACCAGGCACAGAGCAGCGGTTCCGGCATCATCATCGACAAGACGGACAGTGAACTTCTGATCGCCACAAACAACCATGTGGTATCCGGAGCAACCGATCTGACCGTCACCTTCTCGGATGACAACACCGCAAGTGCCGCAGTCAAAGGCACCGACTCTGCGACAGACCTTGCAGTCATCGCAGTCAAGCTGAGTGACATCTCCTCAGATACCTTGAGCAAGATCAAGGTTGCCTCCCTCGGCGATTCTGACAACCTCAAAGCAGGCCAGCAGGTCATCGCCATCGGCAATGCGCTCGGTTACGGTCAGTCCGTGACAGTTGGATACGTCAGTGCCCTGAACCGTGAGATCTCCGACAGCAACGGTGTTGAACACTCTTACATCCAGACGGATGCAGCCATCAACCCGGGCAACAGCGGCGGCGCCCTGATCGATTTGAACGGCAATGTCATCGGTATCAATGCAGCAAAAACTGCATCCACGGAAGTCGAGGGCATCGGCTACGCGATCCCGATCTCTAAAGCCGGTGAAATTCTGGACAACCTGAAGACAAAACAGACTCGTGAGGCTCTCGACGAGAGTGCTCAGGGCTTCCTCGGCATCCAGGGCACCAACATCGATGCAAACGCCTCCAAGGCTTACGGAATGCCGGTCGGCATCTATGTCTACAAGATTCTTGATGACGGTGCTGCCGCTTCCTCCGACTTGAAGGAAAAGGACATCATCACCAAGTTCGACGGACAGTCTGTCACCACAATGGACGAGTTAAAGGAAATGCTCACCTACTATAAGAGCGGATCCACTGTCACCCTGACCGTTCAGTCACTCGAAAACGGAACGTATCAGGAACACGATGTCACAGTCACACTCGGCAGCCGTCCAAGCGACAATAAGTCATAAAAATTATCCTGATCCATAGATCTATAATCCCCAGCCATCTATCGATACCGGGAAAGGAAATCCATCCGATCCCGGTGTCTGATAGATGGCTTGTTTTTTATTTTTTTCGTCTATTTTCTTTCTTACTTTATCTTTATGTTACTTATTGCTTACAGCGTACGTCCATTTCCTTCCGTTACGGCGTATAGTTTTTGTCAATCTCCGCAATCTTTCCATTCTCGGTTCTCACCTGTGTGCCGGTCGGCAAAAAGGCATTGTCATCCTGTGTCTTGACAAACTCTGCAAATTCCTCCGCATTCATCGTCTTCTCACTCTGAATCTCAATGTCCGAGCGATCAACAAATACAAAGTCCGGGGCTGCCTCAAGAACCGTCTCCCCAATTGAATAATAGCTCTTCATATCATCAAATCCGGACTCATAATAAACACCATCCCCGTTTGTCGCGAGATAGCATCCACCTTCCTCAAGTCCTCCGTTCACCGTCACCATTCCGCCATCTCCGCGCTCCACGGATGTCACAAGCAGATCCTCTCCATTGCACACCAGCGTATCTCCCTCTTTCAGCTGAGAGATCTCTGTCATGTCAAACAACTCATAATCATAAACGATCATGCGAACTGACAAGGTTCCATTCTCCATCGTAACACCTGAGGTCTGAATCGATGCCGCAAATGTCGCATCCTGAAGCCCATCTAAGCTTAATGTGGACGGAAGGGGACTGATTCGCTTTGCCTGCTCCGTCTGTACCCCATTCTCCGCCTGTGTGCTCTCCTCGGCAGTGCCTGCAGATACTGATTCTCCCTTAGTCTCTGTCTTCTGCTCTTCGCTTGCACTTACCGCTGTGCTCTCCGTCTGCTGAATCTTTTCGCCGCCATTTCCGCATGCCGTCATCAAAGCTGCGGTGGCTGCCATCGTCAGGATTCCAATTGCCATTGATTTTTTCTTTCTCATCATGAGTCTCCTCTTTTCTTTCTGTCTTTATTTTTTATCTTTTGCTTTCCATCTCATGTGCGTATTATAGCAGACAAAAAGATACCAAACAGATACTGATGCACCGACAATCAATAAATATTAAATATGCTGAATTTTTCCTAAAAAACAAAAAAAGCCATGTTCCATCTCTGGAACACAGCTCTCCTCTCTCATATACCTTCAAAACTGCACATTGAATCATCCGTAATTCTGTATTTCCTAAACCGTCTTGGTTAAGCCCTCGACCTATTAGTGACAGTCAGCTCCACACATTACTGCGCTTCCACCTCTGCCCTATCTACCTCGTCGTCTTCAA
>NZ_JBNMIC010000026.1:0-42581 GCF_050873065.1 Brotaphodocola sp.
AGTTAAAATGGTCGGTAAATGAGGGAGGCTTATTTGGCATGCCCAAAAACAGGACGTTTAGAGCTCATCATTAAAATGGCTCTAAAGTCAATAATTAGGCGGGATTCCAAAGGATCCCACCCCAACTATTGACATAGAGCCAATATGAAAATGCCCCAGTAGAGAAATTTGGGATTCTCCGCCGGGGCATTTTTGATTGTGAATTTCAAGTTGACGCTCTTTGGATGAGCATGAGAAATAATACTTATTTCAGCTTCTCACCGGTCAGCATCTCATAGCTCTGGAGATACTTGTCAATGGTCTTCTGGACGATCTCATCCGGGAGAGTCCAGTTGTTGTCCGGGTTGGAAGTAAGCCAGTCGCGGGCAAACTGTTTGTCGAAGGACGGCTGACCATGACCAACTTCGTAGCCCTCTGCCGGCCAGAAACGGGAGCTGTCCGGAGTCAGCATCTCATCGCCGATGACAATGTTGCCTTCCTCATCGAGACCGAACTCGAACTTGGTATCTGCGATGATGATACCGCGGCTCAGAGCGTAGTCTGCACATTTCTTGTAAAGTGCGATGGTGTAGTCGCGAACCTTGGAAGCATACTCCTCACCCTTGCCCGGGAAGTACTTCTCAAGATGAGCGATGCTCTGCTCGTAGGAGATGTTCTCATCATGGTCTCCGATCTCAGCCTTGGTGGACGGAGTAAAAATCGGCTCAGGCAGTTTCTGGGACTCCTGAAGACCTTCCGGAAGAGTAATTCCGCATACGGTACCGTTTTTCTTGTAGCTTGCCCAGCCGCTTCCGGTGATGTAACCGCGAACGATGCACTCAAGCGGAATCATATTCAGCTTCCGGCACATCATCGTCTTGCCGTCAAACTCAGGAGTCTGGAAGAACTCCGGCATTTCCTTGACGTCGGTGGTGATCATGTGGTTCGGAAGAATATCCTTTGTGAAATCAAACCAGAACTTGGACATCTGAGTCAGAACCTTGCCCTTGTTTGTCACTGTGTTATGAAGAATCACATCAAAGCAGCTGATGCGGTCAGTTGCCACCATAATCAGGCTGTCGCCATTGTCATAGATTTCGCGTACCTTTCCTTCTTTAACAGGTTTCATCTTCGTATCCTCTCTGTGTGCATGTATTTCCGGTCATTCCGAAAAGCGGAGCCGGGGTGTCTGTGTATGAATGACCATGTCAGTCAGACATGGGATTCTGCGTTGTTTGTTTCGTTCCTATATAGGATATACAAAAAACAAATAAAACGCAAGCCTTTTATTAAAAATACTTATTAATTTTTTTTATGACTTTATTCGGTTTTTTGTATGGGAAATTGTATGGAAAGAGGAAGATGAGGGGAGAGGAGGGAGAAAATTTATAAAAAAGCGGGATGCAGAAGTGAGAGATCTGCGTCCCGCGTATCATTATGATGATAGAGAGTTTTGAGGATTGGTATGTTTTATGTTTGTTGTGTATTTGTTATTTATTTGCTGTAGGATGTCACAGTGATCGTATAGGCGCTGTCTCCTTTCTCATATACAGTTCCGTCTGTTCCAACGATGGAAACACTCTTTCCGTCGGCACCCTGAATCGTGCCCTTGCAGGTCAGTGTGGTCAGTGTGGAGTCGGCAGTCACAGTCCATGTGGAAGTTGCATCAATCGTCAGATCTGCCTTGCCAGAGCCGTTTGATCCGGCGTTGGAGTCATCCTGGAGGAAAGCGCCGGTGAGTGAGCTTCCATTTGTCATCTGGAAATCAAGGGTGCTGATGCTGTCCCAGATCACATCACCACTCATTGCCTGGGTGTCGGCGGTGAAGGTGCAGTCAGCGCCGTTTGCCCCGCTCTTTCCCCATCCGCGCGCATTGGAATTTCCGGTGCACTTTAAGAAAAAGTCGTTTGATGCGGACGGAGTGATGGCGACATTTTTCAGATAGAAGGTACTCTCCGTATTTGTCGTGTAGAACATGCCTCCATTCTTGGCAGTCAGGCTTCCGCCTGTCATTGAGAAGGTGCTGTTTCCAATTTCGGAATCGCCGGACATGCTCTGATAGAGGATGACGTTCCAGTTGCAGTCATTCTGGCTGTTTTCCGGAATATCGCCGGTTAAGTCGCAGTCAGTCAGCGTCAGGGAGTTCAGACCTTCGATGCAGACTGCCTCAGAACCTTCGGCTGTCAGGGATGCACCCTTGATCGTGATGTCTGCGGTGCAGTAGACAGCCGGAGATCCGGTACCCTTTGAGGTGTAAGTTCCGCCATCGACATCCATGGTTCCGCCGCCGCGGTCACTGCGGATGGCAGCGGAGGATTCGCCGGAGGTTGTGACATTCAAGTTGCTCGCTTTGAGTGTTCCACCTCCTGCGACATGGATTCCTCCGGCAGTATTTCCGGAGGTTGTGATTGTGGAATCTGAAATCGTGACATTTCCCTTATCGTATGCAAAGACTCCGGCAGCTCCGTTGGCGTCCGTGGTGATCGTACCATTTTTCAGGATGGCAGTTCCGTCGCTGACGAGGATGCCTGCTCCGATTCCGTAGAAACTTGAGCTGTCCCCGCCTTTGCTTTCACTGGAACTTCGCGTCAACGTGAAATCGCTCAGCGCAACCTCTGCGCCATTAGAAACGTGGATCGCATTTTCATCGGTTCCGGTCGAGGTGTAGGTCTTTCCGCTCTCCGAGGTGTTTTCTGTCAGATCGGTCACTGCAGTGTAGGAAGTCGGGGCGGACTGTCCACCACCCGGGCCTCCAGGTCCCCCGTTTCCGCCCGGACCTCCAGGTCCGCCATTGCCATCAGGCCCTTTGCCGTCCGGCGGGTTCTGACCCGGTTCTCCCGGCTGTCCGGGGCCATTTTCTCCGTTTCCCGGATCTGCCTGATTGCCGGATGGGTCTGAGTTTTCCTGATTCTGTGACTGGGCACTGGAAGCGGTAGTTGCCGAAGCCTTGTTTGAGCCGCAGGCAGTCACCATCAGACTGCTTGCGAGAAGCATATAGAGAAATGCACGATTTTTTTTCATAAATTTTCCTCCTACCTGAGTTGCATAATTACTGGATAAATCTTTTTCTGTCGGGTGTTTGATGAATCATGGAATCATGGATTTGATTGTTCAAGCCGACATTTAGTCACCCATGATATCGAGCTTTACAACGCTTGTTCCGTCGAGTACGATTCTCACAACATCATCGGTGGACAGAGATGAAGCGGAAGCCGAAGAGTGATCACGTCCCTTTGTGATTTCCGTAGAATCCGTCAGGGTGACAGTCGTGGTATCGCTGGAGAAATTCATCTCCGGACGGTTGTTCTTGTCGCCGTCAGCGGGTTTCTCCGGAGGGGTCTCACCGTCGGCCGGTTTTTCCGGAGGAGTTTCGCCATCAGCCGGTTTTTCCGGCGGGGTCTCACCATCGGCTGGTTTCTCCGGTGGAGTCTGTCCGTCGGCAGGTTTCTGATCGTTTTTTCTGTCCGGTTTTTCGGCTGTTGAGATTGTCAGGGTGCTGCCATTGATGGATACGATTTTTGCCATTACACTGCCATCATCTTCCGGCGGAGTGTGAGTTTCGGAACTGCTCTCCGTGCTGGAAGAAGTGGTGGAGGCATAGCTGATGATGCCGGCACCGGCAGCAAGGGAACAAACACAAGCGCATAATAAAAGTCCTTTTACATGTTTTCTCATAGTCATTACCATCCTTTCTGAATGTGAAGATTCATTGTCTGGTTGTCTGGTATTTTCTTGTCGGAAGGAAATTTCCTTTCGATGTCATGAAGTTTATCAGAGAAAGTTAAAATGAAGCTGAAAAAAGAAAAGAAAATTTTTAATTTTAAAAAATTTTTGCTGCTTCGAAATTTCTATCCCCCTGGGAGGCTTGTCCGCTTAAAAATAAATATGATAAAATTCACCGAAAAGGAAAGAAAAACCAGAGAAACAGGAGGATGCGTGCGGATGGCGAGGTATACAGCGAAACGTCTGCTTCAGCTGATTGCGGTGTTGTTCGGTGTGACGTTTCTGACTTTTATGATTACACAGATGGCGCCGAGCGATGCCGCTGAGATGAAATATGTGTCAATGGGAATGATGCCGTCTCCACAACTGCTTGAACAGACACGGCAGGAGATGGGACTCAATGATCCGATTCTTGTTCAGTATGGAAGATGGCTTCTTCATGCACTTCGCGGAGATCTTGGTGTCTCCTCGAAATTCAGTGAACCTGTTCTTACACAGATGATGAAGAAGCTTCCGTCCACCTTGGAACTTGCCGGATTTTCTATGGTGATTGTGATGGCAGTTTCGTTTCCGCTTGGAATTCTATCGGCAGTAAAGAAAAACCGGGCGGCAGATATTTTGATTCGATTTTTTTCTTTTTTTGGAATTTCGATGCCGAATTTCTGGATGGGGCTTTTGCTGATGTATGTGTTTGCGGTCCGGCTGAAATGGTTTCGTGTGGTCAGCAGCAATGATTTTCGCGGGATTGTGCTTCCGGCAGCGGCGCTCTCGATTTCCATGATCGGAAATTATACGAGGCAGATTCGAACGGCGTTTCTTGAGGAACTCAGTCAGACGTATGTCACCGGCGCGAGGGCGAGAGGAATTCCGGAGCCGGTGATTCTGCTGTGTCATGTGCTTCCGAATGCCGTTTTTCCGGTCGTCACGCTGATCGGATTGTCAGTCGGACAACTGCTCGGCGGAGCGGCGATTATCGAGACGATTTTTTCCTGGCAGGGAATCGGAAATATGGTTGTTGAGGCGATTCGCGTCCGGGACTACCCGCTGATTCAGGGATATGTAATCTGGATGGCGGTGATTTATGTGATGGTCAATCTGCTCGTTGATCTTTTTTACCAGTTTTTTGACCCGAAGATCCGCATGAGCCGGCAGAAAAAATCGTAGAAGAAGTAGAAAAAGTCGGTGAAATGATAAGGCAGGAATAGGCCAGATAAGAAACATATAAAAGTAAGAATATGAATGCAATATAAGTGAAAAAAGTATAAGTGTGAACAGGAATGTGAGTGAAAAGCCGGATGGAATGTCAGATGAAAAATAAGATAAAAAGTCAAATAAAAAACCAGACGAAGAACCAGACGAAAAGCTGGATTGAAAATCGAAGAGAGGGAAAGAAAATACGCTGTGTGTGTTTTGGAATTCTCGCACTTGGGATGGTCTTTTTGGCATTTGGGGGATACCGGCTGGCACCGTATGATCCGCTTGAGACAAACTTTACGCAGAAGTTGATGCCGCCGTCACTGCTTCATCCTTTTGGAACCGACAATGTGGGGCGGGACGTTCTGTCACGTGTGCTGTGCGGGGCGGGAAATTCGTTTAAACTCGTTTTTCTGATGCTTGCGATTGTCGTGATGCTTGGGACTGCAATCGGGATTGTTTCGGGATATTTTGGCGGAATTCTGGATACGGTGCTGATGCGCATAACCGATGTTCTGCTCGCATTTCCGGATACAATTTTTGCGATTGCGATCGTCGGGATGATCGGCCCCGGTCTTCTCCACACAGTTGTGGCGCTCGCCTTTGTCTGGTGGACGAAATATGCGAGGATGGCGAGGGGAATGACAGCGGTGATCCGAAATCAGGATTATGTGATACAGGCACAGTTTGGCGGGGTGAGAACGCCGGGGATTTTGCTTCGATATGTACTTCCCAATATTCTTCCGCAGGTGATTGTGATGACTGCGCTCGATGTGGGCGGAATGATGCTCTCCCTCGCAGGACTTTCGTTTTTGGGACTCGCGTCCCAGCCGCCAGCGCCGGAGTGGGGAGCGATGCTCTATGAAGGAAAATCGTATTTGCAGACAGCTCCGTGGATCATGATTTTTGCGGGACTTGCGATTTTTCTGACGGTGATGGTGTTTAATCTTTTGGGAGACAGTCTGAGGGATCTCCTCGATCCGAAAGAGTGGGAGTGAGGCGTGCTCACGGAATGATTTTGTGGGGCGCCCTGGCGGAAGTTTAAATCCTCAAATAAAAAAGTAAAGCGCAAAGCATAGAAAATAGAAATAGTAAAATTTACGGAATCAAAAATATAGAGAGGAAATTAGATTATGATGAGAAAAAAACAGGTAATGGTTTTTACGGCAATGCTTATGAGTCTGGCACTTGCCGGATGCGGTGGTCAGACTTCTACTGATGGCAGCCAGAATGGAAATCAAAATGGTGCACAGAGCGTGCAAAACGGCAGTGGAAATGCAGAGGCGAAAAATGCGGAAGGGGCAGCTGAGAATGAGAAGACCCTGCGTGTCGCATTTTTCTGGATCAGTGCGGATCTTGATCCGGCAAATGATTACAATGGCTGGGTGACTTCCCGCCTCGGAGTCGGTGAGACGCTTGTGCGCCTGAGTGATGAGCTGAAAGTGGAGGCCTGCCTTGCGGATGAATGGGAAAATGTGGATGATCTCACATGGAAATTTCATATCCGCGATGGTGTGACTTTCAGCAATGGGACGGCTGTGACGGCGCAGGAGTGTCAGGCATCGATTGAGCGTGCGGTCTCGATGAATGACAGAGCTTCTGAATATCTGAAAATCGCATCGATCGAGGCGGATGGACAGGAGCTGACCATCCGGACGAGTGAGCCGAATGCAGCTCTTTTAAACAATCTTGCTGAACCTGTTTTCGACATCATTGACACGACGCAGAGCGAGGAACAGATAAAGACTGCACCGGTCTGCACGGGACCTTATAAAATTGCAAAATTCCAGTCGGAGCAGAGCGTCGAGCTTGCGAAGAATGAGAATTACTGGGATGGCAAGCCGGGGCTTGACCAGATTGAGGTGACGCAGATTGCGGACTCCGATGCGAGGGCGATGGCGCTTCAGTCCGGGGAGATTGATCTGACAAATACAATTGACCAGACGAGCACGACGCTGTTTGAAAACAACCCGGATTATCAGGTCTCCTCGATCATCAGCCCGCGTGTCAACGTGGCATATATGAATCATGCTGAGACAAGCCCTCTGCATGATCTGAAACTTCGCCAGGCGGTCAGCTATGCAGTCAATCGGGATGCATATGCGGAACTGATCGGAGGAAGCCCGGCGCATGGCCTTTACTCGGATGCGACACCCTTTGGAAATGATGCAATCTGGTCGTTTTCTTACGATAAGGATCAGGCAGAACAGATTCTTGATGAGGCGGGATACCTCGATGTCGATGGAGATGGAATCCGGGAGATGCCGGACGGATCGAAGCTCACCCTGCACTATCTTCAGGCGGCAGATCACGGGTCGGCAGATTCGGCGATTCTTGCGCAGGCAGTCCAGTCTGACCTGAAGGAAGCGGGAATTCAGATGGAGATTCTGTCAGTGGAAAATCTTTCCGAATATCAGTCTCAGGGAAATTTTGATTTCTATACAGGAAATGATAACTCTGCACCGACGGGGGATCCGCAGATCTGGCTTGAGACGATGTACACGGGACTTGGAACATCCGGAAAAAAGAATCTGACTTCATTTCAGGATGACAGGATCGATGAGATTGTCGCACAGATGAACCAGACATTTGATCAGGAGGAGCGCTACCGTCTGGCAGGCGAGGCATCTGAAGAACTCAATGAGAATGCGGCAAATCTCTATCTGACAAATTCTTATCTGAACATGGTTTCTTCTGCGAAGGTAAAACAGGCAGTCCAGCCGGTGGCAGATTATTACTTTATCACAAAAGATATTACAGTGGCAGAATAACACGAAAAAAGTCAAACCGGAAAATAACGGTGGAAAATAACAGGGGATGCGAGAGTGAAACGTATTTTGGAAATTCAGAATCTGTCGATTGATTATCCGGGGCAGCCAGAGGTCGTCAGAAACGCAGATTTTGCCGTTGAGAGGGGAGAAATCACTGCGGTGGTCGGAGAGTCCGGGAGCGGCAAATCAACGCTTCTGGCGGCCATTCTGGGCCTTATTCCGGCAGGCGGAAGAATCAGCGGAGGAAAAATTCTTTATGATGGAACGGATCTGGCCACACAGAGCCGTGAGGAGATGCGGCTGATCCGGGGCCGGAAGATTGCGATGGTATTTCAGAATGCAGGGGAGTATCTGAATCCGAGAAGAAAGATAGAAAGTCAGTATCTGGAGATGATGAGATACCATCTTCCGGGAAGCAGAAAGGAGCATGCTGCGCGCGCTGCCGAAATGCTCGAGCGCCTTCACCTTTCCGATCCGGAACGTGTCCTTGAGTCTTATCCGTTTGAACTTTCCGGCGGAATGAAGCAGAGAGTGGCACTTGCGATGGCGATGAGTCTTGAGCCGGAACTTTTGCTTGCCGATGAGCCGACAAGTGCGCTCGATGTGACGGTACAGGCTCAGGTTGTCCGGGAAATGCTTGAGATGAGAAGGCAGTTTAAGACTACAATTCTGATTGTGACGCACAATATCGGTGTTGCGTCACGGATGGCGGATCACATTGTTGTGATGAAAAACGGAGAGCAGAGAGAGTATGGCACGAGACAGCAGGTGATCTGCAATCCGCAGGATGAATACACAAGATATCTGCTCTCGGCTGTTCCGGAACTTGAGCCATGAGAAAGAAGATGAAGTTGTGCCATTCTGTCCCTTAAAGGAATTTACTTAGTATAAGTATTTTTTGAGAGAAAAGAAGAGCGGAGGAGATGAGGAAGACGGAAAGAGAAAGAGCGATGGAAAGAGAGACAGGGACGAGAGAAATGCTCTGTGTGGATCACGTGAGCAAGGTGTTTGAGCTGGAGAACAGAAAACGGATCTGCGCAGTGGAAAATCTCAGTCTGACGATGAACCGCGGGGAACGGGTGATGGTGGTCGGAGAGTCCGGATGCGGAAAGAGCACACTTGTCCGGATGATTGCCGGAATTGAGATGCCGACAGGCGGGAGGATTCTTTTTAACGGAAAAAATGTGCCTGATCTGCGCGGCGAAGAGCTCCGCCAGTATCGAAGACAGGTACAGATGGTCTTTCAGGATTCGGGGCATGTCATCAGTCCGCGCATGACAATTGGAGAATTTCTGAGAGAACCGTGGGTCTGCTTTGAGCGTAAGAGCAGGAGGGAGGCGGACGAGTTGGTTCGCTATTCGATTCAGAGAGTCGGACTTGATGAAACTTATCTGAGGCGCCGTCCGCATCAGCTTTCGGGTGGAGAACTCCAGAGAATCTGCGTTGCGAGAGCGATTGCCCTTCATCCCCAGCTTCTGATCTGTGATGAGGCGACAAGTGCGCTTGACGTCTCCGTTCAGAAGCAGATTTTGGATTTGATTCGAGAGCATGTGGAGGAAAGTGGATGCAGTGTCCTTTTCATCTGCCATGATCTTGCCCTTGCAGAAAATTTTGGAGATCGGATTGCCGTGATGTACCGCGGAAATATTGTGGAGTGGCTGAGCGGAGATCATCTGCGGCGGCAGGCACTTCACCCATACACAAGACTGCTTCTTGATTCCGTTTTTTCTATCTATGATGAGCCGGATAAACCGATTCCGTTTTTGCCGGAGGAGGATGTAAGGTTCTGTTTGCCGGAGGGTGGTTTTGACGAGAATGAAAAGCAGGGAAGAACGGGCTGTTTGTTCTGTGCGAGATGTGAATGGGCAGATGAGGAATGCAGAAAAAAATGCCCCGAGCTGAGACAAGTCAGCCCCGGACATTTCGTTGCCTGTCGGAAGAGATCTCCTATCGTATAAACTATTTTATAAACTTATCGATTGCCCGGTTCAGCTCCTCGAGAGCTGTCTGATCCCCATGCTGGGCGGCATCGACAATGCAGGTGGAAATGTGATCTTTCAGAATCACACGGCTTAAGCTCTTGATTGCGGCATCCACTGCGGCGAGCTGGATCAGGACCTCACTGCAATCTCTTCCGGACTCGACCATGGTCTTGATCGCATTCATGTGACCGATGATTTTTGCGATTCGATTCAGCTCATTTTTTGTCTCTTTGTGAGAGTGGGTATGAGAGTGGGCGTGGATATTTTCCAACGCCGGTTCGTGAGCATGATCCGCTTCGACATCCGTAAGAGCATGCGCGTGAGGATGAGGATGTGTATGAGGATGAGCATGCGCATAGGTATGAACCGGGGAAGCGGCGTGGGCAGGATCCGTGTGCAGCGGCGTGAGAGGATGAGAGGAGTCCTGCGGGCACAGATATTTTCCCCACTCGTCTGCAAGGCGGTCCAAAGTGAAGACGGCGTTAGCCGGACTGGTGGAGGGACATCTGACTGCCGCAATGCCGGTTTGAGGTTCACAGTAGCGATTGTAGAGCCGAAATGCGGTATCTCCATTTGCGATGATCGTATGGACCGGAGCCTGATCGAGGATCTGCTTTAAATCGCAGGGGACAACATTCCGGATGCTGCTGTCGCTTGATCCCTTGATATCGCAGGAGGAGATGACATCCCAGAGTGCAATGCCGTGTCTGAGCAACAGGGATTTTTTCTCTGAGATGTCCGTCGGAACTGCCTCATCAAAAAGTCGTGCGAGCAGCTTCCAGAAACGGTTCTGCGGATGACCGTAGTAGAACTGATTTTCTCTTGATTTGACGGACGGAAAACTGCCGAGAATCAAGATCTCTGAGTGCTCATCGCAGACAGGAGCAAACGTGTGGGAGACCCGGGTGAATCCAGGTTCCGGATAATCCGGAATTGCAGGCTGTGTCGTTTTTTGATGAGTGTTCATGATGCAATTCCTTTCTTTCTACATTTCTTTTTCTATCTCTTTCTCTATTTTTGATTTCTGCGCTTTCTACGTCTCTGCTATCTGATTCCTTATTCGATTTTCATGATCTTTTTCGCAGTTAAAATCAAAATCAGGAGAATGACTCCGACGAGGACGATCGTACCGCCCGGCTTCAGACCGAGATAGTAGGCGGCAAACAGACCGATAATCATGAAGAGAACATCAAAACCAACGGCATAGAGGAGTGTCTGCCAGTAATTTTTTCCGAGCTGCATGGCACAGGCAGTCGGAATGACCATCATCGAAGATACGATCAGGGCGCCGACGGTGCGGGCAGCGACTGCAACGGTGATTGCGGTCAGAATCGTGAAAACAAAATTCACGGCAGAGACCGGAATTCCGGCAAGGCGGGCACTGCGCTCATCGAGGGCAATATAAAACAGCTCCTTGTAGAGAAGCAGGAAAGTCAGAAGAACGGCGAGGCTGACACCGGTGACGAGGTAGAGCTCCAGATCACTGATTGCCACGATACTTCCGAAAAGAAAGCTGTTGAAGTTGGCGGCATTTCCGACAAAACCGGAGAGCACACCGGCAAGACCGACTCCAGCGGACATCATGATGGAGATCGAAAGTTCGGAGTAGCGCGGGATTTTTCTGCGGATCGCCTCAATGCCGAGGGAGGCGAGGATACAGGCGGCAGCGGCTCCTGCGACCGGATTGATGCCGATCAGAAGACCTCCGGCGACTCCTGCGAGGGAGGCGTGGGAGAGCGCATCTCCGATCATGGAGAGACGCTTTAAGACGACGACAATTCCGATGCACGGGATCACGATTGCGAGAAGAATTCCGACGATAAAAGCGCGCTGCATAAAGGCATACTCAAAGATTTCCATGTGCGGCTTCCTCCTTTTTCAGATTTTCGCTTTTATTCCCTGGATTCTCATTTTCCGGGTTCTCATTACCCGGAACTTCCTCGCGGGCAAGCAGGCGTGTCTTTCCGTCCTCCAACAGCCATACGTCGTCCGCGAGATCGCGCAGTGACTGGAGGTCGTGGGTGACCATGAGGATCGTCATATCACGCTTCTGGTTTAAGCGCTGCAAGAGCTGATAGAATTCGTTGGTATTCTGTTCGTCAATTCCGGCAGTCGGCTCATCGAGGAGCAAAAGCTGAGGATGATTGACGAGGGAGCGGGCAAGCAGGACGCGCTGCTGCTGTCCTCCGGAGAGGCGGCCGATCAGGCGGTTCTGGTAATCTTCCATGCCGACCTGGCACAGAGCATTGTAGACCTGTTCTTTCTCTTTCTTTCCGGGGAAACGGAAGCGACCGATCTGGGAGTAGAGATTTGCCATCACGATCTCCTCGACGGAGGCCGGAAAATCCCGGTAGGAAACCATGCCGTTCTGGGGAACATAGCTGATTTTTTTCCAGTCTTTAAACTGGTGGATGTCCTGCCCCATCAGCTGAATGCTTCCGTTGTCTTTCCCGAGACGCATTTCACCGAGCATCAGTTTCATCAGGGTACTCTTTCCGGCACCGTTTGAACCGATCAGTGCGGCGAAATGTCCCTCTGACACATGGAGAGAAGCATGATCCAGAATCGGGCTGTTTCCGTAGGAAAAGCTGATGTCTGATATGTTAATCATTTCCATGACGAAAATCCTTTCTGCATTTTCTGTGTTGTATCTGTGGTAGCTGTTCTTTGATAGATTTCACGGCAAGTCGTCATTCACTCAGAGCTTCGGAGAGTGCCTTCAGATTCTCTCTCATAACGGAGAGGTAATCGTTTCCGGCCTCGATCTCTTCCCCGCTCAGACCCTCGAGCGGATTTAAAACCGCTGTCTTGATTCCGGTCTCTGCGGCGACTGTGTCTGCTGACTTGGAGCTTGTGAGAGCCTCAAAAAAGATGACTTTTACATGATGTTCCCGCACAAAGTCGATGATGCGTGCCATGCGCCGCGGTGTGGGTTCAGAATCAGGAGTCAGTCCCTCCACACCAACCTGAGTCAGGCCGTAAGCATCACAGAGGTAACCGTAGGCCTCGTGGGCGACGACAATTTCCCGGTTGGGAAGTGGTTCGATGGTGTTGTGAAAATCTTCATCGAGCCGGTCGAATTCTGCGGCATATTTTTGATAGTTTGCCTCGTAAAAATCTTTGTTTTTCGGATCGGCGGAGACGAAGGCATTTTTGATGTTCTCCATTTCCTTCTTGGCATACTCCGGATTCAGCCAGACATGGGGGTCGAGACCTCCATCGTGGGAGTGTCCCGCATGGCTTTCATGGCTGGTGAGATCGAAGATGTGCGAGGTTTTTTCATGGTCACTATGTTCCTCGTCCCCGTGATCGTGCTCTTCATGTTCATCATGGTTGTGATCCTCGTGATTATGCTCATGCTCGTGATCATTATGATCTTCATGGTCATGGTCGTGCTCTTC
Organism: Brotaphodocola sp.; assembly: GCF_050873065.1. Classification (GTDB taxonomy): domain Bacteria; phylum Bacillota; class Clostridia; order Lachnospirales; family Lachnospiraceae; genus Brotaphodocola. The sequence goes on from NZ_JBNMIC010000026.1 coordinate 13,051, forward strand.
ATCCTCATCCTCGTCGCTTGTGCGGAGGGCGATGCCGTCAGAGGCTTCGACAACCGTCAGATCAGAGTTTGTCAGACTGTTCAGAACGCGGTCGACCCAGTGCTCCATCCCTGCGCCGCTGTAAATAAAGACGTCAGCTTTCTCAAGGTTTGTCAGATCGGAGGCGGATGGCTCCCAGTCATGCGGTTCCGTGCCGGATGGAACGAGGTTGATCAGATCGATCTGATCTGCCCCGATTTTTGATGCAAAGTCGTACATCGGATAGAAGCTCGCTGCCACTTTTAATTTTCCGTCTTCGAGATTTTCAAATGAGGAGGGGAGAGGATCATTTTTTGCCAGTCTGCTGCATCCGCAGAGGGACAAAGCCACAGTCAGCGAGACTGCGATGGCGGTAATTAGTCTGTGTGATTTATTTCTCATGGATATTGTGATCTCCCTTGCTGCATGAACATGAATGGTGGCAGGAGTGAATGGAAATTCCTCCACCGCAGTGACTGCAATAACCGTAAAGAATCAGGTGTTCCGGCTCGAGAAGAAATCCATGTTCCTGCTGGATATGTCTGGAAAATTCTTTTAAATGGGAACACTCGAGAGGAACGATCCGCCCGCATTTGAGACAGATCATTTTGCCCGGTTCGCTCGTCTCATCCTCTCCGAGATAGCGGTACTGAGCTTTGGAACCGTTTACGGATGGAATCCGGATCACGACACCATCGCCGGTCAGACGGTCCAAAGTCCGGTAAACGGTGGTCTGCCCCACCTGAATCTGTTTCTGACCGAGATAGTCCATCAACTGATCAACAGTCAGAAATGCATCTTTCTGTTCCCGCAGACAGTCCAAAATCAGCTCCTGCTGTCTGGTGCGGTATCTTCCTCTTTCTGCCATAAAAACACTCCCTGTTCCAATTTGAAAATGATTTCTGTTTTCATATTATAGCAGGGGGAGAAAAATTGTCAAGGCGAATTCCATGGAAATAAATACCAAGAAGTAGTGGAGTTACTGTACACGGGTAGGCATTTTCTGAACTGAAAATGCCGTATGATACAAAATCCGTTACTGTTTGCAGGGCGCGTGAACAGTAACGGAGTGGAAACAGAAAAATACCCCCTGCGGGACCTATCACACAGAGGTGAGTGCTCCCGCAGAGGGCATAGATCATAAATAAATGAAATTTGAAACGAAATCGATTTTACTCGTAGATGAAATGATCGAAGGACAGATCACAGCCTCCGGCAAGTCTGCGGAAAATGTTGACAACGCGAGACATAACGTCCGGATAGCAGTCCTCCTCAACTTCCATGTTCAGAAGAGTCAGATCCTTATTGAATCCGGTGCCTTTTACCATCGGAAGCTCGCTGACTTCTTTTAAGATTGCGTCTGCCTGTTCCTGATTGATTTTCTTTAATAAGCGATAGCTGCGTCCCATTTTATTCATCCTTTCCTGTTATCTGTAAATTTCTGTTGTTTTAAGCAGTGGAATGTCAGATTTTTCATTCCGTGAACACCATAATCATACTCTAAAATCGTTCAGAGTTCAACGGAGATCTTTCTGCAAAATTAACTGTCAAGTGTCACGGATTGTGAAAATCTTTCAGCAAAATAAAAATAATAAGAGAAACTTCTTGACAGAATCGGAATCACGGTGATATAGTAACGATAATTTATATGAAAAACCGTGGATGCGGAGATAACGGCAGTTATGGACTCACAGAGAGCCTGCGATGGTGGAAAGCAGGCAGAACCCAGATTGTCAAATGGACCGCTGAGGGCGCAGTCAAAGGCCGGTAAGATGGCTGAGTATTCTGCGACGTTAAGGCTGGCGTTATCAGCCGGTAGTATGATTGTACTACGCAGAGTGCGCAGGTTTTTTGTATTTTTTGCATTTGCATGAATCCTGTGAATCGAGGTGGCACCGCGGAATATTCGCCCTTGATAAATCTTATTTTCGGATGAGATTTGTCGAGGGCGTTTTTTTATTCCGCTTTGCAGGCGATTTCACAGGATACAGAATCTGTTATGGAAATTGAAATCTGGCAGAGACAGCAGTTGAAGTTGAAGAACACGATTGTGGAAAAGGAGAAGCAGGAATGACAAACAAGAATGGACGTTTTGGAATTCACGGAGGACAGTACATCCCGGAGACCCTGATGAAAGCAGTGATTCAGCTTGAGGAAGCTTATAATCATTATAAAAATGATCCGCAGTTTCAGGCGGAGTTAAGTGAGCTGTTTAATGAGTATGCGGGCCGTCCGAGCCGGCTCTACTATGCAGAAAAGATGACAAAAGATCTCGGAGGTGCCAAGATTTATCTGAAACGCGAGGATTTGAACCATACGGGTGCGCACAAGATCAACAACGTGCTCGGTCAGGCACTCCTCGCAAAAAAAATGGGAAAGACCCGCCTGATTGCGGAGACCGGAGCCGGCCAGCATGGAGTGGCGACGGCGACAGCGGCGGCCCTGATGGGAATGGAGTGCGTCGTTTATATGGGAGAGGAGGACACAAAGCGTCAGGCGCTCAATGTCTACCGCATGCGGCTTCTCGGAGCGACGGTGATCCCGGTGACGACAGGAACAGGGACACTCAAGGATGCCTGCTCTGCGTGCTTCCGTGAATGGACAAATCGAATTGACGATACCCACTACTGCCTCGGATCTGTGATGGGACCTCATCCATTTCCGACGATTGTGAGAGATTTTCAGTCCGTCATCTCAAAAGAGATCAAGGAGCAGATTTTGGAGAAAGAGGGACGGCTCCCCGATGTGGTTCTCGCCTGTGTCGGCGGCGGTTCCAATGCAATCGGCGCATTTTATAATTTTATCAACGATAAGGAAGTCCGCCTGATCGGATGTGAGGCAGCGGGACGCGGAGTGAATACCGCGGAGACGGCGGCGACGATTGCGACTGGAAAACTTGGAATTTTCCACGGCATGAAATCGTATTTCTGTCAGGATGAATACGGCCAGATTGCACCGGTTTACTCGATCTCGGCAGGACTGGATTATCCGGGAATCGGACCGGAGCACGCAATGCTTCACGATCAGGGACGCGCCGAGTATGTTCCGGTCACAGATGATGAGGCGGTGAATGCCTTTGAGTATCTTGCACGGACAGAGGGAATCATCCCGGCAATTGAGTCGGCACATGCAGTTGCCTACGCGATGAAACTTGCACCGACGATGGGAAAAGATCAGATCATGGTAATTAACATTTCAGGACGGGGCGACAAGGATTGTGCAGCGATCGCCCGTTACAGAGGGGAGGATATCAATGAGTAATCTGGGAAAGGCATTTGATCATGGAAAGGCATTTGTTGCATTTATCACCTGCGGGGATCCGGATCTTGAGACGACGGCAAAGGCAGTCCGTGCGATGGCAGAAGCGGGGGCAGATCTGATCGAGCTTGGAATCCCGTTTTCGGATCCGACCGCAGAGGGACCGGTGATCCAGAGTGCGAATGTGCGAGCGCTTGCTGCGGGAACGACGACGGATAAGATTTTTGAGATGGTGAAAGAACTCAGAAATGATGTGAAGATTCCGATGGTCTTTATGACGTATGCGAATGTCGTGTTCTCTTACGGAACGGGACGGTTTGCAGAGCGATGTGCAGAAGTTGAGATAGACGGGGTAATTCTGCCGGATGTTCCGTATGAGGAGAAAGAAGAATTTGCGCCATTTTTTGATGCTTATGGTCTGTCACTCGTGTCTCTGATTGCGCCGACGTCGGCAGAGCGGATCGCGATGATCGCAAAAGAGGCACAGGGATTTATCTACGTCGTCTCTTCTCTCGGAGTCACTGGAGTCAGAAGTGAGATCACAACTGATATCGGTGCGCTGACGGAGCAGATCCGCGCGGTCACGGACGTGCCATGTGCAGTCGGTTTCGGAATTTCGACGCCGGAACAGGCAGTGAAGATGGCAAAGGTCTCGGACGGAGCCATTGTCGGAAGTGCGATTGTGCGGCTGATGGAAAAATATGGACGCGAGGCAGTTCCCCACGTGGCAGAGTATGTAAAGTCGATGAAGGATGCGTTAAAAACGCTTGGGTAAGTGAAGTTTGTGAAGTTTAGTAAGCAGACTTGGGTAATGAGTAAAATTAAAACGGCTCCGAAAAGACACGGAGCCGTTTGTGTTACCTTATTTCTTTTTTAAAAGTTCAAGCAATGATTTTCGTCGTCTGGAACGTCTCCGGCTGTCCTTTGAGCGGAGCGCAGAACCAGAACGCTTTTCCTCCATGATGAGGTCAAATTCGGTCGGTGACATTCCGAGATCCTGAATGCGCTGCTGACGGCGCTGGTAGCGCTCGGCGCGCTCATTTTCTTCCCGCTTTTCAATATGAAACTTCATAAACATGAGGATGGCGAGGATGAGGACTGCAATCACGATGACGGAAAGGGCAATCCAGAATCCAAGCGGAACATGAATCTGAAGCGGGGAGGAAGTCTGCGGTGTACCGGGATCAACTGCGGAGGAGTCCATGGGAGGTTCCGCTGTTTCGGATGCGGCAGAGGTCAAAGCGGAGGTTGAAGCAGCCTCGGATTCCTGAGCGGCTGTGCTGCCGGAATCTGCCGATGACTGGGCGTCCGTTCCGGAGCCGGAGGTCTTTGAGTCTCTTAAAAGCCACGCATAACCTGCATCGTGGTTTCCATATTGGTAAGTGATCTGTGCAACCGCCAGTTTCGGTGCAGAGGCGGGAAGCTCGTAGGAGATCGAGGACTCGGTATCGGAGAAATTGGCACTGTTTGGCAGTGTGATCCGACTGTCATCCTGAAGATGCAGAATCGAGAGGTCCGCAGCAGGAAGTCCCGCGATTGTCATGTCATTTGCGAGGGCGGAATATGTCGTATCTTCCGCGGACACATTTACCGAGTAGAAATTTGCAAATCCAAAATCAAGCAGGGTTTTTGTGTCGCTGTAATGGGTCTGATGACCGTTTAGAACAACTGAGACAAGGCGCATTCCGTTTCGCTCTGCACAGGTGACGAGGGTGTTGCCTGCGAGGGAAGTGTAACCGGTTTTTCCACCGAGAATGCCTGGATAGTACTCGGGAAGATTCTTCTTCAGCATCTTGTGACCCGGGTAGACACGGCTTCCCTCCGGGTTTCGCTTGGTCGGCGGGAGATCGTAGTAACGGCTGGAATCAATCTCCACAAACGTATCGTTCTCAAAAGCAGCGCAGGCGATCAGCGCCATATCGTGGGCTGAGGTGTAATGCTCCGGATCGTTGAGTCCGCTCGGATTGTTAAAATGGGAATCGGTGCAGCCGAGGGACTGCGCTTTCTCATTCATCATCTTGGCAAAATCTTCAATGGAACCGGCAGCGTGTTCAGCGAGCGCATTTGCAGCCTCATTTGCAGATTTTAAAAGCATTGCGTAGAGACAGTCGCGCACACTCAGCTGATCCCCCTCGTCTATTCCGGCGGAACTGCTTCCGTTTTCGACATTGTATACGGCGTTGTGAGAGAAGGTCACAGTCTCATCGAGATTGCAGTTTTCGATCACGATCAATGCGGTCAGAATTTTTGTGATGCTCGCAGGATAATAAGCCTGATGGATATTTTTGCCGTAAAGGACGGCGCCGGAACCGGCATCCATGAGGATTCCGCCCTCCGCCGAGATTTCCACGTTCTCCGGCCAGGGAACAGTGGCTGCGAGCGCCGGCGGCGAGATCAGCCCCGTCAGAAGGACAAGGGCAAGAAAAAACGCAGCAATTCGTTTCATAATTTATCCTTTCAAAAATTGATCCTTAAGTATCCGTTTTATGCTCATTTTCGCTCTCACTTTCCGGAGCATCTTGAGTATCTTCGCTGGGGAAAAGATAGCGCGAGGGCGCATTTAAAAGCTGCTGGATGGCAAAGTGGGCGGCTCCTGAGAGAATCCGGTTCTCCTGTGCAGGCACAAGCTCAATCGGAGGAAGTGTCTGGTAAGATGCGAGATGTTCTTTTGCTGTTTTTTTCGCATCCTCGAGCAGAAGCATTCCGCCGTGCGTCATTCCTCCGCTGATAAAAATACGGTCGGGAGTGCACAGGGCAAGCAGGGAAGCAATTCCGAGCCCAAGACTGTGTCCACAGTCGCGGATCAGCTTCATCGCAAGAGGATCCCACTGGCGGGCAGATTCAAATACGGTGCGGGCAGAGAGAACGGATACTTTGTTCAGAGCGCTTTCTGGAAATGCAGAGCGTTCCTGCCTTGCATGTTCTTCGATGGCAGAGAGACTTGCATTAGAGTCCAGACACCCGGTCCTTCCGCACTTGGGGCAAATGTTTCCGTGTGGGTCGATCGGAAGATGACCGGTCATGGAAATCATTCGCGCGTCGCTGAGACAGAGACCGCCGCGGGTCAGCCCGATCTCAACACTCTCATCTGCAAAAATGTGAAGGATGACATTTCCAGTGTTTTTGTCAGGAGAATGGTGCCAGCAGGCGATGGCGCCCGCCTCAGCGTCATGGATGAAAAAAAGGGGAAGAGAGATCATCTCTTCCAGTTTTCTTTGGAGTGGAAAGAGGGCAGAAGAAGGCTGGTACGGTCTGAGAAGCATGGTCCCGTCTGCGCGGCGGCAGGGCTCCGGAAGAGCGATTGCAGCGGCACAGAGTTCCGGAAACTCTTTCTGGAAAGTGGACACTCCGTCCGCGATTGTCCGCATGATGGACTCCATGTTTTCTTCGCGGAGTGATTCAACCGGGACGGAGAGCAGATGTCCGCAGGGCTGTCCGTGAAAATCGTGAGGCTGGATTTCCAGCCATCGCTCGGAAAGACGGACGGAGAGCACTTTGTATCGGTTGTAATTCAGAGAGAGACCGACGCAGCGGCGCCCCTTTTTTCCTGCTGTGAATCCGGTCTCATAAATCAGTCCGGACTTTGTCAGGGATCGGACAATTTTTGTCATCGAAGCCTGAGTCAGACCGGTCACTTCACCGAGTTCTGCCCGCGAACAGCCCGGGTGAAGCGCCAGAAAGCGGAGCACTTCCGCGCGGTTGGAATCCTGCATATTAATCTGGTTTTGTCCGCTTTTTCCGTTTATTTTTTCCTGCATAGAAAACCTCAATCTTTACTTCTTCTTTTTCAGATGGATCAGCCATCCGGCGCATCCGGCGAAGACTGCGACAACGCTGACTGCATAGGTGGCAGCGATTCGGGCGGCAGTGTCCATGAAAAACGGTTCCGGCACAATGTTGATCAGAAGATCTGTATTCGGGTCAAGCATCCACAGATCGTTGTTAAAGAAAATGTGGTGGAAGATAATAAAGTACTTATTAAAATCCGTGGATATGATGCCGGCGAGGACAGCCAGAACGACAAAAAATAAAACTGTGCCGACACAGACTGTCCGGGGAAGAACTTTGCGAACTTCCGCTTTTAAGGCGAAGAGCAGTGCGACACAGGCTGCCATCAGAATCAGGCAGATGCGGCGCAGTGCAATCGCACCGAGGAAAAGTCCGCGAACATCTTCCATGTGGGCGATTTCCCTCTGGTTAAAGAATTCGCGGGGCTGACCGTTTACAATCGTTGGAACATGCATATCCGCACGTTTTCCGCGCAGATATGCCATCATTTCGTGGGTGACATCGAGGAGATCATCCATCTCCATCTGGACATCATCTAAAACATCATATTTTTCGTATTCTTTCTCATAGTAGCCGGGAGTCCAGTAAGTGACGGCTTCCACGGAAGTGATGAGAAGAGTGAACATCAGCGCAAAGGCAAAGACGATGCCGAGAGCGTTGTGAAGAAGTTTCATCATGCTGAGAATGGTCCTTTCTGTTATATTTTAGTTGCTCTGCATATCAGAGACACTCTTATGGCGTGTCTGATGGTTTACACTAATTTTAGAGCACAGTTATACATGAATTTTAGTGTACAGTTACGGATTTCATTTTAATGTTTCGGGAGAGAAAAGTAAAGAAATTTGTAGCGCAGAATAGAGAATACAGAAAAGAAAAAAGGCTGTTATCATTTGAATAGCGCATGAACGGTAACAAAAGGTCCTGAATGGAAACAGAAAATTTGACAATAAGAAAATCAGGACAGAAAAAATGGCGGAAAACCCCGCAGAAAAAAATTGTCTTTTGGTAAATCTTTTTTGTGATTGGGTGTTATAATACAGACGTAACAAGAAAGAGACAGGAAACAGAGACACATACCATTGCAGAAATGAAATGGCAGGTCTGCGGACTATCAGTATTTTGGAGGAATAGATAATATGGATACTTTAAAGGCTGAGAAAAGAGACATGTCAACAAAGGCTAAGAAACTGAGAAGAGAAGGTTATGTGACCGGAAACGTATTTGGCCATGCAATCAAGGGTTCTATCCCGGTTAAGATTGAGAAGAAAGATGCAGAGCGCCTGTTCAAGACCAAGAAGAAAGGCAGCCAGATCATGCTGGATGTCGACGGCGAGCAGATGGGCGTTCTGGTAAAAGAGATTGATTACAATCCGGTAAAGGGTCAGCTGGAAGAGATTGATTTCCAGGCACTTGTAAGCGGCGAGGCTGTTCATTCTGTTGCAGAGGTTGTTCTGAAGAATGAGGCAAAGGTTGTCGGCGGAGTCGTAGAGCTGATTCTTGAAGAGATTTCTTATAAGGCAGTACCGTCAGAGATGATTGAGACGGTTGAGATTGATGTCGGCGATATGAAGCCTGGCGATGTTCTGAAAGTTGCAGATCTGCCGATCGCAGCAAACAAGAACATTCATCTGAAGACCGATCCGGAGGCAGTTGTCGTATCGGTTGTTGCTCCTAAGAGCGCAGATGTTCCGGACGATGAGGAAGCCGAGGGCGATGAGAAGGATGCCAAGGCATCGAAGTAAGGGTATGTGTTTGACAATATAAAACCTGCACAGACAAGGCAGATTCAGAGTATCAGGTGAAATAAAGGAAGAACACAAAAAGGAGAAGCAGAACACAGCACAGGTTGTGTTTTGCTTCTCTTTTTTTGTGCGGATGAAAGAGAGACAGAGAGAAGAAAAGCAAATTGCAATTTCAGTGTAAAGTTTTATAATGATACCAGAAATATGCCATAGAACATACATCAAGTAAATTCTAAGAAATAAAATTCAGGGAGGATGACCCCTCATCGACAGGTGGGAGATCGCCAGTCTTCTCAGGATGGGAGAGCGTAAGATGAAGAAAGACGAAGAGATGATTTTGAGAGATACGGTGATCGAGGTGGATCTTGACCGGATTGCCGGAAACATGAGAGCAATCAAGGAGATGGCCGGGGAGAAGACGGCAGTTGCCGCCGTTGTCAAGGCAGATGGATATGGCCATGGAGCGGTTGGGATTGCGAGGACTTTGATAGAAAACGGAGCATCCCTTCTGGCGGTTGCGACACTCTCGGAGGCGATTGAGCTAAAGAAAGCCGATCCGGAATATCCGGTTCTGATTATGGGACTGACGCCGGACCGTCTTCTTTCCGTCGTTGTGGACTATGGGATCATCCAGACGATCGACACGCTTCATCAGGCAGAGATTTTGAATGAACTGGCACAGGAGCGCGGAAAGAAGGCAGTCATTCATATCAAATTGGATACAGGATTTCACCGTCTGGGATTTCCTGACACAGAAAGCGGCATAAAAGAGATCATGAATGTCTGCCGTCTGCCGTGGATTGAGGCGGAGGGAATCTACACCCATCTGGTTTTGAAAGATGATGAGTCAAACAAGGAGCAGTTTGCACGTTTTACAAAGGTTCTTGATGCGCTTGAAAAAGAGAACTGCCAGTTCAAGTACCGCCACATCGCGGACAGCATCGCCTCGGTCGATTATCCGGAGTACCGCATGGATATGATCCGCGCAGGAGCGATTATTTACGGTCTGAAGGGCTTCCACAAGGGGCAGCTGGATATTCGTCAGGCTCTGACATTTAAGACCAGAATCAGCCATATTTCGGAGCTAAAAAAGGGAGAGGGAGTCAGCTATGATTTCCTGTGGACAACACCAGAGGACACAAGGATCGGAACTCTGCCATTTGGCTATGCGGACGGATATCCGAGAAATCTTCGCGGAAATGGAATCGTCACAATCCATGGGAAACAGGTGCCGGTAGTCGGAGTGATCTGCATGGATCAGTGTATGGTGGATTTAAAGGATGTTCCGGAGGCGCAGATCGGAGATGAGGTCATCATTTACGGCGATGGAAGTGAAAACACGCTGGATGTGCAGGCAGTCAGTACGCTCGCAGGGACGAACAAGAATGAGATTGTCTCCCGACTGACAAGACGCTCCCCGCGAATCTACACGCACGGAGACCAGAATATTGAGAAGTGTTGAGTAATATATGGAATCTGGGAGCGCCGAAACCAGAATGAGAATAACGGACTGGAAAAATAACGGACTAGATGAATAAGGGCTAGACGGCAGAGGAAAGTTGAGGGAGAAAGATGACAATCAGAGATCAGCTGGAACATATGAAAGAAATGCAGGAAGAATTGACGCAGATTCGCCGGACGTTTCATCAGCATCCGGAACTGGGGACAAATGAGCACTGGACTGGGGAAAAAATTCGGGAATATCTTGACCAGTGGGGAATCCCTTATGAGTTTCCGGTTGCGGATACGGGCATTGTTGCAAAACTTGAGGGAAAAAAGGTGACAGCCGATAACGGTAGGAAGGGAAATACGATCGGGCTTCGCGCGGACATTGATGCGCTTCCGTTAAACGAAGATCCGGCGAGATCGTACTGTTCGAAGAATCCGGGAGTCATGCACGCGTGCGGTCACGATGCTCACATGACGATTGCGCTTGGAACGGTAAAACTTCTCAAGGAGCATGAAGATGAGTGGAGTGGATGTGTGAAAGTCTTCTTTCAGCCGGCGGAGGAGACGATCGGAGGTGCGGACCGCATGGTGAAGGCAGGCTGCATGGACAATCCAAAAGTCGACTATGTGCTTGGTCTTCATGTGATGCCGACGTATGAGGTAGGGGAGATCGAGATTCGCCATGGAAAGCTGAATGCATCCTCGGACGAGATCCACATTTACATTCACGGGAAGAGCTGTCACGGCGCTTACCCGGAGACCGGAGTCGATGCGATTGTGATGGCTGCGACGGTAGTCAATGCGCTTCAGAGTCTTGTGAGCCGGAATGTCTCTCCGCTGAACAATGCAGTTCTCACTCTCGGGAAGATTCAGGGTGGAACAGCCGGAAACATTGTCGCCGGGGAGGTCGAGCTGACAGGAACACTTCGCACGACGGATCCGCAGACGAGACAGTTCTGTATCGACACGATCCGCCGCCAGGTAGAGTGCATCTGCGAGGGATTTGGTGGAAGCGGAGAGCTCAAAGTAGTCCCGGGATACGCAGCACTGATCAACACGAACGAGATTGTCGATCTCGTTGCAGAGACTGCCTCAGAAATTCTTGGAAAAGAGCATGTCCATGAGAAAGAATTTCCGAGTCTCGGAGTTGAGGATTTCTCATTCTTCCTGGAGAAAGCACCGGGCTCCTTCTATCATCTGGGTTGCGCAAATAAGGAAAAAGGAATCACAGCTCCTCTGCACAGCGATCACTTCGATCTTGATGAGCGCTGTCTCCCGATCGGAGTGCGGATGCAGACGGAGCTTATGCTGAAACTTTTGACAAAAGAAAAATAATAGGATGAAATAAAAAAGTCCCGGAACAACATCAGGTAAAGTTTTTCACAATACTGATATATTCTTTTGCATGGTAGGGAAGGTAACTTCCACGACGATAGGCAGCGACAAAGTCGACGGTTGTGCACGGCTCTCCGACAGAAAACCGGACAACGGAGGGTGGTGGCTGGATATGTTTCAGATGTGTTTCTGTGACGAACCCGCAACCGTATCCCTTTGCGACAAGCTGGATCATCGCCGGAATATTGGCAGTTTGGAGCTTGATATTTGGTGCAAATCCGCTCTCTTTAAAGAGATGATCGACAGTCTGTCTTGTCCTCTGTCCCGGAATTTGCAGAATGAATTTTTCGTCCCGGATCAGATTCATATCCATCCACGGAAATTTACATCCATCTCGTGGTATGCCTTTTTCGGCGAGAGGATGGTGATCGGGCATGATCAAAAGAACTTCCTCATGGCTGATGATTTCATAGTCAATATCAGGACTTTTTATTGGCAGATTAAAAAAAGCGAGATCTGTCTCGCCGCTTAAGATCATGCTCTCAAGCTGATTTGAGTGTGACTCTAAAATATTGAGCTGGACATTTGGGTAAAGTGAATTGAAGATCGGGAGCGTACAGGGAAGCATGTAGGTTCCGCGCATGGTAGGAAAGGCAATTTTGAGAGAACCGTGATTGTCCTTGATGATGTCTCCCATCTCCTGATCCAGCTCTTTCTTTAAATTTAAAATTTCAGTTGCTTTTGCGACGTATCGTTCTCCGGCATAGGTGAGGACAAAGCGATGACCGAGTTTACGAAAAAGTTTCTGCCCGAGATCTGATTCCAGATTCTGAAGAAACTTTGTAAGCGTCGGTTGAGTAATAAACAGCGCGTTTGCTGCTTTCGTGATATTTTGATATTTTGCAATCGCAAGTACATATGACAAATCTCTAAAATCCATAAAATCCCCCGTAAAAATAAATTTTGCCAGCGATGCCGTTGTCAACTTGAGTAGCGGCAATATAAATGTAGCACATCTGTGAGCGATATTCTATTTTTTTTCTAAATTGATTTTGAGACAAAAATTCCATATTATTCCTTAAAACTATAAAAATAATAAAAAATATGAATTTTACGACGAATTTTTTGAAATCCGCGATGGAAGAAAAAATCCATAAAATCGTTGATTCTCTAATTATTTGTTTCTTTTTGAATGCTAAAGACTGTTTTAAAAAGAATAAGTATTCCATTCAGCTATAATTTTAATAAAAACAATGAATTGTACAAATATAAAAACATTCCATATAATAAAGCTAACGCCGGTGGACAGAGATCATAAGTATGTAGGTAGTGAAAAATTGGATCTCACAGAACGATAACAGGATATAAAAAAATAGAAAAAAGAGAGAACAAATTGAGAGACAGGAAAGGGAGCGAAAGTTTCATGCGGGGAGAACAGTCAAAAGTGACGAGGATTCCAGTTACAATCATGAGAGGTGGAACAAGTAAGGGAGTCTATATTTTAGAAAAGGATATGCCGGAAAATCGAGAAGAGTGGGATGAGCTCCTTCTGAGAATGATGGGAAGTCCAGATAAAAAGCAGATTGATGGACTTGGTGGTTCTCAGTCCGTGACGAGCAAAGTTGCGATTGTCGGAGTATCGAAACGGAAGGATGCGGATGTCGATTACACCTTTGCCCAGGTATCCGTGGATAAGCCGATTGTCAGTTATAAGGGAAATTGCGGAAACATTTCCTCGGGAGTCGGTCCATTTGCGATTGAAAAGGGGCTTGTGAAGGGAAATGGAGAAATGACAACCGTCCGAATTTATAACACGAATACGGATAAGATGATTGCGGCAGATGTGAAGACAAGAGATGGCAAGGTGGTTTACACAGGAGATTTTCAGATTGCAGGGGTGCCGGGAGGTGCTTCGCCGATCCGTCTGAAATTTATTGATCCGGCAGGAACACTTGGAAAAGGACTTTTGCCAACCGGACGTCCGGTTGACATTTTGGAGGTTCCGGGATACGGTAACGTTGAGGTTTCCATTGTGGATGCGGCAAATCCTCTCGTGTTTGTGAGAGCAAAAGATTTAGGGCTTTCCGGAAAAGAACTTCCGGATGAGTTAAATGCTGATGAGGAAAAATTGAATCTTCTTGAGACGATCCGGGGACTCTCGGCAGTTAAACTTGGATTGACTGAAGACTACACGAAATCAGCGTGGGAGACGCCGGGAATCCCGAAAATGACATTTGTCTCGGAACCGGAAGCGTATGTGACCTCAGATGGAACAAGAATTGAGAAAGATCAGATTGATCTTCTCTCGAGAATGATGTCCATGCAGAAGACGCATCCGAGTTATGCGATGACAGGGGCGATGTGTACGGCAGCAGCAGCGGTGATTCCGGGAAGTATTGTACAGCAGGTTTTAAATCCGGATGCTGACACGCAGTTTATCCGGATTGGTCATCCAAGTGGAATTCTGGAGTGTGGGGTAGACTATCAGAAGAAAAATGCCGATCCGGTGATTGAAGACACATTTGGTTTTCGTACAGCGAACCTTCTCATGGAAGGAATAGCGACAGTCAGAAGATAAAGGGGGAAATGGGGTATGATCAGAGAATTTCTGCCACAGATTTCATTATTGGTAGCAGTCATTGCAGTTGGGTTTATCAAAAAAATTAATATCGGATTTTTCTCGATCGGTGCGGCATTTTTACTGATGCTTCTTGGAATGGCGGTAGATTTCCAGGTTCCTGCCGGAGAGGCGATGCGCGCATTAAAAGCAAGCGATGTGACAAAAGGTTTTTCAAGTTCCATGTTTGTAACATTAGTCGGAGTCACGTTCCTGTTTGGAATGGCTTCCCAGAATGGCACACTTGATTTGTTTTCGAAAAAGATAGTGGCACTTGTCGGAAAGAGAACATATCTGATTCCTGTGTTGATGTTTTTCCTCTCCGCATTTATCTCCGCAATCGGTCCGGGGCATATTGCAGCAGGCATTTTGATGACGACATTTGCGGTTTATCTGGCACTTGAGCTGGACATCAATCCGATGGCGACTGCGCTGTATGCAAAGCTTGGAGCAAATGCAGGTTGTGCATCTCCGCTGTCCCTGACGGGAATTCTTGCAAAAGAGTTATCAACACCGCTTGGATATGACGGTTTTTCTCTTCACCTGTTTTTGAGCACACTTCTGTCAGGATTTGTATTTACTCTGGTTGTCTATATCCTGTACAAGGGACATAAAGTGAAAGCGGACAACCCTTTGAAATTATCTGAGATTCCGAAATTCAACCGGAAGCAGCAGATTACAATGGCTTCGATTGTGATCATGGTTATCTGTTGTATTGGATTTAAACTTGATACAGGTCTTTTCGCTTTCGTTATGGCGGCTGTGTTGATTCTGCTTGGCTGTGCAGATGAAAAGAAGGCAATTAAGAGCATTCCGTGGGGAACTCTGATTATGATCTGCGGAGTTGGTGTTCTGGTAAACATGATCAGTGTGATGGGTGGAATTGACCTGATTTCGGACACGTTGGCTTCCTTGATGACGGCGCGCACAGCAGCTCCGATTATGGCAGCGACATCTGGAATTCTTTCCTGGGTGAGCTCGACAACCGCTGTGGTAATGCCGACTTTGTATCCAATCTCCGCAGAGATCTGTCAGAGATTTGCCGGAGTCAATTATGTAGAACTGATTTCCGCGATTACAGCAACTTCCTTTGCAGCAGCAATCAGCCCGCTCTCCACAGGTGGAGCAATCATCATGTCTTCCTATTCAGCTGCGAGAGAGACGACAACGGAGGAGATGAACAAGATGTTTTACACGCTGTTCCTGTTGTCTGTCGGAAATGTGCTGATCAATGTTTTGATGGCACTGATTGGAGTGTTCAGTCTCGGTGGATTGTTCCTGTAAAATAGATTTATAGATTGTATTGATATGATATAGAGCCATATAACTCAGAGTGAATGTCCCCCTCCTCTATAGGTGGGAGTATTACAAACAAGCTCCTGAGACAGAAAGAGCAATGCAAACCCGTTTGAAGCGTTGGTGCTTAGGTCGCGTACTTTGCGACCTTATGCACCACTACGCTGAAACCGGAGCGAGAGCGTGTTTGCATGATCTATTCTGTCGAAGGAGCTGTAACTTTAAGTTGTTTTTGATTTTATTCTGAAATTCCAATTTATTTAGAACTTCTATTTAGGTAAAGATCCCCCTATCGAAATTTCTCAAACGTAATCGTTTTCTTGTCTGCATCCATCCGGCAGAGAGTTCCCATCGGGAGAGTTCCCATCGGTTTGCTGTGACCGGAGCGGATGTGGCTCATAACCGGAACGGAGAGTTTTCCGAACCAATCCTGAAGAAATTCATCGATCTTGTAACTTCCATCATAGCGGTCGTTCGTGCAGTCCGTGAAGTCGCCAAGGAGAATTCCGGCTACATTCTCAAACAGGCCAGCCATCCGCATCTGGGTCAGATACATGTCGATCGACGGGATGGATTCCTCGACTTCCTCAAGGAAGAGAATCTTTCCGGCAGTCTCAAGCTGGTAAAAGGTTCCGCAGGCTCTTCCGAGAAGGGAGACATTTCCGCCGGCGAGCATTCCCGATGCACTTCCCGGATTGATCGTGTGAAAACCGTCTTCATCCGGTGGATTTGTGAAGCTGATTGGCTCCTCACCAAGATTCAGCGCCTTAAAGAAACTCTCTTTTGTGTACGGATCGAAGTGCTTTCTCATATTGGAGCAGACCATCGGGCCGTGGAAAGCGACGAGATTTCCATACATCTGGAGAACCGACAGGATATTCGTGATGTCGCTGTATCCGACGAAAATCTTGGGATTTGCGCGGATCACATCGAAGTCAAGAAATTCCATCGTCTGAGAACTTCCGTATCCTCCGCGGACACAGAAGATCGCATTTACTTCGGGATCGGCGAACATTGCGTTGATGTCGTTTGCGCGCTTTTTTGCCTCTCCTGCCAGATAGTTGTGGAAGTTGGAGAGCTTTGCGAGCTCTCCGCCGACCTTAACGTGATATCCCATCGCCTCAAGAAGGGCGATACAGTCCTTTAACTCTTCCTCTTTGATCGGAAAAGACGGTGCGATAAGACCGATGGTATCGCCCGGCTTTAACGGAGATGGAAAAACGATCATAGGTATGCCTCCATAGTATAATTATTCTTTATCTGCGTATTTCAGAAGGGTATGTCCGATATAAGTCTTCAGGACATTTTTGCAGTTCGGTTTTACAAGGAGCTGTGCGTTGCGGTAGTTTAACGGAATGATCGGCATTTCATCGATCAGCAGTTTCTCCGCATCGGTGAAGAGTTCCATTCTCTTTGTGTTGTCTGCAAGGCTTCTTGCTTCCATCAGCATATCATTGTACTTCTGGGCATCGTCATTGAGCCAACGGCACTGATAGTCATTCTTGGTCAGGGTGAAGCACTCAAGGTTCGTGCTTGCGTCCGGATAGTCGCCTACCCAGCCGTCGTAGCAGATATCAAAGTTTCCGTTTCTCTGCTCATCCCAGTATACCTTGGACTCGTAGGTTGTGATCTCTGCGTTGACACCGAGATTATCTTTCCACATTGCCTGCATAGCCTGAGCCATATCCTTCTGTTCCTGGTCGTTCTGGGTGATCAGAGTCAGGGTCGGGAAACCTTCGCCGTCCGGATAACCAGCTTCAGCCATCAGAGATTTTGCCTCATCGACATTTTCCTCAAACAGATTGCCGACCGTGTCGCGGAAGTCCTTGTCAGAGCCCTCATAGTTGATTCCGTGAGGAACGAAAGCGTAAGCCGGTTCCGGCTTGGAAGCTTCGATCGTCTGGGTGATGACTTCACGGTTCAGTGCCATTGAGAGTGCTTTTCTCACGCGGGCATCGGACAGATAATCCTTGGAGCAGTTGAAATCATAGTAACGGGTTCCGATCAGGTCGTAGGACTGAAGTTCATCGCTTCCGTCGTACTGACTGCGGGCCTGAGTTCCGAGAACTGCGTTGTCGAGCACGTCAACCTCACCGGCATTGTAAGCGGAGAGGGCAGCCTCTGCGGACTCGATAAAGATGATGTCGACACCGTCAAGTTTTACGTTGTCTGCGTCGTAGTACTCCGGATTCTTCTCGAGGATGTAGCTCTCCTGCGGATTGATTTCCTTTAAGCGGAATGCACCGTTGCAGACATAGGTGTCAGCGGATTTTGTCCACGGGGTAGAATTCTCGACAACATCTTTCTTCGTCGGGAAGTATACGGTGACAGCGGTCAGATCCGGGAAGTAAGCAGTCGGATTCTCAAGCGTAACTTCCAGAGTCTTATCGTCGACAGCCTTGACGCCAACCTCATCTGCGGTTGCATTTCCCTCGTTATAAGCCTGTCCGTTTTTCACATAATAGAGATAGGCAACACCCGGGGATGCAGTCTCCGGATTCAGGGCACGCTTCCATGCATACTCAAAGTCACCGGCAGTCAGATCAGATCCGTCAGACCATTTCAGACCATCGCGGAGGGTGAAGGTGTAGGTCAGGCCGTCATCGCTGACATCATACTTCTCGGCACAGCCGTTGATCAGTTTTCCGTCTGCGCCGACCTGCATCAGACCGGTAAAAAGGTTCTGAAGCACGGAGGAAGAGGTGGAGTAGTTGTTCATGTTCGGGTCAAGGGTTTCCGGCTCCTTGGACATGACGTATTTGAGGACTTTTCCGTCAGCGGAGGAATCCGTTCCTGCAGAAGCAGAAGAGGATGTTTCGGTACCACCGGCAGAGGAAGCGGAACCGGAACTGGAATTACCGCCGCAGCCGGTCAGTGCAGCTGCCATTGCCACACCGAAGAGAAGTGCACACAGACTTTTTTTCATAATCGTAACCTCCTTAAATTGCCGGATTTTTCCGGCGTGATTTGTAATGCGTGATCATGAATGTCCACAGCTTTGAAGGTAGGGAATCGCTGTGGTTTCATAATCATTTATATAGATGACAGGCAACTTTATGCTTGTCATTTATATTTTGAAGAACCGGTTTTTCCTTTGCGCAGATATCTTTTGCGTAAGCGCACCGGGTTCTAAACGGGCATCCGGACGGCGGATCAATCGGGGAGGGCACATCGCCCTGAAGGATGATTCGCCTGCTCTGCGAAGCCCGGATCGGGTCTGCGACCGGAACTGCGGAGAGAAGTGATTTTGTATACGGATGCATCATATTGTCGTAGAGTTCATCTACCTGGGCATATTCCACGAGATTTCCGAGGTACATCACGCCGACTTCCGAAGAGATGTGGCGGACCATCGAGAGGTCGTGGGAGATGAAAAGGTAGGTGAAATGGAATTTATCCTGAAGCTCTTCCAAAATGTTGATGACCTGTGCCTGAATCGAGACATCGAGTGCCGAGATCGGCTCATCGCAGACGATGAATTCCGGCTCAGCGGCGAGTGCGCGGGCAATGCCGATTCGCTGTCTCTGGCCGCCGGAAAATTCATGCGGATAGCGGTTTAAATGGTCCGGTTTTAATCCGACCATCTCAATCAGTTCCCGGATCCGGTCCTCGCGGTCTTTTCCCTCGTGGAGCTTTAAGGCCCACATCGGCTCTGCGATGATGTCGCGGATATTTTTTCGCGGGTCGAGGGAAGTGTAAGGATCCTGGAAGATCATCTGCATCTTTTTCCGGTAAGGCTGCATCTGGGCATCATTCAGATGAGTGATGTCCTCGCCGTTAAAGAGGATTTTCCCGCCGACCGGATCATACAGACGCAGGAGCGCACGTCCGACGGTGCTCTTTCCGCAGCCGGACTCGCCGACGAGTCCCATCGTCTTTCCCTGTGTGATCGAGAAGGAGACTCCGTCAACCGCTTTTAAGTAGCGGGGTTTTGAGAAAAGTCCGCTTTTCAGTTTAAAATGAATCTTGAGATCCTGCGCTTCGATACAGGTTTTTTCTGTCATGTTTGTATTTGCTGTCTTTGTATTTACTGTCGCCTGTTCGGACATCGATGTCATACGAGCTTCACCTCCCCGAGTTTTGCTTTTACGGATTTATGGTGCAGCCAGCATGCACTGCTGTGATGCTCTCCGAGAGGAGCGAGCGGCGGCTGGTACTGCCTGCAGACTTCCATCGCGTGAGGACATCTCGCTGCGAACGGGCATCCCTTCGGCGGATTTAAGAGATCCGGCGGGGTGCCGTAAATCGGAATCAGTTTTTCTTTCGTCTCTTTCGGAATCGAGGCGAGAAGACCTGCTGTGTATGGGTGACCGGTCCGGTAGAAGATGTCTTCGATCGAGCCTTCCTCCATGACGAGTCCTCCGTACATGACGAGAACGCGGGTGCAGATGCTTGCGATCACGCCGAGGTCATGGGTGATCAGGATGACGGAAGTGCCGTATTCCTGCTTCATGTGAGCCATAAGATCGAGGATCTGTGCCTGAATCGTCACATCGAGGGCTGTTGTCGGCTCATCTGCAATCAGAAGCTCCGGCTGACAGCACATCGCGATTGCGATCATCACGCGCTGGCGCATACCGCCGGACAGCTCGTGAGGAAACTGTGTGAGACGTCTCTCGGGACTCGGAATACCGACATCCTCGAGCATCTTGAGTGCGCGAGCCTTGGCCTCCTTTTTGGAGAGCTTTAAGTGGCGCATCAGCGGGTTGCAGATCTGTTCCTCAACTGTAAAAAGCGGGTTCAGGCTTGTCATCGGATCCTGAAAAATCATGCCGATGCGGTTGCCCTGAATCGTGCGCATTTCCTTGGGAGTTTTATGTAAGAGATCCTCTCCGTTGAAGAGAATCTTATCAGCCTCCAGATGTGCATTGTCTGCGAGAAGACGCATGATCGACAGCATGGATACGCTCTTTCCGCAACCGGATTCTCCGACGATTCCAAGGCTCTCACCGCGGTTTGCGTGAAAGCTGATGCCCCGCACCGACTGAACGATTCCGGCGTCAGTCTGAAAGCTGGTTTTCAAATTTTTGACTTCTAGTAATGTTTCGCCTGTTTTTTCACTCATAGTTTTTCCGCCTATCGCCTATTTCTATCATTTGTTTCTGTCTTTCAATCAGAATCAATGCCCGTTATTTTTTATTTCTTTAATCTCGGGTCAAGTGCATCGCGCAGTCCGTCTCCGATAAAGTTCAGGGAGAAGATCGTGATGCTGATTGCGGCTGCCGGGAACAGCATCATGTAAGGGTAGGAGAACAGATACTCGATCGCATCATTTGCCAGAGTTCCCCAGCTTGCCATCGGAACCTGAATGCCGATTCCGAGGAAGCTTAAGAATGCCTCCTGAAAGATTGCGGACGGGATCAGGAATGTGACGGTCACGATGATTGAACCCATGCTGTTCGGAATCAGATGATGAATCAGGATCTGCCATCTGCTCAGCCCGCAGACTTTTGCGGCGAGGGCAAAATCCTGTTCCCGGAGTGTCAGAATCTGTGCCCGCACCATGCGCGCGGTCGTGATCCAGTAAGTCAGACACATCGCGATCAGGATACTCTGGATGTTATTTCCGAGGAACATCATCAGGAGAATCATGTAGATCAGGCTCGGGATTCCGGTTAAAATGTCCACGATTCTCATCATGACCAGATCAACCATTCCGCCGAGGTATCCGGCGATACCTCCATAGAGAACGCCGATCACCATATTGATGGCAGCGGCAGTGAAGCCGATTGTCAGGCTGATTCGCGCTCCATACATTGTGCGGACAAAAATATCTCGTCCCATCTTGTCGGTTCCGAACAGATGAAGGGCACTCGGCCATTCAAGCGGATGTGCGAAATCGGTCTGATCATACGTGTATGGGGAAAACATCGGGACAAAGATGGCTGCAAGCGTCATAATCACGAGAACTGTGATTCCGAGCATTGCCAGTTTGTCTTTTTTCAGGCGCATCCAGCACATTTTCCAGTAGGAAACGCTTGGGCGGCTGATGGTCTCTTTCTCGCGTTCTGAGTCGGAGAGCGGAGCAAGCAGAGACTCCGGGATCTCATCCGTCATGGAAAAAGAGTGGGTTGGTTCATTTGGTTCAATCGTCGGCATCTTGGCTGACCCTCCTTTTTCTCGATTCTCCATATTTATTCTTGTTCTTCATTTCCGTTTATTTCCGATTTGTTCTTCGTTCTATAATTCTATTCCGTGATTTTTACTCTCGGGTCAATGACTGCGTACATGATGTCTACAATGAGGTTGCAGAGAATAATCATGGAACCGAGGAAGACGGTCAGTCCAAGGACAACGGAGTAATCGCGGTCCGTGATTGCGGACACGAAATATCGTCCGAGACCGGGAATGCTGAAAAGTTTTTCAATGATGAAAGTTCCTGTCAGAAGACTTGCCACCATCGGTCCGACATAGGTCACAACAGGAAGAATCGAGTTTTTCAGTGCATATTTTCCGATCACCTGGAACTCTGGAACACCTTTGGAGCGCTCGGTGCGGATATAATCCTGACGCAGAGTCTCAAGCATACTCGAGCGCATCAGGCGGGTGATGTAAGCGATCTGGGAGAAGGCCATACAGAAGACGGGAAGAATGTATCCCTTCCAGGATTTCAGTCCGTATGAGGGGAAAATCTTCCATTTTTCACAGAACAGGTACATCATCAGAACACAGATGACGAAGCTGGGAACGGAGACGCCGATTGTGGCAAAAACCATTGAGAATCCGTCTGCCAGTTTGCCTCGCCGGACGGCTGCGATGATTCCGAGCGGAATTCCGACGATCAGAGCGGCGCAGACTCCGAGGGCACCGACTCGAGCGGATACCGGGAAACCAGTGGCAATCAGTTCGTTGACGGTGGTGTCCTGCTTTTTGAAGGAAACTCCCATATCACCGTGCAGGAGGTTGCCGATGTAGCGTCCGTACTGGACGATGAGCGGATCATTCAGTCCGTATTTGTCAGAGATCTGCACGAGAATTTTCTCAGGAACATTTCGCTGTTCAGATGGGCTGAACGGGCCTCCCGGGATGACGTGCATCAGAAAGAATGTGATCGTCACAAGAATGAACAGAGATACAATTCCTGCTGCAAGACGTTTCAGAATGTATTTTGCCATAAGAATCCCCCGATTTCTGTAAAATATGAAGCTCAGGCAAAGCCTGTGATACAAAAAAAGGCAACAGCTGAGAAAGCCTCACGCCATTGCCAGGATATATTATTAATCATTATACTACCGTAATTTAGAAAGTCAAGTGCACTGAGTTGCCTGAATTGCAGAAAGATCAGGTAGAAAAATGATTGTCTGACTTAAAAAAGAAAAGCGGGAATTCAGAACATTGACATAAAAATGAAAGTTCCCTTATACTATATAGGTTATGCTGTAATTGTTCAGCAGGTCTGTGCGTGACTACAAAGAAACGGAATAGTTACGTTGGGCTGTTCTGTGAGAGCAGAGAGAGTGAGGAAAAAGCGAAATGGATGTATTCTTTCTTATGGAAATGATCGGAACTGTGGCGTTTGCCTGCTCGGGGGCGATGGTGGCAATCGAAAAACGTCTCGATCTATTGGGAATTATTGTACTTGGTGAGACAACGGCTGTGGGAGGCGGAATGATCCGGGATATCATTATCGGAATTCATCCGCCTGCCCTCTTTGTCGATCCGATCTATGTGATCGCATCTTTTGTGGCAGTAATGGTGTTGTTTGTCGCAGTAAAGTATTTTTACCGCTCGGCGGACATTCTGGAATCTCCGATGTATGAGGCGGTTCTGAATCTTCTTGATGCGATCGGTCTTGGCGCGTTTACCGTTGTCGGAATCGATACGGCAGTCGGAGCTGGATTCGGGGATTACAAATTTTTGATGGTCTTTCTCGGGGTCATCACCGGAGTCGGGGGCGGAATTCTCAGAGATATGATGGCAGGGCAGACACCGGCAGTTCTCAGAAAGCATGTCTATGCCTGTGCGTCGATTGCCGGGGCAGTCTGCTATGTGGTTCTGATGAATTACATCGGGGAGAGCGGGGCGATGGTTGTCAGCGCGGTTCTGGTCACGCTGATCCGTGTACTCGCGCGCCATTATAAATGGAATCTGCCGAGAGCGCTTTAAGGGTCTGGAGAACAGTAAGGGTAAATGTGGATATAGGCTATATAAAAGAAGGAAGATTGGATAAAATTATGTGAGACGGTAAATATGGGGGCTTCTCCCGACGAGTAAAGTCCTGCAAACGCGCTCTCGCTCCGGGTTCGGCGTAACGGTGCATAAGGTTGCAAAGTACGCAACCTAAGCACCGACGGCTCACACGGGTTTGCAGTGACTTTCTCGCGCTCGAAGCCATGAAGTTATTCTGAGTGATGTTCGTAAAAGCTTGAGGGGAGATGTAAGTCAGTTTTGCGAATGGCTTTCACTCGGAATGATAAATCAGGGAGGGGGTTAGTTTTGTGTTCTGAAAACATCAAAAGCACGGAGTTTCCAGACATCAATTTCAGCATTGCAATCGCCGGTCAGGGTGAGTGGGCGGGCATTGCTGTTAGTGGATAAATCACCATTCACAAGATCGCTGAGCTGACTATAAAGTCTGGTTGTGAAGACTTCTTCACCGCCGTTTACGAAGATCTCAAGTGAGGTCGTGTCGGAGTAAATCTGAAGCTGAGTAAGGAGGGAAAGTTCTACACTGCGGGAAGTTCGCCCAAAGCCACCTTTTTTGAGATTGAGTGTCAGGAGACCATCTAAGTAGGAGAGGGTGACGCCATCCCGGAGCGAGAGTTCCATCTGCTTGCAGTCGGAGAAGGAAAGGTCTGCCTCGAAAACCGGGAATCCATCGGCATTTTCAATGGTGAGGAAATCTGCCTGATTCAGATCTTCTTTTGTGGCAAAGTGTGCATGATCGGTGCGGAGGTTTGCAAGCTCGCCAAGTGGTTGCTGGATCAGTCTGCCGTCGCGGACATGGAGTTCACGCGGGAGGGTAAGTGCATGTTGCCAGCCCTGGACAGTGGTTGGATTGGTGTAGTCAGCTTCCGGAATTCCCATCCATCCGATCAGGATCCGCCGTCCCTGCTCATCCTCGAAACTCTGAGGAGCATAGAAATCAAATCCGCGGTCAACCTGTTGGAATGGGGTTTCTTCTATGACGCGGAATTTGCGGTTTTCAAAATCCGCATCGATCTTCATGAAGGTGCACTGATGGACATTTGCGTAGTTGACGCCCTGCTGTTCAACTCCCTGAGGACAGCAGATCAGGCAGAGCGTGCCGTCGAGAAAGAAGAGATCCGGGCATTCCCACATGTAGCCGAACGGATGGGAGGTCTGGATACGGCTGAAATAGGACCAGTGGGTGAGGTCTTCTGAGCGGTAGAGCAGGACAAGACCGTGGCTTTCGTGGTCGCGCGCTCCGAGCGCCATGTAGTAGGCATCCTTATATTTCAGGATTTTCGGATCGCGGACATGACAGCTGATGTCGGACGGATAATCGTCGGTTGTCATCAGAAGCTCTTTTTCTGAGAAATGCGTGCCGTCCTGACTTGTGAAATGAACGGTGTTGCTTCCGCGTCCGGCATTGATGTAATCGTAGTCCGGGCGGTCGAAGTATTTCACATTTCCGGTGTAAAAATAGTGGATCGTTCCATTTTCGCGGAAGGCGGAACCGGAGTAGACACCGTGTGCGTCGAAGTCGTGATCTGGAAAGAGTACAGGACCGTGATCTTCGTAATGGATGAAATCGCGGGTCGTGCAGTGATTCCACAGTTTGAGTTCGCCTGTCGGCTCAAATGGCGTGTACTGGAAATAGATGTGGTACACGCCGTCTGCCTGAACCAGTCCGTTCGGATCATTGAGCCATCCGGTCTCCGGCATCAGGTGAAAATGGAGTCGGCGGGGATCTTCGCTGACCATCTTACGAAAATCTGCTTCTTCCCGATACCACTTCTCGTAGTCTTCTTTTGTCACTTTGTGGTACTTTTCAAATTTCATCATAAAATAGCGCAGGATACCCCGACCGCTTAGGTCATGGGATGAATGCGCCCGTCGTCAGACGGCTCTCCTTTCTGTTAAATAATACGTTCTTACTACAGTAAAGTTCAGTTTCTTACAGCTTAAACTTCCTTTGTTTACTTTCTTTCCCGACAATGTCCGGATGTCAACGGGCAATCAGTGTTTAATTGTCAGTGCCTTGCTGTTGTGATCAGCACTTGCGGATGCGTGAACCTCTAAGGTGACATCGGCAGATGCCTGAGGAAGAATCATCATCGTCTGAGGATTGTATCCGGCAGCGCGTACTTTCTCAAGATCAACTTTTAAGAGTTTATCACCCTTGTGAACGGTATCGCCCTGATTGACGAAGGCCTCAAAACCGTTGCCTTCCATCTTGACGGTGTCAATGCCGGCATGGATTAAAAGGTCTGTGCCCTTTGTGGTTGTAATGCCGATGGCATGTTTTGTCGGGAAGAGCAGGCTTACAGTTCCGTCGCACGGCGCATAGATCGTGCCGTCGGAAGGATTGACTGCGATTCCGTCACCGAGCATTTTTGATGCGAAAGCTTCGTCGGCGGATTCGGAAACCGGGATGATCTCTCCTGCCATCGGGGCAAAGAGAACTTCATCTTCCGTGCTTGCAGATTCTGCATTTTCACTTTCTGTATTGTTTGTAGCTGTATTCACAGAAGAAGTGGAAGTTGTAGGGATCTCAGTGTTTGCAGTCGTTGCAGCTGTTGTGGTGGAAGCAGCGTTCTGGGCTGGCTTTGCGGAGGTTGAGCCCTCTGCCTCAGCAGCGCCCATGTTGAATTTCTTCCAGAAGACAACGGTCAGGATGAAGGAAACTCCCATTGAGAGTGCAAGGCCGATTGCAAAGTACAGATAGTGGTCCGGTTTCATGGAGATGAAGCCCGGGAGTCCGGCAGCACCGAGTGCCTGCGCGAGAGTCTTTGTCGCTGCGAGGTAGGCGCTTCCGACAGCAGATCCGATGATTGCTGCGTAGAATGGATATTTCAGCTTCAGGGTGACACCAAACATAGCCGGCTCCGTGATGCCGAGCAGGGCGGAGATACCGGATGCCGAGCAGATCGATTTGATCTTCTCATTTTTTGTCATCATTAGGACTGCTAAAACAGCGGCGCCCTGAGCGACATTATTCATGCTTGCGGTCGAGAAGATGAAACTTCCGCCGGTATGGGCGCTGTCTGCGATCAGCTGAGTCTCAATCGCGATGAAACTGTGGTGCATACCGGTCAGAGTGATCGGTGCGTAAACGAGACCGAAGAGTGCTCCTCCGATAAAGCCGAGGGAGTTGTATACCCAGGTGATGCCAGATGCCAGAAGGTTTCCTGCCTCTCTCAGAACCGGTCCTACGACGATGAAGGTCAGGAATGAGGTTACAAGGATGGAAATTAACGGGGTTGTCAGGTTATCGAGCCATGACGGCGTCACTTTGTGAAGACGTTTCTCAATGTTTGCAATGATCCATGAAACTGCGAGAACCGGGAGAACGGTGCCCTGATAACCGATTGCCGGAATCTGGAATCCAAAGATATCCCATACAGGCGGAGTTCCAATGCCGATCTGATAAGCACTCATCAGATCAGGATGAACCATGATCATGCCCATAGCAGCGCCAAGATAGGGATTGCCGCCAAATTTCTTTGAGGCGCTGAAGCCGATCAGAACAGGCAGGAAGGTGAACGGTGCCGCTGCAAACAGGTTAATTGCGTTTGCAAGTCCTGCCCACTGCGGATACAGGGCGATGATCGACTGACCGTGGATCAGGTTGGAAGTTAAAATGTTATTGATTCCCATCAGAAGACCACCTGCAACGATGGCCGGGATGATCGGAACAAAGATGTCGCTGAGCATCTTTACAAGGCGCTGGAGCGGATTTCCTTTTTTCTCCTCCGGCTCATTTTCCGAAGTCTCATTCTGGACACCGAGCTGTTTCTGAACTTCATCGCAGACAAGGTTGACGGTGCCGGCTCCGAAAATAATCTGAAACTGTGACTGTGTGAGGAAGACCCCCTTGACTCCCTCGACATCGCTGAGAGCAGCCTCGTCTCTCAGATCGTTGTTGCGCAGCTGCAGACGCAGGCGGGTTGCGCAGTGTGCGACGGAACGGATATTTTCCTTTCCGCCTACGAGTCGGATTACTTCACTGGCGATTTTTGCATAATCCATAAAAAACCTCTCCTTTTTTGTGGTGATAAATGAATTGAACGCTGAACCTGAAAATAAAATGTGGTATCGGTTCCATAATTGAATCATACAGCATTTTGACGGGAAAGTCAATACAATTATGGAACCGATACCACATTTGAACCACCAAAAAATCAGCTGATTTTTTGTGCAGAACGCACAAAACACAGCATCAACATTTCACACTCTTTCCGGGGATCATTTGAAAACCGATGACCTGCTTAACCGGGACGGGTTCATTGCGGATTAAACGCAGGATTGTCTCTGCACTCAGCTGGCCGAGGGCATAAGAATCGAATTTCAGAGTTGTGAGCTCGGGGGAGAGAAGTTCGCTCTCATCGTATCCGCCGAAACCCGCGACAGAGACATCATCAGGGATTCGCTTTCCAAATTGAGCGAGAGTATGATAAGCACCGAAGGCAAGTCGGTCTGTTGCGCAGATCATCGCATCGACAGGGCCGCCCTCGAGGGCCTCTCTTGCCATCATCTGACCGCTCTCATAGCTGTAATCACCGGAAAAGAGTCGGATATCGGAGACTCCACAGGATTTCAGACCATCGAGAACCCCCTGACGGCGGATGACTCCGACTGCGCGGTCTGTATCACTGATTCCGAGCCAGACAACGTGCTCCGGGTGGGATTTTCCAACGTATTTTCCCATCTCAAGACCGGCCTGATAATCATCATCCACGACAGAGATTCCCGCATCGAATTCCTGTGCCATTACGACGATCGGGACGGGACTGCTTGTAATCAGTTCGCGGTGCTGGTCGGTGATTGAGATCGAACTTAAGAGGATTCCGCCCACGTTCAGACTGATCAGCCGTCGGATGTTGTCGAGCTCAAGTGCGATCTGGTGGTCGGAACTCTTAATCAGTGTCTCGTATCCCTGTTCGCGCAGATGGCGGTCGATGCTTGTGATGACACGGCCGGTGATCTTGGAATTTAAGGTCGGCACGACAACGCCGATGATGCTGCTCTCGCGGGCATTGAGGCGGGCAAAGGAGTTTGGCATATATCCGCACTCGCGGATCACAGCCTGAATCCTCTCACGGGTTTCTTCTTTCACGTATCCGCCGTTGAAGTAGCGGGAGACCGTGCTTTTTCCGACACCGGACATCTCGGCGATGTCCGCCATAGTAAATTTCTTCATAGATAAATTTAACTCCTTGGAATGTTTTGTAATGCAAGTATATCACGAGTTACAGCACACGGGTAGGAATTTTCTGAACGGAAAATTCCGTATGGTACAGAAATTTCTTTTCTGAATGGAAGAAATATGGTAGAATTCAGAGATGAGTGTTGCCATATCGACAGGCGGTTCGACGCTCCCGGGAGAGCGTAAATGATAGATGATGAAATCACAAAAAGTAGATACAGGAGGTGCAATTTCGATGAGACAGTGTATGGATGCAGACAATCTGCATCGTCGTTTAAAAAAAATTATCGGGCAGGTCCAGGCGATTGACCGTATGGTGGATGAGGATGTGCCGTGTGAGGATATTCTGTCGCAGATCAATGCAGCAAAGTCTGCACTTCACCGCGCAGGACAGGTGGTTCTTGAGGGGCATATCAAGCATTGTGTGCGGGATGGAATTGAGCATGGAGATGCCGATCAGACGATCGCGAATTTCACAAAGGCAGTTGAGCGCTTTGCGAATATGAAATAATGAGCGTTTATTTGTTTATTTAACGAAAATTTGAAAGATTGAATAGGTAATTGCGAAACTCGCGGTGCTCGTTCGCAACCTTGAACCAAAACAAGGAAGAATTCGCGAAGAGCACGACTTGTGGAATGAAAAATGGATAATCGGACATTTTAGGCGCACTTTAATAAGCTATGGACTTTATGA
>NZ_JBNMIC010000027.1:0-40384 GCF_050873065.1 Brotaphodocola sp.
CCGATTCCGGATGCAAGACTCAAGCAGGCGTGTATCATTCCGGAAAATGGTCGTTACCGTTTGACCTTTCAGTTTGAAGTTGCGAGAGACCTTCCTGAATGTTCAGAAGAATCTTACCGAATCTGTGCAATTGACTTTGGTGTCGATAATCTCATGGCAGTTACGAATAATTGTGGCATAGCGTCTCTTTTATATAAAGGTGGCACAGCCAAGGCATCCAATCAATGGTACAACAAAACGATTGCAAAACTTGTAAGCAAACAGACTCTTCAATCGGGAAAGAAATTTGTACCAGATGAAGCGTATTATGCGATTACAAACCGCCGAAACGATCAGATCTCAGATTATCTGCATAAATGTGCAAAACACTTTGTGACATGGTGCGTAGAAAACCGTATCGACACCGTTGTCATGGGGGTAAATAAATACTGGAAGCAGAATTCTGGAATCGGTCATCAAAATAATCAGGAGTTTGTGCAGCTGCCAATCACTAAACTTCGCGAAATCATTCAGTATCTTTGCGAATGGAACGGGATTCGCTGTATTGAACAGGAAGAAAGCTATACCTCAAAGGCAAGTTTTCCTGATCATGATCCGATCCCGGTATACCAAAAAGGAGATTCCGCAAAATATACGTTTTCCGGTAAGCGAAAACCGACTCGCTATGCAGGAATGTATAAGAAAGATGGATTTCGCGGTCTTTATCAAACAAAAAATAGCATGATCATCAACTCTGATTTAAATGGATCTGCGAATATTTTGAGAAAAGCATATCCGCAAGCCTTTACTGGGGAAAGTCTGCCTTGTTTTGAGAATGTTTTTATC
This sequence comes from Brotaphodocola sp., assembly GCF_050873065.1. GTDB lineage: Bacteria > Bacillota > Clostridia > Lachnospirales > Lachnospiraceae > Brotaphodocola. The sequence continues at coordinate 826 of NZ_JBNMIC010000027.1, forward strand.
ATTCTTCATCCTGACTATGAAAATCAGAAAAGAAACTGTCAAAAACAATTACAAACAAACCATTTGCCCAGCAAATCAAAACAAAAACGTCAGCGACGAAAGGAACATACTTTGCGTCAAACAGTCGCTTAAAAGTAATCCCATTGGGATAGGGCTTTGTGAATAGCCATAAGCCACTTATCGTAGTCTTTTAGAAACCACGCCTGATGGCGTAGGAAACGGAGACTTCAGACGTGGTAATTCATTCAAATAACAAATGTTCCTACATACAATATCCAATCCAAACTAATTAATCATCACGAACAATGATTTTTATCTTACATTTAGGACATATAAAGACGCGAATAAAGTGCCTCATGCTGCATACAACGAATCTCAAATCCCGGTGCCTCCGCGCCGAGGTCATCCTCATCCAGTTCCTCTAACCGTGCCATGACCTCATCAAACAATTCCTGCGCACCAAATAAAATCTGCTGTCCGGCAGTCTGGCTGAGCGGCACGGTTTTCACACAGTTTGTAACCATTGCAGACGTCTGTGCATAGAGATAATGTTCGAGCATCATCTGCCTTTTTATCCCCGCTGCCGCACAGAAGACTCCGTATACAACAGGATGATTTTTTACTCCCGGAAGTTTGATATATTCGTCGAAAATCTGACTTTCAAATGGAACCTCCCATGCTGAAACTGTCTTGATAAAACGAGATCCCAATTTTTCTCCCGCCTGACGAACTTCCATCGCAACACGGGTTGCCGTCACAGTCTCATCAAGCTCTGCAAGGTTCGCCAGAATCTCCTTGTTTTGTTCTGGAATATGTTCCGCAAGATCATACGCCATTGCCACCGTCAACAATTCATTCTGGCAGAAACTGTGCAGAAGCATGCTTCTGATATAAGCTCGCGCGGTCTTTGCATCTTTCACGATTCCCTTTTGGATATATGTTTCCAAGCCATAAGAATGAGAGTATCCTCCGATCGGAAACAAGGCATCATTGATCTGCAACAGCAAGTAATGTTTTCTCTGTTCACTCAAATCACTCATGTTTTCTGCCTCCGTCTTCTCTCTGAATTTCCCCTATATTTTTAATGAGTGTGACTGCTGACTGTTGAGGAAATTGCGCGATCAAAATCAAGTTTTCTCACTGCCTTCTCAACAGTCACCCCATGCAGTTTTGCAAGAAGCTGAAACGTCGGCTCGTTATATGGAGTGATAAACTCATTGTCCTCCTCGCCCCACATCAGAGCGCCATGCTTATTTCCAATCTCAAAGCAAACTTTATGCGCCATCTTCGGATGGTGCTCGTCAACATGAATGACAATAACCTCGCATGGCGGAACGTCTACAGCAATGATCTCATTTCCATCCTGCCACAACACATCCCCCTGGCGCAGTCCTCTCGTAAGTATCTCTGTGCCGAGACGAACTCCGATCTCCCGTCCGCTCTGCGTCACTTTCTGGTGAATTCTCTTATATGCTTCATGCCACTCAATCTCTACATAATCAATCTTATATGTTTCACCGGAAAATTTTTCATCAGAAAGATTTCCCAGCACCTGCTCACAAAGTATCATATTTTCCCGTCCTCTCTCTCCCCTACTTTACAAAACAAATAATATTTATTGCTGAATTATATCTTCGATCAATTCCATAAAATTCGCTTCACAAATAATAAAACAATCGAGACACAGGCGACGTAGGGCGAGAAAGTCACTGGAAACCCGTGTGTGACGTTGGTGCTTAGGCTGTGTATTTTACAGCCTTATGCACCACTACGTCGAACCCGGAGCGAGAGCGCGTTTACAGGACTTTCTCTGCCGGAGGAGCCGTTTCTTATTCCACTTATCCGTATTTCCGCCATATCGCCTGCATTACCAAATGCTTGATTGTACATCACCTTAAAACAGCGAATACATCTGTGTCAGCGGAAGTTTCTCTGCCGGTTTCGAAGTCAGAGACTCTCCATCTGCCTTAACCTCATACGTCTCCGGATCCACGGTGATCTCCGGTGTCTTGTCATTCCACTTCATATCTTTCTTCGAGATGTTCCGCGTATTGTGAACCGGAAGAATCATTTTCTGAAGACCAAGTTTTTCTTTGATTCCCTCATCGAAAGACACCTGAGAAACAAAGGTCGCGCAGGTCGCATACCTGGCTCTTCCGTGTGCACCAAACATGTGCTGGTACATCACCGGCTCCGTCGTCGGAATCGACGCATTTGCATCTCCCATCTTCGATGCGATAATCATTCCGCCCTTGATGATGATGTCCGGTTTGACTCCGAAAAACGCCGGATTCCAGAGTACAAGATCTGCGAGTTTTCCGACCTCGACGGATCCGACATAATCGGAGATTCCGTGCGTGATTGCCGGATTGATTGTGTACTTGGAGATATAGCGGCGAATTCTCATATTGTCATCATTTTCTGTATCGCCCTCAAGCGGCCCGCGCTCCTCTTTCATCTTGTGCGCAGTCTGCCAGGTTCTCGTGATGACCTCTCCGATTCGTCCCATCGCCTGCGAATCTGAGCTCATCATGCTGAATACTCCCATGTCGTGAAGAACATCTTCCGCCGCAATCGTCTCCGGCCGAATTCTCGAATCCGCAAAAGCAACATCCTCCGGAATGTTTTTGTCGAGATGGTGGCAGACCATCAGCATATCCAGATGCTCATCAAGTGTATTCTTTGTGAATGGCATTGTCGGATTTGTCGAGGATGGAAGCACATTCGGCGCAGATGCCGCGCGGATGATATCCGGAGCATGACCACCGCCCGCACCCTCCGTGTGATACGTGTGGATCGTGCGCCCGTTAATCGCTGCAAGAGTATCTTCCACACATCCGCCCTCATTCAAGGTGTCCGTGTGAATTGCGACCTGAACGTCATACTCATCTGCGACATTGAGGCAGTGATCGATGACCGCCGGGGTTGCTCCCCAGTCCTCATGAATCTTGAGTCCCATCGCACCGGCCTTAACCTGTTCAATCAGCGAAGCCTCATCGGAGCAGTTTCCTTTTCCGAGAAAACCGAGGTTCATCGGATACTCCTCAGCCGCTTCAAGCATTCTCGCAAGATTCCACGGTCCCGGTGTACACGTCGTCGCATTTGTTCCGTCCGCCGGCCCTGTTCCTCCTCCGATCATCGTTGTCACACCGGAAAACAACGCACAGTCAATCTGCTGCGGACAAATAAAATGAATGTGCGTGTCGATTCCGCCTGCTGTCACAATCATTCCCTCTGCCGCAAGTGCCTCCGTCGAAGCGCCGACCGTCATTCCCGGTGTCACCCCATCCATGATGTCCGGATTGCCCGCTTTTCCGATCCCGACAATCTTTCCGCCCCGGACTCCGATATCTGCCTTGTAGATTCCCGTGTAATCCACAATCAGGGCATTTGTCAGTACCAGATCCAGATCGCCGTCCACACTTGTCGTCTTCACAGACTGTCCCATTCCATCGCGGATCGTCTTTCCGCCGCCGAACTTGATCTCATCCCCGTAACGGGTCATATCATACTCCACACGCGCAATCAGGTTGGTATCTGCGAGACGGATCCGGTCCCCGGTTGTCGGACCGTACATCATGCTGTATTGTTTTCCACTGATCTTGCAACTCATCTTGTCAGTCCTCCTTGTCTATACCTTTAAACTCCGCGCATCTTTTTTGCCTTCGCGCGCTCGAGTGCCTGATCCAGATTTTCGGGAACGGCCTCTCCGACGGTCAGATCATTGCATCCGTACACAATCTTCTTTCCACCCAGTGCGACAAGCCGGACGCTCCGCTTTTCTCCCGGCTCAAAACGCACGGAAGTTCCGGACGGAATATCCAGCCGGAATCCAAATGCCTCTCTCCGGTTAAATTCCAGACAGCGGTTGACCTCAAAAAAGTGGAAATGAGAGCCAACCTGAACCGGTCTGTCTCCCATATTTGCCACCATCAGCTCTCTCGTCTCTTTTCCCTCATTCAAAACAATGTCCCGGTCAAGGGGCAGAATTTCTCCCGGTCTCATAAGTCCGCCTCCTTCGCTTTTCTTGCCTCCCAGCAGGATGGTCCCGGCTGGATCGGATTGTGAACCGTCACAAGTTTCGTTCCGTCGGGGAAGGTTGCCTCAACCTGGACCTCCCCGACCATATCTGCCACGCCATCCATCACATCTTCCTCACTCAGGAGTTTTCGTCCAAGTTCCATAAGCTCCACAACCGATTTTCCGTCCCTGGCAAGTTCTAAAAGTTCTGAACTCAGGTAGGCCACCGTCTCCACATAATTGAGCTTCAATCCTCTGCCCCGGCGCTCTGCCGCAAGCTGCCCTGCCATATGAAGCATCAGCTTCTCCTGTTCTTTCGGTGTCAGTCTCATCTGTGAAATCCTCCTCCATCTAATCAATCCATCTGGCGTTCTGTCCTGCTTTGCTCTTACAGCGACATGGTTGCCTGAAGTTTTTCCTGATCGAGATCCGCCGGAGCACCGTCCATGATGATGCGTCCATTTTCCATCACATAACAGTAATCCGCAATCTCCAGAACAAACTCCAGATACTGCTCCACAATCAATACTGCCATCCGGGATTTAAGCCCCGTGATGACCCTTCCGATCTCCTGAATGATTGACGGCTGAATGCCCTCGGTCGGCTCATCGAGAATCAGGATCTTCGGCTCCGACACAACCGCTCTCGCGATTGCGAGCTGCTGCTGTTGTCCGCCCGAGAGATCTCCGCCCTTTCTCTGGAGAAATTCTTTCAGAATCGGAAATGTCTCAAAAATAAAATCCGGGATCTCACCTTTTCCCTTCTTCGCCTCTAAGCCGAGAAGAATGTTTTCCTCAACAGTCAGCTGCGGGAAAATCTCTCTGCCCTGCGGGACGTATCCGATTCCTCTTCTCGCCCGCTCATAAGCCGGAAGATGAATCAGTTCCTCTCCGTCGAGCTGAATACTTCCCTCCGGGGTCTTTACCAGACCCATGACCGCTTTCATAGTCGTCGTCTTTCCCGCTCCGTTTCTTCCCACAAGGCAGGTGATCCGCCCGGTCGGCGCCTCCAAATCTACATGGCGCAGAACCATTCCCTCTCCGTAAGTTGCATACAAACCTTCTGTCTTAAATGTCATTCTCGATCACCTCCATTTTAGCTTTATCCTCTGCCCAAATACACGTCAATGACCTTCTGGTTCTTCTGAACGGACTCCATTGTGCCCTCGTCAAGCACCTGTCCCTCATGGAAGACGGTAACGGTATCCGAGACATCCTTTGCAAACTGCATATCGTGCTCGACGACAATGATCGAACAGTCCTTCTTGATCTTTTTCAAGAGTTCCGCCGTCTTTTCCGTCTCTTTTCTTCCCATTCCGGCAACCGGCTCATCGAGAAGCATCAGCTGCGGTCTTGCCGCCATCAGCATGCCGATCTCAAGCCACTGTTTTTCTCCGTGCGAGAGGCTTCCCGGATATTTGAACCGTTTGTCCTGAAGACCGATAAATTCCAGAACGTAGTTCATATAGTCTCTTTTTTCTTTCGAGAGTTTCAAAAAGGTGGTACAGTAAATCGAATGTTTTCTCGCCACCGCAAGTTCAATATTTTCCTCGATCGTGATGCCTCCGAATACGCTCGGCGCCTGAAACTTCCGTCCGATTCCCAGATCCGAGATCTTGTACTCGCGCATCTTCGTCACATCTTTATCGCCCTCTCTATCACTGTGGAAAATGATATGTCCGTCGGAGACTTTATTTTTTCCGCAGATCGCATCGAGGATCGTTGTCTTTCCCGCTCCGTTCGGTCCAATGAAAAAACGGATCTCATTTTTTCCGACGCTTGTGGAGACATCCTTGATCGCCTTGAAATCACCAAATTTAATGCTCACATCCTGAATATCCAGAACCGGATCTTTTACTTCCATGATTCATTCTCCTTTCGCGCCCCTGATTTTTCCTGACAAAATTCCTGACACAAATTACAGCTAAAGATTAGTGCGCGCTGCTTCTCTTTTCCTCTGATACAAAATTCTCCGTCTCTCTCGGCTTCTCATTCTTCCTGACCTCTATTGCATGACGGATTCTTCCCGGAACTTCTTTCAGGGAGACGAAACCGCCCGGGAGCCACAGGATTACAACGACAAACAGAACACCAATGAAGTAAGACCAGAGTTCCGGGAAATTCTCACTCGCAATCGTCTTGAATCCATTGACGGCAAGCGCACCTAGAATCGGTCCGGCAAGGGTTCCCTTTCCTCCGATTGCCACCCAGATGATCATCTCAACCGACGGAGTGATGCCGACTTCGTTCGGGGAAATGATGCCGACCTGACCGACATACAGAGCACCGGCGATTCCGGCAATCACAGCGGAGAGTGCATAGACGAACACCTTGTAGCTTGCCGTGTTGTAGCCGGCAAATCCGGCACGGTTTTCTCCGTCACGAATTGCAATCAGCACACGGCCGACACGGCGTCCCGTCAGGAAACGGCAGATTCCGTAAATCAGAATCAGTGCGATCAGAGTTGCGTAAAACATCTGAATCTTTGTGATCGGGGAATTGATGCTCTTTCCAAAAATTGTCTTAAAGTCTGTCAGTCCGTTCGATCCTCCGGTGTACGCCTGGCTTCCGATCAGGAGCGTGCTCATAATCATTGCCATCGCCTGAGAAAGAATGGAGAAATAGACGCCGCGGATCTTATTTAAGAAGGTTAAATATCCGATCAGAATCGCGAGCGCCATCGGCACAAGAATTGCCATTGCAATCGCAAAAACCGGATTTGCAAATGGTTTCCAGAATGCCGGAAGTGCACTCATTCCCGTCCACTGCATGAAGTCCGGAAGTGCTCCACCGGATGCCTCCAGTTTCAGATACATCGCCATGCAGTACGCTCCAAGTCCGAAGTAAACGCCGTGTCCGAGACTAAGGATTCCCGTATATCCCCAGATCATATCAAGCCCGAGCGCCACAATCGCAAAACACATATATTTTCCAAACAGGCTGACGCGAAACATCGGCATATAAAACGGAAGTGTGCCGAGAAACAGAAAAATCAGAAGAACCAGAACTGTGGTTCCTTTTATTTTTATAGCAGATCCAGGTTTCATCTCTGTACCATCCTTTCCTTACTTACGATAGCGCTTCCAGCGATTCAAACAAGATTCTGGTCAGCTCTGCTGACATCTTCCAATCAGAATCACTGCGCATCCACTCTGAGTTATCACCCGTCAGGCCACATTCATCAGTCTTCCAGAGAACGGGTATGTACGGCAAAAATGCCCTTAGGACGAAACTGAAGCAGGATGATCACGCACACAAAGATCAGAACTTTTCCCATTGAAGCGGTTGTCACAAACTCAAACGCCGTCTCACCGACTCCGATGAATCCAGCTCCGAAGACGGAACCGATGATGCTTCCCGCGCCGCCGACGACAACCGTCATGAACGTATCCACAATGTAGTTGGTTCCAAGTGTCGGCCCGATCGCTCCGATCCAGGTCAGAGCGCATCCGGCAAGACCTGCAAGTCCGGAACCGATCGCAAATGTGGAAGCATCAATCCGGCTCGTGTTGACTCCGAGACTCGCCGCCATATTTCTGTTCTGCATGACGGCACGGATGTTTCTTCCCTGACGGGTCTTAAACATCAGTCCATACACGCCGAGGAGGCACACAATCGCAATCAGAAGAATGAAGAGACGTTTGTACGGAAGGGCAAGCATGCCGGAAATCTTTAAGCTGTTCTCAAGAAAGGAGGGAGCCTCGACACCGACGTTCGGGGAACCAAAAATACTTCTTGCCCCCTGCTGGAGAATCAGGCTGATGCCCCAGGTCACGAGCAGGCTGTCCGCCGCTCTTCCATACAGCTTTCGGATGATCAGTTTTTCCAGAATCAGACCGCAGAGTGCGGCAACGAGAAAGGAGAGAAGGATCGCCACGATGCAGTAGCTGTCAAACAGCGATGCCGGAAGATACTTTTTAAAAAGATTTTGAACGACGTAGGCGGTGTAAGCCCCGATCATAATAAATTCTCCGTGAGCCATATTGATGACTCCCATAAGTCCAAATGTAATTGCCAGTCCGAGTGCTGCCAGAAGCAGGATGGAACTGACGCTGATTCCGTTAAACAGCTGCATCAGAAATAGTTCCATAGTGTTCTCTCCCTTCCAAATTTTCCTCTTAACGAAGACATCCCGACCGAAGTCGGGATGCCATTATCACCATTGTCTGTGAACGATATTCTTTTTGTAGAGTTTTTTACTGAGCGGAAAGTCCTGCTGCCCACTCGTAAGTGCTTAAGTATGGATCCGGTTTCACAGCCTCGCCCGTGCTCCAGACCTCATCGATCAGACCGTCCGCATTGATCTTGCCGATCCGCACCGGCTTATACATATGCTGGTTGTCTCCGTCGATCTTTATTGTTCCCTCCGGAGCTGCAAACTCGATTCCGCCCGCTGCCGCTTTCACTTTGTCGACATCGGTGGAACCTGCCTTCTCAACAGCTGCGGCCCAGAGATATACGGCATCGTAACCTGCCTCAATCGGATCATCCGTCACACGGTCCTCACCATACTCTGCCTTGTACGCTTCAACGAATTTCTGATTCTCCGGCGTGTCCGTCGTCTCATAATAGTTCCATGCAGTCAGATGACCTTCGAGGTACGAAGCTCCGATTCCTGCGACTTCCTCCTCCGCGATCGATACGGAGAGGGTCTGGATCTGATCCGGTGTCAGGCCTGCATCCTTATACTGTTTGAAGAACGCAACGTTCGAGTCACCGTTTAAGGTGTTAAAAATGAAATCCGGCTGTGCCTGCTGGATCTTGCTGATGATCGTCGTGTAATCGGTGTGACCCATCGGGGTGTACTCCTCACCGACAACCTCCATTCCCAGAGCCTCCGCCTGTTTCTTCACAATCTCATTTGCTGTGCGCGGGAAAACATAATCAGAGCCGAGCAGGAATACTTTCTTTCCGTAATTCTCACTCATGTACTCGATTGCCGGAACAATCTGCTGGTTCGGAGCTGCTCCGACATAAAAGATGTTCGGGGATGACTCCATGCCCTCGTACTGAACCGGATACCACAGAAGACCATTGTTGCTCTCAAAAGTCGGAAGCACTGCCTTTCTGCTTGCGGAAGTCCAGCATCCAAATACGGTTGCAACCTTATCATTCAGCAGAAGTTTCTCAGCCTTCTCCTTAAAGGTTGCATTGTCGGAAGCTCCATCTTCCACGACCGCCTCGAGCTGTTTTCCGAGGACACCTCCTGATGCGTTGATCTCCTTGATTGCCAGAAGCTCTGCATCTTTTACCGATGTCTCACTGATCGCCATCGTTCCGCTGAGGGAATGAAGAATTCCAACTTTGATCGTGTCACCCGATGATTCCTGGGTACTTGCCTGTTCGGTTCCGGACTCTGAAGTCTTGGTCTCTGCCTCTGTCGATGCACCGCTTCCGGATACCTCCGACATTGCACCACCGCTACACCCTGCGAGGGAAAATGCCATTGCAGCCGCCATCACTGCCGCTGCCAGTCTGCCCATCTTCTTCATAATTGTTTCCTCCTCATCAAGTTTTTCGTTCTGGCTTTCTGCCGTATAAAAAGAGTAAAAAAATAGCCGCCTGTTCCCTCTTTCCGGAACATGACAGCTTCGTCTTTTCATACCGCTTATTTTGTTTTTCCTGCGTTCTGCAGATGAGAGAATCATACATGATTTATGGCGTAAAAAAAACCATACAGTTTCGGTTTTATACCCGACATTTTCGGAATTCAGCATGATTTCCGGTATCCGGCCGGCGTGCACCCCGTATAATTTTTAAACAGTTTTGTGAAATAATCCACGGTCGCATAGCCGAGTTCTCCGCTGATTTCATACACTTTTTTGTTCGTCCCGCGGAGCATTCCCTTCGCCTTTTCCATCCTCATGCGCATACAGTAATCCGAGATCGTGACCCCTGTGCGCCGCCGAAACCGCTTTCCCATATAGTCGCGGCTGAGATCAAGCTGCTGCTCCAAATAATCCTGAATATTCTCCATCGAGGCGTTCTGCTCCACAATTCCGGCAATCCGGTTAGCGAGTGGATCAGGGGATGCAAGCCCATAGCGGCAGATGCGCTCAAGAAATTCCTCAATCACCTGCTGTGCAAACCTGCGGATCTTTGCGCCCTCACTCTCCCCTCCTCCACGGAGTTTTCCACAAGACCTCTCGCTCTCATCCAGAATGTCCACAGGATCTAAAAAGCGAAGCCAGAGCGCATCTTCTTCCATCTTCTGCCAGATCTGCTCAAGAATATCCATAACACGCCCACAAAGCTCCGTTTCCGGATTCAGACAGCCCTTCTTTGCCTCTGCGCAGAGTTCCCCCGCAATCGCCGCTCCATCTGCCTGATTCGGGTTTTCAAGCAGTTTGCGGTAAAACCGGATTCCCGTATCCTCCTCCGGCGCAAGCCGGCTCCTCCCCGCAAAAAACAGGGCCTCCGTCAGTTTCTCTTCGCTGTACGGCTTTTCGATGTAATCGACCGCCCCGAGGCGCATTCCCTCCCTTGCACAGTAAAAATCATTCTGAGGACCGGCAAGAATCACACAGGAGGCGTATCCTCCGTCCCGGATCTGCCTGCAAAGTTCAAGTCCTCCCATCACTGGCATCGTCACATCCGCAATCACAATATCATAGCGATTCACCGCCATCTTTTCGAGGGCATCCTTTCCGTTTACTGCCACTCCAGCAAGCCTGTAAAATCCATGTCTCCAGAGCGGATACGAACACGCCTGTGCCCTTGTCCGCTCCTCATTCTCCACAAGAAGTACCTGATACACGATTCGGATTCCTCCTCTCTAAAAAATGTGCCTTGATATAAAAAAGAATGTGCCTTGGCACATTCTCGCGCCGAGGCGCGGTTGCTTTGGCAACCATCTTCCCCTGCGCCGAGTGCGCATCCTTGCGGAGCATTTTTTGTATGATAGGACGCAATTTCCTATCATACAAAAAATGCGGAGCACCCGATCACGATATTCGCCATCGAATGCTCCGCCTCTGCTCTTATGTTGTTGGATTATACCGAATTATTTGTGAAATTGCAAGTGGTGATTAAAACTTCTCTCATTCCCACCCGTATACCGTAACGTGAGAATTTATTTTCCGTAGTAAGCCTTCAGGTACATCTCCTTGATCTCGCTCATCAGCGGGTATCTCGGGTTCGCACCAGTACACTGGTCATCGAATGCCTGCTCGGTCATTGCGTCCAGAGTATCGAGGAAGTACTTCTCGTCTACGCCGTAGTCTGCGATTGTCTTCTTCACGCCGACAGCCTCTTTGAGAGCATGGATCTTCTCGATCAGCTTGTTTACAGCTTCCTCATCATTCTTTGCCTGAATGCCTACGAAACGAGCGCACTCTGCGTATCTTGCGCGGGTATGCGGATACTCGTACTGCGGGAAGGTACCCATCTTTCTCGGAACCTCAGCTGCGTTGTAAGCAATTACCAGCTCAAGCATCAGCGCATTTGCGATACCGTGCGGGATGTGATGGAATGCACCCAGTTTGTGTGCCATGGAGTGACATACTCCGAGGAAGGCGTTGTTGAATGCCATACCAGCCATGCAGGAAGCATCTGCCATCTTGCATCTTGCCTCAACATCGTTTCCGTTGTTGTAAGCACGCGGGAGATACTCAAATACGTTCTTCATTGCCTTGAGTGCAAGACCGTCAGTGTAGTCGCTTGCCATCACGGAAACGTAAGCCTCGAGTGCGTGTACCAGAACATCGACACCGGATGCACTCGTCAGACCCTTCGGCTGGCTCATCATGTTGTCTGCATCGACGATGGACATATCCGGGAGCAGCTCGTAGTCAGCCAGCGGATACTTGATTCCGGTCTCCTGATCGGTGATAACTGCGAAGGAAGTCACCTCAGAACCGGTACCGGAAGAGGTCGGGATTGCTACGAAGTATGCCTTCTCACCCATCTTCGGGAAGGTGTATACACGCTTGCGGATATCCATGAAGCGCATTGCCATATCCTGGAAATCTACTTCCGGATGCTCGTACATTACCCACATGATCTTTCCGGCATCCATTGCGGAACCACCGCCGAGTGCGATGATGACATCCGGCTTGAATGCGGTCATTGCCTTTGCACCTGCCTGTGCATTTGCCAGGGTCGGATCCGGCTGTACATCGGAGAAGCACTGGTATACGATACCCATCTCATCCAGCTTGTCGGTGATCGGCTTGGTATAGCCATTCATGTATAAGAAGGAGTCGGTTACGATGAAAGCTCTCTTCTTGCCAAGTACGTCTTTCAGCTCGCTTAATGCGACCGGCATACAGCCTTTCTTGAAGTATACCTTCTCAGGTGCACGGAACCACAGCATGTTCTCTCTCCTCTCAGCCACAGTCTTGATATTGATCAGGTGTTTTACACCAACGTTCTCGGAAACGGAGTTGCCGCCCCAGGAACCGCATCCAAGTGTCAGAGACGGAGCAAGTTTGAAGTTGTAGATGTCACCGATACCACCCTGAGAAGACGGGGTATTTACGAGGATACGGCAGGTCTTCATTGCTGCTGCATGCTTTGCCAGTTTCTCTTTCTCATTGACATTGACATACAGGGAAGAAGTATGACCGTAACCGCCGTCTGCTACGAGACGCTCTGCCTTTGCAATTGCCTCGTCGAAGGTCTGTGCCTTGTACATAGCCAGAACCGGAGACAGCTTCTCATGTGCGAATTCCTCGCTCAGCTCTACGGACTCAACCTCACCGATCAGGATCTTGGTATCTTCCGGAACATCAACGCCTGCAAGTTTTGCAATCGTGTGTGCCTTCTGGCCAACGATCTTTGCATTCAGTGCGCCGTTGATGATGATGGTCTTTCTTACCTTCTCAAGCTCATCCGGCTTTAAGAAGTAACATCCGCGGTAGATGAATTCTTTCTTGACTTCCTCGTACACCGGAGCCAGAACGGTTACGGACTGCTCAGATGCACAGATCATACCATTATCAAAGGTCTTGGAATGGATGATGGAGTTTACTGCCAGCTTGATATCAGCGGTATCATCGATGATTGCCGGAGTGTTTCCTGCGCCTACGCCGAGTGCCGGTTTTCCGGAGGAGTAAGCTGCCTTAACCATTCCCGGGCCGCCTGTTGCGAGGATGATGTCTGCATCCTTCATAACAGTGTTGGTCAGTTCCAGAGACGGAACATCGATCCATCCGATGATTCCCTCCGGTGCTCCTGCCTTAACAGCTGCATCCAAAACAACCTTAGCTGCTGCAATCGTGGATGCCTTAGCACGCGGATGCGGGGAAATGATGATGGCATTTCTTGTCTTCAAGCAGATCAGCGTCTTGAAGATTGCGGTAGAAGTCGGGTTCGTGGTCGGGATAACGGCTGCAACCAGACCGATCGGCTCTGCGATCTTCTTGATGCCGTATGCCTTATCTTCCTCGATGACTCCGCAGGTCTTCGTATTCTTGTAAGCATTGTAGATATACTCTGCTGCGTAGTTGTTCTTGATGACCTTATCTTCTACGATACCCATTCCGGTCTCTTCCACAGCCATCTTTGCCAGCGGGATTCTCATCTTGTTCGCTGCCAGAGCTGCACGGTAGAAAATCTCATCTACCTGCTCCTGAGTATAGGTAGCAAATATCTTCTGCGCCTCGCGCATTGCTTTCATCTTGGCTTCCAGAGCTTCCACGTTGTCAATGATTCCGGAAGTTACTACTTCTTCTTTCTTTGCCATCTTGATTCTCCTCCAAAAATGTTATTCTCTAACTCAATGTCTTAATGTCTGTGTCTCATAATCGATGAATCGATGTTAGGTTTGTTAACGCGTTATCTGTTTGATATTTTTTTAACAACTTGATTCTATATGCATTATATCCGATCGTTAAATAATTGTCAATATGTCTTTTCAAGTTTTTTTCTATTTTTAAAAAAAATACATCTATACATACAAGAAAAAGTCCGGCTTCCCGGACTCTCCTTTATCTTATCCCTTTATTCTTCTTTACTGTTCCCGCTCTTTATATCCGAGTGCCTGCTCCAACGCCTCTTTCTCCTCATTTCCGAGAAGAACTTCCGTCTCACCGCGGTCCACTTCCTTTAAGTAGAGGTAACATCCCTCCCGGCTGTGAACCGAATTGATGACAAATCCGGTGTTGGTATAGTCGAGGATGGCGAGAGCAAAACTCAAATTCCCGCCCATCCCCTGAAATGCATTGTATTTTACAATTCCAATCTTCTGAAAAGCTGCCCGGCTGTTCTTATTTGCCGTGCGGATCGCATCCTTATTCGCGCGATCCTGAGAGCGCAGCTCAAGAATCTCATCCATCTGCTCGGAAATCAGCTCCTCCAAGGACTCCGCATCTTTTCCTCTCATAAAATAATCGTATCCGCGGTAGAGCTGCTGCATCTTCAAAACTCCGATAAATACAACAATCAGAAGAATCAGATTCAGAACTGCCAGCGCCAGAATAATATAAAACGGATCAATCCCAAGATTATTGAGAATGCTTCCTTCCATTCTGTATTCCACTCCTATCTATTTCTGTGTATCTTTGCCAACAAACCCACCCATAACTTAATCTTACCGGATGGATTCGATCAGCTCAATGATCCGTTCAAGTTCAGACTGTGAATAGTACGGAATCTCGATTTTTCCCCGGTTGTTGTCCTTGCGGCTGATGATGACCTGAGTTCCGAGGATCTCTTTCATGCGTTCTTCAAGATCCTGATAAACCATCGCAATCTGCTCATCTTCTCTCACATTGAGAGGTTTCTGATCTGGATTTTCTGCCATTTGCTCAGCGACCTTCTCTTGCACAGTCTCCGGTGCCTTCGTCTCTTCCTTTTTCTCTTTTCCGAATGTCTTTACTGCTCTCTCGACCTCACGGACATTGAGGTGGTCCCTCTCCACGATCTTTGCCAGTTCAAGCTGCTGATCCTGATCCTGAAGGCTTAAGATTGCACGTGCATGACCGCTCGTAATCCGCTTCTCCGATACCATCTTCTGGACTTCCGGATTCAGGTAAAGCAGACGAACACTGTTTGTGATGACCGTTCTGCTCTTCGATACGCGCTTTGCGATCTCACCCTGTGTCATGCGGAATTCAAGCATCAGACGCTCATACGCCTTTGCCTCCTCAATCGGGTCAAGGTCTTCTCTCTGAAGGTTCTCGATCAGGGCAATCTCCATCGCCTCCTGTGCACTGAACTCACGGACGATCACCGGAATCTTCTCAACCTCTGCGATTCTCGCCGCGCGCCATCTGCGCTCTCCTGCGACAATCTCATAGTGGTCTCTCTTCTTCTGGACAAGCAGCGGCTGAAGAACTCCATACTGCCTGATGGATTCTGCCAGCTCATTGAGCTGCGCCTCATCAAAATATTTTCTTGGCTGATCCGGATTCGGCTCGATCTCCGTCACCTTGACGAAGAGTTCTTTCTGACCTTCCAAAGTATCTGCGCTCTTTCCGGAAACCTCATCTACAACTTCCTCACCGAAAAATGCACCAAGTCCTCTTCCAAGTCCTTTTCTGCTTCTCCTCATTCCTCTCCCCCTCTGTTGATTACTTCTGAAGCGAGCATCCGATAGCTCTCCGCACCGCTTGAACGTGAGTCATAAAGATTGATCGGCATGCCGTGGCTCGGAGCCTCCGCCAGTCTCACATTCCGCGGAATAATGGTCTTATAAATCGTCTCATTGAGATGCTTCTTTACATTCTCCACCACCTCAAGAGAGAGATTTGTTCTCGCATCGTACATCGTGAACACCACGCCCTCCAGCTCCAGACTCGGATTCAGACGTTTCTTTACCATCTCCACCGTCTGAAGAATCTGGCTTAAGCCCTCAAGCGCATAGTACTCGCACTGAATCGGAACCAGCACTGTGTCTGCCGCAGTCAGTGCATTGATCGTCAAAATGTTCAGGGACGGCGGACAGTCAATGATGATAAAATCATAGGAGTCCGAAATTTTTTTGAGCTCCGTGCGCAGAAGTGACTCCTTGTTCTTCACGTCAAGAAGTTCAATTTCTGCCGCTGCCAGATTCATATCTGACGGCATGACGTCAAGATTCTCCTGTACCTCCTGATAGATGCATGCATCCAGTCCACAGTCTCCAAGCAAAAGCTCATAGACGGTTTTATCCATCTCTTCCTTCTCAAATCCCAGTCCGCTCGTAGCATTTCCCTGCGGATCAAAATCCACAGACAGAACCTTCTGTCCTGCCTCTGCCAGACACGCTGAAAGATTGATCGCCGTGGTCGTCTTTCCCACGCCGCCTTTCTGATTTGCAATCGCTATTATTCTACCCATTCTGCATCCTTTTTATTGTATCTCTCATGGGTCCCGCCCGAAAGGTTCGTATTTTCCGCGGAAACCCGTTCTTTTTTACGGGGAATAGTATAACACAATTTTTTTTGTTTTCCTATAAAAATAAATGAAATCCATCCCGGTAGTTGTCTGATAATTCGTTCCTGTGAAACTCCTCTGTATGTCTGTTCCTAATTTTCTGTCTTTTTATTGTCTATCCCGATAATTTGTACTATAATATCAACAGATCAAATGCATCTTGCCTGCAACAAGGAGGAATTATATGAAGGCAAAAAACAAATTACTGACCCTGTTGATTCTGTCTGCCACCACCGCTGCCTCCGTCGCAGCTATCAATAAAATCATCAAAGTTACCGCGGTATCAAAGAATCTTCTCACGGATGATAAGTCAAATTCCCTGTGCTTTAAATGGCGCCTGGGAAATATCCATTACACAAAAGCCGGAAGCGGAATGCCTCTGCTTCTGATCCACGATCTGAATGCCGGAGCAAGCGGCTATGAGTGGAGCAGAATTGTCTCTTCCCTCCAGAATGACTACACGGTATACACCATCGATCTTCTCGGCTGCGGCCGCTCGGAAAAGGCGAACATGACCTACACGAATTACCTCTACGTTCAGCTGATCTCTGATTTCATCAAATCCGTAATCGGCCACCGCACCAGCGTCATCGCAACCGGAGAATCCGCATCAATCCCGATCATGGCATGCGCCAACAATCCGGAACTCTTTGACCAGCTGATGTTTATCAACCCGTTGAGTGTACAGGATTTCTGCCAGATGCCGGGAAAGATCTCAAAGATGTACAAACTCCTTGTCGAGCTCCCGATGATCGGAACCCTGCTCTACAACATTGCCAACAGCCGTCAGGCCATCCATGAGCGTTTCGTGGAATCCGGTTTCCAGAATCCATACTCCGTCAAACCGGCATATGTGGATGCCTACTATGAATCCGCCCACCTCGGCGCCTCTCCGAAGTCCATGTATGCGAGCACAAGCTGCAATTACACGCGCTGCAACATCGCCAATGCGCTCAAAAAGATTGACAACAGTATATATCTCATCGGCGGCAGCGGAATCGAGCATATCGAAGACCGCCTGAATGAATACAAGGAATACAACTCCGCAATCGAGACTGCACTAATCCCGGGTGCCAAGGGACTTCCTCAGCTCGAGGCTCCGGAAGAGCTGGTGGAGCTGATCCGCACCTACATCCACTAAGTTCTGCCGAACGCATTTTTGCAGAACAGGGCGCAATTTTCTATAAAACTGTGAAATAAAAAAGCGATTTTTCAATCCTGCCTGAGGTATTCCCTCAACCAGATAGAAAAATCGCTTTTTCTCTTAATGCCCTAATGGCACTCAGCCTCACTTATTACTCTTACTCATTCATCGCCTTGATTGCAGAGATCGTGCGGGCGTAATCCTCCTGAACCTGAGTCCACAGGCGTCCTGCCTCTGCAAGATCCACCGCCTTATCCTCACCTGCCGGGCGAAGACACTCGGTCAGATCAGAAGAGGAATGTGCAAGACCATCAAATCCCATATTCTGTGCGACACCCTTAATTGTGTGTGCGGCGCGAAATGCCTCTTTGTAGTCTTCTGCCTGCATCGTCTGCTCCAACTGTGAATAGCTCGGATCGTCCACAAATTTCAGTACGAATTTCTTAATCAATCCCTCGCTGCGAAGACGAGACAAAACTGCATCAAAGTCTGCTCCCATCGCTTCGTAACATTCTCTCAGATTCATTTTCCCTATCTCCTTTCATCCAGCCGGAATACCTCTTCCGCTCTTCCAATCACACCGACTCTGAGTGCTTCCTCACCGTCAGACCACAAGGTTCTCGCAACAAGACGGTGCTCCTTCAACTCGCCAAATGCATGAATCTTGATCTTTATATCGATCGCCGGATTCTCCGGTGTTGTCTTTGCGAGTTCCGCCTGCACCTGTTCAAATGTCTCCTGATCCTGAAGGAGAGCAGACTCTTTTCTGAGATCAAGCTGATTTTTCTTGAGCCCAAGGAGACGTCTTCCCCAGTTTGAAAACAGAATGACATTGGTCAGCTCGCTGTAATCAAAGACCAGTGTTCTCTCATGCTCGAAGAAGAATTCTTTTTTCGCCTGCTCAATTCTCATCTGGTTGATCGAATAGCCATATCCATGAAGCTTTTTGTGCTTGAGAATCTGTTCTACCGTCTCATGCACCTGGAATTCTCTCTCCGGAGAGTTCACAGCAAGTTCTCTCTGAATATCCCCTGCGACTTCCAGCAGACAGTCGAGCAGAAGCGGATTGAACGCACCGCACTCTCCATTCAGAATCATGTTGATTGCCGTCTCATGCGAGAATGCCTTCTTGTAGCATCGCTCACTCGTCAATGCATCATACACATCTGCGAGGGAAACGATCTGCGCGGAAATCGGAATCTCATCCCCTTTAAGTCCATCCGGGTATCCCTTTCCGTCGTATCTCTCGTGATGCCAGCGGCAGATCTCGTATGCCGTCTTCACAAACGGCTCATTCTGATAAGCCGTGATTGCAGACAGCATGGAAGCTCCGACTGCCGAGTGTGTTTTCATGATCTCAAATTCTTCTTTTGTCAGCTTTCCCGGTTTGTTGATGATCTCATCCGGAATACTGATCTTTCCAATATCGTGAAGTGCCGATGCCGTGGAAATCCGGATGATATCCTCCTGCGTCAGAGGATACTTGTCCGTCTTTTCTACAAGGTGCTGAAGCAGAATCTCTGTCATCGTGTTGATGTGAAGGACGTGAAGTCCGCTCTCGCCATTTCTGAATTCCACGATATGGCTGAGAATATTCACCATCATGCTGTTATTTCGCTCTTTTTCATAAACCTGATCCGCAACAAGACCTACCAGACGTTTCTGTTTTGCGTAAAGCATCAGGGTATTTTCTACTCTGCGCCGTACAATCAGCGCGTCAAACGGACGGCTGATGTAATCCGTCACACCAAGTTCATAGGCGCGCTCCATATAAGAAGATGCCCGCTCTGCTGAAATCATGATGACCGGAATATTGTCAATCAGATGATACTTATTCATGATTGCCAATACCTCAAAACCATCCATCTCCGGCATGGTAATGTCCAGAAGAACCAGATCAATAGCATCAGAATATTTGCGGATGAGTTCAACTGCCTGTACTCCATTTTCTGCTTCCAGAGTTCGATAATCTTCCTGAAGCATATCCGTCAGGATCGCACGATTCATCTCAGAATCATCTACAATTAAAATGACCTGTTTTTCCTGAATCTTGTCATCCGTTTCTGTCTGTCTCATTCCATCCCCTCCTTTATCTTCGAATTTCAATAAATTTTTCCTAAATGTATCCCATTTTCCTATTATACGTGAAAATTCAAACGAAAACAAGCACTCATATATATAACGCTTGAGTTTTCTTCTCATTCCAGATACAATGAAAAGAAAAACGAGAAAGGAAACCTTACAAAAATGATCCGATTCAATCACTTTAACTTCAATGTTCTCGATCTTGAAAGAAGTCTTGCATTCTACAAGGAAGCTCTGAATCTGACTCCGGTCAGAGAGAAGACGGCTGAGGACGGCTCCTTCAAGCTCGTCTACCTCGGCGACGGAAGCTCTGATTTCACGCTTGAGCTGACCTGGCTTAAGGATCGCACCGAACCTTACGATCTCGGAGAATGTGAGTTCCATCTCGCTTTCACAACCGATGAGTTCGAGGCTCTTCACGCCCGCCATAAAGAGATGGGAATCATCTGCTTTGAGAATGAGGCAATGGGAATCTACTTTATCGGCGATCCGGACGGATACTGGATTGAGATTGTACCTGCAAGATAAAGAATAGGGATTAAGGGGAAAAGTTTTCCCCTTAATCCCTATTCTTTTGTATTCAGTTACGCAATTGGCTCCTTCGCCGGAACTCCCGCTTTTCTCGGGAAGCGTTTCGGCGTCTTCTCCGTCTTCTTAATCACCACAAGACTTCTGTCCGCTTCTGCACCGGAAAGAGTGAATCTCACAACGTTTTCCACTTTTCCGCCGAGCACCTGAATCGCCTTCTCGCCGGCTTTCAGCTCCTCATCGATCTTTCCTGACTTGTACGGCACAAAAAGTCCACCCACTTTTACGAATGGCAGGCAGTACTCTGAAAGAGATGCCGTATTTGCCACTGCCCGCGATACACTGAAATCATACTGCTCACGGTACTGTGGATTCTTTCCGAAATCCTCGGCTCTTCCGTGAATTGTCTCGATATCCTGAAGACCAAGCTCACCGATGACCTCGTTCAGGAACTTGATTCGCTTGTTCAGGGAATCGAGAAGCGTCACCTTTAACTTCGGAAACGCAATCTTGAGCGGCAGTCCCGGAAATCCTGCTCCGGTTCCCACATCGATCAGTTTCGCCCCCTCAAGCGCGGATTCCTTGACGGCGCGCACCAGAGCGAGACTGTCCACAAAATGTTTCTCCGCCACATCCCCGACCTCTGTGATTCCGGTCAGGTTCATCACCTTATTCCACTCTACAAGGAGTTCATAGTAGCGGTAAAACTGTTCCAGCTGGTTCTCAGATAATTCCAGTCCTGCCTCCCAAACTCCCACTTCCATTTTTTCTCTAAAAATCTCTTCCATTCCGGCTCTCTTACCTTATCCTCTCTTAGCTTTCCTGTTTCTTTCCATGACTGTCATGGCTGCTGTGACCGCCGTGACGCAGCTGCTCCAAGTGCACCAGAAGAACCGAGATGTCCGCCGGTGAAACTCCGGAGATTCGGGATGCCTGGCCGATCGATGCCGGTTTATAGAGATTCAGCTTCTGTACCGCCTCAATTCTCAGGCTGTTGACCGTGCTGTAATCAAAATCAGGATCGAGCCTCTTGCTCTCGAGTTTCTTAAACTGTGCAACCTGCTGCATCTGGCGCTTTAAGTATCCCTCATACTTCACATTGATGTTGACCTGTTCTGCGGTATCGCGCGGAAGATCCGGGCGCTTCGGATCAATCTGGGCAAGCATGAAATAGTCAAGCTCCGGCCGTCTTAAGAGTTCTGCCATCGTCGCACCTGTCTTGAGCTCCGTGCTTCCATGCGCGCGCAGGAAAGCCTGCACCCTCTCGTTTGCTCCGGTTGTCGTGTGCTCGAGGCGATCCACCTCCGCCTCAATGTCCCGCTCTTTCTGACAGACTCTCTCATACTCCTCATCGCTGACAAGACCGATTTCATGGCCGATTCCGCGAAGACGCAGATCTGCATTGTCCTGTCTTAAAAGCAGGCGGTACTCCGCGCGCGAGGTCATCATCCGATACGGCTCATGGTTTTCCTTCGTCACAAGATCATCGATCAGAACGCCGATGTACGCCTGAGAACGGTCAAGAATCACCGGCTCCCGTCCGAGCACCTGCATTGCTGCGTTGACGCCTGCCATGAATCCCTGAACCGCTGCCTCCTCATATCCGGAACTTCCGTTGAACTGGCCACCGCTGAAGAGTCCGTGAATCGCCTTGAATTCCAGGGAGGACTTGAGCTGGCGGGAGTTGATGCAGTCGTACTCAATCGCATATGCATTTCTCACAATCTTCACGTGCTCAAGACCCGGAACCGTGCGGTACATCGCATACTGCACATCCTCCGGAAGTGAGCTCGACATTCCTCCGAGATACATCTCATTCGTGTAGAGTCCCTCCGGCTCCACAAAGACCTGATGGCGCGACTTATCCGGAAACTTCACAACCTTGTCCTCAATCGACGGGCAGTAGCGCGGACCTGTGCCCTCGATCGCACCGGAAAACAGCGGAGAACGGTCGAGATTGTCCCGGATGATCTGATGCGTCTCCTCGTTTGTGTACGTCAGCCAGCAGGATACCTGCTCCTTCTGCACAGACTCCGGATCCGTCGAAAATGAGAACGGAACGATTCTCTTATCTCCAAACTGCTCCTCCATCTTTGAAAAATCAATGCTTCTCTTGTCCACACGCGCCGGCGTTCCGGTCTTAAAGCGGAACATCTCAACTCCATTTGCAATCAGGGAGTCCGTCAGATGGTTGGCTGCCTGAAGTCCGTTCGGTCCCGTCGCATTGCTGACTTCTCCGTAGATACAGCGTGCGCGCAGATAGGTTCCTGTCGCAAGCACAACTGCCTTCGCGTGATAGATTGCTCCGGAAAATGTCTTGACTCCCGTTATCCGATGATCCTCCACAATCAGCTCAGATACCTCCGCCTGACGGATTGTCAGATGATCGGTGTTTTCAAGTGTCTGACGCATATGGCGGCTGTACTCCTGCTTATCCGCCTGGGCACGCAGGGAGTGGACTGCCGGCCCCTTTGACTCGTTGAGCATCTTGGACTGAATAAAGGTCGCATCAATGTTCTTTCCCATCTCTCCGCCGAGCGCATCGAGCTCACGGACGAGATGTCCCTTTGAACTTCCGCCGACATTCGGATTGCACGGCATCAGTGCAATGCTGTCCACACTGACCGTAAACACAATCGTCTCAAGTCCCAGACGCGCGCACGCAAGTGCCGCCTCACACCCCGCATGTCCGGCTCCTACGACGACCACATCATAGCTTTCTTCCAAACATTTCATTTCTGTCTTAACGCCTTTCTATATTTGTAATTGAGGGATTTATTTTCCCATACAGAACTTGCTGAAAATCTCATTGACGAGATCATCCTCCACAGCCTCTCCGATGATTGTGCCGAGCTGACGGTACGCATCCATCAGATCGATTGTGAGGAAATCCTCCGGCATCTGGTCGGCAATTCCTGTCTGCACCATGCGAAGAGATGCAAGCGCCTGCTCGAGAGCAGATTTATGGCGCACATTCGTGATCAGAATCTCATCATTGAAATCCAGATTTCCCTCATAAAACAGTTTCTCAATCTCCTGCTCGAGGCGATCGATTCCGGTCTCCTCCCTCGCCGACACACTAAGAACCGTCTTTCCGCCTGTCAGTTCTGACAATTCTTCTTCTGAAACCTTTGCCTCAAGGTCAGACTTATTCAGCAGAACAATCGCCTTGCGGTCGCGGATCAGATCAATGATCATCCGGTCATTCTCATCGAGAGGACGGGAACCGTCGACGACGTAGATGATCAGGTCTGCCTCGTCCGCCGCTGCCCGCGCCCTGCTGACACCGATCTGCTCAACGCGGTCCTCTGTCTCACGGATTCCCGCCGTGTCAATGATGTTGAGACTGATTCCTCTGAGGCGGATCTGCTCCTCAAGCGTATCCCTCGTCGTTCCGGCAATGTCCGTGACAATTGCACGCTCCTCGCCGACGAGAACGTTCATCAGAGAAGATTTTCCGGCATTCGGTTTTCCGAGAATGACGGTCTTGATTCCCTCTGAGAGCAGTTTGCCGTTGTCCGCCGATCTCAGCATTTTCTCAATCTCACACACCATCGGCATAAGGAGTGCATTCAGCTTCTCCTCATACCCGTCAAGGGAGATATGCTCCGGATCATCGAGAGCTGACTCAATGAAAGCAATCTGATACAGAATATCCTCCCTGAGCTTTTTCACCTTTCTTGAGAGCGATCCGCCAAGCTGGCTGACAGAAGAACGCATTGCATACTCGCTGCGGGAATTGATGACATCGATGACTGCCTCCGCCTGGGACAGATCCATTCTTCCATTTAAAAATGCACGCTTTGTAAACTCTCCCGGCTCTGCCGGACGGGCACCGTTTCGAATCACAGTCTCAAGAATCCGCTTCATAACCAGAACACCGCCATGACAGTTGATCTCAACCGTATCCTCCGCCGTGTAGCTGTGCGGTCCCCGCATCACCATCATAAGGACCTCGTCGAGCGCTTCCTCCCCATCATACACCATTCCATAATGAATCGTGTGTGTTTTTGCATCTGCCAGACGAAACTTCTCTCTCCGGCTCTTAAAAATCCGATCGGCAACCTCAATCGCCTCCGGCCCACTGATTCGGATGATTCCGATTCCGGAACTGCTCATCGCCGTGGCAACCGCTGCGATCGTATCGGTAACTTTCTCCATATCTGCCTCTTTCTGTTATTTCTTTCTGTAAATACTATAAATAGTGAAACTTTGTTGAAAGCTCCGAAGGCAGGAAAGTTATGCAAACCTAGAGCGAGAGCGCGTTTGCATAACTTTACCTTGCCTAAGGAGCGCCAATGAATCCAATACAAACGGGGGCATCCGGCGGTGGTCAAACCCACTACCAGACACCCCCGTTTTTTCCAAAAACCGTCTGATGTTTTTTCTAATGATCTTATGATCTTATGATTCTGTTGTCTCAGAACCTGTTGCTATGGTTTCTACAATCGTGGTCTCTGTCTTTACCAGAACTTCCGCATCTGCAAGAGCAGCCTGCTCTCCACCGTTCTGTGTATTCTGTGCACTCTGCGCGTTCTGTCCGGAACGAGAGTGAGAATGAGAACGATAAGGCTTCTTTCCGCCCTTTCTGCCCTCTGCCGTCTCCGTGTTGTTCTTGTCACGGCGCGACGGATAGCGGTCGCGGCGGGTGTTGTTTCCGCTGTACGGAACTTCCTTCTTCAAGGAAATCACAACATGGCGATAAGGATCTTCTCCCTCGCTTCGCGTCACAACATAGCGGTCATTCTGAAGAGCGGAATGAATGATTCTGCGCTCATACGGATTCATCGGCTCGAGTGCAACCGGATGCTTCGTGCGCTTTACCTTGTAAGAGATATTCTTGGCAAGCGTCTCAAGCGTTTCCTTTCTGCGCTCCCGGTAGTTCTCCGTATCCAGCTTCACACGAAGATAGCCTTCTGTCTCACGATTCACAACAAGGCTCACGAGATACTGAAGGGAATCGAGTGTCTGACCGCGTTTTCCGATCAGAATTCCCATATCTCCGCCCTCCATCATCACGCGCAGTTCCCGCTCGGACGGATCATACTCCGCCTCAACAGAAACTTCCATTCCCATCGCGTCAAAAACCTGACTCAGGAAGTTCTTCGCTGCCGTCTTGACAGCTTCCTCATTGATCTTCGCAGAGCTCTTTAATTTCTTCTCCGGCTCTGCTGTTTCCGGCTTCTCGGATCGCTCCGGCTCCGCCGTCATCTCAGCCTTCTTCGGACTCTCCGGTGCTGCCGGTTTTGCCGTCTGCCGTTCCATCTGCGCTTTCTTTTCAGCTTCTCTGAGCTTTCGCGCCTCTTCCTCGGCAGCCTTGGCAGCTTTCTCTTTCAGGGTCTGTTCTTCCGCCTCGCTCATCACTCTGGCGCGAATCACACAGGGTTTCGCAAATAATCCAAGAAGACCTGAGCTTTCCTTCTGAACCACCTCATAGTCAAGGTGATCACTCGTCGTCTGAAGTTCGATCAGCGCCTTTGTGATCGCCTCGTCCAATGTCTTGGCAGAAACCGTAATCTTCTCCTCCATTGTGTCCCTCCCCCTTATTTATTACTGTGTTTCTCGTTGTACTTCGCAACCATTCCGGCTTTTGCCGCAAGGCTGCCAGGCTTTGCATCCTTATTGTAATAAGCAGTAGATTCCTTCACCAGCTCCTCGTTCTTCTCGAGTTTCTGCGCACGCTGCTTCTCTTCCTTCTCAGCCTCGATCTGCATGTTCTTTAACTTTGCAGTCGCATTCTGGCTGATCTGCTGCGGCGGAAGCCCCTGCTTCTCACGCTTCTTGTTTGCCTTTGCAACATTCTCTGCGATCAGCTGATCGAGATCCATGCTGTTTAAATACTTGTTTACAATGAGCTGCTGAAGAATCTGGAACACACTGCTGGCTACCCAGTAGATGCCGACTGCTGCCGGGAAAGTGAAGCAGAAGAAGACAGACATCAGAGGCATGGTTACGTTCATGCTCTTCATCATCTGTGCTGCCTGATTCTCATCCTGACCGGAAGAAGTCGGGTTTGTGTTCATCATCAGCTTTGTGCTCAGGTACTGGCTCAGACCTGCAAGGATCGGGATGATCCACGCCAGATTCGGAACAAAACTTCCGTCAAACGGCTGTGCTGCAAGGTTGATGCCAAGGAAGGAGTTCATTCCCTCAATAACTTTATAATTTTCATGAATGACGTCTGCTGCATTCGGGAATGCACCTGCTAAATCGCCCCACTGGCTCGGGTTCATCTTGTAAAGAATATCAACCATCTTGTTGCCGAGTGCCGTTCCGGTCACTCCGGTCAGATCGCCGATGGCATTCATACCCTTTAAGTTCACACCGTGCTCCGTTGCAAACTGAAGAAGGGAAGCTCCCGCTCCGTCTGCAAGGTCAGCCGCATTTGACACTCCGGTCAGTGCGAAAACGATGCTCATAAAGTGTGTCTTTACAGAACCTACATATGCCGGGATGTTGTAGATTACCCGGTACAGTGCCAGAAGGATCGGCAGCTGAATTGCCAGCTGTAAGCATCCGCCTGTCATGGAAGTGCCGTATTTCTCGTAGACAGCCTTTGTCTCCACGTTCATTTTCATCATGGAGTCATTGTCTGTTTTTCCCTTATACTTATTCTGAATCGCCTGAATCTCCGGCTGCATCACCGCCATCAGCTTGGAAGCCTTCTGCTGTTTGATGGTCAGCGGGAACATCAGGACCTTAACGACCAGTGTAAACAAAATGATTGACAAGCCAATGTTCTGAACACCGAACAGGCTTGTAAACTTGAACAGCGCGCTCATGATGTAGCCCATAATCTCTACGATCCACGCGAACAAGAAAAATCCCCCGGTCTTTGTCAATGCCAAGTATTCCAATCTGTTACCTCCTCATAAGCTACGGAACTGGATCATAACCGCCTTCTGCCCACGGATGACACCGCAGTATCCTCTTCGTGGCCAACCATAGTCCTTTCACCACACCGTACCTGGTGAGTGCCTCAATGGCGTATTGAGAACACGTCGGCGTGTAAATACAGTGAGTCCTTACTTTTAACGGGGAGAGGAAAATCTGGTATCCCCGAATCATTAAAATCAAGATTTTTTTAATCATTCTCTCACTTCGATTCTCTTACAATGTTATGAAGTCCGCACAAATGCATAAATGCACGCTCAATGGTTTTATAATCTGAGTCCTTTGCGGCGGCTCTCGCCACCACGACGATGTCACAACCAGTCTCCAACATGTCCACATGAAGACGGAAACTCTCCCGCACCAGACGGGTAATATGATGTCTCACCACACTGTTTCCGACTTTCTTGCTGACGGAAATTCCGATTCTGGTTGCCGGCTCCTCCGTCCGCTTTACATACATCACCAACTGCTTGTTGGCACAGGATTTCCCGGTCCGGTATACAGACTGAAAATCCCTATTTTTTCTGATACTTGGAAATCTTTTCATATTATCCCTAAATTTAAGAAAAAGGCCACAATTTCTTGTGACCTTCGTTCATTAAGCTGATAATTTTGCTCTGCCCTTAGCTCTTCTAGCAGCAAGTACTTTTCTACCGCCCGGAGTACTCATTCTGGCTCTGAAGCCATGAACTTTCGATCTCTGTCTGTTCTTCGGCTGGAAAGTCATTTTCATATCGCAGCACCTCCTCTTATTCTCTCTTATCTGATGAACACATTACGACTATTTTAATTGACATCGTTTCAATTATAATGAAAAGCCTCATTTTCGTCAAGTAGTTTCTTATGTTTTTGACATCAACTAATTCCTACCTATATAGAGCAATAAGTTATCCACTTATACACAATGGTTTTCAACCACCCAAAATGTGGATAACCGTCCCGTTCTCGACAGGAACTTCTCTTTCTTCGCGCGGATTCTTGCATTTGTGGATGAATTCGACAAAAAACAGGATATAGTTGTTTGGGGAGAAGTTATCCACAAGATGTGGATAACTATGTTGATAATCTTCAGAAAACCGCTCCGTTTTTACTATTCTCATTGAAAAAAAGCCCATTTTGGTATACAATAATAATAGATTGGGTTCTAATAAGTATCCACAATTTGTCCAGAGTTATCCACAAACAAGCTCTTGTTTATTTTGTCCGCTGTCTATGCGTGCTCTGAGGATTATCCACAAAGATATCCACAGAGTTATCCACAATTTTTTCACTCTGGTCCACATTTTTGTAACTGCCCCACATTCTTGCAGTTACTCTTTTTTATCATGTCGGGGAATTCTCCCTGGCATCATTTATTTATCAGAATGTAACTGTCTTTACCATTTACGGTTTTTAGCGATCTTTATTACAGTTACAGCAGAATTAGGAGACATGGTATGTTAGAAACACTGAAAGAAAAATGGCCGGAAATCATCCGCTTCTTAAAAGATGAGTACGGAATTTCCGAAGTTTCCGTTGAGACATGGCTGCTCCCGCTTGAAGTTTACTCCATTGAAGACGAGACAGTAGTAAAACTTGTCGTACCGGATGCCCATTTCCTTGGATACATCAAAAAGAAATACACCACGATGCTGACTGTCTCCATCGGAGAGATCACGGGATTCAAGTGCAAGGTTGATTTCGTCGTAAAAGATGAGATTCAGGAAGAACAGCTCAAAGCAAACCAGCTGGTTCAGAACAATCAGCTCATGGTCAGCCAGACGACGCTTCAGGAAGCCGGTCTGAATCCGAAATACACCTTCGATACCTTCGTTGTCGGCGCAAACAACAGCCTGGCACACGCGGCATCCCTCGCAGTTGCGGAATCTCCGGGAGAAATTTACAATCCCCTCTTCATTTACGGAGGTGTCGGACTCGGCAAAACGCATCTGATGCACTCGATTGCCAACTTTATTTTGAAGAACAATCCAAACACAAAGATCATGTATGTGACTTCCGAGAAGTTCACAAATGAGCTGATCGATGCGATCCGAAATAAGAACAACTATTCCACAACCGAGTTTCGCGAGAAATACCGGAGCATCGATGTGCTTCTGATCGACGATATTCAGTTTATAATAGGAAAAGAGAGCACTCAGGAGGAGTTTTTCCACACTTTCAACGCCCTTCACGACGCGAAGAAACAGATCATCATCTCCTCGGATAAACCACCGAGAGAGATTGAAACGCTCGAAGAGCGTCTGCGTTCCCGGTTTGAATGGGGATTGTCTGTGGATATCCAGTCGCCTGATTACGAGACACGTATGGCGATTCTCCGCAAAAAAGAAGAACTTGAGGGCTACAACATTGACAACGAGGTCATCAAGTACATTGCAACAAATATTAAATCCAATATCCGAGAGCTTGAAGGCGCCTTGACCAAGATCGTTGCCCTCTCCAAACTCGGAAATCCCGGAAGCAGCAACAAGGAAATCAACCTTGCCCTTGCCGAGGAAGCTCTCAAAGACATCATATCACCTGACGGTGTGCAGAGCATCACTCCGGAACTGATTCTTCAGGTTGTCGCAGATCATTTTGATCTGACTCCGCAGGAGATCATTTCCCAGAAACGCAACAAGGAGATCGTTTACCCACGTCAGATTGCGATGTATCTGTGCCGCAACATGACCGCAATTCCGCTCCAGGTAATCGGAAAAGTGCTTGGAGGACGTGACCACACAACCATCCTTCACGGAATTGAAAAAATAACAAAGGATCTGCCAAACAACCAGAGCCTGCAAAACACGATTGACATCTTGAAAAAGAAGATTCATCCGTAAAAAAAGCATGCTTTTTTTTATCCACATTATCCACATTTTATCCACAATGGCCTGTGGATAGTGAAAAAATCGAAAAAAATGGGGTGTGGATAACTCTGTGGATTGTTTGTGGATACTGTGTGGATATCCTGTGGATAACTTTTTCGCGATTTTTTGCACATTTTTCATTGTGGATAACTGTGGATAACTCACCTGGTTATCTACATAGTTTCCACATAGTTATTCACATCAACTTTCCTTTAACCACAAGGATTTGAGCCACTTTTCCACAAATCCACAACGCCTACTACTACTACGACGGAAACTTACTTATATCTTTCTATTATAAGGACCGTCCCCACCAGATCACCAAGAAAGGAAGTTATCAACAATGAAACTCGTTTTTCAGAAAGACGCACTGCTGAATGGAATCTCTATCGTATCCAAGGCAATCCCGTCCAAGACGACCATGACCATCTTAGAATGCATTCTGATCAATGCCGATGCAAACGACATCAGACTGACCGGAAACGATATGGAACTGGGAATCGAAACAAAAGTGGACGGCTCTATTCTTGAGCGTGGAAAAATTGCTCTGGAGGCAAAGCTGTTCTATGAGATTGTCAGAAAGCTCCCGGACGGCAATTCTCCTGTGACGATCACAAGCGACAATCGCTTCAACACCTCAATCGAATGTGAGAATGCATCCTTCCACATTCAGGGAAGAGATGGGGAAGAATTTTCATACCTGCCATACATTGAGCGTGATCAGCATATTTCCTTAACGCAGTTCACGCTTAAGGAATCTATTCGTCAGACGATTTTTTCCATCTCTCCGAACGACAGCAACAAGATGATGGCTGGTGAACTCATGGAGGTAAAGGATGACGTATTCAAGGTTGTCTCTCTCGACGGCCACAGAATCTCCATCCGCAACATTCGCCTTAAAGATCATTATGAAGACCACAAGGTGATCATCCCTGGAAAGACCCTGTCTGAGATCAGCAAAATTCTCAACGGGGACAATGAGGCAGAGGTTCAGATCTACTTCAGCAAGAACCATATCCTGTTTGAGTTTGGGGACACCGTTGTCGTTTCCCGTCTGATCGAGGGAGAATACTTTAAGATTGACCACATGCTCTCAAGCGATTATGAGACCCGCGTGAAAGTCAACAAGAGAGAGTTTATGGATAACATTGAGCGTGCGATGATTATGATCCGCGACAGCGACCGCAAGCCGATTATCCTGAATGTCACGGACAACAGCATCAATATGAGAGTCAAATCCTCCTTCGGTTCGATGAATGCCGATATGATGGCGCACAAGACCGGAAGCGATATCATGATTGCTTTCAACCCGAAGTTCCTTCTCGATGCCCTGCGTGTCATCGATGATGAGGACGTGGAGCTCTACATGATGAACCCGAAATCCCCGTGCTTCATCAAGGATGAGGACGGAACTTATATTTATCTGATTTTACCGGTCAACTTTATCGCATCTGAGGTATAATGAAACAGAGATTTGTTTCAGTCAACAGACTGCTCGGATATCTACAAGGTTATGCACAGGTTATCCACATTCATGTGGATGAGTAGGTGTGGATAAGAGGGCTGTGTTCATAACTCAGCATTCCCTGCACAAAGTGCTATGAAATTTACGAAACGGGTGCAGAAGAGCGCAAAATCTGCTATAATTTGCAGATAGTTTGTGAGGACAGAAAGGTAAAATCTGTCTGGAAAGGAAAATTATGGAGACAATCAAATTAAGAGATGAGTATATCAAACTTGGTCAGGCGCTCAAGGCTGCCGGACTGTGCGAGACCGGAGTCGACGCAAAGTATGCAATTGAGGATGGCCTTGTAAAGGTGAATGGAAATGTGGAATACCAGAGAGGAAAGAAACTTCGTGACGGTGACGTCGTGACGTATCAGGGAGAGACCATCCGGATTGTATTATGATTATTGAATCCATCGAACTGAAGAATTACCGGAACTATGAGGAGCTTCATATGGAGTTTTCCCCCGGAACCAACATTCTTTACGGCAACAATGCACAGGGAAAGACGAATGTCCTTGAGGCGGTCTATGTCTGTGCGACGACGAGATCACACCGGAGCAGCAAAGATCGGGAGATGATCCGCTTCGGTGAGGAGGAGTCTCACATCAAGATGACGGTGAGAAAACGGGATGTGCCTTACCGCATTGACATGCATCTGAAAAAGAATAAGGCAAAAGGGGTTGCGATCAACGGAATCCCGATCCGGCGTGCGAGTGAGTTGTTCGGGATTGTGAATGTGGTATTTTTTTCGCCGGAGGATTTGAATCTGATCAAGAACGGACCCTCCGAGCGCAGAAAATTTATCGATCTCGAACTCTGCCAGCTGAATAAACTGTATGTGCACTCCCTCGTCTCATACAACCGTGTTCTGATGCAGCGAAACCGCCTGCTGAAGGAGATTGCATTTCATCCGGAATATGAGGAGACACTCGATGTGTGGGATATGCAGCTTGTCCAGTATGGACAGGAGCTGATCCGGTATCGGGAAGACTTTATCCATCAGCTCAATGAACTGATTTTCGGAATTCATCAAAAACTGTCCGGCGAGAAGGAAGCTCTCAGAATTGTCTATGACCCGAATGCGCGAGCTGATGAACTTGAGATGGCCGTCCGCCAGAGCCGGGCGCAGGATTTGAAGCAGAAGACGACGCTGTCCGGCCCGCATCGGGATGACATTGCATTTTTTGTCAATGACATCGACATCCGCAAGTTTGGTTCCCAGGGACAGCAGAGGACGGCGGCACTCTCGCTGAAGTTAGCGGAGATTGAGCTGGTAAAAAAAATGGTGAAGGATTATCCGATTCTTCTGTTGGATGACGTTCTTTCTGAATTGGACGGAAGCAGACAAAATCAGCTTCTCGATGCAATCTGTCATATTCAGACGATGATTACCTGTACGGGACTTGAAGATTTTGTGAACAACCGCTTTCACATTGACCGGCTGTTTCGGGTTGTGGAAGGCACAGTTTCCTGTGAGAATTGAGATCGTCTACAGAAGGATCGAAAGACCGGTTGAAAAAGCTTGAAGAATTTTCAGAGGCTGTGAATTGAAATACAGATTTAGATTTATGTGGAATTTGAATGGAATTGAGAATGAGGAGGACATAACATGAGTGCAGAATACGGAGCAGATCAAATTCAGATTTTGGAGGGACTCGAAGCAGTCCGGAAGAGACCTGGAATGTACATCGGCAGTACCTCATCGCGGGGACTCCACCATCTTGTGTATGAGATTGTGGATAACGCGGTGGATGAGGCATTAGCCGGCTTCTGCGACAAGATTGAGGTTACCATCAATGCTGATAATTCCATTACCGTCATTGATGATGGCCGCGGAATTCCGGTCGGCATTCAGAAGAAGGCCGGAATCCCGGCAGTTGAGGTTGTATTTACAATCCTTCATGCCGGCGGTAAATTCGGCGGCGGAGGATACAAGGTATCCGGCGGACTGCACGGCGTGGGTGCATCCGTAGTAAATGCGCTCTCCACCTGGCTTGAGGTTCGTGTTTATCAGGATGGAAAGATTTATCAGCAGCGCTATGAGCGTGGAAAAGTCATGTATCCGCTGAAGGTTGTGGGCGAGTGTGCCCCGGACAAACACGGCACAGAGGTTCATTTCCTGCCGGATCCGGAGATTTTCGAGGAGACGGTTTACGACTTTGAGATTCTTCGTGTGCGCCTCCAGGAGACGGCATTCCTGACAAAGAACTTGAGAATTGAACTGAAGGATGAGCGTGAGGAGAAGAAAGACAAAGTTTTCCACTATGAGGGAGGAATCCGTGAGTTTGTCACTTACCTCAACAAGGGAAAAGCACCGCTGTATGAGAATGTGATTTACTGTGAGGGAACAAAAGATAATGTCTATGTGGAAGTGGCAATGCAGCACAACGATTCCTACACAGAGAACATTTACAGCTTTGTAAATAATGTCAATACCCCGGAGGGCGGTACCCATCTGGCAGGTCTGAAAAATGCGCTGACAAAGACGATCAACGACTATGCGAGAAAGAATAAGCTTCTCAAAGACAGTGAGGACAATCTGAGCGGAGAGGATATCCGTGAGGGCCTGACTGCAATCATCAGCGTCAAGATTGAGGAACCGCAGTTTGAGGGACAGACGAAGCAGAAACTTGGAAACAGTGAGGCGAGAGGTGCAGTTGACAACATCGTCAGCGAACAGCTCACGTATTTCCTTGAGCAGAATCCGGTTGCAGCGAAGACGATCTGTGAGAAATCCATTCTCTCCCAGCGCGCTCGTGCGGCAGCGAGAAAGGCGAGAGATTTAACCCGCAGAAAGACGGCACTTGAGAGCATGACTCTTCCGGGAAAACTTGCAGACTGCTCCAACAAAGATCCGCAGAAGTGTGAGATCTTCATCGTTGAGGGAGATTCCGCAGGCGGTTCCGCAAAGACAGCGCGCTCGAGAGATACCCAGGCAATCCTTCCGCTGCGCGGAAAAATCCTCAATGTCGAGAAGGCACGTCTGGACAAGGTTTACGCAAATGCGGAGATCAAGGCAATGATCACGGCATTTGGAACGGGAATCCACGACGATTTCGATATCACAAAGCTGCGTTACGGAAAAATCATCATCATGACAGATGCCGATGTCGACGGTGCCCACATCAGCACGCTGATGCTGACCTTCCTGTACCGCTTCATGCCGGAGCTAATCAAGCAGGGACATGTTTATCTGGCTCAGCCGCCGTTATACAAGCTTGAGAAGAACAAGAAAGTCTGGTATGCGTACAGCGATGAGGAGCTCAACCAGATTCTCAAGGAAGTAGGACGAGACAACAACAATAAGATTCAGCGATACAAAGGTCTTGGAGAGATGGATGCAGAACAGCTCTGGGAGACAACGATGGATCCGGAGCGCCGTATTCTTCTTCGCGTCAACATGGATGATGATGTGACTTCTGAGCTGGATCTGACCTTCACAACGCTGATGGGCGATCAGGTAGAGCCGAGACGTGAATTTATCGAGACGAATGCAAAGTACGTGCAGAATCTGGATATTTAAGCACGTGTAAATCGAAATACGAACGGAATACCGAAGAGATAGGAGAGAAAGATGGAACCGAATATTTTTGATAAAGTTCACGACATAGATTTGAAATCCACCATGGAAAAATCTTATATCGATTATGCCATGAGTGTTATTGCTGCGCGTGCGCTTCCGGATGTCAGAGATGGTCTGAAACCGGTACAGCGCCGTGTGCTCTACTCGATGATTGAATTGAACAACGGACCTGACAAGCCACACAGAAAGTGTGCGCGTATTGTCGGCGATACAATGGGTAAATATCACCCGCACGGTGACAGCTCGATTTACGGAGCACTTGTCAACATGGCGCAGGAGTGGTCGACCCGTTATCCACTGGTGGACGGTCATGGAAACTTTGGTTCTGTGGACGGAGACGGTGCGGCAGCAATGCGTTACACCGAGGCGCGCCTGAGCAAAATCTCGATGGAGATGCTTGCGGATATCGGAAAGAATACGGTTGACTTTGTTCCGAATTTTGATGAGACGGAGAAGGAGCCGGTTGTTCTTCCGGCACGTTTCCCGAACCTTCTCGTAAACGGAACGACCGGAATTGCAGTCGGAATGGCGACGAACATTCCGCCGCACAACTTAAAAGAAGTTATTTCCGCTGTTGTGAAAATCATT
Organism: Brotaphodocola sp.; assembly: GCF_050873065.1. Classification (GTDB taxonomy): domain Bacteria; phylum Bacillota; class Clostridia; order Lachnospirales; family Lachnospiraceae; genus Brotaphodocola. The sequence goes on from NZ_JBNMIC010000027.1 coordinate 36,379, forward strand.
GACAACCGCGTACAGGAAGACCGTGAGACTTCGATCGAGGAGATTCTTGACATCGTAAAGGGACCAGATTTCCCGACCGGAGCGGAGATCCTCGGAAGAGCCGGAATTGAGGAGGCTTACCGGACCGGACGCGGTAAGATCCGTGTGCGCGCAGTCTCTGACATCGAGACGATGCCGAACGGAAAGAGCCGGATTGTGGTTACGGAGCTTCCGTATCTCGTGAACAAGGCGAGACTGATCGAGAAGATTGCAGAGCTTGTCAAAGACAAGCGTGTGGACGGAATCACAGATCTGCGCGATGAGTCCGACCGTCAGGGAATGCGGATTGTGATTGAGCTTCGCCGTGATGCAAATGCAAATATTGTCCTCAACCAGCTGCTCAAACATACCCAGCTTCAGGACACGTTTGGTGTGATCATGCTTGCACTTGTGGATAACCAGCCGAAGGTTTTAAATCTTTTAGAAATGCTGACCTACTACCTGAGCCATCAGGAGGATGTTGTGACCCGCCGCACCAGATATGATCTGAACAAGGCAGAGGAGCGCGCTCACATCCTTAAAGGTCTGCTGATCGCCCTCGACCACATTGACGAGGTGATCCAGATTGTCCGCGCTGCGTCGACTCCTCAGATTGCAAAACAGCAGCTGATGGAGAAATTTGAACTCAGCGATGTGCAGGCTCAGGCGATCATTGATATGCGTCTGCGTGCACTGACCGGTCTTGAGAGAGAGAAGATTGAGAACGAGTATCAGGAGCTGATGGCAAGAATCGAAGAACTCAAGGCAATTCTTGCGGATGAGAAGAAGCTGCTCGGTGTAATCCGGGAGGAGATTCTTGCAATCTCTGAGAAATACGGCGATGACAGAAAGACTTCGATCGGCTTTGACGAGTTCGACATGTCGATGGAGGATCTGATTCCGAATGAGAACACGGTTGTCGCAATCACAAAGCTCGGATACATCAAGCGCATGAGCGTCGATAATTTCCGCAGCCAGAACCGCGGCGGAAAGGGAATCCGCGGAATGCAGACGATCGATGAGGATTACATTGAGGATCTGCTGCTGACAAAGACGCACAACTACATCCTGTTCTTCACAAACCGCGGACGTGTCTATCGTCTGAAGGGATATGCGATCCCGGAGGGCAGCCGGACAGCGCGTGGAACTGCAATCGTAAATCTGCTTCAGCTGCTTCCAGAGGAAAAGATCACCGCAATCATTCCGATGAAGGAGTTCCATGAGAGTGAGTACCTCTTCATGGCAACGAAGAATGGCATGGTGAAGAAGACTCCGATGCGCGAGTATGAGAATATTCGAAAAAATGGTCTTCAGGCGATTGTTCTGCGGGAGAATGATGATCTGATTGAGGTCAAGGCGACGGACGACACCAAGGACGTCTTCCTTGTCACGAAGAAGGGACAGTGCATCCGCTTCCATGAGACGGACGTGCGTGTGACCGGACGTGTCTCGATGGGTGTCATCGGCATGAAGCTCAACGAGGGCGATGAGGTTGTCGGCATGCAGGTAGATACGCAGGGCGATTATCTGCTGATCGTGTCGGAAAATGGCATGGGCAAGCGCACCCCGATTTCTGAGTTCACGGCACAGAACCGTGGCGGAAAGGGTGTTCTCTGCTACAAGATTACGGATAAGACCGGCGATATTGTCGGCGCGAAGATTGTGAAGGATGAGCACGATCTGATGATTATCACCAATGAGGGAATTGTAATCCGGATCTCTGTGGATGACATCTCCGTGATCGGAAGAAATACATCAGGTGTGAAACTGATGGCGATCGACCAGGATTCTGATATTCGGGTGGCAAGCATTGCAAAAGTACGTGACGACGGAAACAAGTCGGAAGGTGACGGAATCGAGGAACTCAATCTCGAGACGGGAGGAAACGATGGTGAGAACAGTCAGAACTGAGGAGATCTCCAGGGCAGTGAAGGAAATGTGCATTGAGGCAAATCATTTCCTTTCTGACGATATGGCAGCCTGCATGAAGCAGGCTGTCGAGAAGGAGGAGTCCCCTCTCGGAAAACAGATTTTGAATCAGCTTCAGGAGAACTTAAAGATTGCAGGCGATGATATGATCCCGATCTGTCAGGATACCGGAATGGCCGTGATCTTTGCGCGCGTGGGCCAGGATGTCCATATCGAGGGCGGAAGTCTGACGGATGCGATCAATCAGGGTGTTCACGACGGATATGTAGACGGCTATCTGCGCAAGTCCATTGTGCGCGATCCGATCGAGAGAGAGAATACAAAAGACAATACCCCGGCAGTTATTCATTATGAGATTGTCGAGGGGGATCAGATTGATCTGACTCTGGCACCGAAGGGATTTGGAAGTGAAAATATGAGCCGTGTCTTCATGCTCAAACCGGCAGACGGAATCGAGGGTGTGAAGGAAGCAATTCTCACTGCTGTGCGTGATGCAGGTCCGAATGCCTGCCCGCCGATGGTGGTCGGTGTCGGAATCGGTGGTACTTTTGAGAAGTGTGCGATGATGGCAAAGCACGCACTCACGAGAAACCTCGAGGAGGTTTCTCCGGTTCCTTATGTCAGAGAGCTTGAGAAAGAGATGCTTGAGAAGATCAATGCGCTGGGAATCGGACCGGGAGGTCTTGGCGGTACGGTTACGGCACTTGCTGTCAATATTGAGACGTATCCGACTCACATTGCAGGACTTCCTGTGGCGGTCAACATCTGCTGTCATGTGAATCGTCATACTCATCGGGTTTTGTAGGAGGAGAGAAGGATGAATCGAACTATTCAGGTACCGATCAGTAAAGAGGATGCAAAGAGTCTGCATGCGGGAGATTATGTGCTGTTAAACGGAACAATCTACACGGCCCGTGACGCTGCCCACAAGAGAATGTATGAGGCGCTTGAGGCGGGAAAAGAACTTCCTCTTGACTGGAAGGGAAATGTTGTCTATTATATGGGACCGTCTCCGGCAAGAGAAGGGCGTCCGATCGGTTCTGCAGGTCCGACGACGGCGAGCCGGATGGACAAGTATACCCCTCAGCTTCTCGATCTCGGTCTCGGTGCGATGATCGGAAAGGGAAAACGCAGTCAGGCGGTCATTGATGCGGTTGTGCGAAACGGAAGCGTCTATTTTGCCGCAGTCGGAGGAGCAGGTGCACTGCTCTCCCAGCGAATCCAGTCTTCTGAGGTGATCGCGTATGACGATCTCGGAACAGAGGCGATCCGCAAGCTCGAGGTCCGCGATTTCCCGGTGATTGTCGTGATTGACTCCGAGGGAAATAATCTGTATGAGACTGCAATCAAACAGTATGCGAAATAGCAGCCAGCAGGAGCGTATTTGAATCGTATTTGAATTTAGAGTGTTTTTGTTTTGGAAAAGAGTCCGGTTTTCCGGGCTCTTTTCTTCTTAAATAAGACAAAACAGGACAAAAGATCAAGAGAAAAATAAAAAACTTTAAAATAGTTGTTGACAAAGAGGGTTGTATCAAGTATAATTACTCATGCGTTTGACAACAAAATATGTTTCAAATCGCGATCATATGGAATCACAAGTTCGGAGAAATACTCAAGAGGCCGAAGAGGCGCCCCTGCTAAGGGTGTAGGTCGGGCAACCGGCGCGAGGGTTCAAATCCCTCTTTCTCCGCTCAGTTCCAAATGATTCTTTTTTTCACTCTTAAAGCAAAATGCTGGTAAAGAGCTTGAAAAAATAAAGTAAAAAAGTTGTTGACAAACACAACGAGGTATGATAAACTACCAAAGTTGCTGATGAGCAACAGCGAAAACGAAGCGAAATGCTTCGAAAAAACTTTTAAAAAAGTGCTTGACAAGCTCGCAACACTCTGATATAATGAACGAGTTGCTGCTGAGAACGAAAGCAACAAACTGAACCTTGAAAATGAAAGATTGAACAGTGTTTAAAACCCTGAAAATTCTTATAAAAAAGAGTCTTTTGGTAAAGACATCTTTGAATTGAGAAATTCAGAACAAAAACAAACCAAACAACAGTAGAACG
>NZ_JBNMIC010000028.1:0-39443 GCF_050873065.1 Brotaphodocola sp.
AAGTTAAAATGGTCGGTAAATGAGAGGTTTATTTGGCATGCCCAAAAACAGAACGTTTAGAGCTCATTATTAAAATGGCTCCAAAGTCAACAATCGGGCGGGATTTCAAAGAATCCCACCCCAACTATTGACATAGAGCCAGAAAAACCCTTTTCTGAGTTTTCCCCCACACTCTTCTAAAGTTAATAAATGTATCTTTTATTTAACGTCTTCCAATATTTTTAGACATTATGCGTTCTGGTGCTTCTTGGTCAGGTACTCATGAATACCCTTTGCGCCATGTTTTCCAGCTTCCATTGCAAGGATAACGGTAGCTGCTCCGGTAACCGCATCTCCGCCTGCAAATACGCCCTCGCGGGAAGTCTGTCCGTTTTCCGGCTCAGCCACGATGCAGCGGCGCTTGTTGATCTCAAGACCCTCTGTCGTGTTGGAGATCAGCGGGTTCGGAGAAGTACCGAGAGACATGATGACGGTATCAACATCCATCACATACTCAGATCCCGGAACCTCAACCGGACGACGTCTTCCGGAAGCATCCGGATCGCCAAGCTCCATCTTAATCACCTTGATGCCCTTTACCCAGTCGTTCTCATCCGTCAGGATCTCAACCGGATTTGTCAGCAGATCAAAGATGATTCCCTCTTCTTTTGCATGGTGAACTTCCTCCGCACGTGCCGGAAGCTCAGCCTCGCTGCGGCGGTACACGATGTGAACCTCAGCGCCGAGACGCAGAGCGGTACGTGCAGCATCCATAGCTACGTTTCCGCCGCCGACAACAGCAACTTTCTTTCCTGCAACGATCGGAGTGTCATAATCGTCGCGGAATGCCTTCATCAGGTTGTTTCTTGTCAGGTACTCATTTGCAGAGAAGACACCGTTTGCATTCTCACCCGGGATTCCCATGAAGCGCGGAAGTCCTGCGCCGGAACCGATGAAGACTGCCTCGAAACCTTCTTCGTCCATCAGCTCATCGATCGTCACAGACTTTCCGATTACGACGTCAGTCTCAATCTTTACGCCGAGTTTCTTTACGTTCTCAACTTCGCTGCGCACAACCGTGGACTTCGGCAGACGGAACTCCGGAATACCATAAGTCAGTACTCCGCCCGGCTCATGAAGTGCCTCAAAAATTGTCACATCATATCCCAGCTTTGCCAGATCGCCTGCGCAGGTCAGACCGGACGGGCCAGAACCAACTACTGCAACCTTGATGCCATTCTTCTCTTCTGCTGCCTTCGGAACAAATCCGTGCTCTCTCGACCAGTCAGCGACAAAACGCTCCAGCTTACCGATAGAGATCGGCTCGCCCTTGATGCCGCGGACACACTTGCCCTCACACTGGCTCTCCTGCGGGCATACACGTCCACAGACTGCCGGAAGTGCAGAAGACTCTGCGATCACGTTTGCAGCTCCCTCATAGTCGCCTTCCTGTACCTTTGCGATAAATCCCGGAATGTTGATGGAAACCGGGCATCCGTCTACACAGTGCGGCTTCTTGCACTTTAAGCAGCGGGTAGCCTCCTCAATCGCCTCTTCCTCATTATATCCGTAACAAACCTCTTCAAAATTTGTTGCTCGCACTTTCGCATCCTGCTCTCTGACAGGAACTTTCTTTAAAACGTCCATACTTGTCCTCCGATCTATTCCGTAACTCTGTCTGTTCCCGTTCCGGTTAGTTGCAGTTTCCGCAGCCACCGTGATGGGTATCGCCTTCCTGTGCTTTCAGCATTGCACGTCCCTCCTCGGTTCTGTACATCTGCTGACGTTTCATGGCCTCATCAAAGTTTACCAGATGACCGTCAAACTCCGGTCCGTCCACGCATGCGAACTTCACCTCATCGCCCACAGTCAGACGGCAGGCTCCGCACATACCGGTTCCGTCTACCATGATCGGGTTCATGCTGACGATCGTCGGAATATTCAGCTCCTTAGTCAGTCTGCATACAAATTTCATCATAATCATCGGTCCGATTGCAACACAGACATCGTAATGATTTCCCTGTGTCTCCACAAGATCTTTGATCACATCCGTTACCATTCCTTTTCTCACATAGGAACCGTCATCGGTTGTGACATAGAGGTTGCCGGCAACCTCCTTCATCATATCTTCCAGAATCAGAAGCTCTTTGTTCTTTGCTCCCACAATGACATCCACATCGATGCCATGCTCATGCATCCATTTTACCTGAGGATAAACCGGAGCTGTACCGACACCGCCCGCAACGAACAGATACTTCCGGCCCTTTACTTCCTCCAGATCTTCTTTCACAAACTCAGACGGCTGTCCTAAAGGTCCGACTACATCCTCAAAGGAATCTCCGGCCTGAAGTTTCGCCATCTTATAAGTAGATGCTCCAACAACCTGAAATACGATTGTAAGAATACCGGCCTCCCGGTCAAAATCGCAGATGGTCAGAGGAATTCTCTCGCCCTTCTCATCCATTTTTACAATCACAAATTCTCCGGGCTGACAGGATCTGGCTACCCGCGGTGCTTCCACATCCATCAGGTAAATCTTCTCCGCCAGCTTCTCTGCTTTCAATATCTTATACATTCTTCAACCTCCTGCTATTATATGTTGCTGACACATCTCAATGGTTATCATTTTATCACTAAACGCGGGTTGAGACAATAGCCGAGACTGTTTTTGTTAAAATTTTGGCAACTGTTACATTTTTTCCAAAAATATCAGACGCTGAGAAATCAAAAATCCGTCAGAAAAGAAAACCTCCGAACGCTTGCAGCAGTGAACCTCCCTGATCCCCTGATTGATAATTAATAAAAATCGGGGCTTCCTGCTTAAAGCGCTCTCTAAAATGCTCTCCGATAAAGCCGGTAAGTGTAGCAGATGTCAAAGTATGTCTGCTCATCGCTCTCCGAGACAAGCTTCCACCCGTCCGCTTCTTCCAGTTTCGGAAGAAAGGTATCTGCTGCATAAGTAAAATCAATCCAGGTCACATCTGCCTCCGTGCAGTACGGCAGAAACTGCCGGTAAATACTCTCTCCGCCGATCACACTCACCTGATTTTCCGGAACTTCCCTGACCGCCTCAAGCGCTTCCTCGACGCTGTGACAGACAACCGCATTTTTCACCTTGTAGTCCTTGTTCTTTGTCAGAATCACATTCATGCGCCCATAGAGCGGCTGTTTTCCGGGAAGACTCTCAAACGTCTTTCTTCCCATAATAATCGCCCCGCCAAGCGTCTCATCCCGAAAGCGTTTCTGGTCCTGCGGAATGCTCACCAGAAGTTTTCCCTGATTTCCAATCGCCCAATGGCGGTCTGCTGCTGCTATCAGTCTCATCCTTATGCTTCCTCCTCTGCCGCAATCAGCTCTTTCGCATATGGCAGCGTCATAATCCAGTCACAGAAGGTATGCCACTCCTGAAGTTTGTGATTGCGCCTCGCAAAATAAATGTTAATCAGTGTCTCATAGTTCATCGTGCAGGTACGCATCTGGTTATAGCTTGACGGAAGCAGCTGAATCATATCATACCAGTCTTCCTTGTTCTTTCCCTCCTGCATATATTTCAGGCGGATCTTTTCCAGACGCGCCACAACCGTCTCCATAAATTCCAGAGTTTCCTCCGTCATGTGATCATGGCTGAAATCATCCAGTTCAAACGGCTTTGCGTGAATCTTGTGCATGGTGCTCGTCGAGTTTGCGACCGTTGCCACTTTGTAAGTATCATACTCTTTCCACCAGTACATCGGCGCCGTCACATCGACAGAGACAAAAATCTGGCGCACAAACTTGCGGTGATCGCTCCCCGCTTTTCTCAGACGCTTTGCCAGGTCCAGATCATTCGGTCCAAGCACGTAATTGCCGTCTTCATCGTAAGAACTGTCCATCCGCGCCCAGCTGTTCATCGGATTGCGCGCTCCCCGCATGGCATTTTCCAGATTCATCACACTTGTTCTCTCGCACTTTAACATGATTTTCTTCCTTTCATTTTTCACTTTCCATCTTTTTATCTTTTATATCTCTTATATCTCTATATTTATAGTTTTACATTTTTCTGTTTCTTTTTCTTTAATTTATTTCTGTACTTTAATTTATTTCTGTATTTTTCTGGTCCGCTTTCTTTTTTCTGTTTTCCGATTTGATTTCTTCCGGCAGTGCTTCTTTTTCTGTTTTTTAACTTGTTCTCCCACCTCTCGAGTGCTATACTGAGGGCATTATGAACAGACACGATAAACTTAAACTTTACCAAAATTTTTCCGCTTCATCTTCATCCGCTCGATTTTCACTCTCTGGAAAGCAGTCTGACCGGGTACTGTTCTTCTGCGGAGTTTTTCTTGCGGTCAGCGAGATCTACAAACAGATTTTTTTGTACACGGAAATCTATCACGAGCACTACAACTGGTGGTTTTTCCCATTCCAGCTGTGCAGCCTGCCGATGTATCTGTGCCTGATTTTTCCATTTCTGAAAAACAGGACCTTAAAGACCTCGGTTGCGACCTTCATGCAGGATTTCAACCTGCTCGGCGGAATCGCCGCGCTTGCAGTTCCGGACGGATTCCGCGGAATCCACTGGACACTGACTCTGCACGGATACCTCTGGCACATCCTGCTCATCCTGATCGGTATCTGGATTTTCCTCAATGGAAAATCTGACCTCTCATGGCGCGGCTACATGCGGACACTCCCGATCTTTGCCGTCAGCTGCGCGATTGCAACTCTGATCAATATTTTCGCTCCCGGTCACGGTCAGGCAGATATGTTCTACATATCCCCCTACTATCCGACCACGCAGATCGTCTTTCACGACATCGCACTGAGACTCGGCATCGAACCTGCCAATCTGCTCTATCTTCTGACAATCTGCGTCGGAAGCGGACTGATCCATCAGCTGTTTCGCGCACTCTCTGCGCGCTTTTTCGCCATTCTCCGGCGAATCAGCAGATAGCAGATCACATGGGCACTGAACGTGATGATCCAGGATACCGGATAGGAGAGATAAAGCGTCTCAAGTGTCCGGTGTCCGGCAAAGATCGTATAAATCCAGATCACGCGGAAAAGGCAGGCACCCGTCAGGGACACGAGCATCGGGATCACCGAGTAGCCGATTCCGCGGAGCGCGCCGACCATCGTATCCATGATTCCGCACAGGAAATACGTGCCGCTGATGATCTTCAGACGCGCAATTCCATAATTAATCACATCCTGGTCGGAAGAATAAATTCCGAGGAGCTGGCGGCCGAAAAAGACAGCTCCATCTCCCATCACAACTCCGACGAAGACGACAATTCCCAGACAGTAACAAAGAATCTTCGTCATTCTCTGGTATTTTCCCGCTCCAAAATTCTGGCTTGTAAAACTTAAAGCCGTCTGATAGATCGCATTCATTGAGGTATAGACAAAGCCCTCAATATTGGCGGAGGCCGTGCTTCCTGCCATTGCCACGGAACCGAACGAGTTCACAGAAGACTGAATCAATACATTGGAAATCGAAAAAATCGCACCCTGCATTCCCGCCGGAAATCCGATCTTGATAATCGAAAACAGTTTGTCCGGGACAAGGCGGAGTTCCCGAAGTCTCAGACGATACGGCGCTTCGGAGCGGACGAGACACTGGACAATCAGCCCTGCGGAAATATACTGGGAAATCACCGTCGCCGTCGCAACTCCCGCAACTCCCATCTGAAATCCGATGACAAAAATCAGATTCAAAACCGCATTGATCACTCCTGCTGTCAGCAAAAAGTAGAGTGGCCGTCTTGTATCTCCCGCTGCTCTTAAAATCGCGCTTCCGAAGTTGTACAGCAGAGTTCCCGGCATTCCAAGGAAATAAATCTGTAAATACAGATCCGACAGCGGCTTTACATCATCCGGGGTTCCCATCATCGTCAGAAGCGGGGATGCAAACGTCTCTCCCGCGAGAATCAGCAGAAATCCTCCGCACACCGCAAGAATCACCGAGGTGTGGACCGTCTCCTGAAGATCCTCAAATTTCTTTGCACCGTAATACCGTCCTGCAAGCACATTTGCACCGACCGACAGACCGATAAATAAATTGACCATTAGATTGATCAGTGCCGTCGTTGATCCGACTGCCGCCATCGATTCTTTGCCCGCAAATCGTCCGACTACCACAATGTCCGCTGCATTGAACAGCAGCTGGAGCAAGCCCGATAAAATCAGCGGAACTGCAAATATAATCAGTTTTCCGAAGATCGGGCCGTTGCACATGTCAATCTCATAAGATTTGGCCGTCTTCTTTTGCATCTCTTCTTCTCCTCCATTTTTTCTTTGAATTTTCTTTTGAATCTTCTTTTGATTTTTCTTCTGAAATTTCTTCTGAAACTCCTTCTGAAACTTTTGTCCGAGCATTTTATTCCTTCAGAGCGTGTCTTATTCTATCATTTTCCCAGATATTTTTCCATAGTGCGCACCTGAAAAAATTTGACATTAACATTTACATCTGCTTTCTCACAATCGCATATTCATCCCCGCGCCGATAATACGGACAGCTCTTAAACTTATCCTGTAAAAACAGGATCATTTCATCCTCGTCAAGATCCACTTCACAGGTATAGCACTCGTACTCCTCATCGTACTCATAGTTCATGCAGCTCTCACAGCTTCCCGCTGCGGCTGCCGTCTGTTTCTTTTTTCCCGTCATGTTCTCCGGTCACCGAAATCCTTTCTCTTTCATATTTTTCTTTGTATTTCCTTTTATATTTTCTTTTATGTTTTCTCTCTTCTCAATCTCTTAAAACTCACGGAATCAAAATTTCTCTGCCGAGTGTCAGGGAATAGATCAGCTTCTCTCTGACCTTCTTTCCCGTCATCTGGGAAAGCGCGCGCGCATAATAATCCAGCTGACTGCTGTAATGGCTGCGAAGAGTCTCCTCTTCCTCCACATAATCCGTCTTGTAGTCCATCAGCACAAGCTCTCCATCGTCCTCAAACCATGCATCCATGATTCCCTCGACGATCACCAGCTCATCCGAATCTCCGGCTCCCATGTTTCGGGCCGGAATACCGACTACAAACTGCTGTTCTTTGTGAAGACGTCCCTGACTCTGCGCCAGACTCATGCGCTTTCCGAGATCAGACTGAAGAAAATTCCAGACAAGCGACTCACGGATATAGCTGTTCGCCGAGGCAGAAAGCCGCCCCTCCTCCACAAACTTTTTCCGCTGGACCTTGATGTCCTGCCTGCACGTCACTTTGGAAAAATTAAGCAGCTGAAAGAAACGATGGTATGCCGTTCCCCTCTCAGCTCCGCGCGTTTTTCCATATGAGCGTGACTGTTCGGAAGATAAAACACCCGGACGCTCCTGTTCCTTCTGCATCCCAAGAATCTCTGAATTTTCCTGATTCTCCTGCTGCTCTTCTTTTTCCTCCTGCATCTCCCAGGCTTCCCAGTTCATTCCGAGAATCCTCTCCACACACACGCTCTCCTCATCATCCGTGAGCTGTCCCTGTCTTTTCAGCTCAGAGACTGACATCTTTGTGTGAAGCGTCACATCTGCCTCATACGGATACTTCTTTCCAAGCGTCTGATTGAGCATTTCACTGCACTCGGGATCATAGACTTTCTCCCTGTCCAGTTTTTCGAGAAACGTTCTCTGCTTTTTCGTTGCAATCTGACGGCTTAATTCCTCCCCGACAAGATCCGGGATTCTTTTCTCCACAATCCGGATCCGCACATTCTCACTTCCGCAGGCCATCAGAATCCAATCGAGATAAGAACCTGCCGATGCAAGAATCGTGTATGGGATCTGCCCGTCTGCAAGCGGAACTCTCTGGTATTTCACCCTCGTCTTTTCGAGAGAACGATCCGTTCCCGTCATAATCAGATATTCTTTTGCTCTTGTCATCGCCACATACAGGACGCGGAGTTCCTCCCCGAGACTGTCCAACTCCATCTTCCGCTTCAGAACGTTTTTCTTTAAGGTCACGTTTTTCAGGCGCTGTTCGGGGTCCACATAGTCCGTTCCGATTCCGAGTTCCGGGTCAATCAGAATCCTTCCGTACACATCCTGCCGGTTAAATTTCTTACCCATTCCCGCCAGAATAACGATTGGAAATTCCAGACCTTTACTCTTGTGGATGCTCATGATCCGCACGGTGTCATCTTCCTCGCCGAGCGTGGAGGCCTCTCCGAAATCCGTGTTGTATTTTTTCAGATTTTCGACATAACGCACGAAATGAAAAAGTCCTTTGTAGCTTGTTCTCTCATAAGAAGCCGCCTTCTCCACGAGCATCTCCAGATTTGCCCGGCGTGTCGCCCCTGCCGGCATCGCAGACACATACCGCTCATACCCGGTCTTCTCGTAAATCTCATAGATCAGCTCATGGATCGGCATGTAAATGCTCTTCATCCGAAGTTCTTCCAACAGTCCCGCAAATTTCTCAAGTTTTGAAATCCATGGCGGAAGTTTTCCCGCTCTCGTTGTATTCGTTATATTACTGCTCTGAACCGGCGTCTTTTCACCATTTTGCATCTGGGTCTTATTCATCCAGAAGCGCAGGGCTGCATAGATTCCCCGATCCTGCCCCTTCTTTGCAGTTTTCTGATACCCCGCCATCATCTGCGCAAGTTCCGAGTCGTTCATCCCGCACATCGGGGAGCGCAGAACGGACGCAAGCGGAATATCCTGCATCGGATTGTCAATCACGGAGAGAAGACTCAATATCGTTTCCACTTCCAGAGTGTTAAAATATCCGGTGCGCGATTCCGCATAGGCAGGAATTCCCTCATTCATCAGAACAGAAGTCAGGACCTCGCTCCAGCCTGTTGTGCTTCTTAAAAGAATGACAATATCCCGGCGTGAGGCTCTCCGGTATTCCCCGAGTGCCTTATCCCAGATCATCACGCCGCTCTCGGGATCTGTCAGTTCCCGGATTTTCTGGACAATCATTCTCGCCTCAATCTCGCGCGCCGTGTAATCCGCCGCATCCTCCTCCATCTGGGAGAGCGCTGCATCCCCGGTATCCGCAAGAATCAGCTCTGGAATCAGCGGATTTCTCTGTATCTGCTCTTCCCGCTCTCCATCCGCTCTCTTTTTTCGTTCAGGAAGCGGGGCAAACTGTGCTCCCGCATGAAGCGCACTCTCCTCAGTGTAACGGATATTTCCGAGATTTCTCGTCATAATCCGGTAGAACACATCATTGACTGCATCAAGAACTTCCTTTCTGCTTCGGAAATTCTGATGAAGTTCAATTTTCTTGTCGTTTCCCTCCCCCTCCTCATATGGCTCATAGGAATCATATTTCTCGAGGAACAGCTCCGGACGGGCGAGACGAAAGCGGTAAATACTCTGTTTGACATCTCCAACCAGAAAGACATTGTGGCGGCCAAAGCGCTCCCCGGACACAGCTTTTAACAGTGCCTCCTGCACCAGATTGCTGTCCTGATACTCATCCACGAGAACCGCCTCAAACTGCTCGCTCAGCTCGTCCGCCGCATCGGTAAATGTCATTGTCCCGTCTTCCTCAAACCGGATCAGGACTTTTAACGCCTGATGTTCGAGATCATTGAAATCCACGAGAGCGCGCTCCCTCTTCTTTGCCTGAAAACGCTCCTCAAATTCTTCTGCGAGATCGAGAAGCGTCCGAACGGTATCCCGCGTCGCCTCCATGTCCTTCCACATCTCCGATGGGGTCGCAAAGCAGCAGAGATCTTTGATCTTGCCGACCGCCTTCTTCATCCGGTCCCGGCAGCCGCTGACATAGGCTTTCAATTCCGGATCAACATCCTTGCTTCTTACCGTCGCAAGGCGATCCCAGGCAATCTGGCTGAGAACCTCATAAAGCTCATCGAAATCTCTCGCGGAAACGATCTGTTTCAGCTGATAAATATCCGACTGAAACATCGGAGAGTAGGCATCGAGAAATTCATCCTCTCGGCAGATCGAAAGTGCATCCGTCATCTGGACCACCAGCTCCTGCGCCTGATGACGGGCATCTTCAAGAAGAAATGTCAGCCAGCCCGGAGAGTTTTCCCTCTCCATTCTGGGATTTTCTTCCTCCTGTCTGTCATCCTCCAGATATTGGTCCAGCTCTCTTCTGCACTGGTCGAGCCAGCGCTTCGGATCTGGATTACTCTGGGAAAAAGTGTGTACCTGTGTGATGTAATCCTCAATTCCCGCATCGCTCTTTCCCTGCGCATACGTCTCCACAAACCGCTCAAATTCCGGGCCGCCGTTCGCATATCGGTCTTCGATCAGTTCTGCCATCACATCCTGACGGAGCAGAAGAATCTCTCCCTCGTCTCCGATTCGAAATGCGGGGTCGAGATCGAGAAGGTTGAAATGCTCCCGAATCACACTCAGGCAGAAGCTGTCAATCGTCGTGATCTGTGCGTGATGAATCAGCGCAGACTGCATCTGGAGATGGGCATCATCAGGATTTGCAGAAAGTCTCTGCTCGATCGCCATTCCGATTCGCTCTCTCATCTCCGCTGCCGCCGCCTTTGTGAAGGTCATCACAAGAAGACGGTCGATGTCAAGCGGGTTCTCCCCCTCCGTCACCAGACGGATGATTCTCTCCACGAGGACAGCCGTCTTTCCGCTTCCCGCTGCCGCACTCACGAGCAGATTTTTCCCACGGCTCTCAATCACCTGACTTTGCTGTCTCGTCCACTTTACGGAATTTACGGAAGAGGCTTCCGCCGCCGGCTTTTCTGCTTGTTCTAATTGTTCTGATCTTTCTGCTCTCTCTGATCTGTCTGACATATTTCCTCCCAGATTTCTTCTGACTTCATCTTTTTCCACTTTTTAAACTCATACCCCGACGACTTCTTGTCAAATCCGCAGACAGAATGGTACGGGCAGTAGTCACACGCCGAGCGCTGACCATTTTTATAAGGCTCCACGCTGATCGTTCCGTCAAGAATCTCCTGACCGATCTTTCGGACCTTCTCATGCACATAGGTGCGAAGCGATTCAAAACGATCCCTGTTCGCCACGGAGGACTTGCTCTCCAGTACTTCCCCGTTTTTCAGAACAACCGGAATAATATCGGACTCCTTCTCTACCGTCCGGTCGAGGTGATGAATCGCCTCCAGCTCACTGTTGATCAGACCGTTCATCCTGAGCTGTCTCAAAATCTGAGCATCCACGATCTCCGGATTCTGCATTTCCTCCTTCTGGACGATCGGATCGGAAATGTTGTAGTAGAGAATTCCCGCCGGAACAACCTCTTTCTCCGGATAATGGCGCTTCGTGATTTCCATCACCGCATCCATGTAGACGACAAGCTGAAGCTGAAGTCCATAGTAGAGTGCCATCAAGTCAAACGAAGTGCTTCCCGACTTATAATCAATGATCTTGACATAGACCTGATCCCCGTCCTCACACAGGTCCATTCGGTCGATCCGCCCGCGCAGGTGCAAAGCTTCCTCCGGGGACAATGCAATTTTCATCGCCTCCAGATTATCGGCGGCAGAGAAGGAGACCTCAAATCCCGCCGGGACAAAATCGCCTTTCTGAATCTGTTTTTGAAGCGCCCAGACCGTTCTCTGTGTGATCTGCTCCAGTCGTTTTCCAAGATAGGCATTTCGCGAGGAACTCTCCAAAATCTGATTTCCATACTCGGACGCCACACTCTCGACACAGCTGTGCACGAGGGCTGTTCTCTGATCCTCCGTGATGGTCTGCCAGTCAAGCCCCTGATCCTTCACTCTCTGGAAACACAGATCGATCGAGTTGTGAAAAAGTGTTCCGAGATCTGCGGGGGCAAGCTCAAACCGGGGCCTCTCCTCGAGTTCCAGTCCATACTTCAAAAAGTGTCCGTAGGCACACGCCGCATACTGTTCGAGCCTCGTCACACTTCCGCTTAAAATTGTGCCGTAGAGTGCCTGCGCAACCGCATGGCCGATTCCCTGTTTTTCATAGCGGTAGCACGCCGCATCCGCAAGTTTCTCTGCCTCGTCCCGATGTTCCCCGGAATTTAAAAACCAGCGGTAGAGTTCCAGAAATTCTGCATGTTTCTTCCATGCGCGAAGTTTTTTGGGGGCCTCACCCAGAACTTGTTGCTCTTTCGACTGTTCTTGCGGTTGTTCTTCCTGCTGTTTTTCCTGCTGTTTTTTCCGCTGATTGCCCCACAACTCCACGTCATCGCAGAAATCTTCAAGGCCGGCAATCATCTGCTTTCTCGCCTCCTCGAGCGAGTAAATCCGAGACTTTTCCTCCCGGTTTTCCTGCTCCTCCCTGATCGCATAAAGACCCGGAAACATATTTTTCAGTTCCCCGATCAGATAGGACGGACGACGGCTCTTTCCGTCCGTCCCCACACAGGAATAGGAGACAACAAGACGCTCCGACGGCTTTGTCAGCAGCAAATACAGATAAAACCTCTGTCGGAAACTGTCCTCCCTCGCCGTCGGCGCAAGCTCTAAATGACACTGGCCGAAAAATTCTCTCTCCCGGTCTGAGAGCAGGCTTCCGCCGTCGCGGTGCATCGGCACAATCCCATCATTGACTCCGACAAAAAACAGGACTTTGACGTGCGACAGTCGTGTTCTCACAATATCACCGACCACAACACGGTCGACGGTTGCAGGGATCACACCCACTGAGATCTCCGCAAATCCGGCATCAAGAATCTCCTGAAATTCCTGACGGCTGACTTTCTCCTCGCCGAGGAGCTGCAAGAGGCGGTTAAGCAGTTCTCCTACAAGACCGTAGACCTGACTGTATTCTTTTTCCAGACGGAACTCCCCGATCTCATGGAAATACTGTGCATACGCCTCCATCTTCTCCTCCGCACGGCATTCCGTCAGAAGATCGCAGACTCCCTGCACCATCCCGGCGACATTCAAATCTTCCCGGCGAAATGCCTCCTGCAAATGAAACAGGGGGGCAAGTGCCTTCTCCTTAAACGCATTCAGTTCCACAAGATTCAGCTCTTTCGCACCGCGGTAAGTCCTCTCCCAGGTCTCCCGAAACTTTCTGCTGCCGCGAATTCCAAGCGCCAGCACATAATTTTCCATCCGGTCAATCAGTTCCCTCTCACGGACAACAAGACCCGTTCTCAGGAAACGGAATACACTCTCATAGGAAAAATCTCTGCGCACCACCTCAAGTGCCGACCGGATCAGCTCGACCAGACTGTTGTCGAGCACGTTTTTACGATCATCTAAAAAGCACGGAATCTCGTTTAACTCAAACTGATGCTGGATTTCCCTTCCATATCCGTCAAGATCTCCAGTGACCACTGCAAAGTCGCGGTAGCGAAGTCCTTCCTGCTTGACTGCACGGCAGATCTGATGAACCACTCTCGAGATCTCCTCAGACACACCGGATGCCTGATAGAGTTCCACGCTGCCGTTCGGCTTTCCCGGGAAAACTCCACCCCGGTACCGGAACAGATGACGTTCCAGCCAGCCGATGTCGGGACTTTTCTCAAATCTCGGCGCGGGCTCTCTCTTTAGCAGACGGTCCGGAAGTTTCCGAACCTGATTCTTCTCTGCAAGCTCCGACAGACGAACGACCATCTGATGACTCATATAAAACAGACTCTGCATTCCCATGTTTCGGTAAATCGCCTCATCCGGATCCGCAGTGACCGTCACTGTCACCTTTTTCGCATATACGAAAAGCAGCTCGATCAGCCGGTACTGCACCGGGGTAAATCCCGTATATCCATCCAGGGCAATCTGGCTGTTTTTGATGATCCGGGACTTTGGAATCATCCGGCACAGCACGTCAAGCACCTGTTCTGCCGTGATGTAATGCCCCTCAATATACTCCTGAAAGTTTTCAAACACAATTGCAAATTCTTCCAGTTTCTGGCGAAGAAACGGACTTTTTGCCTCCGGCGCCGTCTCCCGCAAAAGCTCCGGTGTCAACCCGTACTGGTAAAACTCCGAGATCATGGACTTGAGCTGTCCCACAAATCCCGCCTGATTCAGATGACCTCCGAAAAGCACCAGCTGTTTTCGGCATGCCGCCGTGACTTTTCTGAGCACCATCGACTTTCCCATATCATCAAGAACCTGCAGATTCTCCACCGCTAGCTCCTCAAACACCCGGTATGCCAGACGCTGAAAACTGAGCACATCGATGTTCATCGTTCCGTGAGCCGGATGCATCATCACCATGTCCTTCTGTGCCTGCATCGTAAACTGCTCCGGCACAATCACAAAATAAGACTCATCCGGATTCTGAATCGACTCCTGAATCACCGTCTCATAGAGAGCTGTCGTCTTTCCGGATCCCGATCCTCCCAAAATCAGCTGAAGCGCCATAGTCTTGTCTTCTTCCTTTCTTCCTCTCTTC
This sequence comes from Brotaphodocola sp., assembly GCF_050873065.1. Lineage (GTDB taxonomy): Bacteria > Bacillota > Clostridia > Lachnospirales > Lachnospiraceae > Brotaphodocola. The sequence goes on from NZ_JBNMIC010000028.1 coordinate 14,235, forward strand.
TTCCTCTCTCCCTGCGTCGGGCATGTTTTTCTTTTGCGCCGATTCGTACACAACATACCCAGCAAACACTTTTATCGCTCTGCAGGTCTGCAAAACGTTTATTATATCACATACTCGCAAACCCGCGCTATCGCGCTCTCCTGCCTGCTGACGCAGGCGGTTTGCTCGTTAATGCTCATTATATCATAAAACAAATTACAGGAGAATACACTGTATCAAACACTCCCGGAGGTCTCCCCCTATGAGTTCCAAGACAAAAATCGTCGTTCTCCGCATGAAGGAAATTATCTATACGGCTGTCTTTATCGGATTTGGCATCTTTCTGATTCTTCTGCTCGTGATCATGTTCCGCCCCAAAAAGGATGCCCCCGCTTCCGCTCCGGCTGCCCTCTACCACCCCGGTGTCTACTCCTGCGCCCTCCGTCTCGGTTCCCAGGAAGTCAACGTCGAAGTGACGGTGGATGATGTCCAGATCACCGGAGTCTCTCTCGTCCCGCTAAGTGATTCCGTGTCTGTGATGTACCCGCTTGTCGCCCCTTCCGCCAAAAATCTGGGTGCGCAGATCTGTGCCTCCCAGTCGCTCAAGAACCTAAACTACCCGCAGGAATCCCGCTACACCTCCCAGATGCTGATCCGCGCAGTTGAGAGAGCCCTAGAGAAAGCCTCCGTCTCTACCACTGAAACACTCTTTCCGGGACTTTAACTTTAAGAGAACAAAAAGCTGACGAAAAACCATCTCCCGTTTTTCATCAGCTTTTTTTCTTTACTCTTTTGTTTCCGCATCCGGATCCTGTTTTATATCCTTTTTCTCTGCGTCCTGCACTTCTGCGGTCTGCATCTGCTCATCCGGCTTCTCCTCCGGCTTTTGCTCCGCAAGTTCTGCTTCTGTCTCCTGCTCGAGTTTCTCCGCAGGAGTCATCGTGTCCTCCGGCTCCGGGATACCCTTGCATCTGCGGAAAATCTGCATAAATTCTTTTCCGGTGATCGTCTCTTTCTCAATCAGGAACTCTGCAATCTGATCCATCACCTCGCGATTTTCGCTCAGAAGACGTTTTGCCTCCTCATAAGCCTCGCCAAGGATCCGCATCACTTCCTTGTCGACTTCCGCTGCCGTCGCATCTCCGCAGTCCATGACCATGCGCCCGTCGAGATAGCGGTTCTGCTGTGACGCAAGTCCCATCAGACCAAATTTCTCGGACATTCCGTACTGTGTCACCATCGCACGGGCAAGCTTCGTCGCCTGCTCAATATCATTTGACGCACCGGTCGTCACGGAATCAAACACAATCTCCTCCGCAGCACGCCCGCCAAGATATCCGACAAGCATCGCCTGAATCTCTTTCTTGCTGTTTAAATATTTTTCCTCTTCCGGCACGTGCATCACATAGCCGAGGGCTCCCATCGTGCGCGGAACGATCGTGATCTTCTGCACCGGCTCCGCATCTTTCTGGAGTGCACTGACAAGCGCATGTCCGACCTCGTGATAGGAGACAATCCTTCTCTCCTCCCGGCTGAGAACGCGGTCTTTCTTCTCCTTGCCGACGAGAACCACCTCAACCGCCTCAAACAGATCTTTCTGGCTGACTGCATTCCGCCCCTTCTTCACCGCAAGAATCGCTGCCTCATTGATCATATTTGCAAGATCTGAGCCGACTGCCCCGGAAGTCGCCAGTGCAATCGCCGGAAGATCCACTGTCTCATCGAGAGAGACATTCTTTGCATGAACCTGAAGGATCTCGGTACGTCCCTTTAAATCTGGTTTGTCCACGATCACACGGCGGTCAAAACGACCCGGACGAAGAAGTGCCGGATCGAGAACTTCCGGACGGTTCGTCGCCGCAAGCACGAGGAGTCCCTTTGAGGAATCCATTCCATCCATCTCTGAGAGCATCTGGTTGAGCGTCTGCTGCTGCTCGGAATCACTTCCGCCGTAACCGCCTCTGCTTCTTCCGATGGAATCAATCTCATCGATAAAAATGATGCACGGGGCTGTCTGCTGTGCCTGCTTGAAAAGGCTTCTGACTCTCGATGCTCCGACACCGACATAGAGTTCCATGAAATCCGATCCGGAGAGAAAGTAAAACGGCACATTTGCCTCACCAGCAACCGCTTTTGCAAGCAAAGTCTTTCCGGTTCCCGGAGGTCCGACAAGCAGGGCTCCCTTCGGAAGTTTCGCACCGATCTTTGTGTATTTCGCCGGGTTGTGGAGGAAATCTACCAGTTCCACCAAGGACTCTTTTGCCTCATCCTCTCCCGCGACATCCGCAAATGTCACTCCGGTCTCCTTCTCCATGTACACCTTGGCATTGCTCTTTCCGACGCCTCCCATTCTCTTCGACATGAAAAACATCAGCATCGCAAACAGGGCAATCGGGAAAATCAAATTGATGATCGTCTCGAGCATCGCCGTCGTATCCTGCAGCTCTCTCTTCATCTTCACCCCGTGCTCATAGAGACGGTCAGTCAGCTGAAGATCACTCATCGGGATCGTGTAATACTGGATCACCGGATTATACTTTTCTGAATCCTTTTTATACTGAATCTGAATCTGCGTGCTTCTGACCGTCACAGACTCAATCTGTCCGTCATCCACATCCCGGATGAAGGCATCATAGCTGATTTCTTTCTGGCTCTTGCTCATCATATAGCTCCGCATCAGATTGGCGGAAAACAGCGTCACCAGAACTGCAATCAGGATAAGCAAAATCTGGCCCTTCGGCAACTTTCCATTTCCCTCAGAGCCGTTGTTTGTTTTTTTGTCCATAATTCAGGCAAGTTCTCCTGTTCTTTTTTGTCTGTTTGCCTCCCTTTTTGGGCACAACTGTTCTCATTATAATGGCTGTTTTCCTAGAAATCAAGGGTTACTGTACATAGGTAGGAATTTTCTGGAGTGAAAATTTCACATGATACGGCAATACACTTAAAAAAATAAGTTTTTTTTAATACCTCTGGATTTCTGTGTTTGAGAGTTGTATAATATACAAGTTATTTTTACGGAAGTCATATTTTTACCACTCACTATCCCCACATGATTATGTACTTCCAAAATCTCCTTATCAGTCTCCTAAACTCCCAAGAGTTTATGAGATTTTCTATTTTTTTGAGAAGACTTCGGAAGTACATGCACAACGAAAAGGAGGTTTCACAGTCATGCCAGTTAAGTACGTTTTTGTCACCGGAGGCGTTGTCTCCGGTCTGGGAAAAGGAATCACCGCCGCATCCCTCGGCCGTCTTTTGAAAGCCCGCGGTTACAAAGTAACCATGCAGAAGTTTGATCCGTACATCAACATCGATCCGGGCACGATGAATCCGGTTCAGCACGGTGAAGTATTCGTCACCGATGACGGCGCAGAGACCGATCTCGATCTCGGTCATTATGAGCGTTTTATCGATGAGAGCCTGACCAAGAACTCCAATGTCACCACCGGTAAAGTATACTGGAGCGTTCTTCAGAAAGAGCGCCGCGGAGATTTCGGCGGAGGTACCGTGCAGGTTATCCCTCACATCACCAACGAAATCAAGAGCCGGTTCCACCGCAACTACTCCACAACCGAGACGGAGATCGCCATCATTGAGGTCGGCGGAACCGTCGGCGATATCGAGAGCCAGCCGTTCCTCGAGGCAATCCGCCAGTTCCAGCACGAGGTCGGACACGAAAACGCAATCCTGATTCATGTCACCCTGATTCCTTACCTCAAGGCATCCGGCGAGCTGAAGACGAAGCCGACCCAGGCGAGTGTAAAGGATCTTCAGAGCATGGGAATCTGGCCTGACATCCTTGTCTGCCGCAGCGAACATCCGCTCGACGACTCGATCCGCAGCAAGATTGCTCTGTTCTGTAACGTTCCGAAAACTCACGTTCTCCAGAACCTCGATGTCGAAGTTCTCTATGAGGCACCGCTTGCAATGGAGAAGGAGCATCTCGCAGAGGTTGCCTGCCAGTGTCTCCAGCTTGACTGCCCGGAGCCGGATCTGACCGAGTGGCGCGCAATGATCGATGCATGGAAGCATCCGGAGCATGACGTGACGGTTGCCCTCGTCGGAAAGTACACCCAGCTTCACGACGCTTACATCTCTGTTGTCGAGGCTTTAAAGCATGGCGGTGTTGCCAACCATGCCGCTGTCCACATCAAATGGGTAGATTCTGAGACCGTCACAAAGGACAATGTCGGTGAGATTCTCGGCGATGTCAGCGGAATCCTCGTTCCCGGCGGATTCGGTTCCCGCGGTATCGATGGAAAGATTTACGCGATCCAGTACGCCCGCGAGAACAACATTCCGTTCCTCGGTCTGTGCCTCGGCATGCAGCTTTCAATCGTAGAATTTGCCCGCGACGTTGTCGGCTACACCGATGCACACAGTGCAGAACTTGATCCGTCTACCGTTCATCCGGTGATTCATCTGATGCCTGACCAGAACGGCATTGAGGATATCGGCGGAACTTTACGTCTCGGATCCTATCCGTGTGTTCTGAACAAGGAGTCCAAGGCTTACAAGCTCTACGGTGAGGAGACGATCCATGAGCGCCATCGTCATCGCTATGAGGTCAACAACGATTACCGTACCGTTCTTCAGGAGAATGGTATGATGCTCTCCGGAATTTCCCCGGACGGACGGATTGTTGAGATGATCGAGATCCCGTCTCATCCGTGGTTCATCGCAACCCAGGCTCATCCGGAGCTGAAATCCCGCCCGAACCGCCCGCATCCGCTGTTCCGTGGATTTATTGAGGCCGCTCTGAAAAAGGCTGGAGAGATCTAAAATTTAGGAGAACTGTACGCTCCGACAAACGGGTAAAGTTCTGCAAACTCGTTCTCACTCCGGGTTCGACGTAGCGGTGCATAAGACCGTAAACTACACGGTCTAAGCACCGATGTCTCACACGGGTTTGCAGAATCTTTCCCGCCCGTCGTCGCTGTTATCTGTCTGACCAAAAACAACTGTGAGAAACCAGATTGCTTTTAAGCTCTGATTTTTCACAGTTTTTTATATTCTCAAATATCTTAATTTTTCAAGTCTGTTTTTTTAAAGCTCTCGTTTTTTTCTGTATTTTCTGATATGATAGTCTCCACCACTTTACAACAAATATGTGAAAATCCCACTCCTTCAGCTATGGGATGAACTATAATGAAAGTTTAGTATTTAGCTTTTCATCTTTAGCAATGCAACACTCTCGAAACAAAAGCATTTTAGATATACAGATTTTGGAAAGGAACTTTACAAATGTTAGGAAAAACTCATTTTGCAGTCGGAATGGCCTCTGCTCTCGCCATTTTGCAGCCGCAGACCCTTCCTGTTCTTCTCACAGGAACAGCGGCAGCGGCGGTCGGCGGTATGATCAGTGATATTGACTGCGGCACTTCACAGGCTCATCAGGGTGCTGACAAAATCATGACAGCTGCGATTGCTGTGACTTCGATCGTTATCTTCATCGATTACCGCTTTCATCTCGGAGTCTATGAACGCCTGATGCAAAACAGCAGTGTCTCCCGCCTTCTGACTGGTCTGATGGCCTTTATCATGATCTGTGCTTACGGCTCCAGACAGCCTCACCGGTCTTTCATGCACTCCTTTCCGGCAATGATTATGCTGACTGCCTGTATGGATGTCATCTACCCGGACGCGGCTCCGTATTTTGGCGTCGGTTTTCTCTCTCATCTTCTGCTCGACGTATTCAACTTCCGTCAGGAGAAACTTTTCTGGCCGATGAAAAAAGGATTCTGCCTGCGTCTGTGTTCCTCTCAGGGAACGGTAAACCGGATTCTGCTGATTACAGGAAATGCTGCAACCATCCTGCTCGTCCTCACATCCGTCCCGATCAGACGTTTTGCATCTTTGATTCTTGCGTTTTTGTTTCCTTAGCATAAAAATCCCCTCTCAAGTGAATGCTATACTTGCCATAATAAAAAACAAGCAATCTGGCATCCACAAAAAGAAAGGGGATTTTTTGATGTCCAAAGTCGATAATTCTACAAATGATTTCCAGAACGATAAAAATAAGAATCGAATCAAGAATAAAAACATCCATACCCAAACACATCAAGACGAAAAAAGGGATCTCGACCCGGATCCCTATCGATGTGAAGTGACATCTTCCTTTGATGAATTTGGCTGCAAATCATGTTCTGCAACTGACTGCACGGGACTGATCCCATTTCTTCCGCAGTCAGAAGCAGAACTTGAATCTTATGCGGAACTTTATCCGTATTTCTGTGACTGCTTCACAGAGTTTGACGCTGATTCCTGAAAGTGAAACAGCTTATTTGTGTACCCGGTAATCTCCCTGACTCAGAAGATAACGCATATAGGCGAACGCTTTCCGCTCCCCCTGATCGCGCAGCATAATCAGGATTTTCTCCAGCTCTGCCTTCGTGTCCGGATGCATATATCCGTCGAGATACGGCATCTCATGCTGGTAATATTCCCACGGTGAGGCACTCGTGTAATCCTTGCCCCGGTAGACCCGGCAGGCCGCGATCCGGTCCATCACCATCTCCACAAGATAATTGACCGGCATCTTGCAGCCTGCCATTCCACCGGCCGCCTTCGAAAAATCAATCCAGTACTCAAAATGATGCTTATTCCTGCCTTTGTGGTGAAGCCATGCTGACGAATATCCCTTCTCGTCCCGCTCTGCCGCATTGGGGCTTCGGGTTCCCTGATAGTAATGAACTCCCGTCAAAAATTCTGCCGGGCTGTATTTTGACAGATCATGCATCAATCCCTGACGAAAAAGTCCTACCCGGAAACAGTTCTCCATCACCAGAATCTTGTGCTGTGTGATCGTCAGAAAATGATGCCATGCTTTATGTTTTATTTCTTCCACTTTTCTCATTCTCCCGCTCGATGAATTTCACATTTAAAAGTCTCCGTTTTCCACATCTGCGTCGTCAGGCATCTGACCTGATTTTCCATGTTTGAAAAACGATAGACAAAATTTTCACAGATCACAGTTTAGCACATTCCGGTCATGGATTCCACTGTTTTTTCTCAATTAGCCTTAACCTTTTTCAATTTGCCACTTTCCATTTATCACGTTATCGCCTTTATTCGGTTCTCTTATTTCAGTTCTTCCCGGAGCGAAGTTCCGATGGTTCCCTCCGGCATCTTCACGCCAAAGTAATCTGCAATCGTCGCCCCGATCACCGCAAACGTGTTCGTCTCCGGAAGCTCCCCGCTTCCCTCAAATCCCTTCGAGTAGACGATCAGCGGAACCTGCTCTCTCGTGTGATCCGTTCCCGTGTAAGTCGGATCATTTCCGTGGTCCGCCGTCAGAATCAACAGATCCTCTTCTCCGAGCAGTGGAAGCAGCTCTCCGAGTTTTTTATCAAATTTTTCAATCTCCTGTGCATAGCCGACCGGATTTCTCCGGTGACCCCAGAGGGCATCAAAATCCACGAGATTGACAAAGCAAAGTCCATGGAAATCTTCCTTTGCGATCTCAATCGTCTGCTCCATTCCATGCACAGAACTGTTTGAGTGGAGAGCTTCCGTGATTCCGTGTCCGACAAAAATATCATTGATCTTTCCGACAGAAATCACATCAAGTCCGGCCTCCTTGAGGGCATCAAGCGCCGTCTCCCCAAACGGAGGAACTGCATAGTCGTGGCGGTTGCTTGTGCGCTTAAACTCCCCTTTTTTCTTTCCGACGTAAGGGCGGGCAATCACACGGCCGACTTTCCACTCATCCTTCATCGTCAGTTCTCTTGCAATCTCGCAACAGCGGTAAAGCTCCTGAAGTCCGAAAGTCTCCTCATTTCCACAGATCTGAAGCACGGAATCCGCTGAGGTGTACACAATCATGTGGCCGGTCGCAATCTCCTCCTCGCCAAGTTCATCGAGGATTGCCGTTCCGCTCGCACTCTTGTTTCCAATCACCTTATGACCCGTGCGCTTCTCCAGTTCTGCAATCAGCTCCGGCGGAAAACCGTGTTCTGTGAAGGTGATAAACGGCTTCACCGTCTTTAATCCCATCATCTCCCAGTGTCCGGTCATCGTGTCCTTGCCGTGGCTCGCCTCATTCATCCGCGCATAGTAGGCAAGCGGATGATCTGCCTTCGGAACCTGGCGCAGCGGGTGAAGATTTGCCAGACCCAGTTTCTGAAGATTCGGAATCTCCAGACTCTCCACCGTGTCTGAGATGTGGCCGAGTGTGTCTGTTCCGGCATCGTGATACTCTGCCGCATCCTTCGCATTTCCAACTCCAAGAGAATCCAGTACAATCACAAAAGCTCGCTTAAATGTCTTTTTTGCCATTCTGTCCATCCTCCATTCGTGAACTTTGATCCATTTACCATAAAAATCAGCCCGATCAGTTCGGGCAATCCGTCATCCGTCAATCAGCCAAGCAGATTTTCAGGTCCGAAACCAAGCGGAAGAAGCTCCTCAAGCAGAAATTCCTGATAGGAATCCGCCCCATCCGGAAGAATGATTCGGAAAGTATGCGGATCACAGAATTCCCGCATCACCTGTCGGCAGACTCCGCATGGAGCCGTCACGCCATTTGCCACACCGTTCTTTCCTCCAATGATGCAGATTGCCTCAAACTCTCGCTCTCCCTCACTGACTGCCTTAAAGAATGCCGTGCGTTCCGCACAGTTTGTGGGCGTGTATGCCGCATTCTCGATGTTGCACCCGAGATAAATCTTTCCATCCTTTGTCAGAAGGGCTGCTCCTACCTGAAAATGGGAATACGGCGTGTAAGCACGCCCCATTGCCTCCGTCGCAGCTTCTATCAGCTTTTTCGTCTTCTCATCCGCATCCGCCTGCAAATACATGGCATGCAGATTTCCTGTCATCGCCTGATTTGACTCTCTCTGTTCTTTCTTTTCCATTTTCACCGCATTCATTGTGTTCCCGCTTCTATCCCTGTTATCCATCATCCCCGCTGTTATTCCGTCCTTTGCCTCGTCATTCATTTCGTTCATTTTTTATGTCTTTACGCGTTGTTTTTTTCTGCTTCTTCAAGAAGACGGACAATCCGGCTTGTTCCAAGGCGGTCTGCACCGAGCTCAAGGAATCTCTCTGCATCTTCCAGACTGGAGATTCCGCCCGCTGCCTTGATCTTCACGCCATCCCCGACGTGTCCCGCAAACAGCTCAATATCCTCAAACGTCGCTCCTGCCTTGGAAAATCCGGTCGATGTCTTGATAAAATCAGCGCCTGAAGATGTCACAACCTCACACATGCGAATCTTCTCTTCTTCGGTCAGCAGACACGTCTCAATGATGACTTTTAAGATTTTCTCGCCGCATGCATTCTTGAGTGTGCGGATCTCCTCTTCCACCAGATCATATCTGCCATCCTTGACCCAGCCGAGATTGATGACCATATCGATCTCATCTGCGCCATCTTTAAGCGCCTGACGCGTCTCAAACTCCTTGACCGCAGTTGTGTTGTATCCGTTCGGGAATCCGATGACGGTGCACACCGCCATCTTCTCCCCGACATATTCTTTTGCCTGTTTTACATAAGACGGCGGGATGCACACCGATGCCGTCTGAAAGCGGATTGCCTCATCACAGAGTTTCTCAATGTCTGCCCAGACCGCCGTCTGAGAAAGCTGTGTGTGATCCACGTAATGCGCGAGTTCTCTCTTCTCCATCTTCCTTTCCCCTTTCTTCCTTCTCCTGTTATCTCTGTTTCTCTCTGTTCGCTGTTATTTTGCCTTCTCAAGCAGTTCCTTGAGTTCTTCCACGGTGATCGGATAATGCTTATTGCAGAAATGACAGTTGACTTCGATCGTCTCCCCGTCATCGATCATGCTCTGGAGCTCCTTCTTTCCGACGCTGATCAGTGCCTTCTCAATTCTCTCCTTAGAACAGTTGCAGTGGAACTGAACCGGCATGGAATCCAGAATCTCCAGTCCAAATCCGCCTAAAACTTTCTGAAGAATCTGTTCCGGCGTATTTCCGGCGTCAAGCAGAGAGGTGATCGATGTGATCTCTTTGAGTCTCTCCTCAAGACCGGAAATGATCTCCTCGGATGCACCCGGCATCAGCTGGATGATAAATCCGCCGGCCTGACGAACCGTGTTGTCCTTATTCATCAGCACTCCGAGTGCCACGCTTGACGGAGTCTGCTCAGACGTTGCAAAGTAATACGTCAGATCTTCCGCAATCTCACTTGTCACAAGCTGGGTCTGGCCGACATACGGCTCTTTCAGACCGATATCCTTGATGACGCTGAGTACACCGATTCCGACTGCACCGCCGACATCGAGCTTTCCAAACTCGTTCGGAGGAAGCATCACCTGCGGATCTCCGACATAGCCTTTTACATTTCCGTGGGAATCTGCAGTCACCGTGATTCCATGAATCGGTCCGTCTCCGTTGATCTTTAAGGTCAGAAGATCCTGATCTCCCTTCATCATCGAGCCCATCAGCGCTCCTGCGGTCATCAGACGTCCAAGTGCGGCAGATGCCACCGGACTTAAATTATGCGCTGCACGCGCATATTCCACCATATCTCTGGTTGTTGCAGCAAATGCACGAATCTGTCCCTCTGCTGCCGTTGCACGAATCATATAATCTCCCATCGTCTATCCCTCTATTCCTTTCCGCGCTCCCGCGCAATCACATATACTCTCTCACTTTCTTCTGTCGGCGGTTCATGTGTAAATGCATCATAAATCGCCACAAGGTCCATTCCGCCCTCCGCAATCGCCTTTTTGACGGTTTCCAGCTCATAGGCCCGCTGATAGTGCGTCTCCTCATACTTTCCGTATCGTCCGTCGTCTTCACGGATGAAAAGCGTCAGGTCATACTCATTGACCATCTCCTCCTCATCGTAGAAATTCTCCCAGATAAAACTGCTCTCATCCCGGTTCTCGGCAATCGTCTGCTCTCCGAGTTCCTCCCGGTACTTGTACACGGTGTTGAGATCAAAGATAAAGACTCCGCCCGGATCCAAATAATTGTTTGCAAGGCGGACAACCTGGACGAGATCCTCGTACTCCATCAGATAATTCATGGAATCGCAGATGCTCACAACCGCCCGGACGGTCCCGTACAGTTCAAATTCCCGCATATCCTGCTGAAGGTACAAAATCCCCTTCGGCTCCTCGGCCTCCTTCTGTGCCGCAATCTCGAGCATTTCTTCGGAAATATCCACTCCGATCATATCATAGCCACGATCCGCTAAAAGCCGCGTCAGCTTTCCTGTTCCGCACCCGAGATCGAGAACGAGTCCGTCCGTCACCTCATATTCTCTCAAAAGTCCGGTCAGATACTCACACCACTCCTCATAGGGAATGTTGTCCATAAACAGATCGTACACCGCCGCAAATCCTGTGTATGCTTCCATCGTTTCTCTTTCACCTCTTTTGCAACTAATAGTTTTCTGCCTGTAAATACCTGCAAACAGCAACTCATTCCATTCTTTCCATGTGGCAAAAAGAGCAGGTGCACCCCGCCGTAAACCGGATACTCCTGCTCCTCTTTTCACCTCTTATGGCCTTGCTGTTCACACACTGCGCAAACATCAACGGCCATACACGGTATTCTCTCGCAACTTATGCGTTCTTGCCGCAGCACTTCTTGTACTTCTTACCGCTTCCGCACGGGCACGGATCGTTCGGGAAAATCTTCTTTCCCTTGCGGATTGTACCGGATGCCTTCTGCTTCTTGTAAAGCTCCTTACGGGTCTCCTCGCTCAGGATGGAATCCCACTGCGGAAGCTCATACAGCCAGGAAGCCTTTGCCTCTACCATGTTGTAGTACAGCTTCTCCGGATCGATCTCGATCTTCACCTCGGTATCCTCCTCCATGGTGTCGATCGGGTTCTCGTAACCCTTCAGGCTCTCGTTGATTCCATCGAGGAATCCGGTCATGATCAGAACCTCGGTACCGTACTTCTCAGCCAGTCCCTTAACGGTTCCGGTAACAACCTCAGTCGGGTTGGAAAGAATCTGCTCGTAGATGCCCTTCTCGATGGTGAAGTAACCGTTCCACAGGTTCTCCTTCTCTTTATCGCTCAAACCATTGCCGTAAGCAAGGTTTCTCCATGTCTCTAATAATGCCATGACTTTGTTTCCTTCCTTCGTTTTCTTACATGATAAATGTTTCTTAATTTTTTACTGAATGTTTACTAAAACGCGTCTCAAAATTTGTTCTGCAAGTTTTTCAGGTATACACGCTTTAGGCACAGATTTCCCTCTGTACAGATTCCTACATAGTATATAACAAGTACGGCGATTTTGCAAATCTTTTCTTATTTTCTGTACAGATACTCCGGCAGACCATCCTTCATCGGGCGCACCGGCTCCCCCTGAATCAGCGGGCGCACATAGGTGAGAAATTCCTCTGAGACATCATTTCCATTTACAATCCACTCCATCGGTACCGGCTTTTCCTGATTGCAGATCAGGTTGACATCCTCGGTTGCACACTCCATCTGATACGGGTCATCTCCGGTTCTCTTGAACGCAATCATCACACCGGTCTTTCCGGAAAGTGCAGCCTTTACGCCCTCGCTTCCCGCAAGTGCCGCCTCCTCAATGTCCGTCAGGGAGGACTCGATTCCGCTGCATCTCTGGCTCACGTTAAGCTCCACCGAGCGGACCTTGATTCCGAGCTGACGGCGCACAAAGCTCTCAAGCACCTTTCCGCAGCCGGTCAGCATCTTGTGACCGAAGTTGTCGACCATCGCCTCATCCCCGTACTCACAGATAAAAGTTCCGGATGCATCGGAGATTCCCTCGGACACGCAGACAATCACGCTGTTTCTCTTCTCAAGCGCTTTTTCAAGATCTCTCGCAAAATCTCCCAGCTCAAAGTTTGACTCCGGCAGGTAGATCAGCATCGGGTTATCCCCCGGGAATTTTCTTGCGAGAGCACTCGCAGCCGTCAGCCATCCTGCATGACGTCCCATGAGTTCCACAATCGTCACGGCTTTCTGCTGGTAGACAGACGCATCAAGCACGATCTCCCTGACTGTGGAAGCCACATATTTTGCCGCACTCGCATATCCCGGAGTGTGATCCGTCAGAATCAGATCGTTGTCGATCGTCTTCGGGATTCCGATGAAACGGATGTCGCTTCCATTCTCCGCCGCACAGCGGGACAGCTTACTCACCGTATCCATCGAATCATTTCCTCCGATATAGAAGAAATATCCGATATTTAAGTCTCTCAGCTTCTCAAAAATCGTCTGATAAAAAACTGCTGACAGATCTTCTGGCAGTTTGTAACGGCAGGATCCGAGATAAGCAGCCGGGGTCAGCTTCAGAAGCTCTAACTCTCCCTCCGAGAGTTCTTCCCCTAAATCCATGTACTTATCCTGCAAAAATCCCTCGATTCCGTTGATCATTCCATATACATGACCAATCTCCTCTGACTTCAGTGCCTCACGGATAACTCCGTAAAGGCTTGCATTAATCACTGCGGTAGGGCCGCCAGACTGACCGACAATCACGTTTTTCATCTTTGTAATTTTCCTTCCTGTTTTTCTCCTGTTTTCTTATTTTCTTGACTGTTGATAGTTGATGATTGATGGTTGATGGTTGATGGTTGATTTTTTTATTCTAAGTTTTAGGATTTTGCCAATCAACCTGAACTCATTCTTGTTCTTAGTCACCTTGCTTTGATTTCTCTCAAGAAAATTATAAGGGTTTCCGCAGACAACGTCAACCTGTGTTTCTTTTATAACAAGGCTCTCATAAAACAGTAAAATCTATCTCCATCCACCACCAAAATGCAAATAAGACTATCAGAATCGTTCTGACAGTCTTATTGCTTCATCTATTATTTTTAGCAGGAGAATCCATTTGCAGGTGAATCATTACTTTACCAGATAACCACCATCTACCGGAATGGTTGCACCATTTAAGTAATCTGATGCGGAAGAGGCGAGGAAGAGAACCGGTCCCTTCAGATCATCCGGAGTTCCCCATCTGCCTGCCGGAATTCTCACTGTGCACTCATCTTTTCTCGCCTGAGTCATATTTGCACACATCTCGGTATCCATATATCCCGGGCAAATGCAGTTAATGTTGATTCCTCTTCCGGCACAGTCAACTGCAAGGCTCTTCGTCAGCTGAGAAACTGCACCCTTCGATGCGGTGTATGCCGGAACCGTCGTTCCTCCAAACCAAGTTACCATGGAACCGATCGTGATAATCTTGCCGCCCGTCTTCTGCTTGAGCATTACTTTCAAAGCCTTCTGAATCATCAGGAATACTGCATTCAAGTTGATGTTTAAGACGAGATCCCACTCCTCAATTGGGAACTCTTCCGGGAGATGACGGCGCTGAATTCCCGCTGCCGGAATCAGGACATCCAGACGTCCGTCAAGAATCTCCATCGCCTCCTTGAAAACGCGGTCCACATCCGCACGATCTGCCAGATTTCCGCATACGCCGTATGCCTCGTATCCCATCTCGCGATACTCCTTGCACACCTGCTCCAGCTTCTCTTTCTGCACATCAATCAGGACAACCTTACATCCGTTCTCCAAAAGTCCTTCTGCCATACCTCTTGAAAGTCCCTGAGCGCCTCCGGTGACAATTGCATTCTTTCCTGCTACATCAAACATTTTCTTGTAATCATACTTCATGGCTGTTTCTCCTTTTTCTCTATTTTTTCTTTCTTTTTGCTTTTATCTTGTCTACGTTTTTTCTCTACCTGTCTCTTGCCAGTCTCAGCGTTTCTTTAATCAAACAGGATTACCATCTTCTTGGATTCCAGAGTCGGATGATCCATGTTGTAAAATACCTTGTCGATCTCAGAGAACGGGATAAACATCGTTGCGATTCCCTTTGTGTTCAGCTCTCCCTTCTCCATGCGCTCAATCGTCGGCTCAAACTGGAAGCAGGACATTCTCGAACCAATGATGTCAAGCTCTCTCTGGTTGATCATCGCCTGCGTAATCTCTTCTTTTCCTGTCGAGAATCCGAGAGGAATCATACGTCCCGCATTGCAGAGGATTCCCGGCTGCATGCACATGGTAAGAGACCCCGGGAAGCAGGCAGAATCAAAAGCTACCGTCACGCCATGGCCTTCTGTGATCTCCTGAATCCGCTTTACGATATCCTCCGTCTTGGAATTGATCACATAATCTGCGCCATATCCCTTTGCGCGATCTAAGGATGCCTCATCCACATCGCAGCAGATCACAGTCTTGCATCCCTTCGCCTTGCAGGTCTGAAGAATGATCGAACCGATCGTTCCTGTTCCGAGAATGAAGACGACATCATCCGGAACGATTCTCGCGCGACTCGTGCAATGTCCGCCGATCGCATACGGCTCCACGAGAGCTGCATCCTTCCAGTCAACAGAATCACTGATCTTGTACACTTCCTTTGCCGGTGCTGTGAAATACTCTCTCCAGCCGCCGTCTGCACCTGATCCGCGCACCTTCACATGCTCACAGACATTCTTTCTTCCGATTCTGCACTGATAACAGGTTCCGCAGGTCGAAATCAGATCAACAATAACATGATCTCCAACCTTCACATTCTTGACATTCTTTCCAACCTTGGCAATCACTCCCGCATTCTCATGACCCGGAATGCGCGGATAGGTGGAACAAGGATTCAGTCCGTGATAGATGTGATGATCACTTCCGCAGACACCGGCAGATTTCATCTGGATCAGAACCTCATCCTCATTCTGAAGCTCCGGAACCGGAACTTCTCTCACCTCATACTCGTGCGGTTTTACTACTACAACTTCCTTCATCGTATTTTTCATTGTAATATACCTCCTTTTTGTACAGAACTCTCATCTTTCCTATTTTCCATTCCTGCATGGACTGGATGGATCATTTTGACTTTTCTGATTCTTTTTAACTCTTTTTGATTCTTTTTATTTGTTAATTTGAATTACTTCCGCAAAAATTTCTGCTCCTCGATTTCCGATTTTTTCTGTTCTTTCTGATCTCATTTTTATCAGGAAATCAGACTCGGAAGCAGCGTCGACAGCGCCGGTACCAGTGCAAAAAGGATTCCACACAAAATCTCAACCAGAACAAACGGTACCAGTTGTTTTGAGACACCGCCCACGGAGCGTTTGCTGATTCCGCATGCGACAAACATACAAGTTCCGAATGGCGGAGTTGCCTGTCCCATCGCTAACAGGAATACAAACACAAGTCCAAACTGAACTGGATTAATTCCAAATGCCGCTGCAATCGGTGCCAGAATCGGTGCTAAAATCAGGTTTGTCGCACCAACCTCGAGGAACATTCCGCAAATCGTCAGCAAGATGATGATAATTGCCCAGAACATGTATTTTCCGGAAACGTAGGAAAGCATGAACTCTGTCACATACTGCGGAATCTGATAATAAGAAATCAGCCATCCAAACATCTGCGCTGTCACAACCAGAATCATCAGGTTCGCCGTTCCGACAGCAGTATTCTGAATGATCTCCCATACACTCTTGAGCGTCACTTCGCGGTAAATCAGCAGACATACCAGAAGTCCATACACAACTGCCACAACTGCGGATTCCGTCGGAGTGAAAATTCCGGCATAGATTCCTCCGAGAATGATCACCGGCATAATCAAAGCCCAGACCGCATCCTTAAAAGAGAGAAGGAAACGCTTGAAAGAAAATCCGTCCGCCTTCGGGAAATTATATTTTTTTGCCTTGTAAAAAGCATAGATACAGAGGCAGACACAGCAGATGATTCCCGGAAGCATGCCCGCCATCAGAAGATCTCCGACTGCAACACCTGTGATATTTCCATAGATAACCATAACGATGCTCGGCGGAATGACGATTCCGAGTGTTCCTCCGATCGCCTGAACTGCTGCCGAATAATCTTCCGGATATCCGCGCTCAACCATCTCCGGGTACATCAGACCACCGATCGCTGCGGTCGTCGCAACGGAAGAACCGGAGATTGCCGCAAAAAACGTACATGCCACGATCGACACCAGAGAGATGCCTCCCGAGATCCAGCCGACAAGGGAATCCGCAAACGCGACAAGACGTTTTGAGAGTCCGCCTTTCGACATGATGTCACCTGCCAGCATGAATGCCGGAATCGCGAGCATCGAAAAGCTATTGGAGTTTGCAAAAATTCTCTGAGAAATCACCACAAATGTTAATTTCGGATCGAGAAGGACTGCTGTGATACACGCAAGTCCCAGCGCCCAAGTAATCTCAAAGCCAAGCGCCATCGCAACGATCAGAACCACAATCAAGGCTATTGCTGCTGTCTGCATTTATTTTTCCTCCTTTCCCGATACCTGACGCACATAAGTCTGATAAATATCCATGAGAGCTGCCAGCACGTTCAGCACAAATCCAACCAGAATAATGCTGTACAGAAAACTCATCGGAATGCTCATTGCCGGGCTTGTTTGATAACCGCCAATCTCAATCAGCTTAAACGCACTGTACATAAAAATAACATTTACAAATAATGCCACAAAACGGCGAACCAGATTCATGACTACCGCAGCTTTTCCTTTCAGGTAATTGTCAATGATCTCGATTCTCACCATCATGTGATTGCTCATTGCGAGATTGACACCGAGAACAATCACCGCAACGAATAAATAACGCGACAATTCCT
Source organism: Brotaphodocola sp. (assembly GCF_050873065.1). Classification (GTDB taxonomy): domain Bacteria; phylum Bacillota; class Clostridia; order Lachnospirales; family Lachnospiraceae; genus Brotaphodocola. Next base: position 31,758 of record NZ_JBNMIC010000028.1, read on the forward strand.
CCGACCAGGAGAGACTTCTAAATATTACAAAGCGACAGAAAGTCTGCAAAAATACAACTGCAATCATGGCAGTCAATGCAATGCTGATCACCGCTGTGACCACTTTCTGCATTGCCAGAAACGCTCGAATTATCTGCTTCATTCTCGTCCTCCCACCTAATTTGTCTTCAGTGCCCGGATATCCGACATCACTTTTCCATAATCTTTCTCCCAAGTCTCATACAAAGAGGAAGCTGCATCAATAAATGGCTGTTTTTCCGGATAGGTAACGGTCATTCCCTGCTCTTGGAGCTGTTCCACAGCTTCTGCATCCATCTGGCGGCTGAGTACTCTCTCCTTCTGGCTGCACTCATCCATGACCTCCTTGAAAATTTTCTGGTCTTCCTCGCTCAACGACGCCCAGGTTGTCGGGCTCATAATCAGAAATACGGTAGAGTATGCATGCTCCGTAATTGCAAGATGACTGTTGACCTGTGCCACATTGTTTGTCAGAATAACCGTAGACGGGTTCTCCTGTCCATCGAGAGCACCCTGCTGAAGTGCGGTGTATGCCTCGCCCCATGCCATCGGGGTTGCATCCGCTCCGAGTGCCTTCCAGAACGCGATATGAATCTGGTTCTCCATCGTGCGGATCTTGAGTCCCTTGATGTCGTCAACCGAATTGATATCCTTTTTTCCGTTTGTCAGATTTCTGAATCCGGACTCCCAGATTCCAAGACCGACAAGCTGCACGCCGGAGAGCCGTTCCAGAAAAGAATCCCCAATCTCTCCCAGAAATACACGGTCTGCCTGATCGGTCGATGTGATCAGATACGGAATATCCAATGCCTGAAAATCGCTGATAAAGTTTCCAAGTGTAGACTGATTGACCACCGCAATGTCGATCGTTCCCATCTGACATCCCTCAATCGTGTCAATCTCTGCTCCGAGCTGTCCGTTGTGATAAACTTCGATTTTATATCTTCCGTCTGTCCGATCATAAATTTCATCGGCAAACTCATTCATGCTCTGTCCGATCGCTCCTGTCTCCGAGGAAGTCTGCGCCATGCGAAGCGTAATCGTTCCATCAGAGGATACCATTGGTTTTGAATCGTGCCAGATTGCGACCGCGCCTGCCACAAATGCGCCCACCGCTACGAGCACTGCTACTTGTGTGCGTTTCATTCTAATCCCTCCCAGTACAAAGATGCCCCTCGCTTACGGTGTCTGGAGCGCTCCGTCTTTCCTTCTCGTCTGCGTCCAACGGGTAACGGTATTTTCACACGGATATTTCTCTGCCTCTTTTTCATTCAGATCCACGCCAAGTCCCGGCTTATCATTCGCATATACATAACCGTCCCGATATTCCGGAAGACCCGGGAAGACTTCAAGAAGTGCTCCGTGCGGTCCTTTCAGATCCTGAATCACATAGTTCGGAGGTTCAATTCCCGACCACTCCTGTACGCCAAAATTCTGTGCCGCCAGATCAATATGGATATTGGCAGCATGCGCGATCGGAGACATATCTCCCGGTCCATGCCATGCAGTGCGCACCCCAAACTGCTCTGCAAAGATCTGAAGCTTTCTCGCCGGAGTGATTCCTCCGATCTGGCTGATGTGGACACGGATAAAATCAATCAGCTGCTCACTGATCAGATGCTTCCATTCTGCCGGATTGTTGAAGAGTTCTCCTTCTGCAATCGGAATGCTCGTCTGAGCGCGCAGACGGCGAAGCCAGTCAGTCTGCTCGATCGACACGGGATCTTCGAGGAAAAACAGATCAAACGGTTCCAACTGCTGTGCCAGACGGATCGCCTCAACCGGAGCGATTCTCTCATGGACATCGTGAACCAGATTCATCTCATATCCGATCTTATTTCGGATTCCTTCAAACAGCTTTACTGTATCACGGATATAAGACTTGGAGTCGAGATAGATGCCGGGAAGGGAGCCCGCCGGAGCATCCTTCGGTGTATTTCCATAATCTTCTCCACCGTATCCACCGCACTGGCAGCGGATCGTCTTGATTCCCATCTCCCGGAAACGCTCAATGTTTTCACAGAGTTCCTCGAGATCTCTTCCATCCGCATGGCGGTAAACCGGAATTCCCTGACGGCATTTTCCTCCAAACAGCTGATATACCGGCATTCCTGCCATCTTTCCCTTGATGTCCCAGAGTGCCATATCTACACCGGAGATCGCATTGTTCTCCGCCGGTCCGTTTCTCCAGTAGGCGTTCTGATGCATCAGCTGCCAGATCTCCTCTATATTCTCTGCATCCCGTCCTCTCAGAAGCGGATCAAGATACTCCTCCACGATGGTTTTTACCGCAAGATGCCGGTAAGCAAAAGTTGCGCAACCCAGACCATATAATCCCGGCTGATTCGTCTCTACCTTCACAACCACAAGATTGATTCCTTCTGGTGCGGTACAGATTACCCGTACTTTGCTGATTGTTACTGCCATCCTTATACCCCTTTCTTGTAAGTCGTCTGACAAGTTGTCTTTTTGTTTAAGGCTGCCATTTGACAGCCTTTCTTGTTCCCTGTTTCTCATCTTATCTTGTCTGACAAGTTATACTGTGATTATAATCACCCTTGTCTGTTTTGTCAACTACTTTGTCTGCCTTTTTGTCTCAAATGCAATCTTTTGTCTATTTTTCATATTTTAAAGTCATATTTTTGTGCAGAATATACTAGACACTATTCCTTTTGGGATTCCATCTCTCTGCTTTGGCTGTTCAACTTATCAATTCCCATCTGGAGATGATCAAACATGCTCTCGCGCGCCCGCTTTGCATCCCCTTTCTTGATCGCATCCAGAATCAAGCGGTGATAATAGATTCCATCTTTAAATCCAAAGAGCTGAAACGTCCGCGCCTGATCTCGCCCTGCCTCCTCAAACACCTTGCTCATACTCTTCTCCAGAAGCAGATTCTCCGAGGCATTGCAAATCAGCTCATGAAATCGAAGATCCGCCGCGATAAACGCTTTCTGATTCTCCTTGTTTCCTGCCATCTCATCGAGTGCCTTTTGAAGCTGATCAATCAACTCGTCCGTCGCATTCTCCGTCGCAAGATAACACGCTTCCGGTTCAACAATCCGTCGAAATTCCAACACTTTCTGCGTATCTTTGCAGTCCTGGGCAGTGATTTTCCCGTCTCCCGCTCCTCCCTCATCCACCTCATCATCGAGAAGAAAAGTTCCCTTTCCGTGACGGCTCTCAAGCACCCCGATCCCGACTAACTGCTGAATGGCGGTTCGGATACTCGCACGGCTCACACCTAGAGTCTCCGTGAGCTGATTCTCCGATGGAATCTTCTCCCCGACTTTCCATTCTCCGGAAACAATCTTCTCCTTAAAATACTGAACAATCTGGTCCGTGATGTTTGAACGCGAAATAATCATAAACTTTCCTCTCTCCCTTTTTATTTATGTAATCACGGTTTTCGCCCCTTTTCTGTCCCTCTGATTTGTCAGACAACCGTACAACATACTTTTATTATACGAATCATCAATTTCTTTGTCAATCAATTATCAATTTCCTGTCAGCCAAAACAAACAGACCCCCTCATCTGTCAGCCATTCTGTACAGATAAGGGGGCCCAAATACTAAAACTTCTTTATTCTCTATTCCATTTTTTTCAGATAATGTCTCACTGTCACGCAGCAGTAAATCAGCGCAAACAGCCATGCCATCGGATTTGAGAGGCAGATCGCCGTAAATCCCATCCCGCAGACTGCAAGAAGACCGCCAAGGCTTCGCCCGACAAGCTCTCCAATTCCGGAAATGATTGCCTGAAAACTGTATCCCAGACCCTGAAGCGTATTTCTCATAATCATCAGAGAGCCGTGGATAAAGAACAGAAAACTCATGATAAAAAGATACTGAACCGCCTCAAGTGCCACTTCACTCTGCGTCTCTCCGAGCACAAGACCGACAAACGGCTTTTTTAAGAAGAAAATTGCGATCCATACAACCACGCAGTAGATGTACTGGATTTTGAGTCCGCTCTTGATGCCTTCCTTAATGCGGTCAATCCGCCCTGCACCGTAATTCTGTCCGGTATAAGTTGCCATCGCCATGCCGACGCTCTCCATCGGAAGCGTAAACATCTGGCGGATCTTCTCTCCCGCTGTCTGGGCTGCCACTGCAATGCTTCCGAGACTGTTGATCGCCCCCTGCATCACAACAGCTCCGATTGCCGAGACAGAATACTCAAATCCCATCGGAAGACCGACGACACAGAGGCGCTTTGCATGATAACCGCTGATCTGAAATCCATTTTTCCATCCCTGCATCAGACGGATGCGGAACAGCAGCCAGTACATATCGAGAATTCCGCTGATCAGCTGGCTGATGACAGTCGCCCACGCCGCTCCCGCAACTCCGCCGTTCATCGGCACAATGAACAGGTAATCCAGCGCGATGTTGAGCACACTCGAGAAGAGCAGGAAATAAAACGGATGTTTGGAATCCCCGACTCCTCTGAGCGCACTCGCCGAATAGTTGTAGAGTATCGTGGCAGGAATTCCAAGAAAGATGATCTTGATGTATTCCACCGCCATTCCGAGAATGTCCTCCGGCGTCCGGATCAGTCTCAGCAGAGGCTCCGCCATCAGCACCGTCACAACAGTCAGAACTGCACCGATCACCGCTGCAAGAATCACTCCATTCACGAAAAATGTCTGCAATTCTCTCCGGTCATGTGCGCCGAAACTCTGCGAGATCAGGATTCCAAATCCCACACAGAGTCCCTGCACAAATCCCAGAATCAGAAAGTTCAGGGAATACGTCGTGCCGACCGCCGCCAATGCAGAAACGCCAATGAATCGTCCCACAATGACGGTATCCGCAAAACTGTAAAGCTGTTGAAACACCGTTCCGAGCACAAGCGGAATGGAAAACAAAAACAGCTGTCTGATCGGACTTCCTGTCGTCAGATCCATTGTCGTTTCTTTGCTCATACTTGTCTTTTTCCTCTCATCCTATCTGTTTTTCTCTGTTCGGTTTCCGAGAAAACTTGTTCTTATTCTTCCACCATTCCAATCAGGTCAAATTTCTCCCTGGAAATGATAACTTTATAATTTTTCTTCTTCGGAACCGGATATTTTACCCAGATGGTTCTGTCTGAGAGATTGTAATACCATCCAGACTCAGCAGCATCCCATCCATCCTTAACAATATAACGGGTAATCTTCTCACCGTCAACTGTTACCCAGAATGCACCTTTCTGTTTGCTGACAAGTCTGATCGTCATCTTCTCTACCGGGCTTTCGTAAGATCCCTCTGTGTCAAAGGTGATTGCCGTCTGATCGCCTGCTTTCACATCGATCGTGGTCTTTGCATAGACACCATTCTTATAATCTTCCGTATGTCCATCATCATCGTACATCACAAAGCTGGTATCCGTATCTGCACTCACAAGAAGATCTACCTGTCTCATCGTATCGGCAAGAATGTGTTTTACATCTTCACTCGTCACATAGACACTGCTTCCTCTCAGGAACATCGGAATGCTTCCAAGCGTCACCGGAATTGTGATCGTCTGACCGCCCTCATACTCTCTCAGATTATCATTCATATCGAACCATCTGCATCCTGCCGGCAGATAGATCGTGCGGGTCTTTGCCCCCGGTTCCACAACGTTTGCGACAAGCACGCTCTTTCCGAACATAAAGGTCAGGTTCTCATCACTGTAACACTTCACGTCCTCCGGGAACTCCAAAAACAGCGGACGCATCGCCGGCATGCCGTTCTGGTTTGCCTCATACATCAGGCTGTACAGATACGGAAGCATGCGGTAACGCTGTGCATATGCTGCTCTCACATACTCCATATTTTCTTCGTACATCCATGGCTGAGTCACGGTATTGTCGTTGTTTGCTGAATTTAAGCAGAAGCGCGGCTGGAAGATACCACTCTGGATCCAGCGAAGCAGAAGTTCCGCCTCCGGAGCGCCGCCCGCAAAACCGCCAATATCACAGCCCATGTTTGCGCAGCCGGAAAGTCCCATTCCCATGATCGTCGCAATGTTGAACTTTACGGTTCTCCAGTCAGTCAGGTTATCACCGCCCCAGACCTGCGCGTATCTCTGGATTCCTGCGTAACCTGCACGGTTGATGATGTACGGACGCTCTCCCGGATATACATCTGCAAGTGCCTGCTTTGCCAGAAATGCCATCAGATTCGAGTGAAGGATCTTGAGCTCTGCCATCGTTCCGCCCTCTCCCTCAAAATCACACTTTGCATTTCGATCCTCGACACCATCCATCTCACAGTTGTCGTTCCAGACCGTCTTCGTTCCCATCTTTAAGATACGCTCTTCCAGAAGATTCTTCCAGACTTCTCTCGACTTTGGATTTGTGAAATCGAAGAAACGGCCTTCACCGCCCCACCATCTGCCATAGTAATCGCCGTTTCCGTCCGGATTCTTGATGAAAACATCATTTTTCTCAAAAAGATCCATATACGGATGATTTTTCAGAATACCCGGCTTCAGGTTCGGAATCACATTGATTCCACGCGCATTCATCTTGTCAAAGAATTCCTTTGGATTCGGGAATCTCTTATAGTTCCAGTTAAACACATAGCGAAGATTGTCTTCCTCGCCGCTTGAATAACCGGAAGCAAGCCAGAAATTATCGATCAGAATTTCCTCTTTCTCATGCTTGTCGATGACCTGATAAATTTCCTTGTCACAGTCTTTCTCCAGCTCTGCATAATACATCGTCGAAGCACAGTAACCGAGTGACTGTTTGGTCGGCAGCGCACTGCGTCCCGTGAGCATTGTGTAGCGGTCAATGACAGCGGACATCTCCGGTCCATTGAGCAGGAAGAGGTCGATGTCACCGCCATCCGTCTGATAGTAGCAGTAGCGATCCCAGTATCCGGAAAGTTCCTGTCCCATATCAAAGACACTGTCGTAGGAATTGTGGTAGAAAAGTCCGACTGCATGCAGGTTCTTCTCATTTACCCGAATATAGAACGGGATATGCTTGTACATCGGATCGCCGTGCTCCGGATCATGACCGATCGCATCCTTTGGAGACATTCTGAGTCTTCTGCCCTTCTTGTCGAGATGTCCGGTCTTCTCACCAAATCCATAGAAATGGTCGGTTGCCATATCGATCTTAGAGAAATGCGACAGACGGCCAAGCTGATCCTCCTCAAAGGCGCGCTCTCTTAAATCCTGATAAATAATTTTTCCATCCAGAGTCTTCAAGGTGAAATACAGAGGCTTCTTGTTGACTTCGAGCGTACAGGTCTGAGTGGAAAATACCAGTTTCTTCTCCGTCTCCTCGCAAGGAACGTCCAGAGCCTGAATCCGCACTCTCTCTCCCTTTAAAAGGTCATCCATGCGGTCCTCCCACGCTGTCGTGACTAAGGTATAAGACTCCTCTTTAAAGTTTTTCTGAAAACTTACGCGGATACGGATCACATCATCCGTCATAAAAATCAGCAGAACATCTGCGGTGTCTCCGTGAAGAATATAGCCATTCTCTGTCTTTTCGATTGATTTGCATTCATGTAACAGCATTTTTCTTTCCTCTCGCTTTCTTATATATTAGGCGTTTGCGAAACGCCACAAGCCGCATAAATACGGCATTTTTTGTTACCTATAAACAAATAACTCCTCACCGGATATGGTATAATAGAGTTGACTAAAAACTATAAACCTACATCCAAGAAAGGAGTTATTCTGAT
>NZ_JBNMIC010000029.1:0-37227 GCF_050873065.1 Brotaphodocola sp.
AGAGGAGAAAGAAGCGGTGAATCAGGTTCTCGCTGTCTCCATTGCTGACTGGGGAGACGTTTTCAACAGATGAATCAGGTCTTGGACTCTTGTATTTAAGTTTCTGGTACATGGGACACCTCATTTCTGGCAGAAAATGCCATTATAACATTATAAAAGGTATAAAAAAAGGGCACCAGAGAACAGCGCCGTCTGCGTACTGTTTTCTGATGCCCCGCATTTGTTTGATGGATCAACCGTTTATAAAAGGTTTCAGGATCTCATTGACCTTCGCAGTGAGTTCCTCAACGGTGTGTCTGCGGCTTCGGCTGCATGCGTGAGCCGGTTCCTCACAGATCAGACATCTGCGCGGTGGCTGACCAAGTTCCTCGCGGGAAATCTTGACGCCTTCCACATTTAACACATCAATATCAAAAAGCCGCCCGAGGGCGTCCTGATCTTCCAAAATAATCATCAGCTCTTTCACATATTCGGGAGAAGCGTCGACGCTGTAAAAAGCCTCATATCCGGTCTTCTCTTTTACGGTGCGGAAATTGCTGATTAAAATAAGATGCTCCTGCAGAGTTTCTTCGATTCTTCGGCATCCTTCGGCAAAAGCTTCCGGAACACCGGGAAGAAGTTTGACAGGACCGGGAATGTTGAGCGTCAGACAGATCAAGGTTTTCCGGTACTGCTGAAGAAGATGTTTTTGCAGAACACTGCGCATTTCTCTCGCATTGAGCATTTCTAAAAGTGCAACGGAGTTGTCGTTGTTCATCGTGAGAGGTTCCTCCATAGTCGAGAATAATCCGACAGATATCCAACAGATAAAAAAACGGAGGATTCTCGCTTATTGCTCCAAATTCCAATAAAACTCTGCTTACGAATGAAATAAGGTTGATTATCACGATCGGTTGGCAGTAAATCGGATTGGAAAGCTCATTCGCCAGGAAAGAGAGTTTTATTGTGAATTTAGAGTACAGGTAAGTGCTTTACGAGTACAAGTATAGTGGAAAATCACAAAAAATGCAAATACTTAATCTGTTATGAACCCTATAAAGGTTTTCCTATTCATCTGTTTTTTTGCTTGAATTCCCTTCTTTTTCACTTTATTACTTTAAAATCACATAAATTTAAAGCAATAAAATTGACGCTGCCAAAAAAGTGTAGTATGATTAAAAAAGTTCATGGGAGAAGTGGCAAAACAGAGGGCATCCATGAAACTTTTTGAGAGAAGAGAGAGGGAGAGGATTATGAAAAAAACGACAAGAATCTTATCAGCAGCAATGGCAGGAATGATGGCACTTTCCATGACCGCATGCGGTGGAAGCGCAGCATCTTCGACGACAGCGGCAGCAGAAAAGAGCAGTGAGGCGGCAGGATCCCAAGCGGCTGATTCCTCAGCAGCAGGCGAGGCAAAGAGTGCAGACGGCAAGACGTATCTTGTGGGCATCTGTCAGCTGGTTCAGCACACCGCTCTGGATGCGGCAACGAAGGGATTCGAGGATGCGCTGACTGAGGAACTCGGCGATGCAGTCAAGTTTGATGAGCAGAATGCACAGGGCGATTCCAACACCTGTTCCACGATCATCAACAGTTTTGTATCAGAGAATGTGGATCTGATTCTTGCAAATGCAACCGCAGCTCTTCAGGCAGCACAGGCAGGCACCAAGGAGATCCCGATTCTCGGCACTTCTGTAACCGAGTACGGTGTGGCTCTCGGCATCGATGACTTCAACGGCACGGTTGGCGGAAATATTTCCGGAACCGCTGATTTGGCTCCGTTAAATGAGCAGGCGGCAATGATCAAGGAACTCTTCCCGGACAAGAAGACGGTTGGTCTTCTTTATTGTTCCGCAGAGCCAAACTCCCAGTATCAGGTTGACACCGTGAAGAAAGAGCTTGAGGGACTCGGATATACCTGTGAGTACTATGCATTCTCTGACTCCAACGATATTTCCACAATCACGACGAAGGCAGCTTCTGAGAGTGATGTGATCTATGTTCCGACTGATAACACCGCAGCAGCAAACACCGAGATCATCAACAACATCTGCCAGCCGGCAGGCGTTCCGGTCGTTGCAGGCGAGGAAGGAATCTGCAAGGGGTGCGGCGTTGCAACCCTGTCCATCAGCTACTATGACCTCGGCGTTGCAACCGGAAAGATGGCAGCAAAGATCCTGACCGGAGAATCCAATGTCTCCGAGATGCCGATCGAGTATGCACCGCAGTTCACCAAGAAGTACAACAAGACGATCTGCGATCAGCTTGGCATTGAAATTCCGGATGACTATGTAGCAATCGAGGAGTAAAGGCATCTGTTGAAGAGAAGCACACAAAAGAACAAAAAAACACAAAAAATCTGACAGAAAAGAAATTTATGCAAAAAATGATCGAATTTGCTCCAAAATTCGATTGAAGGTTCTGTGAAAATATTGTAAAATAATAGGGAAGAGCAGAAGGGCTGCCGGCGGCAGCCTTTCTGTGTCTGGAGCGGATTACGCTGGAGGAAAAGATATGATAAGTTTAATCAATGCCCTGCCCGGAGCAGTCGCACAGGGACTTATCTGGGGAATCATGGCGATCGGAGTGTATCTGACATTTCGTATTCTGGATATTGCAGATCTGACGGTCGATGGTTCTCTGGGAACTGGCGGTGCCGTCTGCATTATGATGATGCTGACAGGCCACAATGTATGGGTGTCAATGGCGTGTGCATTTTTAGCAGGAATGGTGGCTGGATTTGTGACAGGAATTTTCAATACTTTTATGGGGATTCCGGCGATTCTCGCGGGAATTCTGACACAGCTTGGACTGTATTCCGTCAACCTGAAAGTGATGGGAAAGGCAAACCAGGCGATCAATGTCGACAAGTATCAGCTTTTAGTCTCTCTGCGATTCATCCGCGGAGTGGCGCTTTACCGCAACACGATCCTGATTGTCGCAGTCGCAATCCTGATTCTTGTTCTGCTGCTGTACTGGTTTTTCGGGACAGAGCTCGGATGTTCGCTGCGCGCGACCGGATGTAATGAGAAGATGGCACGGGCACAGGGAATCAACACCGATTTTGCAAGAGTGCTCGGCCTGATGCTCTCGAATGGTCTCGTCGCACTTGCGGGTGCCCTGCTCTGCCAGTATCAGGGATTCGCAGATATTAATATGGGACGCGGCGCAATCGTCATCGGTCTTGCAGCTGTCATCATCGGCGAAGCTGTCTTCGGACGGGTATTCCACAATTTTGGTTTCCGCCTTGTGGGAGTGGCACTTGGATCCATCATCTATTATCTGGTTCTTCAGCTGGTAATCTGGATGGGCATTGACACGGATCTTCTGAAATTGCTCTCTGCGGCAGTCGTTGCCGTATTCCTTGCAATTCCGACGTGGAAGAGCCGTTATTTTTCCAATTTCAGTAAAGGGGGAAGATAGGGCATGCTGGAGATCAGAGAAATTTCAAAGACATTTAACCGCGGAACCGTGAATGAGAAGAAGGCGCTCCGCGGGCTGAGCCTGACCTTGAAGGACGGGGATTTTGTGACAGTGATCGGAGGAAACGGAGCCGGTAAATCCACACTCTTAAATGCGATTGCAGGTGTCTGGCCGATCAATTCCGGAAAGATTCTGATTGACGAGAAAGATGTCACAAAACTTCCGGAGTACAAGAGAGCAGCATTTTTAGGCCGTGTGTTTCAGGATCCGATGAACGGAACGGCTGCGACGATGGGAATTGAGGAGAACCTTGCGCTGGCACTCCGACGTGGCGGAAGACGAAGTCTGAAGCCCGGAATCAAGAACAGCGAGAGAAAGCTGTATCAGGATCTGCTCAAACGTCTGGGGCTCGGACTGGAGGATCGCATGACTTCAAAAGTCGGACTTCTCTCAGGCGGTCAGAGACAGGCACTGACGCTTCTGATGGCGACACTTCAGCGCCCGAAACTTCTGCTTCTCGATGAGCACACGGCAGCGCTTGACCCGAAGACAGCAAAGAAAGTGCTCGATCTGACGGCAGAGATTGTGGAGGAGCAGAAACTCACGACGCTGATGATCACTCACAATATGAGAGATGCCATTCAGCTTGGAAACCGCCTGATCATGATGCATGAGGGAAATGTCATCTATGATGTGGAGGGTGAGGAGAAGAAACGTCTGACTGTCGAGGATCTGCTTCACAAATTTGAGGAGGCGAGCGGAGAGCAGTTTGCGAATGACCGCATGATGCTTGCAAAATAAATAAAATTGCCGGAGCGTGCCGGAAGCTTTTTGGCATACTCGGAATTGGAGGAGGCGTTTTTATGGATAAGAACAAACTGGTTATCACGATTGAACGTCAGTACGGAAGCGGAGGCCGAATTGTCGGCAAACGTCTTGCGGAGGAACTCGGGGTTTCCTACTACGATGATGAGATCTTGAAAATGACGGCGGAGAAGAGCGCAGTCGGAGAACAGTATTTCAGACTGGCAGATGAGAAGGCAGGCAACAATGTTCTGCGAAAGATTGTCGGAGGAATGGGAAGAAAGCTTGCTCTGGGACATCCGAAAATTGATGGAGATGTGACATCGCCGGAGAACCTCTTCCGATTCCAGTCTGAGGTTATCCGCGAACTTGCCGACCATGAATCCTGCGTGATCATCGGGCGGTGTGCCGACTATATTCTCGAGAGTGCGGGCAAGGAAGATCTCGTGAGGATCTTTGTGTATGCCGATACACCGACGTGTGTGCGTCGGACGATGGAAGTCGATGGAATCCTCGACACGAAGGAGGCCCTCGATAAACTGAACCGGATCACAAGGCAGCGCAGAGAGTATCACCGCTACTTTACCGGAAGAGAGTGGGAGGATATGACAAACTACGATCTTCCGATCAATGCGAGCAAGCTCGAACTTGAGCAGATTGTTGAACTGATTAAGACGTATCTGAGAATGATTGGATATGAGATCTGAGAAAAAAGATCTGAAAGGAAATCAGGGAGACAAACGTGGGCGGGAACAAACCACCATTAAAATGGTTTGTTCCCGCCCACGTTTGTTTTATATGAAGATTAAGAGATTGAGATGTTACCTGACATCATCGAAAGACAAATTATTTCTCGATGTCGAGAGCCGGAATCTCCTTTGCTCCGATGGAACCCTGGTAGGTAACCTTAACGGTGTCGCCTTCCTTGTAATCGTCAAAGCTTAAGCTGTCGGAAACAAAGGTAAAGAAATCACCGCCGTCTGCCTCAAGAACGATGCTCTTTCCATCCTCGCCGATCTGCGCAACTTTTCCGGTGAAGACATTCAGCTCTGCCTCCGGAGTATCATAGGAATCCTCCATTACGATCTTGACTGCCATCGGCTCGTCGTCGAGGTCGCCAAGGTAGGTAACCTTTGCGTTCTTGTCAACGGTGATGCCGTTCTTTGCGACAACGTAAGCATTTGCCTTGTTCATGCTGTACTGCTTACCGTCAACCTCGAGAGTCAGGGTTTCGTTTGCTGCATCAACTACTTTTCCTTCTACGGTCGGGTCGGAATCAGTGTCAGCCTCGGTTGCGGACTCTGTAACAGTTACAGAGATTGCCGGAACCGGATCTTCCTCAGAACCCTCCGGGAATACGACCTCTACCTGATCGCCGACTGCGAACGGGAAATCTTTGGTGATCTCAGCCTTGGAGGTATCGTAGTTTTTCTCAGTGTCATCATCGATATTCTTGACTGTCAGGACGTCGCCGTCGATCTTGGTGATCTCACCGTTGACGGAATCCTCATCGATGTCCTCGGTCTCTGCTTCTGTGGTCTGTGCTTCTGTGGTGGTCTCTACGGCAGCGGTCGTTGCTGCGGTATCCTGCTTCTTCGAGCATGCGGTCATTCCGATTGCCATAACGGCAACAGCTGCAAATAATAATTTTTTCTTCATAATGATTTCTCCTCTTTTTGAACTTTTTAAACTTACTTTCATGCTTTCATAAGTTTGGTGAAAAGTTTCTCTGAAAAATTTCCTTTCGGATGCTTTTGAGTTTACTACATCGGACGGGAAAATGCTATTGATTTTTTATTAAAATTTATTAGGAAGTATGAAAGTTTTCCTAAATTTTCAGAGAATACAGAGGGAAAATCCGGACAGAGAGCGTCGTGCAGATATTAACGCAAGGACAGTAAAGATAGAGAGAGGGTTATATCTGACATTGATAATGGGTATTTGACGGACAGAAAAAAACATATTATGATAAAAAACAGGTAAATATAGGGGATTTTTGTCACGCAAACGGCAGTGATGGCAGAAACAAACAAATAGGTCAGAAGAAAAGGCCAAAAGAAGAGGGAAAAGACAAAAGAGGAGGAAGTGGGAAAATGGATCTTGATTTTTCGGGATTATTTGCAATGCAGGGAATGATGTTTTTGATTATGGTTCTCGGACTGATTTTAAAGAAAAAGGGTCTGATCAAAAAAGGAGGAAAGGAGCTTCTGACGGATCTCGTCATCGACGTGACGCTTCCGGCATCGATTCTCAAGTCCTTCCAGATGGAGTTCAACCACCAGATTCTGATCAGCTGTATGGTGATTACTGTTGTGGCGGTCCTGATTCAGGCGGGAAGCTATCTCCTCGGAATGGTGATGTATCCGAAATTTTCGGAGGATCGCAAGAAAGTGCTCCAGTATGCGACGATCTGTTCCAATGCCGGAATTCTCGGAAACCCGATTGCGGAAGGAATCTTCGGTGGTCTGGGACTTTTGTATGCCTCGATCTATGTGATTCCGCAGCGAGTGTTCATGTGGTCAGTCGGACTGACTTACTTTACGGAAGCACCGGACAGGAAGACGCTTGTGAAGAAGGTGGCAACGCACCCGTGCATCGTCTCTGTCGTGATCGGATTTATCCTGATGCTCACACAGATTCCGCTGCCGCTGTTTCTGACCCAGACGATCAAGAGTGTGGCGGGGGCAAATACGTTTCTTGCGATGATGCTCGTCGGAACGATTCTTGCGGATGTGCCGTTTCGGAGCCTGCCGGAGAAGGCAACGCTTTATTACTGCTTTGTCCGCCTGTTTTTTGTGCCGTTTCTCGTCTTTGTGGGATGCAGACTCGGCCATGTTGATGCACTTGTGACGGGAGTCTCTGTGACACTGTCCGGCATGCCGGCTGCGAGCGTCACGGCAGTCATGGCGTCAAAATATGGAAAAGATGAGATCTTTGCGACAAAGTGCGTTGTGCTTTCCACCCTGCTCTCGATGATTACCGTTCCGATCTGGTGCATGTTCCTGAGCTGATAAAGGGGCAGATAGCGGGACGGGAGAGTGTGACAAAAAGCCGCAGAAAGAAAAGAACGCAGAAAGAAAAACAGAATCGAATCATGGGAGAGACAAATAGACGGGAGAGAAAAAGCTGGAATGAGAGAATGGAAGAAGCTTGGGATCATTATGATCACGATGTTTAAGATCGGCGCCTTCACCTTCGGAGGAGGGTGGAGTATCATAGCGCAGATGCAGAATGAGTTTGTGGACCGCAGGGGATGGATGAGCGAGGAGCAGATCGTCGATTACATGTCGCTCGCAAAATCCTTTCCGGGGATCATGATCATCAATATGTCTGTATTCTGCGGATATGCGATGGCGGGGACTCTGGGGGCAGTTGCAGCGGCCTTTGCGCTCTCCGCACCGGCATTGATCGCGATTGCGGTGGTGACGTATTTTTATGCGTCTTTGAGGGATAATTATTATGTGGCGAAAATTTTAAACGGGGTCCGAAGTGTGGTGGTTCCGATCATCATCAGTGCGGCTCTGCGCTTAAAAGACACGGCGATGAAGGGAAAGACGGCGATGGTGATTCTGCTGATCTCTTTTTTGATCTGTGTGTTTACAGATTTCAACAAGGCGTTGATTGTTGTGATTGCTCTGGCAGTCGGACTTCTCGTCTGGAGAGGAGAGATCAAAGATGATTTATCTTAGACTGTTTTTCTCATTTATGAAGATTGGATTTTGCAGCTTCGGTGGAATGACGATGATTCCCGTCATCAACGATGAGGTGCTGCGGTACGGGTGGATGACTTCTGCGGAGGTGATGGATATTGTCGCTGTTGCGGAGATGACACCGGGATCGCTCGGAATCAACTGTGCAACCTTTGTGGGATTGCGCACAGCGGGAATTTTTGGCTCGATGGTGGCAAGCCTTGGCGTGATGATGCCATCGCTGACGCTCTCCCTGCTTGCGGCGCAGTTTATTTTCCGGCTGAAGGGAAATCCGTGGCTTGAGAGTGCAATGAGGGGCGTGCGTCCTGCGAGTCTTGGCATGCTTGTGGCCGCGGGCGTGACGCTTGCAATCTCGACGTTTCTGCCGGAGACCGGGCTTGTGAGAGATTTTTCCATCTCGTGGAATCTGGTGCTGATTGCAGTGATTGCGGGATATTTTCTGATGAAACGAAAGTGGTCGATTCCGAAAACAATTCTGCTTGCGGCGGTTCTCGGCCTCCTGATCGGGTAGACAGACTCAAAAGAGACAAGAAACCGATCAGGGTGGTGAGTGAAAATTCTGGCAGTCTGACGAAAAGTTTGTAATACTCCGTAACAAAAAATTCACAATTTTTTAAAATGTTCAACTCGTAAAGCGGCGGGGATTATGTTATAATATGAACGCTTAGTGACGCATTTTCGAGTCCGGCAAGAAAAACTGCCGGATGATGAGAGAGAGTGCGGGTGCTTGAAAGAAAAGCGAGATATGAAAAAATAAGAAACACACTTAAAAAAAGTGAAATCCAGTTGAGGAGAAGAGGAATGTCAGAAGAGAACAATCGTGAGAACGGTATGGATTATGACCAGCGGGAGAAGCAAAGCGGGACTCCTGATGAGAATATAAATGAGAACATAAAAATAGAGGATGACCGGTTTGAGCACTCTGATCATTCTGACGGGGAAGACCGTAAGGATTTGGATGGGAAGACGGTAGAAGCTGTGGAGACTGTGGAGACCGTGGAGACGCCAGAGACAGATGAGGCAGATGATGGTTTCGACAATGGCAGACACACCCAGATTTTAGAGCGGGTGCGGGAAGAGAAAAAGCGCAGACAGGAACGGCAGAAATGGAGAAAATTTGCGCTGGCAGCGGGAGCAGTGATTGTTCTTGTGGGCGGCATGGCGACGGCCTCTTATCTGTCCTCAAACAAGTCTGAGCAGACGGCACAGACGGGAAGAAGTACAAAGGCGGACAAGGAAGCTGAGGAGGCGCGCGCAGCGGAGGAATCCAAAAAGGCTGAGGAAGAGGCCAAAGCGAGAGAGGAAGAAAAGAAGGCAAAGCAGGAGGTCGTGGATTCCTACACGAATCTCGGTCTTGTGCAGGTTTCCGGTTACCTCAATGTGCGAAGAAATCCGGGACAGGACGCGGACATCATCGGAAAACTTCAGGAAAACAGTGCGTGTGAGATCGTAGGGACGGAGGGAGAGTGGTATCACATCACCTCCGGCGAGGTCGACGGTTATGTGCACAGCCAGTACATTCTGACCGGTGAGGAGGCAAAACAGAAGGCAGTCGAGTATGTGACGAAGATGGCGATCATCAACACGGAGGATGACAGCCTGAACATTCGTTCCACGCCGGACTCTTCGAGTTATGAGAATGTGGTCGGACAGGCACTCAAGGACGAGCGCTATCCGGTGATCGGCGAGACGGATGGCTGGGTGCAGATCAAGGAAGGTTATGTGTCTGCTGACTATGTCATTGTGAAGTATGCGCTCAATGAGGCGCGAAAGATGGATATGAGAGAGATGGTGCTCAACCAGTACGACAACATCGTGATCTCGAAGGTCGACAATTACCTCAATATCCGCTCTGAGCCGACGACAGACCCGGGAAATGGAAATGTGATTGGAAAGATGACGAGCCGGGCAGCGGGAGAGATTCTCGAGACGCTTGACGGCTGGTACAAGATCAAGTCCGGTCAGATCACCGGATACATCTCCGCTGATCCGCAGTATGTTGCAGTCGGTGAGGAGGCAAAAGATCTTGCACTTGAGTCAGCTTCCCTGATGGCGATCGTCAACACGGATAAACTGAATGTCCGCTCGGAGCCGTCAACGGATTCAAAGATCTGGACCCAGATCTCAAAGGAGGAGCGCTACAATGTCGTCTCCCAGCTTGACGGATGGGTGCAGATTGAGCTTGACGGCGGTGACAGCGAGGAGGGCGGATCAGATGACCGCGCCTACATCTCGACGCGCGACAACAACGTGGATGTGCGCTATGCGCTCTCCGAGGCGATCAAATTCTCCCCGCTCGAGGAGAAATCAAATGAGCAGGCATCTGTGCGGACGCAGACAGTCAACTATGCGCTTAAATTTGTGGGCGGAAGATATGTGTGGGGAGGAACGAACCCCAACACGGGAGCAGACTGCTCCGGATTTGTGCAGTATGTCATGAGAAATGTCGCAGGAGTCAGCCTTCCGCGAACTTCGAGAGAGCAGGCAAAGACCGGTACCTCAATCAAGTCGAGCGAGATGAGACCGGGAGATCTGATCTTTTATGCCAATAAGAGCGGAACCGTCAACCACGTCGCCATGTACATTGGAAACGGACAGATTGTCCATGCGGCAAGCAGAAGAAGCGGAATCAAGATTTCAACGTGGAATTACCGCACACCGAAGACGATCCGCCGTGTTCTTCCGTAAAAGAGAAAAGAAAAGTCTGAAAAAACGGAGTCTCCATCGAAAAATGAGGAGGCTCCGTTTTTCATTAACGTTCAATCAACCTTTCAGCAGTTTTCCCTGAGAACGGGTGAAGGACTGCTCTGCCTCTGTCAGCATTGTGATGAAATTGCGCATGTACTTGGTGAGATAGCGGTCTTTCCGGTGACAGATGTAGAAGTTGCGGTTGTTTTCCACACCCTTGAGCGGGTAGGTGACGCAGTGCGGCAGAAGTTCCGGAGACATGTCGATGTAGTTCTCCGGGCAGATCATGACGGCGTCGCAGGCGATTGTGGTGCGCTTTGCAACCTCAATGCTGATGGTCTCAAAAAGGATTTTCGGCTGAATGTCTTTCTGGACAAACAGGCGGTCCTGGGTGTTTCGGACACTGTGTCCGGTTTTGATGTTGATAAAAGTTTCATTTTTTGCTTCCGAGATGTCAATCGGGGTTCCTGCGGGAATCCTTTTTGCGATTGAGGAATTTTTGCTGGTGAGAAGCACAAGTTCTTCCGGTTCCACAAAGATATATTCGAGTTCTTCGTGTTTCGGATAGGTGTTCAGACAGGCAAGGTCAATGCTTCCCTCAAGGACGAGGGACTCGGTGGTCGCAGAACCGTGTTCCTGGATGTCGAGATCGACAAAAGGATATTTCTGCTTGAACGGCGGAATGATTAACGGGAGAACCTGCATCGCGCGCTGGACAGGAATGCCGAGGCGGATTGTGCCGTGATCTTCGTGATTGATCTCATCGATTTCTTTCTGGAGATTGTTGTTGATGGTGAGGATCTGTTTTGCCGCTTCGATGTATTTCTGACCAGCGTAAGTCAACGTAATCGGGTCGGTGCTCCGGTTGAAAATAGGAGTGCCGAGATTTGTCTCCACGAGCTTAATCATCTGGCTTAGTGACGGCTGAGAAATATAAAGTTTCTTGGCCGCTGCGGTGATACTTCCTTCCTGCAGAACGGTCAACATATAATGTGCATGTTTGATGTTCATAAAACCCTCCTGTCTGTTTTCGTACAGTAAATACTCCTTCCCTAAGATACCACATTGTCAAAAAAATTTCAATGAAAAGCAATAGCTGACCACCTATAGTCATTAGAGGGAAATATAGGAAACATCTTATAATTATTATAAGAATATATGTATTTGAACAAATGTATGGAAAGTGATACACTGATTTTAGTGAATTTGACGGGGCAGACCGAAATGAGAATTTGGAGACAATAATCAGACGGGGCCTGCGTCATTTCGTAAGCAATACACCAACACAGCAGTATGAAGGAGGAAAACATGGAAGTTAAGAAAGCAGCAGTAGCTGGTACTCTTGAGTCCAGCGATGCCCAGGTAACCGTAGAGCCGGGCAATGGAAGCATTGAACTTTCCATCGAGAGCAGTGTAATTCACCAGTTTGGCAAGCAGATCCGCAAGACCGTTTTGGAGACCTTAGATCGTCTGGATGTCAAGGACGCAAAGGTAAACGTAGTCGACAAGGGAGCTTTGGACTGCACCCTGAAGGCACGCGTGGAGTGCGCTGTGTATCGTTCCAATGATATTACCGAGAATCTTCCGTGGGGAGGTGTAATCAAATGATTCATCCGAATAAGAAAAGACTGAGACGTTCCATGATGTTCTTAAACTGCCAGAAGCCGGGCCTGATCAAGGATCCTTACATCTACAAGCCGGACTCCATCATGCTGGATCTGGAGGATGCTGTGGCAGAGAACCAGAAAGATGCTGCAAGATACTCTCTGTATCATGCACTTCAGGAGATTGATTACCGTGGCGTAGAGCGTGTTGTTCGTATCAACGGACTGGACACCCCGCACTGGAAAGAAGATATCCGTGTCTGCGTAGCAGGCGGAGCAGATACGATCCGTATCGCAAAGACCGAGACCGCTCAGGATGTACATACCGTTGAGGAGCATGTACTGGCAGCAGAGCGCGAGTTCGGCCGTCCGGAAGGTTCCACCCTGCTGATGGCAGCACTGGAGTCCTGCAAGGGCGTGTTAAACGCACTTGAGGTATGTAAGTCTTCTGAGCGTCTGATCGGTATCGCACTGTCCGGCGGAGATTACACCAAGGATCTTCAGACCGTGATCACCGGAACTGGTGTAGAGCTTCAGGGCGCAAGACAGCAGATGATCATCGCAGCACGTGCAGCTGGTGTACAGTGCTGGGATACCGTATTCACAAACCTGGATGCGATGGATGTATTTGAGAAAGAGTGTGAGATGATCAAGATGATGGGATTTGACGGAAAGTCTCTTGTCAACCCGCGTCAGATCGCAGTAGTACATAAGGTATTTACCCCGACTCAGAAAGAGATCATCTTTGCAGAGAAGGTTGTCAAGGAGATTGATGACAAGAAAGCAAAGGGTATCGGCGTATTTACCGTAGACGGCAAGATGATCGATATCGCCTTCTACGATGGAGCAAAGAGAACAATCGCATTAGCGAAAGCATCAGGCGTATATGAGGGGGATCTGTAAGATGATTAATGCAGTAGGTAGAGAAATCCCGGAAGAGATTCTGAAGAAAACAGGCAAAGAGCCTTTCAAGGGCGCTTATGCATACGATAACTATGAGTACACCAAGGCAGCTCCGAAGGCAAGAACCATGATGGACCCGAAGAGAAGCAAACTGGTTGAGAACATCCATGACGCTCTTGTAAAGTGCGGAATTAAGGATGGCATGACCATTTCCTTCCACCATCACTTCCGTGAGGGAGATTATGTCGTAAATATGGTAATGGAAGAGATCCACAACATGGGAATCAAGGGCATTACCATCTGCGCAAGCTCTCTTGGTAAGGCAAACGATCCGATCGTTCCGTATATCGAGGATGGCACCATCGTTGGAATCCAGTCTTCCGGTGTACGTGGCAAGATTGGTGAGGCAATTTCCACCGGTAAATTACAGGATCTGGCAATCATGCGTTCTCACGGCGGCCGTGTTCGTGCAATCGAGTCCGGTGAGGTTCGCATCGACATCGCTTTCATCGGTGCTCCGACCTGTGATGAGTACGGTAACATGCGTGCAAACGGTGGAAAGAGCGACTGCGGCGTTCTGTCCTACGCAATGGTAGACGCACAGTATGCAGACAAGGTTGTCGCAATCACCGACTGCCTCGTTCCGTTCCCGAACATCCCGGCAAGCATCTCCATGATCAACGTGGACTATGTATGTGTTGTAGATGAGATCGGTAACCCGGCTAAGATTGCAACCGGCGCTGCAAAGCCAACCACTGATGTTCGTAAGATCATGATGGCTGATTACTGCACCCAGTTCGTAATCAACACTCCGTACTTCAAGAACGGATTCTCCTATCAGACCGGTGTCGGCGGAGCATCCATCGCATCCACGATCTCTCTTGGAAAGATCATGGAAGAGCGCGGAATCAAGATGGGACTTGGTCTTGGCGGTATCACCACCCCGATGTGTGACCTGCTTGCAAAGGGCCTGATCGACAAGATTGTTGATACTCAGGACTTTGATATGGGCGCAATCGAGTCCATTAAGACGAACCCGAACCACATCGAGATCTCTGCTTCTGAGTACGCAGATCCGTTCAACAAGGGCGCATATGTAAACAAGCTGGATTTCGTTATCCTGGCTTCCCTTGAGGTCGATGTAAACTTCAACTGTAACGTAGTTGTTGGTTCTGACGGTATGATCACCGGAGCACAGGGCGGACATCCGGATACCGCTGCAGGCGCAAAGTGCACCATCGTAATTGCACCGCTTCTGCAGGGCAGAATCCCGGCAATCTGCACCAACGTTACGACTGTAACCACCCCGGGTGAGACCGTTGACGTTGTCATCACCGATTACGGTATCGCAATCAACCCGAGACGTCAGGATCTGATCGAGTGCATGAAGGGCGTAAACCTTCCGTTCTGCACCATCGAGGAGCTGCGTGACAAGGCATATGCAATCGTAGGAGAGCCGGATCCGGTACAGTTTGGTGATCGTGTTGTCGGCATCATTGAGGGCCGTGACGGTACCATCATGGATGTTGTACATGAGATCAAGCAGTACGAGTTCAAAGACTGATAAATAAATAACCGATTCCTTATGTTCAAAATTACGAACATAGGGAATTTGGAAATCCGGAGGCTTTACGGTCTCCGGATTTTTTTTTATAATAGTCACTAGAATATCATAATTGCATCCATTATAAAATATATGGGATGACAAAGAGGAGGAGAGTGATTCGTATGGGGGAAAAGAAGAGACCGCGACTCGTGACATTTGGAATGCCGTGGTGGCTGGCTGCGGGGCTGGCGCTGGTAGTGATTGCATCGGCATGGACAGGAGCCTTGACAACGGATATGACGGGATGTCTGGCGCTGATGCTTGCGATTGGATTTCTTTGCAATGAGGTCGGGGAGCGGATCCCGATCTGGAACAGCTATGTGGGGGGCGGTCTGGTACTCGCATTTCTGGTATCGGCAATTTTGTTTACCTATCAGATTATTCCGCAGGAATATGCACAGAGCATGCAGTTTCTTGTGCTCGATGTCAATTTCCTGTCGTTTTTTATCATTTTTCTTGTGACCGGATCGATTCTGTCACTTGATCGCCGACTCCTTCTGCGCTCGTTTGCGAGGTATCTGCCGACGATTTTTGGGGGAATTCTTGGAGCTTCTGTGCTTGGAATTGCGGCAGGTTTGCTCTACGGCGTGACACCGATGGACGCGATGGTGCGCTATGTGCTTCCAATCATGGGAGGAGGAAACGGAGCCGGAGCAGTGCCGCTCAGCCAGATCTATAAGAGTGCAACCGGGGATTCTGCATCCGGATATTACTCGTTTGCGCTGACGATCCTGACGATTGCCAACATCTTCGCGATCTTTATGGCGGCGCTCTTAAATCGTCTCGGAAAACATCTTCCGGAGTGGACGGGGGACGGAGCCACTCTGCTCAGAAGTGGAAATGGATATGTGAAAGAGGACCGCAAATCGGGAGTGTCCGCGAGAGATCTTGGGGGAGCTTTCTTTCTGACACTGGGATTTTGTGCGCTCGGAAGACTCTTTGCAAATGTGATTGTCCCGAAAATTTTCGGCGTTGCGATCCATCCCCTCGCCTATATGGTAATCTTTGTTGTGCTCGCGGCGGCACTCGGAATTGTGCCGGAGAATATCTGTGCAGCGGCAAAGCGCCTTCAGGCCTTTTTTGGGGGAAATCTTGTCCTTGTGATTATGGTCGGAATCGGAAGCGATACGAATTTTCTGGAGATGTTGGAATTTCTGACGGTGAGAAATGTGGTGATTGCAGCGGCAATCGTGCTCGGAGCGACGATCGGATCGGCGGTTGTGGGACAGATTGTCGGCTTCTTTCCGATTGATGCGGCGATCACGGCAGGGCTTTGTATGGCAAACCGCGGAGGTTCAGGGGATCTGGCAGTTCTCGGCGCCTCAAAGCGGATGGGGCTGATGGCATATGCGCAGTTCTCCTCGAGATTTGGAGGCGCCGTTGTACTGATTATCGGAAGCATTCTGTTTGGAAAGTGGCTGGGATAGGAAAGAAGCGTTTTATTCTACTTCATATTCAACCTGAACGTAGGCGGTAATGCTCACCTGTCCCGGCATCACGCTCATGTCGTCCATGGAAGCATTGGATTTCATGGATGAGCCGGCAGCAGATTCATAGACGGAATAACGAGTTGACGGATTGTAGCCGTTTTCTTCGGCATGAATAATGCCAACAACTGTTTTGTTATCTGCTTGTGCAATGGCATCTGCCTTTGCCCGTGCATTTGCCATTGCGCCTTTTAAGGCTTCTTGATAGCTGTCATCGTAATTGCTTGCGGAATAACTGACAGAATCGATATTGTTGACACCTGCGGATACAGACTGGGAGAGAATCGTGCCTGCCTGATCGATTGGAATATCAGAGACGGTCAGGGAAGTGGTCATCTCGTATCCGACGATTTCCCCATTAGCAGAAGAGCTCCAGTCATGGATGGGATTCAGTCCATAGGCAGATGTCTGAATAGAGGTTTCATCAATGCCAAGTCCCTTTAAAACTTCAAGGGCAGCATTTACATCGGCGGTATTTTTCTGCTGGCATTCAGAAGGGCTGTCTGCTCTTGTGTACACAGAGTAACGAATTTCGGCAATATCTGGTGTCACTTTCACCTCTTCCTGACCGGAGACGGAGATGCTGTTGCGCGCGCTGGCAATATTTTCTACTTTTACTGTGTCTGGAAGCTGTATTGTGGAACTACAGCCACTGAGAATCCATGCGGTTGCCGTTGCTGTGGCGATGAGATAACGTTTCATAAGATCCCTCCCTTATAAAAATAAATTGCTGAATTTATGCGAATTTGTTTAAGTATATAAACAAAAGATTTAATTTATACAATTATGAGAAAATATACTTCTATTTTTTCTAAATTCATTATATCAAAAAAATCTCTCGGGAGTATTTCTTTTTTCTTACTGGATCGCTACATTTTTCTTGCATTTTTTGGAAGAAGAGCGTATAGTAGACATATCAGGAAAAGAGATATTCAGATCATCTTTATACAAATCTGTTTCTTATTTATTTTCAAGAGTATTTATTTTCATAGTTCTTTCATGGATAATTAGTTTTTTGATCCCTTACTCTAGGATATTTTCATATTTTCATATATCTTTCAGCAAATTCATCATTCATTTCCTAAAAGAAAAATCCTCTTTTTATAAAAAAATGATAATGTGATTCATACAGAAAACACGAACTGGAAAGGAGACGGATACCTATGTTCAAACGTGCATTCAGTGCCGGTCTGCTCGGCGTGGAAGGCTGTGTCATTCAGGTGGAGGCGGATGTGAGTGATGGTCTGCCCGGATTTCACATGGTGGGATTTCTCGCCTCCGAGGTAAAAGAGGCAGAACAGCGGGTTCGCACAGCTATTCGCAATTCTGGTTTTACACTTCCTCCAAAGAAGGTGACGGTCAATCTCTCGCCCGCAAATGTGAGAAAAGAGGGAACCGGGTATGATTTTCCGATTGCTGTCGCTGTGCTTGCGGCGAATGGAATTGTAAATGGAGAAATCTTAGAATCTTCCGCTTTTGTCGGAGAACTTGGGCTTGACGGTGCGCTGAAACCGGTCCGGGGCGTGCTTTCCATGGTAGTTGCAATGGGAAAAGCCGGAATCCGGAGATGCTTTCTTCCGGAAGAGAATGTGCAGGAGGGACTTGCCGCCGAGGTGATGGAGATTGTCAAAGTCCGAACACTTGCAGAACTTGTGGAACAGATCCGGGATCCGGATCTGATCGTGTATGAGAAGGTGCAGGCAGAGCAGGCGAGAGAGTGCATGGCATATCCGGTGGATTTTTCCGAGGTGAACGGACAATTTCTGATGCGGCGCGCAACGGAAGTGGCAGTTGCCGGACGCCACAATTTGCTCTACATCGGCCCACCGGGAAGCGGAAAGAGCATGATGGCCTCGAGAATTCCGACGATCATGCCAGAGCTTTCCAGGGAGGAACAGATGGAAATCTCGCAGATTTACAGCATCTGTGGACTTTTGCCTCCGGGGCGGGCACTGATGGGGCTTCGTCCCTTTCGCTCTCCTCATCACACAATCACGGCGCAGGCACTGACCGGAGGCGGAGCGCGTCCGCGTCCCGGGGAGATTTCTCTCGCCTCGCGCGGAGTATTATTTCTTGATGAACTCCCGGAGTTTCAGCGCCAGACACTTGAGATCCTGCGTCAGCCTCTCGAGGAACACCGGGTGACGGTGGCGAGAATACAGGGAAGTTTTGATTTCCCGGCGCATTTCATGCTTGCGGCGGCAATGAATCCGTGTCCGTGTGGCTATTATCCGGACAGGGGACGGTGCAGATGCTCTAAAATGCAGGTCAGACGGTATGCAGACCGGATTTCGAAACCGCTGTTAGACAGAATTGATATCTGTGTGGAGGCCTCGCCGGTCGCATTTGAGGAGATACGGACAAAACAGAAAAATGAATCGTCGGAAGCCATTCGAAAGCGGGTTGAGGAGGCGAGACAGATTCAGAAAGAGCGTTTTGCGGGGAGCGGGATTTATTTTAACGCTGAGATGGGAGGACGGCAGATCGAACAGTTTTGTGAGCTTGGAAAAGCAGAAGAACAGTTTCTGGAGAAGATTTATAAGAGGTTGTCTTTAAGTGCGAGAGGCTGTCATAAAATTTTGAAGGTGGCAAGGACGATTGCCGATCTCGAAAAGTCGGAGCGGATTTTGCAGAGCCATCTTGCAGAGGCGGTGAGCTACCGGGAGACCGAAGAAATTTACTGGGGACGTAAATCAGGACAGGAAGTGCTGTAAATGAGAGAGGGCAGGTGTGGTGATGGAGGATAGAGAAAAAGAGAGGGAAGTTTTGTACTGGCTGAGCAAGATTTCTGTTTTAGGGGCAGTTTCCATCCGAAAGATTCGGGAACATTTTGGCACACTGGAAGCATTCTATGAGCAGCTGGAGAATCTTTTTGAGGGAAATTTCTATTCTGTCGGGGATTTTAATAATATAGAAGAAAAGAGTACAAAACGAACAGAAAAAGTGTTTTTGGAGCAGGAATGTCCGTTTCTCACACAGCGCCAGATCCAGGCGATTTTTTCTCATCGCCCGAATTATGAGGCGTGCAGAAAAGAACTCGGGGAGCTTGGAGAGAAGGGAATGCGCTTTGTGATCTGGGTGGACGAGGAATATCCTGAGAGACTTCGGGAAATCTATGATTATCCGATGGGATTGTTTGTGAGGGGAAAGCTTCCGGATTCAGGATGTCCGTCGGTTGCGGTTGTCGGTGCGCGCGGCTGTACGGAATACGGAGAACAGCTTGCGAAGGGATTTGCCAGAGCGCTTGCAGAAAATGGAGTCCAGATCATCAGCGGACTTGCGGCAGGAATTGATGGGGCAGCACACCGGGGAGCACTTGAGGCGAAGATGCCGACATTCGGAGTATTAGGGTGCGGGGTAAATATCTGCTATCCATCGGAACATTTCCGAATCTACGAGGAGATGGGGCGAAGCGGAGGAATCCTGTCAGAGTTTGGACCGGACACGCCTCCGAGGGCAGCAAATTTCCCGATGAGAAATCGGATCATCAGCGGACTTGCGGATGCGATTGTGGTTGTGGAGGCGCGCGCAAAGAGCGGCTCTCTGATCACGGCAGATCTTGGAATGGAGCAGGGGAGAGAGATTTTTGCACTGCCGGGAAGAGTCACCGATCATCTGAGTGAGGGGTGCAATCACCTGATTCAGCAGGGTGCCCATCTGGCAGTTTCGCCGGAAGATGTGCTGGAATATCTCGGAGTAAAGTACCGAAAAAAGTTAATTATCCATGAAAAAAATGTAAATGGTCTTGCAAAGAAAGAAAAATTGGTGTATAGTTGCCTAGATTTCAAACCGAAACATCTGGATCAGATTGCGGCACAGACCGGTCTTGGCATCAGCGATTGTATGGGGATCTTGCTGGAACTGGAACTGGGCGGATATGTGTTTCGATCTGCAAATCATTATTATGGAAAAAAGTCTGATATGTGGGAGAACGGATAGGAACTATGGCAAACAGTTTGGTTATCGTAGAGTCGCCTGCAAAGGTAAAAACAATCAAAAAATTTTTAGGTTCAAATTATGTGGTGGATGCGTCAAACGGACATGTGCGGGATCTGCCAAAGAGTACACTCGGAATCGATGTGGAGCATGACTATGAGCCGAAGTACATCACGATCCGGGGAAAAGGAGATATTCTGGCAAAGCTTCGCAAGGAAGTGAAGAAGGCAGATAAGATTTATCTGGCAACGGACCCGGACCGCGAGGGAGAGGCGATTTCCTGGCATCTGATGAAGGCGCTCAAGCTGGATGAGGCGAAGGACAAGAAAGTCTATCGAATCAGCTTCAACGAGATCACGAAGAATGCAGTCAAGACTTCCCTGAAGAATCCGCGTGCGATTGATATGGGGCTTGTGGATGCTCAGCAGACGAGAAGAATTCTTGACCGTATGGTGGGATACACGATCAGCCCGCTGCTCTGGGCGAAGGTGAAGCGCGGTCTGAGTGCCGGACGCGTGCAGTCGGTGGCACTCCGCATGATCTGTGACCGGGAGGATGAGATTGCGGCATTCATTCCGGAGGAGTACTGGAATCTGGAGGCAAAGCTTCAGCAGAACGGAAGCAAGAAGGTTATGACTGCAAAGTTTTACGGAACGAAGCAGGAAAAGATGGCAATCCACAGCCGCGAAGAAGCAGAACGGATTGTGGCAGACTTAGAGGGAAAGAGCTTTATTGTTGAGGATATCCGGAAGGGAGAGCGCACGAAGAAACCGCCGATCCCGTTTACAACGAGTACGCTTCAGCAGGAGGCGTCCAAGGTCCTCAACTTCTCGACCCAGAAGACGATGCGTCTGGCACAGCAGCTCTATGAGGGCGTTGATGTGGCAGGAAGAGGAACGATCGGTCTGATCACGTATCTGCGTACGGATTCTACCCGTATCGCGGAAGAGGCGGATGCAGCGGCACGCGCTTACATCAACAGCAATTACGGAGAGCAGTATGTTCTTCAGACTGAGCAGGCACGCAAGTCGAATGCGAAGATTCAGGATGCGCACGAGGCGATTCGTCCTACCGACATTACCCTGACTCCGGCGATGGCAAAAGAATCTCTCTCGAGAGATCAGTTCCGCCTGTATCAGCTGATCTGGAGACGATTTGCGGCGAGCCGTATGCAGCCTGCCATCTACGAGACGACTTCTGTGAAGGTGGGAGCAGGAGATTATCTGTTCACAATGTCGGCATCCCGTCTCTCTTTTGACGGATTTATGACCGTATATGTGCAGGAGGAGGATGCTGAGGCGTCTAACACACTGTCCGGAAAACTTGAGAAGGGCGATGAGCTGAAGCTGTCGGCGTTAGAGCCGAGCCAGCATTTCACCCAGCCGCCGGCACATTATACGGAGGCTTCTCTTGTCAAGACGATGGAGGAACAGGGAATCGGCCGTCCGAGTACCTACGCTCCGACGATCACGACGATTCTTGCGCGCCGCTATGTGACGAAAGAGAACAAGAATCTGTATGTGACGGAACTTGGAGAGGCAGTCAATGGAATTATGAAGAAATGCTTTCCGAGCATTGTCGATTTGCAGTTCACGGCAAATATGGAGCTTCTGCTTGATAAGGTAGCAGACAATACAGTAAAGTGGAAGACGATTGTGGAAAATTTCTACCCGGATCTCGATGAGGCAGTGAAGACCGCGCAGAAGACGCTCGAGTCTGTCAAGATCGCCGATGAGGTGACGGATGTGATCTGTGATGTCTGCGGACGCAATATGGTCATCAAGTACGGCCCTCATGGAAAGTTCCTCGCCTGCCCGGGATTCCCGGACTGCCGGAACACGAAACCGTATCTGGAAAAGATCGGTGTCAAGTGTCCGAAGTGCGGTGGGGAGGTTGTTGTCAAGAAGACGAAAAAAGGCCGTCGCTACTATGGATGTGAGAACAACCCGGAATGTGATTTCATGTCTTGGCAGAAGCCGTCCGACAAGAAGTGCCCAGAGTGCGGAAGCTATATGGTCGAAAAAGGCAATTCTCTTCTCTGTTCTAATGAGCAGTGTGGATATCGCATGACTCTCGAAAAGAAAACCCCGGAAGAAACACACGAGGAGAAATAACGAGCAGGGAACGAAATCGTAAAAGATAGAGAGTAAAAAAGCTAAAGAAGAAAAAATAAAATAGCGAGCAGGAAGGCAACAGTCACTCTGCCCGGACAGTTCGATCAGAGAAAACGAAAGGGAAGAAGAATCGAGGATGTTCGGGCAGGTGGCTGTTGTCTGTTTTTTCAGACTGCACAAAAAACGATTCCGTGGAACTATTATAAAAAATAAGTAAATTAGAAAAATAGTGAAAAAATTTCAAAAAACTCTTGTTATTATTTGTGTATCGTGCTAAGATTTAATCAGCAAATCGGTATCGTGGCAGAAATACAGATAATTGAGGAGGTTTTTTGAAATGAGCGTACAGCTTCTGGATAAAACTAGAAAAATCAACAAGTTATTGCATAATAATAACTCACACAAGGTCGTATTCAACGACATCTGCAAAGTACTCAGCGAGATTTTGTCATCGAACATTCTGGTAATCAGCCGGAAGGGAAAGGTACTCGGAGTGGGCCTTTGCCCGGGTGTGGATGAGATTGAGGAGTTAATCGAGGACCAGGTTGGCGGTTTTGTGGACCGCATGCTGAATGAGCGTCTGCTGAGCATCCTGTCCACAAAGGAGAATGTGAATCTGGCAACCCTCGGTTTCGCAGAGGAGAACGTCAAAAAGTATCAGGCAATCATCACCCCGATCGACATTGCGGGCGAGCGTCTCGGAACCCTGTTTATCTACAAGTGCGATGAGCAGTATGACATTGATGACATCATTCTGAGTGAGTACGGCACAACCGTAGTTGGTCTGGAGATGATGCGCTCCGTCAATGAGGAGAATGCGGAGGAGACCAGAAAGATCCAGATCGTGAAATCCGCAATCAGCACGCTGTCCTTCTCTGAGCTTGAGGCGATCACACACATCTTTGAGGAGCTTGACGGAAACGAGGGTATTCTCGTTGCAAGTAAGATCGCAGACCGCGTCGGCATCACCCGCTCTGTGATTGTCAATGCGCTCCGCAAGTTTGAGAGTGCAGGGGTTATTGAGTCTCGTTCTTCTGGTATGAAGGGAACTTACATCAAGGTTCTCAATGATGTGGTATTTGACGAGCTGAGAAATATCAAAGTTGCAAAGAATTAAGATCAGGTTCTTGAATAACGAAAATCCCATCACGGAAAATTCGATTTCTGTGGTGGGATTTTTATTCAAGTCGACGCAAGCATCGACTTGGCGCGTGATTCTGGTCAGCTCTGCTGACATTCTCCAATCAGAATCACAGCGCATCCATGCAGCAGCAGTGTAGGTGGCTGCTGAAGCAATTGTGTTCTGGCGTGTTCTGGCAGAGTCAGAGATTTTCTACATTTTCTACATATTCTTTTTTATCAGGCAGATCCCCGTGAAGCTCACAGCGCGTGAAGTGGAGATTTTGCAGCGGACTTTCCGGCAGACCGGTCAGTTCGATGCCGCGCTTTGCGTGAGTGCAGGTGAGATCGCAGAATGTGATGTCTTTAAAGACCGGTGCTTTGTCGGAGGCGGGAACGGAGGTGCTTGAACCATAGTTCATGCTGATCTGGACTGCTTCCTCATCAATCTGATTCATGGTGATCCGCTCAAACTTTAGGTTTTTGACGTAGCCGCCGCGCCCGCGCATGGACTTGATGCGGATGCCGCGCTCACT
The DNA here is from genome assembly GCF_050873065.1 of Brotaphodocola sp. Classification (GTDB taxonomy): domain Bacteria; phylum Bacillota; class Clostridia; order Lachnospirales; family Lachnospiraceae; genus Brotaphodocola. Next base: position 23,913 of record NZ_JBNMIC010000029.1, read on the forward strand.
CTGAGTGATGGTACAGTCGTGAACATAGATATTTTCAATGCCTCCGGACATTCCGCTTCCGATGGCGATTGAGGCATGGCCGCCATGGAAGTGACAGTTGCAGATTTCCACATTTCGGCAGGGACGGTTGACGCGCCATCCATCCTCATTCAGTCCCGAGTTGATGGCGATGCAGTCGTCACCGGTGGAAAAGGTGCAGTCTTCGATCCGGACATTTTCGCAGGAATCCGGGTTGAAGCCGTCTGTGTTCGGCCCGCTTGTCAGGACAGTCAGATGGCGGGCAGTCAGATCGGTGCAGTAGACCGGATGAATCGTCCACTGGGGTCCCTCTGTGATGGTAAAATCCTGCAATGTCAGATGATGACAGTCGATAAACTGTAAAAAAGACGGGCGGAGAGCGTCGGATTCAGTCGCAAAAATGCGGTCTTCTGGAGCAATTTTCCGGCTTTCTGACCAGATCAGGCGGTCCGCAGCATTCTGCTGGAGCTTTTTCCAGTGCCACCATTCTCTTCCGTTTCCGTCGAGGGTTCCCGGTCCGGCAATCGTGATGTGCTCACAGCCTCTTGCATAGATGAGAGGAGAGTAATTGAAACACTCGACTCCCTCCCAGCGCGTGAAGACAGCGGGGAGATAATCTTCGGGGCGGTTGCTGAACAGAATCCGGCTTCCTTCTTCTAAATAGAGTGTGAGATCGCTCTTCAGATGCAGAGGTCCGCTCAGCCACGTTCCTGCGGGAATCGAGACGGTTCCGCCCTCCGGGCACTGGTCGATCCAGTTCTGGATGGTGTTTAACTGTTCCTTCCAATTAAAATTTTCTTCAAAATATTTTGTGCTAAAAGTTTCTCTGGTTTCCATAGTATCGAAATCCTCCATTCCATAAAATTTCCTTATAAGAGTACCGTCAGAACAAACGCATAGATCGGGAGCGTCAGGGTGCTTGCAAGAGTGGAGAACACCACTGCGCCGGCAGCGAGTTCCTCATCGTGGTGAAACTGAATCGCAAACAGGGTTGTGATCGCGGCACAGGGACAGGCCTCCAGAAGGAGAACGATTGTGGGAACAGTTCCGTGGAAGCCAAGTAAAGCAAAGACGGCAAGTGTCATGGCGGGGACGAAGAAGAGACGCAGGGCAAGGGTGAGAAAGAGACTGCGGTTTTTGAGCAGATGCCGGAGATTGCTTGAGGCGATGGTTGCGCCGGTGATCAGCATGGAAAGCGGTGTGTTCATGTCCCCGATTGTTCCGAGAGGATCTGCGAGAAGTTCTGGAACCGGAATCCGTCCTAAATACAGGAAGAGTCCGACAAGGACGGCAAGGATGCACGGACAGGTCAGAATGCTGTGGAAAACTTCTCTCATCTGGGTCTTTCCGGATACCATCCCATAGCCGAGCGTCCATAAAAGAATGTTGAAGACCGTCACGAAGGCACTCGCATAGAGAAGACCTTCGCTCCCAAACAGGGCGCGGATCAGGGGGAATCCCATATAAGCGGCATTTGAGAACCCGCAGGCGAAGCGGATGATTGCCCGTTCTTCTTTTGCCACGCGTTTGGTGGCGAGAAAGGCAGCAATCAGGCCAATCAGCAGGGTGAGAAGACTGAGGGCGAAAGTGGCAAGCAGATTGTGAAACGTTCTGGGATCAAACTCCACGAGGTAGGAGTGGATGACCATTGCGGGCACAACCAGATAAATCAGGATATTTGAGAGGACTGCTTTCTCAGCAGGTTTGAAAATACCGGTTTTACAGCAGATCACGCCCGCTAAAATCATGAGCAGAAGTTCAAAAACCTGTTTTGCGGTGATTATTGCCAGAGCCATTTTACTTCCTCCTCCTTTGCCTGATTCTCAGAGAGCATCCGGCGGTATCCCGCTTCGGAATTGTTTAAATGCAGGTTCATTGCCTGACAGGCATCTGTAAGATCGTCCCGAAGCAGGGCATCCGCGATTGCGATGTGCTCTTTGCAGGCACTTATATAGCGTGACTCGTCCCAGATGTTTGAGAGACTGCGGATGCGGAGGGTCTGTTCCATGAGCTGTCTTAAAATTTTCATCGCGTAGGAATTTCCGGAACCTCCTGACAGGAAAAGATGAAAATCTGCATCGTGATCGCTCTCGGAATTTTCGCTTCCGGGTGTGGAAACGCAGCGGCGATAATAATCCCGGCTCGCCTCAAGCTCTGCGCGGTTTAGATTCGGCAGAGAGAGGGAGAGAAGCTGGGGCTCCAAAATCCGGCGGAGCTCGTAGAGCTGGCGGATATCCTCAAGGGAGACCGGTGAGACGACGGTTCCGCGCCGGGGCATGACATTTAACAGTTTTTCCCGCACGAGTTCCTGAACCGCCTCATGGACCGGGGTGCGGCTGATGTTAAGCTGCATGGCGAGGGCTTTTTCGCTGACGGGTGTTCCGGGAAGGAGTTTGCCGGTGAGAATCTGGGATTTGAGCGTCTGGTAGGCAAGGGTTTTGCGGTCTATGCCGGAAGAGTCGCCCTTGGAAATCATGGGATTTGCCGTGGAACTGGTCATGGAATCTGTTATGAAATCTGTCGTGGAGTCTGCCATAGTGGAATCCTTTCTGCTTTTTGATTTTTCAGGTCTTTCCTGTTTCTTGTTTTTTTTGCAATGTGAAATGCATCTGATATATCAGGCAAAATCTGCCTGAAGTATACGCCGAAATTCCGGCAATGTCAAGAAATTTGGCGCAAAGATTAGATTTTAAAAAAATTAAGAAAAACCACTTGTCAAACGATGCATGATATGATAGGATTAAAAAGTTGACAAAAATCACGTCTGCTGATTCTGACGGCGGTGCCCCGAATGGGTTCCGGAGGAAGTGCAAGAGGCAGGCGGAAGAAAAAAACCAAACCAAATGGAGGTAGTAACATGAGCGTTATTTCTATGAAGCAGCTGCTGGAAGCTGGTGTTCATTTCGGACATCAGACAAGAAGATGGAACCCGAAAATGGCTCCGTACATCTACACCGAGAGAAACGGTATCTACATCATTGATCTGCAGAAGTCTGTAGGCAAGGTAGATGAGGCTTACAATGCTGTATTTGACATCGCTGCAAACGGCGGCACCATCCTGTTCGTTGGTACCAAGAAGCAGGCTCAGGACGCAATCCGTACCGAGGCTGAGCGTTGCGGCATGTTCTATGTAAACGAGAGATGGCTGGGCGGTATGATGACCAACTTCAAGACCATCCAGAGCCGTATCGCAAGACTGAAAGAGATCGAGACCATGTCTGAGGATGGTACTTTTGACGTACTGCCGAAGAAGGAAGTTATCGAGCTGAAGAAAGAGTGGGAGAAGCTTGAGAAGAACCTTGGCGGTATCAAGGAGATGAAGCACCTTCCGGATGCAATCTTCATCGTAGATCCGAAGAAGGAGAGAATCTGCGTACAGGAGGCTCATACTCTGGGTATTCCGCTGATCGGTATCGCTGATACCAACTGCGATCCGGAGGAGCTGGATTACGTTATCCCGGGTAACGATGATGCAATCAGAGCTGTTAAGCTGATCGTTTCCAAGATGGCTGACGCTGTAATCGAGGCTAAGCAGGGCGAGGCAGCTGAGGTTGATTTCGCTGAGGCTGGCGAGACCGTAGAGGAGAACTAATTCTCTTTGCGAACACTTTTGACTGATAACGGTTCATGGATCGAGTTCTGTGGGCCGTTATAGTCAATTTGTCACTATAATTTTAATTCACGGAGGAGATTACAATGGCAGTTACCGCAGGAATGGTAAAAGAGTTAAGAGAGATGACCGGTGCTGGTATGATGGACTGCAAGAAAGCACTTGCAGCTACCGACGGTGATATGGACAAGGCAATTGAGTTCCTGAGAGAGAAGGGACTGGCTGGTGCAGCTAAGAAGGCTGGCCGTATCGCAGCTGAGGGTATCGTTGTTACCGATCTGACTGCTGATGAGAAGAAGGCAGTTGTTGTTGAGGTTAACGCTGAGACTGACTTCGTTGCTAAGAACGAGAAGTTCCGTACCTTCGCAGCAGATGTTGCAGCACAGGCTCTGAAGACCACCGCTGCATCCATGGATGAGTTCCTGGCTGAGAAGTGGGAGAAGGATCCGTCTCTGACTGTTAAGGAAGAGCTGTCCACTCAGATCTCTATCATCGGCGAGAACATGAACATCCGTCGTTTCGAGCAGGTTGAGGAGCAGAACGGTTTCGTTGCTTCCTACATCCATGCTGGCGGAAAGATCGGCGTTCTGGTTGACGTAGAGACCGACGTGATCAACGATGCAGTTCGTGAGATGGCTAGAAACGTTGCAATGCAGGCAGCAGCTCTGCGTCCGCAGTACACCAGCCGTGATGAGGTCAGCGCTGATTTCATCGAGCATGAGAAAGGCATCCTGATGGCTCAGATCCAGAATGATCCGAAGGAAGCATCCAAGCCGGAGAAAGTTATCCAGGGTATGATCCAGGGCCGTATCAACAAAGAGCTCAAAGAGATCTGCCTGCTTGATCAGGTTTACGTAAAGGCAGAGGATGGCAAGCAGTCCGTAGCTCAGTACGTTGCACAGGTTGCAAAAGAGAACGGCGCTAAGATCGCTGTTAAGAAGTTCGTTCGTTTCGAGACCGGTGAGGGCCTTGAGAAGAAGGAAGAGAACTTTGCAGAGGAAGTTGCAAAGCAGATGGGAATGTAATCCCACTTTTATCTTGACTTTATAAATTTTATAGAGAAATGGATAGAGTAAAGAACGTCGGAACCCGCGTGGTTTCGGCGTTTTTTTATATCATGGGAAATTACATTCTATATACTGCCCTGATCGGCTATATCTGGTATGAGTGCGTGGAGGAAGAACAGAATTTTACCACGCTCTTAGACCTTATCAACGCCAGCGAAGCAAGGGAGGACGATGAGGAATTTAAGAATCCAGTCGATCTGATGTTTGATGAGCTGGAAGAAAAGGAGCCGGAACATTTTGCGGTAAAGCAATATAAAAAATACAAATTAGCCGCCGGTGTTATAAGCTTGAAGAGACTTCTTAATCACTATTTTTTAAAGATTTGGAGCTCCAACGTGATTAAAAAGTCTCTTGAGGCTTATTTTTTTACTCAAAATACAAAATTGTACTTTTTTAAAAACATTCTGAAACATACAGACCTTTTGGCACTCCAGACATGTAATTAGTGTAAGGAGCATTTCAGAATGGCACAAAACCAAAAAGTTTCGTGTAAAGGGATTTTTGAAGTTTCTTACACGAACCTTGAAAACGGAAGAGCCTGCCCATAGGGATACCAGATCTGAATGTGCATTGTGCATGTCTTTTCTGGAAATACGTCCCGGAAACATCAGAACCCGGTACAGGAACGGATATGGGATGAACACAGGAACGGAAAAACGAAGAAAGGAGGGCGTCAGAGAATGGCACAGACACAGGGATTCATGACAGCGTTGTATGAGCGTCTCAGTCGTGATGATGAATTAAACGGGGAATCCAATAGTATTTCCAACCAGAAAAAGTTACTGGAACAGTATGCAAAAGAGCATGGTTTTACCAATCTGGTGCATTTTACCGATGATGGAATCTCAGGCACAAGATTTGACCGCCCCGGCTTTCTTGCCATGATGAGAGAAGTGGAGTCCGGGAAAGTTGGGACGATTCTGATAAAAGATATGAGCCGAATGGGAAGAGATTATCTGAAAGTGGGACAGTACATGGAACTGCTCCGGCAGAAGAATGTTCGGCTGATCGCAGTCAATGAGAACGTGGACAGCTTCCGGGAGGACGATGATTTTACCCCATTCCGAAATATTATGAATGAGTGGTATGCAAGAGATACCAGCAAAAAGATTAAATCTACCTTTAAAGCAAAGGGAAAGTCAGGGAAGCATGTGGCAAGTACAACACCGTATGGTTATCTGAAAGATAAGGACGATCCGAATGTATGGGTCATTGATGAAGAAGCGGCAGCAGTTGTACGGAGAATCTTCCACATGACGATGGACGGATGCGGGCCATATCAGATTGCCCGGATACTGAAAGAGGATAAGGTTGAGATACCTGCAGTGCATATGGCAAAGAAAGATGCCGGGTTATGGAAAGGCAGGATAGAGGAAATCAAAGACCCGTATGGATGGGGTTCCTCTACGGTTGCAGGGATTCTGAAGAAAAGAGAATACCTTGGACATACTGTGAATTTCAAAACCAGAAAGCACTTCAAGGATAAGAAAAGCCATTATGTATCTGAGGATAACTGGACAGTATTTGAGAATACGCAGGAAGCAATTATAGATCAGGAAACCTTTGATAACGTACAGAGAATCAGAAGCAATGTAAGGCGGTATCCAGATGGATGGGGAGAAGCCCACCCACTGACAGGACTGATGTATTGTGCAGACTGTGGCTCAAAGATGTATGTCCACCGGGTAAACAATGGAAAGAGGGTACCGCAATACACCTGCTCTGCATATTCTAAAGTTCCAGTTGGAACGCTCTGTCCGACACAGCACAGAATCAATGCTGATGTAGTTATGGAGCTGATTAAGGAGCTTTTAAAGGCTGTTGCGGAATATTCCCAACTGAACCGGGAAGAGTTCATGGAGACGGTTAAAAAAGCACAGACTTCACAACAGTCCAGTGAGATCACAAGGCTGAAAACCAGATTATCAGAAGCACAGAAACGTGTGCAGGAACTGGAAAAACTGCTCTGCCGGATTTATGAGGATAACATTCTTGGTAAACTGCCAGATGAACGTTATGCAATTCTGGACGGGCAGTATTCCAAAGAACAGAAAGAATTATCCGCAGAGATCGCAGATATGGAAACTGAGTTATCCAGTTATGAGGAAGGTCGCAGGTCAGCGGAGAAGTTTATCTCATTGGTTGATAAATACCAGAACTTCGATGAACTGACCACCTATATGCTGAATGAATTTGTTGAAAAGATTGTGGTGCATGAACGTGACCGGAAAGGAAGCGTTGAAACAACACAGGAAGTGGAAATCTATTTTAACTTTATTGGCAGATATTTACCGCCACATTTTGGTGAGGTAGAAATGACACCGGAGGAAATTGAAGAAATGAAAAAACGGGAAGCCAGAAAGGACAGGCTTCACCAGAATTACCTGAGAAGAAAAGCAAATGGCAAGCAGCAAGAATACTATGAACGGACAAAAGCAAAAAAGAAAGCTGAGATGGATGCCAAAAAAGAAGAAATCCGGCAGGAAGATATTGCAAAAGGTGTGTTCATTCCAGTATCACTGCTTCCACCTGCAGAACCGAAGAAAGGAGTTGCATCAGCATGAGCAAATTAGAAAGAATCATTCACGATGACAGTAACGGTCTGGATTATATCCTTGTCGGGGAAATCTATCTGCCATTGATCGCAGTGCCGGAAGAAAGAAGAGAGATTGGTTTTTATGGAAGTATCCATAGAAATTATCTGAAAGACTACAAGAGTGGTTTGTATTCCTATCTAATGTTGACCGGAAAACTCTGGACATACCTTGCAGATCTGAACGAACAGTGTAAAGAACGCAGAGATTTTCTCATGGAGCAGATCATGGAGCAGGAAGGCATTACGGAGGAATTGAAAAGCAAAGATCAAATGGAATGGGTTCGACGGGCAAACAATGTAAGAAGCCGGGTTGATGAAATCATTTTAAATGAACTGGTGTATGTGTAGGAGGGGTTTATGAGATATCGGATTGAATATGCAGATGGAAGATGCTGTAATTTTGCAAACAGCAGAAAAGATTTATTGGACTGGCTGAAACTGCTGAAAGATGAAAAGATTGTAGATATTCGTAAGATTTACAAAAGCGGTGTGACAGATTCCGTTCTGGATAATTATCGCAGATATTTAAAACAGTGAAAGGGGCAGGCAGTCATGGTAGTTGTAAAAATTATTATAAGGATTTTGTTATTGCCAGTGCGGATATGCCTGACGTTGATACAACTTGTTCTTATGTTCAGTACATGGCTGTCTGCAACTGTGTTTCATATCCTGTCTGGAATCATCTGCATTACGGCAGTTTTAGGTTATGGATTCGGGCAGGAAACAGGCACAGAAGCGGTCAGAATGCTTTCGGCAGGTTTTATGCTTTATATCCTGCCTGTGCTTTCTGGCTGGGCAGTGATGTGGCTGGAAACAATCAAAATCAGATTGATGGGAGATTAAATAGATGGAATTAACAGAAAATATGGAAGAGTTTCTGAGTGACCTGATCGGAAAAAGAATGGAACAGGTTTATCAGGAAAAAGATGGAGAGCAGTATGATCCATTCAACGAAGAACTGGAACTGAAAGTACAAAAGGTAATTCGGAAGTTACCGCCAAAACAGGGAAAAGTCATTTTTGACTATATGACGGAAACCTCAAATAATAACAGTGACCTGAATGAGTTCTATTACCGTATGGGATTGAGAGATGGGCTGAAGCTGAGAGAAGCTATCCGAACTATACTGGACACATTGATGGAGTAGGGAACTGTAGAAAGGAACGGGATTCACAAATGAAAATGACAAAAGAGATTGAAGAATTTATCAACCTGACCATAACGGAACACATGGGAAAATCATATGCAGACTGGAAGCTGAACCAACCGTCTGTGACAGAACCAGATGAAGTTGAGGAAGAATATAAAAAAGTGATTGCAACACTCCCACCGGAACAGGAAGAGGTCATTACAAAATATTGTGACCAGATATTCAACAGTGGAGCAGATACAGAAGAATTTTTCTATCGGCTGGGTCTGAGGGACGGAATGAAACTCAGGAAGATTGTAAAGATGGTTATGAAGCAATTAGCAGAATGATACATACTGGAACCATCCGTGAAAGTGAATGAGTAAAGGAAGGGGCATTAACCGTAAAAAGTTAGTGCCTTTTATTTTACCCATTTTTATATTTTCATAAAATCCGGTACAGAGGATTTTTGAAAAACAGACAGAACGGAGAACATGCCAAAGGGACAGTGGCAGGTGTTACGTTTTGTCTGCCGGGATTGCAAAGGGCGGCAGCAACCTTGCTGGGGTTAAGGGGCGAAGCCCTTAGCAGGTTAAGGGCGGCAGCCATTGCCCAGTGATATGGCGTTTCGCCATATGGTACTGGGTACTGTCTGTAACGGGGACAGAGGCTTTTGGCAGCTTCGCTGCAATCCCCTCCGGGGAAACAACTTGAAAAAAGGAGAGATGTGAATTGAAAGGCACAAGGCATAATGGACGGTCGGGCAAAGATGGTGTTTACAATCCGCTTCACAATGACCGGAGATTTGACCCGGAACACAGCGAGCATATCGACAATGAACGTGTCCGTCAAAATATTTACTGGGACTGCTATCAGGGATATACCACAATGGCTGACCGGGGGAAAGATGTCAATTTTTCTTTCAACCAGATTGAAATGGCATACTATGTGGAGCATTACAGCGACTATGTAATCAACCAGAACAAGCGTCATGAGAAAGCCAGACACCCCGACAGGTGCAAAGGGATGGAAGATGTCCTGAAAAATAAAAAGACCTGCCCGGAAGAAAGTATCTATCAGCTTGGCACGATAGATGAACATGCTTCGGCAGAAACGCTGGTCTTGATCTTTGATGAATTTAAAAAAGAGTTCGATGAGCGATTCGGTTCCAACGTGCATATCATTGACTGGGCATTGCACATGGATGAAGCAACACCGCATATCCATGAGCGTCATGTATTTGATGCCACAAACCGATATGGGGAGATCGAACCGAAGCAGGAAGCGGCACTGGAAGAACTTGGTTTTGAACTTCCACACCCGGAAAAAGCAAGGTCGAAGTCCAACAACCGGAAGATCGTTTTTGATTCTGCCTGCCGGGCAATGTTCCTGGACATCTGCAAACGTCATGGACTGGAACTGGATGAAGAACCGTCTTATGGTGGAAGGCAGTATCTGGAGAAACAGGACTATATCCGAATGAAGCAGAAAAAAGAGATTGCGGTTCAGCAGGAAATGCTCGAACAGCAGAGGGATAAGGTCAATGCAAACCATCTGGAACTTGCAAGGCAGTCAAACCATGTCAGGGCAAATGAAAAGGTTATCCAGTCACAGAAAGAAAAAATAAATCAGCAGGAAGAAGAGTTTAAAGAAAAATTCTTTGCCAATTCTGACCGGATTCTAAGTCAGGGTGAGCTGATTGAAGAACAGCAACAGGAGTTGCAACAACTGACACTCCGCATAGAAGATATGGAAACTTTGCTTGATGAAGTATCCAGTGAAGCTTATGACAAGGCAGTGGAGAAAGTTGCAAAGGAAGCTGTGCTGGCTACCAGAAAAGATGATATTTACCTGGCAGAAGATTCAAAAAGATGGATACAGAGTCCGGAACGCAAAGCAACACGAAAAGAAAAGGAATATGCGATAAACCGGCTGGACGGTCTGATACGGAAAATTGAAAATGCGATGGAAAAAGCGGTTGTGAAAATCGTCCGTCAGTTAAAACAGCCAGAGAAAAAGAAAGCGGTTGTGGAAGAAATCAAGAAAGAAGTGAAGCCGTCCATCAGGGAAAAACTTGCACAGAACGTTGCAAAGGTTCAAAAAGAAGAAGCTGAGAGAAAACAACTGAATAAAGGAAAATCACATTCCAGTGATCTGGAGATATAAGGGCATTTTGTTGATTCCGTAAGGACAGGACAAAGTGCCTTTTTTTGTTTTTAGTGAAAACTTGCTTCCCAGATTTGGGAAGCAGATTTAAGAAAGTGAGGAAACAAATTGGGACTATTTGATGAAGTAAAACAGAATGTGACCGTCCGGCAGGCTGCTGAGAGGTATGGGTTAAAGCCAAATCGGAGTGGACTTATCTGTTGCATTTTTCATAATGACAAATCGCCCAGCATGAAAGTAGACCGGAGATATTACTGCTTTGGTTGTGGGTGTACGGGTGATGCGATTGATTTTACCGCACAGTTATTTGGGATTGGACTGAAAGATGCAGCCATGAAGCTGGCAGATGATTTTGGGATTTCCTATTCCGGCAGGGACAGGGGATCACCGCAGAACAGGAAACGTGTTGCAATAAAAAAACCAGAGCCGACACCAGAAGAACTCTGGCAGAAAAGATATATAAAATGCCTGAGAACGTATCTGGACTACCGGAGCCAGCTTCTGGAATGGAAAGAGCAGTATGCACCAAAAACATGGACGGAAGAATGGCATGAAAAGTTTATGACTGCTCTCCGGGAGCTGACGGTTGTTGAGCATTATCTGGACATTCTGCTCTTCGGGGATCAGGCAGATAAGGAAGCACTTGTAAAAGAAAAATGGGAGGAGGTGGAGAGGATTGAGCAATGCGAAAGAGAAGATAAAGGAGATCGCCACAAAAGAACAGAAAGACGCTATGAAAGAAATGCTCCGAATGGTAGATAAAAGCAAAGTCGATGAAGTGAAACAGATGTTGGAATATACACAGAAGGGAACCGCTAAAGCAACGGTGGGAAATTATATGGTTGTGCTGAGAAATGACCCTCTTGTGCGTGAGAGTATGAAGTACAACAGGCTGACAGGCAGGATTGATATTGTAAAAAAACTCTGGTGGAATGATGAAATCTGCAAGCTGGACGATGATGGCAGGACTTATTTTTATTATTTCTTTGAACGTTATTACAAACTTGCAAGTGAAAAATGTATGGATAAGGCACTCCGACTGGAAGCCAACAGCAGGGCATACCACCCGATCTGTGAGTATCTGGAACAACTGGAATGGGACGGACAGGAGCGAATCCGCTATGTCCTGCAACGGTATATGGGGGCTGATGCTTCGGATTTTGTCTATGAGGTTGTGAAGCATTTCCTTATGGAAGCATTGAGCAGAATCTACCGTCCCGGCTGTAAGGCAGATGAGATGCTCTGTCTGGTAGGTCAGCAGGGAGCCGGAAAATCTACGTTTTTCCGTTTCCTTGCCATAAATGATGACTGGTTTTCCGATGATCTGAAGCAGTTAAACGACAGTAAAATATATGAGCATCTCCGGGGACACTGGATCATGGAAATGTCGGAAATGATCGCAGCGATTAGTGCAAAGAGCAATGAGGAAATCAAGTCATTCCTTACCAGACAGAAAGACACTTACCGTAACCCTTATGATAAATATGAGGAAGACCGGAAGCGTCAGTGTATTTTTGCCGGGTCAACGAATACAAGGCAGTTCATTCCTTTTGACCGTACCGGGGCAAGGCGGTTCCTGCCGATTGCCATTGACAGCAGTAGGGCAGAGAAGCATATCCTTGATGATGAAAAAGAAGCCAGAGCCTATTTTGACCAGCTATGGGCAGAAGCAATGGAACTCTACTGGTCTGCGGAGGATAAGAACAGCCTATTAAGGTTTTCAAAGGAAATGGAACAGGAGATCAATGAATACCGAAAGCAGTTCACACAGGAAGATACGATGGCAGGAATGATCCAGGGGTGGTTAGATGCTTATAAAGGTACCCATGTATGTTCCGTCCAGATCTGGAAAGAAGCCTTTGACCATTTTGACCGGGAGCCAAAGAAATTTGAAACAAATGAGATATGTTCCATTATGGATACACAGATCACTGGCTGGAAGAGATCAGGATTCCACCGTTTTACCAAAGAAGGCTATGGCAGACAGCGGAGTTGGATCAGGGAAAGGACAGAAGAAGAGGGTGGCAACGAACCGGATAAAGACGGATTTACGAAGCTGACGAAGGCAGAGCAGATGGAACTCCCATTTGACCTGCCCGACAAAGAGAAAGGCTGATTTTTCCACCGGAAGGCTGTTGAATTACCCGAAAATTTATCGCTTGTTGCCATTCTTGTATCCACCCTGAACCATTGAGTTTACTGATGATTTTGCCATTTTTAACGGGTGGCAACAAGAACATTCAAAAAAATTTTTAGTAGTATTTAGGGGAACAGAAAAAACAACCTGTAAAAAGTTTCAATCCCCATGTTGCCACTTACGTTACCAGTTTACCAATAAACTTCCGGCAGGGACAGAAACAGTCCTCTCTCTGTCGGGCAAATAAACGAAAGGAAATAGATGATTATGGAAAAAATGATAAATACAAAAACAGAAGGAAGCACATTTACAAAGAAGATCGGACAGACAGTTTACATTGTACGCTATCATTTCAATGAAGATGCAAAAGAAACCATGCAGGAAAAGATTAACCGGATGCTGGTTACAGAAGCAAGCCGACAGGCTGTTAATAAAGTATAAACGAAAAAAACCTACTGTTATCTGTGGAATAATCTACGGATAATGGTAGGCTCTTTTACTTTTTGTTGAATGATTCACTGAGCAATTCATCGTAAGTGGTATGCAGGCAGTCCCGGATACCACGAAGCTGAGTGCCTGTGATGTGCTGAAT
>NZ_JBNMIC010000030.1:0-34437 GCF_050873065.1 Brotaphodocola sp.
ACATACTTTGCGTCAAACAGTCGCTTAAAAGTAATCCCATTGGGATAGGGCTTTGTGAATAGCCATAAGCCACTTATCGTAGTCTTTCAGAAACCACGCCTGATGGCGTAGGAAACGGAGACTTCAGACGTGGTAATTCATCTCGTGATCCACAGACTTGCCGCAATTCCGGCTATCGTTGCCATAAACGCTCCCGGCAGGGTCCAGCCGGTTTTTCTCACCTTCACCGCACCAAAATAAATGCTGATGCAGTAAAACACGGTCTCCGTACTGCTCATGAGCACGGACGCCGCCATCCCGATCCGCGAATCCGGTCCAAACGTGTCAAAGAGATCGAGAAGCAGTCCCGTCGCCGCCGAGTTTGACACAAGGCGCACAAGTGTCAGCGGAATCAGTTCGCCCGGAAGATGCAAAATCTTCGCACCCCCGCCCAAAATTTCCGATACCGCATCGAGAAATCCTGAAGTCCTGAGAACTCCGACAGCGATCATCAGTCCCACAAGCGTCGGAAGAATCTCTGCCGTCATCCGCATCCCGTCTCTCGCCCCGCCAAGAAAATCCTCAAACACCGGACGGCGCATAAGCAGGGCAAAGCCGACAATGTATCCGACTGTGAGCGGCATCATCATCTGGGAAATCCACATCATCATCGCTTTACCTCCCAAAACTGCGTTGTTCTCTTTTCCGCTCTCTGACCGGATCCATTTTTTGATCCATTTTCTGCATGATTTTACAGAATATCACAGCCGCAAGCGTCGAACACGAAGTTGCAAACAGCGCCGGTCCCATGACCGCTCCGGGATCCGCCGATCCGTACTGGCTCCGATATGCAATCATATTCACCGGAATCAGCTGAAGCGAAGAGATATTTAAAATCAAAAACGTGCACATCGCACTCGTCGCTCTCCCGCTCCCCTCATCCATCTTTCGCATCGCCAGGATCCCTGCCGGTGTCGCCGCCATGCCGAGTCCAAGCATATTTGCTGCCATGTTGACTGCAATCGGCGCGCGCGCCGGATGATCCGCTTTCAGATCGGGAAAGAGAAAATTGAGGAGCGGATCCATCTTTCTCGTAAACCACTCAAGAAGCCCCGCACGTTTCCCGATCTCCATGATTCCGCACCAGAATGTCATCATTCCGAGCATAGTAATACCCAGAGCCACCGCATCCTGTGCAGATTCGAGCAGACCCTGGGTTATCTCTCCCAGATTCCCGGCAGCCGCTCCCCAGAGCAGCCCGACGAGAATCATGGAACTCCATAAATAATTCAACATGTGCAAAACCCGGCTTTTTGATCTCCTTAAACCTTATGAGAGATCCCGGGCAACTATACCGCTATGATCCAATCACGGAATCACTGCACACCGGCCAGATCGCGCATCACCGCATCCACCGTCTCAATCCGGTCTGCGCGGTAGGCATTGCTTCCGCAGAAGAGAAGTGCCTCCGAGAGTTTTCCCTCTGCCGCATTTGAGAGTGCCTTCGTGATGCAGTACGGAATGTTTGCCGGATCACAGTGTTCCAGACACTGATAGCAGTGAGTGATTTTCGCGCGTTCTCCGCGCTCCTTGCGCTCTGTGATTTTATCCAGAAATGCATTTCGGATCGCGCGTCCCGGCATTCCGACCGGACTCTGTGTGATCACAATATCCTCCTTCTTCGCATCAATGTACGCCTGCTTGTAGGACATCGGTGCATCGCACTCCTCGGTCGTCACAAAACGGGTTGCAACCTGAACGGCATCTGCGCCCAGATCCATCGCATGCATCACATCCTCATGCGTGTAAATTCCGCCGGCAATCGCAACCGGAATATGCTTTCCGTATTTCTCGGCAAACTGGGAAACCACCTTCATAATTCCACGGATTTCCTCATCGTAAGCTGACTGGTTATAAGTGTCCGGAACATCCGGTGTGTCAGCTCCGTAGCGGCTTAAATCCTCTCTCGAAAATCCAAGATGGCCGCCGGCAAGCGGTCCCTCGATCACGACAAGATCCGGAACTCTCTTGTATTTTCGATCCCAGAGTTTACAGATCACAGATGCAGATTTTGCCGTTGAGACAATCGGTGCAATCTTCGTCTTTGTACCCTCAACCAGCTCCGGAAGAGAGACCGGAAGTCCTGCTCCGGAGACGATGATGTCTGCCCCCGCCTTCACAGCTTCCTTCACATACTGCGCATAATTTCTCGTTGCAACCATGATGTTGAATCCGAGAATTCCTTTCGGCGCAATCTCCCGGGCTTTCTCAAATTCGCTGCGGATTGCACGCATATTTGCCTCCATCGGCGCCTTTAAAAAGTCCGGATCCTGAAATCCGATCTGCGCGGTAGAGATGAGTCCGACACCGCCTGCCTTTGCAACTGCTCCGGCAAGGGAATGAAGACTGATTCCAACTCCCATGCCTCCCTGAATGATCGGAAATTTTGCTGTCAGCTCTCCGATTTTCAACGGTTTTAACATTGTCATATTTTCTCCTTACATGACCCGAAAACGGTCATAGCGCTGACGGCGGATTTCCTCCCCGGTCAGACTCTCGTATTTTTTGAGGAACTTCTCCATCTTGCGGCTGATCGTCCCGGCAAGCTCTGGCAGAGTATCTTCATCAGCCGGATTTGCCTCCGGAATAATCTCCTCAATCATTCCGCGCTCATACAGATCTTCTGCCGTGATCTTCATCACGCGCGCGGCATCCGGTGCCTTCTTGCTGTCCTTCCAGAGAATCGATGCGAAACCTTCCGGAGAGAGAATCGAATAGATGGCATTCTCCATCATCCACACTTCATTGGCAACCGCCATCGCAAGCGCTCCGCCGCTTCCGCCTTCCCCGATGACAATCGAGAGAACCGGAACATTAAGAGCCGACATCTCAAACAGATTTCTTGCAATCGCCTCGCCCTGTCCGCGCTCCTCCGCCTCAATTCCGCAGAAAGCACCCGGGGTGTCCACAAAGCAGATAATCGGGCGTCCGAACGTCTCCGCCTGCTTCATCAGGCGCAGCGCCTTGCGGTATCCTTCCGGAGACGGCATGCCGAAATTGCGCTTTAAGTTGTCCTTCGTCGTCTTTCCCTTCTGCTGACCGATTACCGTGACAGGAGTTCCATGGAAACTTGCAATTCCGCCGACAATCGCGCCGTCATCTCCAAAGTAGCGGTCACCGTGGAATTCCATAAAATCATCGAAAATCTGATGAATGTAGTCGAGAGCGGTCGGGCGGTGGCTGTCGCGGGAGAGCTGCACCATATCCCATGCACTCTTTCCACTGTTGTTCCACTTTTTCGTGGATTTCTCCACCGGCTCTGCATCTTTTTCCCCATCTGCCGCCGTCTTTGCACACTCTGATTTTTCCGGTTTGCAGTGCAGTTTCAAAATCTGTGCAAGAACCTCTCTCTGCTGGTCGCGCTCCACGATCTGATCGATAAATCCATGCTCGAGAAGAAATTCTGATCTCTGGAATCCCTCCGGAAGCTTCTGTCCGATGGTCTGCTGAATGACGCGCGGGCCTGCAAACCCGATCAGTGCTCCCGGCTCTGCAAGAATGATGTCGCCGAGCATCGCAAAGCTTGCCGTCACACCTCCGGTTGTCGGGTCTGTCAGAACGCTCACAAAAAGCTGTCCCGCCTCGTGGTGGCGCTCAAGCGCAGCGGAAGTCTTAGCCATCTGCATCAGGGATACAAGCCCCTCCTGCATGCGCGCTCCGCCGGAACATGCAAACAGGATAACCGGAAGTTTTTCCGCCGTTGCACGCTCAACCATCTGCGTGATCTTCTCTCCGACCACATGACCCATACTGCTCATCATAAAGCGGGCATCACAGACGCCAACCGCTGTCTCAAAACCGTCGATCCGTCCCTTTCCGGTGACAATCGCCTCATTGAGTCCGGTCTTCTCTCTCGCTGCCTCGACCTTCTTCTCATATCCCGGAAAATCAAGCGGATTCGAGAATGGCATCTCCTGATTCCACTCCTCAAAGCTTCCCTCATCCAGAAGCATTTCGAGACGGCGATACGCATGCACGCGGAAATATCCGCCGCATTTCGGGCAGATATAAAAATTGTTTTTTACATCCTCGACATAGATCGGCTGTCCGCACTTGTTGCACTTGCGCCAGAGTCCCTCCGGAATCGACGGTTCGTCCTTCTCATCTTTCTGATGCTTGTAGTGAGAATCGATAATGGTGTAAGTTTTTTTAAACATATTTCTGAGCATAGCAAATTACCCTGTCCTCTCCAGAGTGCTTCCGAAAATTCCACTCTCCGGCAATTTCCGGTCACCCTCTACTCCCGGCAGTACTGCGGGAAATAAGTGGGAATAAAATCCGTGTCCACCTCTCCGTTCTGATAAGCCTCGTTATTCAGAATCTCGTACTGGAAATCCAGATTCGTATCAATTCCCTCAATAATCAGTTCTCCGAGCGCGCTTCGCATCTTGGCGATCGCCTCCGCGCGGTCCCGCCCGTGAACGATCAGCTTCATCAGCATGGAATCATAATTGGCAGGAACTTTATAGTCGTTATAAATATGCGTATCCACACGAACTCCGTTTCCTCCCGGAATGTGAATGTTCGTGATTGTGCCCGGACACGGCATGAAATTCCGCTCCGGATTTTCGGCATTGATTCGGCACTCAATCGCATGACCGCTCACATGAATATCTTTCTGTGAAACGCTCAACGGCTCTCCCGCAGCGACACGGATCTGCTCCTTAATCAGATCAAGTCCCGTCACAAGCTCCGTCACCGGATGCTCAACCTGAATTCTCGTATTCATCTCCATGAAATAGAAATTGCGGTTTTTGTCTAACAGAAATTCGATTGTGCCGGCATTCTCATATCCGACTGCCTTGGCAGCACGGACAGCCGTCTCACCCATCTTCTGTCTGAGTTCGTCAGAGATCGCCACGGACGGGGACTCCTCGAGAACTTTCTGGTGGCGGCGCTGGATTGAACAGTCACGCTCTCCGAGATGAACGACATGTCCGTACTTGTCCGCCATGATCTGGAATTCCACGTGGCGTGGCTTCTCAACATAGCGCTCTAAATACATGGTGTTGTCGGAGAATCCCTTGATGGATTCTAACTGGGCGCTCTCAAAATTCATTGCGAAATCCTCTTCACCCCATGACACACGCATACCTTTTCCGCCACCGCCTGATGACGCCTTGATCATCACCGGGAAGCCGATGGCCTTTGCCATCTCCAGTGCTTCTTCCACGGTATACACCGGCTCTTTCGAACCCGGAACAACCGGGATTCCCGCCTCAATCATAGTCTTTCTCGCCTCGGATTTATTTCCCATGCGGTTGATGATGTCCGCAGACGGTCCGATAAAGGCAATGTTGCACTTCTCGCAGAGTTCTGCAAAGCGGGCATTTTCGGAGAGAAATCCGAATCCCGGATGAATTGCCTCCGCTTTCATGGCAACTGTCGCCGCCAGAATTCGCTCCATATTCAGATAGCTCTGTCCCGCCTGTGCCGGTCCGATGCAGATTGCCTCATCCGCAAGCAGCGTATGCAGGCTGTCCCGGTCTGCCTCTGAATAAACCGCAACCGTTTTAATTCCCATTTCCCGGCATGCCCGGATGATTCTCACTGCAATCTCGCCCCGGTTGGCGATTAAGATTTTCTCAAACATGTTTCTCCCTCGATCTCGATTCTTCGATTCTGTTCCTGATTCTATCTCTGACTCTGAACTTGTTTCTATCTTTAACTCTTTAACTTTGAAATATTTTCTAGGGGCTCCTCCGATGAGTAAAGTCAGGCAAACTCGCTCTCGCTCCGGGTTCAGCGTAGCGGTGCATAAGGGCGCAAAATACGCGCCCTAAACACCGACGCTTCACACGGGTTTGCCTGCACTTTCTCATCTTCGTCGCCAGTTACCTATTATCTATTATCTATTATTTATTTTGCATTTTTATCAATCATCAGAAATACAATTAGCATTTCTCTGATATGCAAAACACAATTCACATCGACGTTTGCAAAAATTCAGCGATTAATTTTTCAATCCGAATTACCGCACATTCGTGTGATTTTCGTATATCGTTTACGCACCAACTACAAAAGTAAGCTCTGCGGATACTGCAACCTTGCCATCTGCATTTGTTGCAACCGCCTTGCCAACACCTACCGGTCCCTTGCGCTTGATGATCTCGCACTCAAGTTTCAGGCGGTCGCCCGGAAGCACCATCTGGCGGAATTTTGCATTGTTGATTCCGCCGAAGAATGCGGTCTTTCCCTTGTTCTCCGGAAGGCTTAAAATTGCAACTGCGCCGACCTGTGCAAGTGCCTCAATCATCAGCACACCCGGCATAACCGGCTGTCCCGGAAAATGACCATTGAACTGCGGCTCATTAAATGTTACAGACTTATATCCAACTGCACGCACACCCGGCTCAAGCTCATCGATGAAGTCAATCAGCAGGAACGGATGACGATGAGGAATGATCTCCTGAATTTCCTTAATTCCCAGTCTCATGTCGTTCTATCTCCCATCTAACTAAAAACAATTTTCATGTTTATTTTCATTCGCAAAATTTATCATACGGATCGGATTCCATTTGATTTAGCGAATGCGGAATAATGGCTGACCGTATTCTACGACATCCTCGTTATTGACGAGAACTGCCTCGACTACGCCGTCATACTCGCTCTCAATCTCATTCATCAGCTTCATTGCCTCGATGATGCCGAGAACCTGTCCCTTCTTCACAGTATCTCCCACCTGGACAAATGCCTCTGCATCCGGGCTTGAACTGCTGTAAAATGTTCCCACGAGCGGAGAGAGAACGACTTTGTCAGAGCCGATATCGAGCGTGTTTTCCTGAGCGGAAGTGTTCTCTGTATTCTGGGCAGGTGCGCTCTGAGGCGCAGTCATTTCCGGCTGTGCCATCGGAACTGCCATCGGGCTCATCATCTGCGGTGCCGGCTGTGAAATCACAACCGGAGCAACCGGAGCCTGTGCCACATTTTTCTTCTTTTTCTTCTTGAGGATCAGCTTCTGATTTCCCTCTTCATAAGAAAAGCTCGTCAGACCATTTTCTGATACTGCTTCAATCAATTTTACAATCTCATCAATCGTCATGATCTGTCTCCTTACGCCTCAAATTTCTTAACAAGCAGGGTTGCATTGTGTCCGCCAAATCCAAGAGAATTGGAAATTGCGCAGTTCACCGGCATGGATACGCCCTCACCCTTCGTGTAGTCAAGATCACACTCCGGATCATCATTCTCAAGACCGGCGGTCGCATGAACAAATCCCTCCTGAATGGACTTCACACAGGTGATGAACTCCACGCCGCCTGCTGCTCCGAGCAGATGACCGATCATGGACTTTGTGGAGTTGATCTTTACATCCTTTGCGTGATCGCCGAGTGCAAGCTTGATTGCCTTCGTCTCAAACAGATCATTGTGATGGGTGCTCGTTCCGTGTGCATTGATATAATCGACATCCTCCGGCTTCATGCCTGCATCTGCGATTGCGTACTCCATTGCCTTTGCCGCACCGCTTCCGTCCTCTGCCGGGGAAGTGATGTGGAAAGCGTCACAGGTTGCACCGTATCCGCTGATCTCTGCATAGATCTTTGCTCCGCGTGCCTGTGCATGCTCTAAGGACTCGAGAACAACGATTCCTGCGCCCTCACCCATGACAAAACCATTTCTGTTTACATCAAACGGCATCGATGCGTGCATCGGATCCTCAGAGGTAGAAAGTGCAGTCAGTGCAGTGAATCCTGCCACGCCGATCGGGGTGATGCTTGCCTCGGTACCGCCTGCGATCATGACCTCAGCCTCGCCGTGCTGAATGGAACGGAATGCCTCACCGATCGAGTGGGTTCCGGTCGCACATGCAGTTACCACGTTGATGCACTTGCCCTTGAGACCATACTGGATGGAGACATTTCCTGCTGCCATGTTGGAGATCATGAGCGGAACGAGAAGCGGATTTACACGGCTCGGTCCCTTCTCCAACAGTTTCTTATATTCACGCTCAATTGCCTGCAGACTTCCGATTCCGGAACCTACGCTGACACCTACGCGGAACGGATCTTCCTTCGTCATATCGATTCCGGCATCTTCCATTGCCTCTTTGACTGCTGCGACAGCGAACTGGCTGAAGCGCTCCATTCTTCTTGCTGCCTTCGGATCCATGTACTGCTTCGGATCAAAATCCTTTACCTCTGCTGCCAGCTTTGCCTTGTACTCAGTGGTATCAAATGCGGTAATCGGACCGATTCCGACTTTTTTCGCCTTCAGACCATTCCAGAATTCCTCTACACTGTTTCCGATTGGGGTGATTGCACCCAGACCAGTCACGACTACTCTTCTGCTCATAAGGGACTCTCCTTTTCTATCTCTGCATTTCGTTTATTTTGGTTTCGTTCTATTTTTTATTCGAGTGGTTACGTTTTCCATTCAATAATCTCGCTAGATTCAAATAGCTTTTTGCTTACATATGCATTCCGCCGTCCACGCTGATCACCTGTCCGGTGATATATGCGGCATCATCCGATGCGAGGAAGGCAACTGCTGCTGCCACATCCTTTGTGGAACCAAATTTCTTCAACGGGATCTGTGCCACCATTGCCTCTTTCACGGCATCGGAGAGCACATCTGTCATTTCCGTCACAATAAAGCCCGGAGCAACTGCATTGCAGGTGATTCCGCGGCTTGCAAGTTCTCTTGCAACACACTTTGTCATTCCGATCAAACCAGCCTTGGATGCACCGTAATTTGCCTGACCGGCATTTCCTAACAGACCCACAACGGATGCCATGTTGATGATGCGTCCGGAACGCTGTTTGAGCATCTGGCGGGAAACGTGCTGCATGCAGTTGAATGCGCCCTTGAGGTTCGTATCCATAACCGCATCAAAGTCAGCCTCTGTCATCTTCATCAGAAGACCATCGCGGGTAATTCCCGCGTTATTTACAAGAATGTCCACGCGGCCATACTTTTTGACAACTGCGCTGAGCATCTCGCCGGCTGCCTCGAAGTCGGAGACATTGCACTGCATCGCCTCTGCGCGTCCGCCTGCCTCCTCGATCTCCTTCACAACTTCCTCCGCTTTTGCAACAGAACCATTGTAATTCACGATCACTACAGCACCCTTTGAAGCGAGCGTCTTTGCGATCTCTCTGCCGATTCCCCGGCTTGCGCCGGTCACTACTGCAATTTTATCTGTCAGCATGTTATTTACTCCTCCTGAGCGCTCAGCGCCTCAACTACTTTCTGCACGTCCTCAAGTTTCTCCACGTTGTAAACTTTTGCGGTTCTGTCAATCTTTCTCATAAAACCAGCAAGCGTCTTTCCCGGTCCGATCTCAATAAAAGTATCCACGCCGTCAGCAAGCATCGTCTCCACACTCTGCTGCCATCTCACGGAGGAGGATACCTGCTTGGTCAGAAGCGGTTTTACCTCATCTGCCTCTGTCACATAGGAAGCGGTCACATTTGCCACATACGGAATCTGCGGCTTGTGAACTTCTACCTGAGCAAGAACCTCTCCGAGTTTCTCGCCTGCTCCGGTCAGCATCTTGGAGTGGAACGGTCCGCTCACGTTCAGCATGATCGTGCGCTTTGCCCCTGCCTCCTTCAGCTTCTCACATGCCGTCTCAACCGCTTCTTTCTTTCCGGAAATAACGATCTGACCCGGACAGTTGTAATTTGCAATCTGCACGCCTTCGATGTCTGCAATCACTTCCTCAATCGCAGATGCATCCATTGCGAGAACTGCTGCCATTGCACCCTGTCCAACCGGAACAGCCTCCTGCATCAGAATTCCTCTCTGGCGCACAGTCGCGATGGCATCTTTCTCGCTCATCACACCTGCTGCATAGAGGGCACAGTACTCACCCAGACTCAGACCTGCGGTCACATCCGGCTTCACACCGTTCTCCTCAAGCACTTTTGTCATCGCAATGCTCGTCGTCACCATTGCTGCCTGTGTGTACTCCGTGATGTCCAGTCTGTCGTTCTTCTCAAAGCACAGCTCCGGCATGGAAAATCCGAGGATCTCCGTTGCAAGATCAAAGACTTTTTTTCCTGTCTCGGTCTGCTCATAGAAATCCTGTCCCATTCCGCAAACCTGCGCTCCCTGTCCCGGGTAAATAAATGCGATTCTGCTCATGTTCTGCTCCTTTTCTCTTATCTGTGTCCCAGCAGTTTCTCTGTCTGAGCCATCATCTCATCGATCATTTCCTTACAGGTCTGCTCTTTTGCTACCATTCCTGCAATCTGTCCTGCCATAACAGTTCCGTTCTGCACATCGCCTTCCTGAACAGCCTTGCGCAGAGTTCCGAGAGTCAGGTACTCAAGCTCCTCAAAGCTCTTGCCCTCATTCTCCAGCTTCAGATACTCTCTCGTCATCTGGTTTCTCAGGCAGCGAACCGGATGTCCGTGAGTTCTTCCGGTTACGGTAGAGTCGATGTCCTTTGCCTTTAAGACGCGATCCTTGTAGTTCTGATGAACGGTGCACTCCTTTGCTACGAGGAAACGGGTTCCCATCTGAACTGCCTCGGCACCCAGCATAAATGCTGCCGCGATTCCTCTTCCGTCTGCGATACCGCCGGCTGCGATAACCGGAATCGATACAGCATCAACAACCTGCGGAACCAGTGTCATCGTCGTTGCCTCGCCGATATGGCCGCCGGACTCACATCCCTCTGCCACAACTGCGTCTGCACCGTATCTCTCCATGCGCTTCGCAAGTGCCACGGATGCCACAACCGGGATTACCTTTACGCCTGCATTCTTCCACATCTCCATGTACTTGGAAGGATCTCCTGCACCGGTCGTTACGACTTTTACGCCCTCTTCTACAACCACTTTTGCCACGTCAGCTGCATATGGGCTCATCAGCATGACATTGACACCGAACGGCTTGTCCGTCACTTCTTTTACTTTTCTGATATAATCGCGGACAACCTCTGCCGGAGCATTTGCTCCGCCGATCAGTCCCAGTCCGCCGGCCTCTGATACTGCTGCTGCCAGATGATTCTCTGCAACCCAGGCCATTCCTCCCTGAATAATCGGATACTCAATTCCAAGTAACTCTGTCACTCTCGTTTTCATGCTGTTTCCTCCATATGGGAACCGCGTCAGCTAAGCGTTTTCCCGAATATAATATCGTTTCTGAATGCGCTGTCCCAGCGGAACATTTTTCATTGCACAGGACGCTTCTCTCCTGTCTGTCCCCGGCTGTCCATTTTCCTGTGTAATGAAAAAGAGTCCGCTTACGGACTCTCACACCGGAATGCAGAGGCGGGATTTCTCACGCCTCCGCACCGTTTTTTCGTCACTGTTTACGCATCTCTTATCTTTATGATTTTTGTCATTATCATGCGCAGACAACAGCGGATTTTGCCAGTGTAAGGACGCTTACGCCTCTACGCCTTTGCCCTTCAGGTAGTTCATAACATCGCCTACAGTCAGCAGGTTCTGCAGATCCTCAGACGGGATCTCTACGGAATACTCATCCTCAAGAGCCATTACTAACTCGAACAGGTCGAGGGAATCTGCACCCAGATCATCCTTGAAGGAAGTGTTCTCGTTGATGCTGTCTGCATCTACGCTCAGCTGGTCTGCAATAATCTCTTTCATCTTCTCTAACATTGTCTTAATCTCCTCTTGTCTATTATCCTTTTATTTTTTCAAGTCGACGCTCACAGAGCGTATAACTTTACTTTATTACCGTTTACTATGTATGTACTACCATTCCAGAAGCACAGCACCCCAGGTCAGCCCGCCGCCGAATCCGGCAAGAACCAGTTTATCTCCCCGGTTCAGCTTGCCCTCACGGTTCAGCTCATCCAAGAGAATCGGAACTGTCGCACCGGAAGTATTTCCGAAACGACCGATATTCATCGGCACCTTCTCGAGCGGCTGTTTCAGGCGTTTTGCCACAGCCTCACAGATCCGGTAATTTGCCTGATGGAGAACGAAATACTTGATCTCGTCCATTCCTGTCTCCGACTCCTCAAGCACCTGACGGATGCACTCCGGAACTTTCTTTACTGCAAATTTAAAAACTTCCTGTCCATCCATCCGGATGTATCCAAGCTCCGGCGTCTTTCCGTTAAAGACATTTCCGTCCGTGCGCGCCGTACAGGTAAGAACCCCTCCACGTGCTCCGTCCGCTCCCATTACCATATGGATGACTCCGGTATCCGCTGCCTGAAGAACGGCAGCTCCTGCACCGTCGCCGAAAAGAACACAGGTACCTCGGTCTGTCCAGTCTGTCAGTTTGCTCAAGCAATCTGCTCCGACAATCAGCGCCGTCCGGTAAGTTCCGGATGTGATGAACGCCTGCGCCGTGCTCAGCGCAAACTCAAATCCAGAGCATGCCGCACTGATGTCAAACGCAACCGCATTTTTTGCACCGATTGCAGCCTGCACCTCACAGGCCGTACTTGGAAAGCAGTGATCCGATGAGGACGTAGCCAGAACAATCAGGTCCAGTTCCGATGCATCGATTCCGGCATCCGCAAGCGCACGCCGCGAAGCCTCTGCTGCCATAAAACCGGTTCCCTCATCCATCGCTATCCGCCGCTCATGGATTCCTGTTCGTGTGACGATCCACTCATCATTTGTATCTACAACTTTCGCTAAATCCTCATTCGTTACAACCCGTTCCGGCACATAGGAACCGGTTCCAATCACTCTGCTCGTCATCGTCTGTTCTCCGACTTTATTTTTACCTTCAAATGTTTTGATATTCAAAGTATTCATCTGGTATTCTATAAAAAGAAACGGGTTTTGTCAAGAAATATTTTCCGACAAAACCCGCAGTTTTCTATTCCGGATTCCCGTCTCTGCTCTTTGAAATCCCGGACGATTATCCTGTTTTCTTTTTTCTTTTTAAATCTGTGCTTCCTTCACATACCAGTAGAGAAGCTCCACAGTATCCACGACATCTCTCACATCACACACCTCATAGGAGTGCACATAGCGCATCGGAATCTGGATTCCGCCGCTCTTGATTCCTCCATTCAGAGTCTGCATGAAACTGGCATCTGTCGCACCCGCTGCATACGCCTCAATCTGATACGGAATCTCATGCTCTTTTGCGATCTTTTTCATGTCGCGCACAACATCGCGATTTGCAAGAATACCGCCGACTCCGGCACTCAGCTTGTCCATCACCTTGATTGACGTTCCGCGTCCCAGCTCGTTGATGTAACGGCTCTCAGACACTCCCGGAATGTCCACTGCAAGGCTCATATCAAGCGCAAGTGCAATGTCCGGCTTGATCCGCGTTGCCGCCGCAATCGCACCTCTCGCGCCGACCTCCTCCTGCGTGGAGAAAAGCGCATAGACATCCGGCACCTCACTGTCGCCATTTAACAGCTTGATTACTTCTAACAGGATAAATACAAGCGCACGGTCATCGAGTGCCTTTCCGCCGACTCTGTGCTTACCGAGAAAGATCACCGGATAGCAGATGGAAACCGGATTTCCCTCCTCAATTCCCATCTCGAGAACTTCCTCACGGCTCTCCGCGCCAACCTCAATGTAGAACTCCTGAGCAGACTTCGGCATCTCCGAGCAGCGATCCGGGCGTCCCGGATGAAGAGACTGCACAATGCCATCCACATGACCGGTCTCAGTCTTGATGATCACGCGCTTTCCGAAGAACTGCTGCGGAGCGATTCCCCCCAGAGTCTCCACCCACAGAAATCCATTCTTGTCAATATGGCGGATAATCAGTCCGATCTCATCCATGTGTGCAGAAATCAGCATGCTTCCCTTTTTATTGCCCTTCTTGTAGGCAATCAGATTTCCCATCACATCATCGGACAATTCCACATCATATCCTGCCATCTGCTCTCTTAAGAGATCTGCAACCTCATCCTCAAATCCGGACGGTCCGACTGCATCACACAGCGGTCCGATCAGCGCGCGAAAATCCGCTTCTATCATACTGCGATCTAATTTCATAATTTTTCCTTTCCTTATTGTTTTCTTAATTTTTTCCAACATCATGTATAGTTTCTATGACATGTAATTCTATCATTTTTCTATGCGTATTCTTTGAATATTGCTTCGCATTTTTCTGCAAACAGCTATATCACAGATTCACACTTAAATTGGCTTTCCAGTACACAGGCTCCTCTGATGGAGAAGGCAAGGCAAACCCGTGCGAGACGTTGGTGCTTAGGCTGTGTATTTTACAGCCTTATGCACCACTACGTTGCTCTGCATGTCGAGGAAGCGCCTGTGACGCTTCCGCTGACCGGAGCCCGGAGTGCGAACGTGTTTGCATGACTTACTCCATCGGAGGAGCCGTACCCGCAATTCAAAAACTTTACTCTGCCTGAAACACCTTCTCAAACTGATCGAAATCCATCTTCTTTCCGATCTCCGGAATACTTGCAAGCAGCAGCTTCGTGTAATCGTTTTTCGGGTTCTCAAAGATCTCATCCCTCGTTCCCTCTTCCACGACATGTCCCTGGTACATCACAAGAACCCGGTCCGCAATGTGCTTGACCACTCCGAGATCATGGGAGATGAAAATATAGGAAATATTCATCTTCTGCTGAAGTTCTTTTAAGAGGTTGATGATCTTCGCCTGAACCGACACATCAAGCGCGGATACCGGCTCATCGCACACGACAATCTCCGGTCTCAGAATGATCGCGCGGGCAATTCCAATTCTCTGTCTCTGTCCGCCGGAAAACTCGTGCGGGTAGCGGTCCGCAAAGTCCTTGTTCAGACCAACCATCTCCATCGTGTCGAGAATCAGCTTTTCTCTCTCTTCCTCCGTCTTGTACACATGCTCAATATCTGCCGGCTCTCCGATGATATCTCGCACCGTCATACGGGGATTCAAGGAGCTGTAAGGATCCTGAAAAATCATCTTGATATTTCTGCGGGCTTTCTTTAAATCCGCTCCCTTTAACTTCAGGAAATCCTGCCCGTTTAAAATGACTTCTCCATCTGTCGGCTCCACAACGCGAAGCAGGGATTTCACAGTCGTGGATTTGCCGCATCCGCTCTCTCCCACAATCGCGAGTGTCTCCCCGCGGTGAAGCTCAAAACTCACGCCGTCCACGGAACGGACATACTCCTTCTCTCCGAACAGTCCTTTTCGTCCGACCATGTAATACTTCTTCAGATTTTTAACCTGCAGAATCGTCTCACTCATCATTCTCCCTCCTTCCCATTTTTCTTTTCATCGTTCTTTCCATTCTCAGTTTCCTGATTCTTTTGATTCATTCCCTGCTCATAGCGGAAGCAGCGGACTTTATGGCCATCTGCCTCCACGATCTGCGGCCGTTCCCCGCGGCAGCGATCCGTCGCGTAGGCACATCTCGGCGAGAAAATACATCCTTTCGGAAGTTCGTAGAGCATCGGAACATTTCCCGGAATACTCTCCAGACTATCTTTCTTCTCATTCATTTTCGGAATTGCCGCCTGAAGTCCCTGCGTGTACGGGTGAAGCGGTTCTGTGAAAATCGCCTCCGCCTTGGCATACTCCACGAGCTGTCCGGCATACATGACCGCCACCCGGTCTGCCATCTGGGAGATAACTCCCATATCATGGCTGATGAAAATAACGGAGGTCTTCTTTTCTCTCTGCAGACGGCGGATCAGTCCGAGAATCTGCGCCTGAACCGTCACATCAAGAGCCGTCGTCGGCTCATCACAGATCAGCAGCTCCGGGTTGCAGACAAGCGCCATCGCAATCATGATTCTCTGACGCATTCCTCCCGAGAGCTGTGCCGGAACCTCCCCAAAGACTTTCTCCGGTCTCTGGATTCCGACAGAGCGGATAATCGAGATCGCGCGCTCTTTCGCCTCCGCGCGTCCGATTTTCTCATGTGCAAGAATTGTCTCCACAATCTGACGTCCACAGCTCATCAGCGGATTTAGACTCGTCATCGGCTCCTGAAAGATCATCGAGATTCCTGTTCCGCGAATCTTTCTGAGTTCCTTTGCCGTCATCTTCGTCAGATCCCGCTTTTCTTCTCTTCCGAAGAGAATTTCTCCGCCGGTGACTTTTCCCGGACGCGCCACAAGTCCCATGATTGCAGAGGCAAGCATGCTTTTTCCGCATCCGCTCTCGCCCACAATTCCAAGAGTCTCTCCCGCTCTGAGCGTCAGGTTCAGCCGGTCAATAACCGGAAGTTCCCCGCGCTCTGTGAAGAGCCGCACATCCAGATCTTTTATCTCAAGAATGTTTTCTCTCTCCATATTTTCCATATCCTGTTTCCCCATTCTGTTTCCTCTTTCACATTCGCATTTCGTTTTCCGCGTTTCGCTTTTTCTTCTTCATTTTCATTTTTTGCTTTTCACTTTTTTCTGCCCGCTTACTCGTTTACTTAATCGTTTACTTGCTTACTTGCGCAGTTTTGGATCAAGCACATCGCGAAGTCCGTCCCCAAGCGTGTTGAAGGCGATCACGGTGAGAATAATGAAAATTCCCGGAAACAGACTGTAATAGGTATTTGTCCGGATAAAGGTCTGCGCACCGGAGATCATGGATCCCCAGCTAGCAGTCGGACTCGGAACACCAAGGCCGAGATAGCTTAAGCTCGCCTCCGTCAGGATTGCGGACGGAATGCCGAGAGTGCAGGACACAATCAGCATCGGAATGCAGTTCGGGAACAGATGCTTTAAGATGACGCGGAGATTGCTTCCGCCGTCAATCCGGCAGGCCTGGATATACTCCTGCTCCTTGAGCTGAAGCACCGTTCCTCGAATCAGACGCGCCGTATTTGCCCAGGAGAGAAATCCGAGTGTCAGATAGAGATTCATAATTCCGGAACCCAGCGCATACATCAGGGCCATTGCAAAGAGCAGGGCCGGGAAACTCGAAAATACCTGAATCAGGAAAGAGATGACATCATCCGTCTTTTTTCCAAAGTATCCGGCACACACTCCCATGAAATATCCGATCACGGAAGCGATCAGCTGGGAGACAATTCCGACACTCAAAGAAACACGGCATCCGTAAAGGCAGCGCGTCAAAATATCCCGCCCGAATTCATCCGTTCCGAAGAGATGCTCTGCACTCGGGAACAGGAGTTTATCTGCAAGCACCTGTTTGTTCGGATCATACGGGGTCAGAACCGGGGCAAAAATGGCTGCAATCACAAGCAGCACCAGAATCAGCAGGGACAAAACCGCAAGTTTATTTTTCCAGAACAGCTTCAGGCTCTCGGAATAATAATTCTTTTTTCTCATCAGCTATTCTCCTTTCGTCAGGCGGATGTTCGGATTGATGACCGCATAGAGCACATCCACGATAAAGTAAATCAGAACACAGATTGCAGCGACGTAAATGACACCGCCCTGAACAAGCGGGATGTCGCGGCGATGGATTGCATCGATCAGCAGTTTTCCGATTCCCGGAATGTTAAATACATTCTCCGTGATCATGGAACCGGTCAGCAGCGCGCCGATATCGGTACCGATTACCGTGATGATCGGAACCAGGGCATTCTGGAAAATATGGATCAGAATAATCCGTCCCTGATAAAGTCCCTTCGCGTATGCTGTCTTCACAAAATCCTGTCCCATCACCTCAAGCATGCTTGCTCTCGTGATTCGGGAAATGGACGCCGCATATCTCGTTCCGAGTGCAAGAGACGGAAGCACGTAGCCAATCGGGCTTGAGACTCCGGACACAGGGAAAATGCTGAATTTCAGTCCCACATAAATCTGCAGAAGAATTGCCACCCAGAACGACGGAGCAGAAATTCCAAATGCGGAAATGCTCATCAGAATCCGGTCAATTGCGCGGTCATGGTAGACAGCCGCAAGAATTCCCGCCGTCAGACCGAGAATCAGCGCAACGATGTACGCTGCCGTTGCCATGATTGCGGTGTAATGAAACGCCTGAAGAATCAGGGTAACCACCGGTTTTTTCTGGAAATAGCTTGTTCCCATGTCTCCGTGCAAAAGGTCTTTCAGCCAGTTCAGATACTGAATCGGGAGTGGTGCATCCAACCCCATCTGCGCCTTTACCTGGGCAATCTTGTCGGCATCTGCAAATTCTCCAAGCATCGCTGCCACCGGGTCACCCGGGATGACATTCAAAATAAAGAATGTGATCAGCGAGATTGAGAAGATAATTCCAACTGCGAGAAATGCCCGTTTGATAATGTATCGAATCACTCTCTTCTTCCTCCTTCTACGACAAATATACAGCCAAACAGCCGACGCATAATGCGCCGGCCGGGCTGTATATTTATCAAGTAATTTCTCATCAATTCAATTTGTATAACGTGTATAACTTCACTTCTTCATGTTTTACGTTTTCATTCCTTCATTTCGGAAGAATCTGCTTCTGAATAATCGGAATGAATGGCAATGCGTTCTGCTTAGTTCTGTGCAGAAGTATCCACATCTGCATTCCAGAAGTGGTAAATCAGGTTGCCGACCTTGAAATTCTTGACATACGGCTTTGCGATGAACTGGCTCTGCGGATAGTAGAGCGGGATGCACGCATAATCTTCCTGGGAGAGAATCTTGTCTGCCTGCTTGTAGAGGTCAGCGCGCTCGCTCTCATCGGTAGATTTTCTTGCATCATCCAGCAGCTTGTCAAAGTCTGCGTTGTCATAGAAGACACCCTGTGCATTGGACTTGCTGGAATAGAAGTAGTTGTACATCTGGAAATCTCCATCCGGATACAGAGCATTCCAGGTGGAACCGGTTAACGGGATCTTTCCTGCTGTTCTGTCTGCGGTGTAAGTTGCATTGTCGACAACAGTCAGATCCAGAGTGATTCCAACCTCTGCGAGGTAACCCTGAATTGCGGAGTAAACAGCCTGATCTGCCTGACGCACCTCAGAAGAGATCGTGATGCCGTCACCGTAACCTGCATCGGCAAGCAGCTGCTTTGCAGCTTCCGGATTGTACTCATAAACAGAAAGGGAATCATCATGTCCCGGAATTCCGTTGTTCAGATAGGAAGTTGCCGGAATACCAGCGCCGTTGAGCACGGCATCCACAAGCTCCTCGCGGTTGATTGCCAGAGAGATTGCCTTTCTCACATTCACATCGCTCAGATAAGCATCCTTGAGATTCAGGGAAATGAAAGAAGTTCCCAGCGGATAATATGCTGTGATCTCATCTGCGTACTTATCCTTGTACTGGCTTAACAGGCTTGCGTTCAGATCTGCGAGATCAATATCACCGTTCTCGTATGCGATCAGCTTTGTCTGGTCATCATCATAGAACAGAATCTGCAATTCATCCAGATTTACCTCGCCGCCGTGATAATCCTCATTCTTCACAAGAACAACTTTCGTCGTGTCATCGTTCTCCTGAATCTTGTACGGACCGGTACCGATCAGGTTCGTTCCAAGTCCCCAGTTCTCACCGGCCTCCGTGCATGCATCTTCCGGGAAGATATCTGCGTAGGAAGTTCCGAGGTTCTTTACAAACGGTGCAAATGCATAATCCAGAGTGATTGTGAAATGATAATCATCCACAACCTCAAATCCTGCCAGCTCTGTCGCATTTCCATCGAGCATGTCCTTCGCACCCTTGATCATGTTGAAGTAAGCGGTGCTCTTTGCAGCGGTCGCCGGATTGAACATACGCTCAAAAGTGAACTTGACATCCTTGCTCGTAAGCTCGGTTCCATTCGTGAAATGAACGCCCTGCTTCAGCTCGAACGTGTAGACAAGACCATCATCAGAAACGGTCGGGAAGTCTGTCAGAAGAACCGGCTCCTCGTTGTTGTCATCGTCAAAACGCAGAAGGCTCTCCGTCACTTCATCTGCGATGGAAGCGGCTCTTGAGTTCGTGGAAGTCTGCATATCCAGACCCTCACCTGCATTTGCCTGTCCAAATTTCAAAACTTTCTTAGCGCCCTCATTTCCTGCGCTGCTTCCGGACTCCTGTGCTGCACCTGTATCTTTCTGATCAGCCGCCTT
Source organism: Brotaphodocola sp. (assembly GCF_050873065.1). Lineage (GTDB taxonomy): Bacteria > Bacillota > Clostridia > Lachnospirales > Lachnospiraceae > Brotaphodocola. Next base: position 19,883 of record NZ_JBNMIC010000030.1, read on the forward strand.
TGTGCTGTCAGAAGAAGAGCCGCCGCATCCGCTCAGAGCCAGAGCTGCTGCTCCTGCTGAGATCAATGCTGCCATTAATTTCTTTTTCATAATTCTTTCTCCCTGTAACTTTAATAACATTTTATACAAATTGTGAATCGTGAATCCATCATAATGGATTTCACATAGATTGTCAAATTCGTGATTTTAATAGTTAGATATAGATTTTATCTATATCTAACCGCGATTTCTCTCTATTTTTCTAACCCCATCTCACAAAATTTTCTGTTCAGGAAATTGGATGAGTTGCGTTTATCAGGTATTTTCTGTTTGACGATTCGATTATGTGATACTATAATAAAAGAAACGAGAAATTTTCTGACAATAGTTCCAGAAATAAATCAGAGAACAGAGAGAGGAGAATAATTATGATTTTTTTCATCGATACAGCAAATGTAGAAGATATCCGAAAAGCAAATGATATGGGCATCATCAGCGGTGTCACCACGAATCCATCCCTGATTGCAAAAGAGGGCCGCGATTTTAAGCAGGTCATCCAGGAGATCACCTCGATCGTTGACGGTCCGATCAGCGGAGAGGTCAAGGCAACCACAACCGATGCTGAGGGCATGATCGCCGAGGCCCGCGAGATCGCCTCCATCCATCCAAATATGGTTGTCAAGATTCCGATGACGGCTGAGGGCTTAAAAGCAGTAAAGGTCCTTCACAAGGAAGGAATCAAGACGAACGTGACCCTGATTTTTTCCGCTGCCCAGGCGCTTCTGGCTGCCCGTGCCGGCGCTGACTATGTATCTCCGTTCCTTGGACGTCTCGACGACATCTCCACCCCGGGAATCTCCCTGATCGAGGACATCACCGAGATCTTCCAGATGCACGGCATTGAGACTCAGATTATCGCTGCAAGCATCCGCAATCCGATCCATGTGATCGACTGTGCAAAAGCCGGTGCCGATATCGCAACCGTTCCTTACAAGGTTCTGCTTCAAATGATTCACCATCCGCTGACTGATGAAGGAATCCGCAAATTCCAGGACGACTACCGCAAGGTATTCGGCGAATAAGATGACGCGTCTTATCGTCTCACGGACGTTCTCCACACCTCAAACAGGCGCGGGTAGGCGTACTCAAAAAAGTGTTTGTATGCACTGCAAAAATAATTGACATTTGTACTCTGTGCCGTGACCGGTTCCCGGTTTCTCCGGCATCCATTCCGGCACAGACCATACCAGGAGCAGGTCCGGCACTCATCCGGTACCTGCTCCGACCATTTTATAAAGCCGAGTGTCTCTCGCCTCTTGTCCATCTGCAAAAAATTATCCGTATTCAGGTTTCCAAGTTTCCACTCATCAAGCGCGTAAAAATCACACGGATACACACTTCCATCCGCCTCAACCACCCACTGTTTTCCACAAGTTCCGCGCATGCTGCAATTCTCCGGCATCTGCCGGTTAAGAATCATCAGCAAATTCTCAAAGTACCGGTTATAGACATAGCGACCGGATTTCCAGTCGAGGTACCACGCGTCAAACACATCCTTCAGAAACTGCTCGAGCCTCTGAGGAGTCAGCGAAAATTCCTGATTTCCCGGAATCTCCCCGATCGGATCAAGGCACTCGATGTACTGTTGCCAGCCAAATCCATTTTTCTTGAAAAACTCATAGATTTTCCGTCCACTTCGAGCTGTCATCGCCGTCACGACCGTCAGAATATTGTATTCCACCCCATGTTTTTCGAGCAGACGGATTGCACCCATCACGCGGTTGTAGGTTCCCTTTCCCTGCGCATCAACGCGGTAGCGGTCATGGATCTCCTTTCCTCCGTCGAGAGAGATTCCGACCAGAAAATGATGCTTTGCCAGAAATGATGCCCACTCCTCATCAATCACGTATCCGTTCGTCTGAATCGCATAGCGCACACGAATCTTCTTCGGATTCGGGTGATTCTTCACATAGTCGGTCAGCTTCTGAAAAAAAGAAAGCCCAGCTAGCGTCGGCTCTCCTCCCTGAAACATCATCATACACTCCCGATCTGCAAATTCCATTGCGCGGTCCACCATCGCGCGCATCGTCTCCTCGCTCATGATTCCGTAAGTCGCCTGCTCCCGGTTTTTTCCCTCATCGGCATAAAAACAATAACGGCATCTCATATTGCAACTGCCTGATGCAGGCTTGATCAATAGATTTAAAATCGGCATAGTTTCTCCCCTTCTCCCTCGTTTCTCTCAACCTTCCCATTTTCCAGCTTTGATTTTTTTTAATACGATCTGTTCCGAACATTCAGAATAGTCCGCTGTATCTCGGCTGAGGATGCAGGCTCTCATAATTTCTGCAAACCTCCATAAAGTCGCGAATCGGTGCGGTCAAAAGTTTATCTCTGTGATAGACGATATAAAAATATCTCTGAAACTTTAGTTCCTTCACATGAATCTCGCGGATCTGCCTGCTCCTAAGTGGCGCCTCCACCATCCGCCGCGGCACAATCGAGATTCCGAGCCCGGAGATCACCGCATTGACCAGTGCGGTCGTGCTCGTCGCCTCCCACGATGTTTTTAATTGGATCGAAAAAGGTTCCAGAACTTTCTCAATCGACTCCCTCGTCCCGCTTCCCGGTTCTCTGAGAAGAAGTCTCTGGGAAGCAAATTCCTCGATGCTCATCTCCAACAGTTTCATTTCCCCGCGCTCTTTGGAAGTCTCCTTTTTACTCACATCCGTTTCCGGTTTTTCTGTCGGTTCCATATTTTTTAAACACCCGCTCTGACTCCCGCAGGAAAATTTTTGCAGGTCACACCCAGCTGGATTCTCTTGAGAATTCCCCGGCGCAATGATCACAAGATAATCTTCCATGTACTGCTCCGCAACGAGATTTTTTTCATGCACCGGACTCTCAACGAGCGCAATGTCCAGCTCATTGTTCAGGATTTTTTTCTCAATCCGGTCTGACGGACCGATCAGCACCTGCGTGTCAACATTCGGATGGGTCTTCGCATACTCCTCAACATATCCCGGCATAAACTGTGAGCCGATCGTGATACTGCTCCCGACTCTGAGAACTCCACGGCTTCCCCAGCTCTTCATCCCTTCCTCCATATCGTCAAAAAGGCCGAGAATGCGCACAACATACTCCCGAAACTGTTTGCCCGCCTCTGTCAGATACAGCCGCTTCCCGAGACGGTCAAAGAGATTCATCCCGTAATACTGCTCAAGCTCCTGAATTGCGACCGTCACCGCGGGCTGCGCCATATAAAGCTGGCTCGCCGCCCGCGTCAGGTTATTCCCATTTTCCGTCACTGCCAGAAAAATCCGCATATGCCGTATCGTCATGTCTCTGCCCTTCCCCTCTCAATCCTCTCAGAGTTATTGTAACTCATATTATATGATTTTCCATATGATTTTGATATGATTATATTATTTTTCATATAAGTGTTTCCGTGATATAGTAAATACCGGAAAGATGCTTCGCAATCCAAAATCCACTCGAAAGGAGTCAGCAGTTTCTATGAGTTCTATGGAAAATGAAAAACCGGCGCAGGACAAACGCGCCATTCTGAAAAAACTCTTTTTCTCCACCCTCTACTTAAGCACGTTTACATTCGGCGGAGGCTATGTCATCGTCAGTCTTCTGAAAACGAAATTCGTGGACGAGCTCCACTGGATCGATGAAAATGAGATGCTCGATCTGATTGCGATCGCCCAGTCCTCACCGGGCGCGATTGCCGTCAACGGAGCAATCGTTGTCGGATATAAACTCGCAGGAATGCCCGGAATCCTCTGCGCAATCCTCGGGGCAATTCTCCCGCCGTTTGTGATCATCACTGCAATCTCTGCATTCTACACGGCATTTAAAGAAAACTTCTTTATCCAGAATATGTTAAGCGGAATGAGAGCCGGTGTCGGCGCCGTCATCATCTCCGTTGTCTATGATATGGGCCGCGGTGTCGCAAAACTTCGCTCTCCGATCCTGATTCTGATTATGATCGGAGCCTTCCTCGCCAATTACTATTTCAAGATCAATGTGATCCTGATCATCCTGCTCACCGCCCTGATCGGAGCGGTCAGAACCATCGTTTCCGCAAAAAAAGAGACTGGTTCCGATTCCAACGCCCGCTGAGACTGAGCAAAACAAAACCATAGCAGCGAAATGAAACATAAAGGAGTATCCTATGATTTATTTTCAACTTTTTCTCGCCTTTCTGCAGATCGGCGCATTCAGCTTCGGCGGAGGGTACGCCGCCATGCCGCTGATTCAGGCCCAGGTCATTGAAAAATACCACTGGCTGACTTTAAATGATTTCACGAACCTGATCACAATCGCAGAGATGACCCCGGGACCGATCGCCGTCAATTCCTCGACATTTGTCGGTAATCAGGTTGCCGGAATTCCGGGAGCGATTGTCGCGACGATCGGCTGTATTCTCCCATCCTGTATCTTCGTGACAATTCTTGCGAAACTCTATGCCAAGTACCGCAATCTTCGCCTGATGAAAGGAATTCTCGAATCCCTCCGCCCGGCTGTCGTCGCAATGATCCTGACTGCCGGAATTACAATCCTCGTCCCGACTTTCTTCGGCGATGGAACAATCCATCTCACAAATGGAAACTTGCAGATCCGCTACCTGATCTACTTTGCAGTCGCAATGATCTGCCTGCGAAAAGTCAAGATCGACCCGATCAAGGTCATGGTTTCCTGTGGCTTCGCCGAGGTGCTGTACCAGCTCGTGCTCTCGTGGCTCCCGATCTGAAAAATGTAAAACAAAAAACCAGAGAGATCCCGGTTTTCCGGAAATTCTCTCTGGTTTTATTTTTTATCACTATTTCTTTATTACTTTATTCTGAAGCTCTTCTCTTTCCAAAACGATCGAATTATCAGCCAGACAAAAGAAATGTCTTACTCATCTTTCGCATCTGTCAGATAGCGGTAAACATCGCGCTTCGGAATTCCACGGTCTTTTGCAACTCGCTTCATCGCCTCTTTCCGGTCAATCCCCTGATCGAGATAGAGATCCATATGCTCCTCGATCGACATCTCTTCCCACGATTTCTGCTGCTCTTTCTGAATCTCATCGAAACTGCGTCCTGCAATGACAAGCACGCACTCGCCCTTCGGCTCTTCGGTCTCAAAGCGCTCTAAAAGCCCCGCAAATGTGCTCTGGAATCCCTCTTCGTACTTCTTCGTGAGTTCCCGGCAGAGCGTCAGCCTGCGGTCTGATCCAAGTACACCCGCAAGCTCCTCAAGCGTGCGGACAAGATGATGCGGTGCCTCATAGATGATCATCGTCCGCGTCTCATTTTTAAGTTCTTCAAGCACCCACTGGCGCTCCTTCTTATCAGTCGGCAGAAATGCTTCAAAACAAAAACGTCTCGTCAGCTGGCCCGACATCGTGAGTGCCGTGATGCAGGCAGCCGGTCCCGGAAGCGAGGTCACGGAAATTCCTGCCTCATAACACTGGCGCACTAACTCTTCTCCCGGATCCGAAATACCCGGAGTTCCCGCATCTGTGATGACAGCAACATTTACACCCTTTTTCATCTGTTCCACGAGGTAACGGGCCTTGTCCACCTTGTTGTACTCGTGATAACTCGTCATCGGCGTTTTGATCTCAAAATGATTCAACAGTTTGATGCTGTGACGGGTATCTTCCGCTGCAATCAAATCCACTTCCTGAAGCGTCTTGAGCACGCGCAGGGTAATATCATCCAGATTTCCGATCGGTGTGGCACACAGATACAGTTTTCCGACTGCGTTTTCTTCCATGCCATCGTCTCCCTTCTTCATCTCTTTCTCAATCTATTATGATCCTTGTATGTTCTTTCTCTATGCATTCTTTGTATATTCTCTTCGCATAAAGTATACAAGTCTGTATTTTGTATTACTGGTATTCTGAGTATACGTTCCGTACTTTTAGTATCCGTAAATCGTATAAATCTCATCTGTATACACACCCGGGCTCTTGTAGACAATCACCGGCGGCTCCACGTTCATCATCGCGCCACCTCCGCGCACAGCCTCAATCAGAACCATGTTTGCCTCCTTGTCGATAAACGGATGAACAAATTTGATTCTCTTCGGCTCTAAGCGGTACTGGTGCAACAATGTGATCATCTCCGTGAGCCTGCGCGGGCGATGCACCATGTAAAAATGACCGCCCGACTTGAGAAGCGCACTCGCCTCACGCACAACATCCTCAAGCGTGCAAAGCACCTCATGGCGGGCAATCGCCTTAGGCAGATCCGGATTCTTGAGCCCATGCGTGTCATTCATATACGGCGGATTGGAAGTCACCACATCAAAAGAAGCCTTTCCAAAAATCCGGCTGGCTTCCTTGATATCTCCCCTCACAATCGACACTCGCTCCTCAAGTCCATTGAGATTCACACTTCGCTGTGCCATCTCTGCCATCTCCGCCTGAATCTCAAGACCCGTAAAATGCTCTCCCGGCGTTTTCGCATTCATCAGAATCGGAATGATGCCTGTTCCGGTTCCAAGATCCAGTGCACGGCCGCCCGGTTTCACACGTGCAAACCCGGACAAGAGGACAGCATCCATGCCAAAACAAAATCCGTTTTTCTTTTGAATGATGCGGTACCCGTTTCGCTGAAGATCATCAATTCTCTCATCCTCATGGCATACCACAGCCGCATTCCCGTCACTCAGCTCCTTCGGACTTTTTTGAGCGCTCTGGCTTTTCCTGTCTTTCTGGCCGCTCTGATCGATCTGAGCGTTCTGATCTCTCTGACTCTCTCTTTCCATTATTCTTCGGCTTTCCTTCCCGCTTTTCAAGTGCTTCCAATTTCTTAAGTTCTGCATCTTCCACATCCACTTTTCCTTTTCGGCGGCGTGGGCGGAACTTGAGCTGCTCCACTTTGTACTCGCGAATTTCCTTCTCATCGCGCTCCACCATGACGATAACCTTGACTGTCTGACGAAGCACATTGACACTCTGGACTTCTCCCTTCAGGCCATCGTCCGTCGTCACATAGTCGCCGATTCCCGGAAGCTTGCTGTTGAGATATTCATACGTCTCTTCCTCATTTTTCAGACAGCACATCAAGCGTCCGCAGACACCGGAAATCTTGGAAGGGTTCAGAGAAAGATTCTGCTCCTTCGCCATCTTGATCGATACCGGAATAAACTCGGAAAGATAAGAATGACAGCAGAGCGCACGGCCGCAGATACCGACTCCGCCAACAATCTTTGTCTCATCGCGGACTCCGACCTGGCGCAGTTCGATTCTCGTCTTGAAGACACTCGCGAGATCCTTGACTAGCTCACGGAAATCAATTCTGCCATCAGCCGTGAAATAAAACAGAATTTTATTGTTATCAAACGTGTACTCCACATCGATCAGTTTCATTTCCAGACCATGCTTGCGGATTTTCTCCTTACAGATCCGGAATGCCTCTTTCTCTTTAACCTTGTTATTTTCCTCTCTCGCCTCATCGTCCCTGTTTGCCATGCGGATCACCGTCTTTAACGGCTGCACAACCTTGCTGTCATCCACATCCCGGCTTCCAAGCACAACAAATCCAAACTCAATTCCGCGGGCAGTCTCCACAATTACGTGGTCTCCTGTCTTAATCTCCAATTTTCCCGGAGAAAAATAATAAATTTTTCCCGCCTCGCGAAATCTGACACCAATTACTCTCGTCATCGATTGCTCTATCTCCTTCTGTCTCTGCCCGACTCTATCTTTCTATCTATCCTTATTACTGCATCACACGGATGTCCTTTCATCCTGATTCGCTACCGCCACTGTACCATACGGCATTTTCTATCCAGAAAATACCTGCCCATGTACAGGAATCCTAATTCTCTTTCATTGTGAGAAGAAGAAGCTCCATTGTCAGCTCCATATTAACATTGGCATCGAGGCGCACTCTCGCCTTGTCAACTGCCTCTAAAATCCGCTCAATTCCATCGTAACCGCTGTTCTGGCTGATCTCATTGACAGTCCGGAATTCTTCTTTAAAAATCAACTGGTTGATATCCTTTGTGACCTTGTAGAGCAAAATATCCCGATACCACAGCTGAATGAAATCCAGACATTCGTAAATATCCAGACCATCATCCTTCATCTTTCGAATCTCATCGAGAAGATCGGAGATATCTGCCTGTTTGACGTGGCGAAGCAGACCGAGAATCTCCTGGTGAAGCTTCTTGAAATCCTCCGAAGATGCCAGCGAAATTGCCTTTCCGAGATTTCCTCTCGCAAACGCCGCATAAATTTCTGCATCAGCATCCGGCACGTGCATCTGCTCAGTCAGATAATTCTTCACCATGTAATCCCGGAGCGGCTTCAATTTCAGCTGAACACAGCGCGACAGAATGGTCGGAAGAAACGCATCCGCATTCGTTGTCAGCAACATGATTACCGCATAGGCAGGCGGCTCTTCAATCGTCTTGAGCAGTGCATTCTGTGCCTGCTGGGTCATCTTCTCAGCCTCATCTACAATGTAAATCTTATAGTAGCTGCTGTAAGGGCGCACCATGATCGTATCGTTGATCTGAGTACGAATGTCCTCCACACCGATCGTATTCGGCTTCTCGTGAGTCACATGAATCAGATCCGGATGACTTCCACTCAAAATCTGCTTGCAGGCATGGCACTCCATGCACGGCTCTGTGCCGTCCTGCTCACAAAGAAGCGTCATTGCAAATGCCTCTGCCAGAGACTTCTTTCCCATTCCGGCTTCCCCTGAAAGAATATAGGCATGAGATACCTTATGATTTCTCACAGCAGTCTGCATATGATTTTTGACCTGTTCATGTCCGATAATTTCCCGAAATGTTTTCATTGGCGCGCACCTCGCAATCTTCCTCTGTTTTTGCAATTCCCGCAGCTATTCTGTGTCTTCACAGACACATCCCTGCTTTTCATGCTTTTCATACTTTTTCTGTCTACGCAGCAAATGCGCAAACCTGCTGAATCGTTACCATTTTTCCAAATATTCAGCATCTACGAAATATTGTAGCACAAATACCTCATTTTATCAAAAACTCTGTGACAGAAAATCCTTTCCCATAAACTTCAGAATCTTATTCACACAGTTTTCCAGATCATCGTTCACAAATGAGTGAATAATCCCCAAACGGTTCAGTTTTTCCTGTGCAAAATCTTCTTCATCCGCAAGGAATCTTCTGCACAGCTCCGCATAATTCGGATTTTTCTGTGCCCGTTCTCTCTCAAGCGCACGCTCAAGACGAACTCCATCATCCACAGTCACATACAGCGGTTCCACCGCCTTTTCCCCATAATACTCTCGAAGTTTTGCATAGGATTCAAGTGTTCCGATTGCAAGATAATCTGCGCTCTCAAGACAGATCCGTCCGTCATCCACAGTTGCATAGCTCCACGGCCCGCAGACGGTCTGGTATGTCCGCATCTCGATTATTTTTCCCTGATCTGCAAATTTCTCCAGATCTTCCTGTCCGGCAAAATAATACTCCCTGCCCTCACACTCTCCATCCCGCATCGGTCGCGTTGTATACAGGACAACTCTGCGCAGCTGCGGACATTTTTTCAAAATTTCTCTGTAAATGGTATCTTTTCCCGATGCACTCTTCCCCATCAGATAATATATTTTTCCCATTCCGCATTCCTTCCTTTCCCACTCTGTACCTCTCACTCTCAATCCGTACAGACGCGAAGAAATTTTGCCTCTCTGTCTGCCATTCCCTGAACCGGAAGTTCCATTTTCTTGTAAGCGCAGATCTGTCTCACCATCTCTTCTTTTATCTTTTCTCCCGGTGCAATGATCGGAATTCCCGGTGGATACAGATAGACAAATTCGCCGGAAATTCTTCCGGCACAGGCCTCCATCGGAAGCAATTCCCACGGCGCATCCACCGCGTCTGCCGGTGTCATGCAAATCTCCGGAAGCTCCCATTCCATCGCCGTATTGTCTTCCGCAGACGATCTCTCGAATGATTCCTCCGTCTCAAGCTGCGCATCAATCTGTTCCAACGCTGTACAGAGCCGTTCAAGACGTTCTTCCGTGTCTGAGAAAGTCGCTATCGCCACGACATAATCCGCTCCGCACATCTCCATCTCAATATGAAATTTCTGGCGCAGCCAGTCCCCGAGAATCTCTCCCGTCAGCTTTTCGCGGCTTACACGTTTCCCTATTTCCAGACTTTTATCTTCTTCGTATCTATTCTCTTCGCATCTACTCTCTTCGCAGATTTCTTCGCAAATCTGTTCTCTATTCTTAAAAGCAGTTTCTGCAATCTTCACACAGCCCCTGCAGGAAATCACAATTTTTGCGGGATCCATATCATAAATTCCCGCCTTCCATGCCGGCAGACGCCTCTCTGTGCCACTTTTCCGCAGTTTATGGGGGAGTGCTGGCTTCAGATGCTTTAAACGCTCCAAACGGCTGTAAACGCGTCTCAGGCGTCCGGCAAAAGCTTCCATCTGTTCTCTGCCACCCTGCTCCATCTCATAAATACTGCTCTCAATCGATGCCATCAGCACATAGGAGGGACTGCTGGTCTGATAGATCTGAAGATAGCGTTCCACTCTTCCAATATCGATCCGCCCGCTCTGCTCTCCCTCTCTCGTAAGGTGAAGAACTGCCGTCTGCGTCAGCGACGGCAGTGTCTTGTGGAGACTCTGAATCACGAGATCTGCCCCGCAGTCAACCGCAGAAACAGGAAACTCTTCCCCGCCAAATGGAAAATGCGCTCCGTGCGCCTCATCCACGATCAGCGGAAGTCCATATCGATGCACGATATCTGCAATCGCCTGCACATCCGACACCATTCCATCATATGTTGGGGAGACAATCAGAACTGCCTCGGTATCCGGATTTTTCTGAAGCATCTTTTCCACGTCTTCTGCAAGTACTCCACCCTGTATCCACAATTCAGGGAGGATTTGTGGATAAACATAGTCTGTTTTTAACTGATTGAGGATAACGCCATGGTAAGCTGATTTGTGGCAGTTTCTGCTCATCAGAATCCGTCCGCCAGGATGCACACACGCACTTATCGCGCTCAGAATCCCGCAGCTGCTTCCATTTACCAGATACCAGGTTCTCGCAGTTCCATAAACACCGGCAGCCCAGTCCATCGACTCTCTGAGAATCCCCTCCGGGTGATGAAGGTTATCGAACCCGTCAATCTCCGTAATATCAATCGCAAACGGGTTCGGAAACTCTCCCCGCATCCCCTCTGCTGCCTGCCGCTTATGTCCCGGCATGTGAAATGGACACGCGTCTGAATCCGCATAATGCTTGAGACGTGAAATCAAAAGATCTTCTTTTCTCATACTTCTCTATTTTCCTCTTTATCAAAACAGAATCCTGTCTATATCGCCAAAAGTGCATTTTATTGTAGCACAGAACGGCTTTACATTCCACCACCTTTTTATTATAATATCTCTGGAATTTTATCGAAACTTTTATCAGGACTTTTATTTAGATTTTATATCAGAAATCGTTGTCTGGACGACTGATTCAAGGAGATGACTGCATTGCGTGAAATGGAATTTAAAATGGAACGGCAGGGACTTGTCAATATTGGAGACAAAGTAGAAGTGATCGAGCGCGAAGGCTTCAATTACAGTTACATCATTGAGCCTGCTGTCGCTATGTCCGGCTGTTACAAAAACCGTGACCGCCTGAAATCCCGAGAAGGGATTGTAAAAGACATCCGCGAGAATTCCCGCGGTTTCTATGTGATCGTAGAATTCGATGAGTAAAACAAACTTTTTTCATTTCTGAGATTTTTATTCTTTGAGATTTTTGTTTCTTTTCAGATATTTAGATAAAATAAAAAAGAAGTAAATGGAAAAGCGCCGTAGGTAGAAAAGTCACTGCAAACCCGTGTGAGACGTTGGTGCTTAGTTCGCGTATTTTGCGAACTTATGCACCGCTACGTTGCTCTGCATGTCGAGGAAGCGCCAGTGACGCTTCCGCTGACCGGAACCCGGAGCGAGAGCGCGTTTGCAGGACTTATTCTACCGTAGGCGCTATTATTTTTTCTTGTTTTTTTTCTAGTATGTCTCCCGTATTAATCACCAAAGTACCACTTTAACATTACTCCAGTAATACGTTAGTAATACTTTTTCACTCCATAAACGTCCGATCCTTATCCGGAATCACAAGCACCTTCCTCCAGATCGGCTCCGGCTCTTTTCCGCGCTTCCAGTTGTTATCGGTCCAGTAGCAGTAAACATTTCCGTCCTGCTCCATCACAAATTGCAGATCATCATTCCCTGTTGTATCCACCTGTTTCCGGAGTTCCTCATCATTCAGATAACTGATCTGGCCTGCCGGCGAGATCACCGCAATGATCCCCCGGTTGCTCACCCAGCTCTTCGGCTTATAAGACGCATAAATCTCTCCCGCCGACTCCGAGTAAGACATCTCCGTGATTCGTCCCTTGAACCTTTCCCCGATCATCACCGTCTCCCCAACTGTCGCCAGCGGTCTGCGATAAATCTCACTGTACTGGATTCCATCCCTCTTTCTCACGAAAACACTGTAATACATCTGTCCATCCGCGATGCAGAAGCTGTCAATCCCTTTTCCCTGTTCAAGAAAAAGGCTCTCCTCCCCTGCCTCATTTTTATAGATTGCAGACTCTCCGCTTCCATCCTCTTCTCTCAGAAAATAGGAGACACCCGCATACTCGCGCGGCCCCATCTCGCACTCAGAAATCCGGTTTCCATCCATGACAAAAACCCGGTCCTCATAGGAGAGACTCCCATCCTCCCTCGTCTGAAGTGTTCTTCCGAGCATATCGTACAGTACAATGTCATCGCCATCGGTCCCCGCATAGAAACTGCACACTTTTTTCTCAAAAGACTCTGTCTCCCCGATTCTCTGAATCCGGTCATACTGGGAAACATAGATTCCATCCTGCCAGAATGAATAATTGTCCACGTCTCTCGCAATAATTTCAATCTCGTCCTTCTGCGATTCATTCTGCAATCCATTTGAATCTGCGCTTATCCGGTACAGCGTGTGATTGAGTTCACTCCAGACGTTTTTGAGTTCACTGTCCTCTCTCTCCTGACATGGCAGATAGTACGTCCATCCGTTATGATCCTGAATCTCAGGATTGCTCGGATCCGAGTCGGCAAACTCGGACTCCTCAAGCGGAAGAGAGTAAAGTACCTGCCCGTTATCTGACAGATAAACTGCCTTCGCCCCCACCTGAATGCAGTTCTCTTTCTTTTCGTCCTCCGTCTCCTCGCTCTCCGGCGTAAGCTCCATCTTTCTCTCAAATGGTGCCTGGAGCACATCAATCTGGTGCTTTACTTTCCAGATGCCGACTGCAAGAATTCCCATCGACACAAGAAAGAGAGCAACAGAAAAGACTCCCTGAACGGCTGTCTTCTTTACACTCACCCGCTCCGGAATCTCCTGATCATCCACAATGCCGAGCCGATCTTCAATCTCCAGCAGAAGAGAGGTCTCATCCAAATTGGAAAATCGTTCTTTCTTTGCTTCTTTTGACTGCATCTTCTCTTCGGCATAGGATGCCTCTAACATCTCCCGGCTCGCATCAAGTCTGGTCTCTGCCAGAAAATCTTCCCGCTTGATCAGCCAGTCTAACTGGGACTTCTCTTTCTGGAGCTGGTCTCCGCGCTGGTAAGCTTCCATGTAAGTTAAAATCAGGAGTTCTCTTATTTTTTCCTCCTGGTTAAAAATCAGCTTTGCGTGGCGATAAAGTTTCTGGTATGTCACAATATAGAGATTTTCAAATTCGATCAGCCAGGCTGCTTTTTCTGGTTCACTTTGATTTCTCATAGGCGTTTTCCTCATTCTTTCATCTTAACAGATTCCGTTCTGTTTGACAATCTGTTTGACTATTTAGCAACTGGGGACGCTCTCGATACGCAGAGCAAACACAAAAATGGCGGAAACCCTTTCTAAAAAGGATTTCCGCCATTCACATACCTGAGCGTGCCGGGATTCGAACCCGGGACAACTTGATTAAAAGTCAAGTGCTCTACCGACTGAGCTACACGCCCATATGCCTTGGACCGGAATCGAACCAGTGACACGAGGATTTTCAGTCCTCTGCTCTACCAACTGAGCTACCAAGGCACAAAATTGCGGGGATAGGATTTGAACCTATGACCTTCGGGTTATGAGCCCGACGAGCTTCCAGACTGCTCCACCCCGCGACAATAATAACAACAATATTCAATTGTTGAGTGGGGGAAAGTGGATTCGAACCACTGAAGGCATAGCCAGCAGATTTACAGTCTGTCCCCTTTGGCCACTCGGGAATTCCCCCATATTTGTTTAACATTACTAAGCCGATAATCGGACTCGAACCGATAACCTGCTGATTACAAATCAGCTGCTCTGCCAATTGAGCCATATCGGCGAACCAGGTATATCAAGAAAAAGTATGGGGCCTATAGGGCTCGAACCTATGACCCTCTGCTTGTAAGGCAGATGCTCTCCCAGCTGAGCTAAGACCCCATATTTAATATAGGAATGTGTGTATCAACTCACATTCAGCGACCCGGATGGGGTTCGAACCCACGACCTCCGCCGTGACAGGGCGGCGCTCTAACCAGCTGAGCCACCAGGCCAAAT
>NZ_JBNMIC010000031.1:0-32427 GCF_050873065.1 Brotaphodocola sp.
TACCCCCTCATTTCACCCATCGGAATATCAGTTCTCCAAAGTTTCGGGCTACAATTGCCCTTCGACTTTGTGCGCAAGCTTTTCACTTACGAACGTGTCGCACGATTGTCATTGCCATAGCCCTCCAGAAGATTGATTGCTCCCCAAATACCAAGACCTGCTCCGAGAGCGATAACGAGTGTCTGAAGTACCGTAACGGCGCTGTTAAAAAATGCCATATAATTTTTCCTCCTGTATTTTGATTTGAAATGATAGAAAAAAGCTACACGAACAGTTCTGCCACAATCATGTGTATCACCACCTCCTTTCAAGGCGATCAGCGTTATTCCTCTGCATCATCCCCACGGTTGAGCAGTCCATCTCTGGCATCTGCGATACTGCGAATCCTGCTGTTTAACTGAGCAATGGTCGCATTGATTTCCAGTTGATTAGCTGCATAGTAGTAGCCGTAATAATCACTGCAAATCGGTTCTCCCTTGCATCGCAGAGAATTGACCATTCGCCGTATTTCTGTCCCTTTGACATGAAAAAAGGCTTCCAGCTGTTTGCTCGAAACCTGATTGCCACTTCCTCTGTAATTCATTTTCAAATACTCACAGAGTCTTTCTTCAATATTCAGTTCCGGGGACTTCTTCATGGAATCCCTCCTTACTCCATTGCGACTACTTCAAATTCATCCCCCGCTTTCAATTTCAGCCGATGGCTCAGAAATTTCTCAATGTTGAACTCATTTCTTTTGTCGTAGTCAGCTGTGTATTTATAATTTGGATGCTGTGTCAGATCATATTTATCGGACATAAAAGGTCTGACACCACGAAGCCGCAGGATACATTTACTTCCATCCAGGACTTCCAGTTCATCAACCGAAGCCAGGTCTTTTCCGAGCTTCTGATAGTTCAGAGAATGAGAAGTTTCACGTCCACGGCTTTCGCCAGTGTTATAAGTATCAATCGTTTCTTTTCCAAGTGCCTGATTCAGTTCTTTCAATGTAGTCGGCTCTGAACCACCAAGGAAAATACGAGAATCCATATTTCCGATGATGGTATCGCAGTTATCTTTGTAAATTGCTTTCAACTGGCTCTGTGCCTGGAGTACCAAACAAGCCGATATTTCACGACTTCGGATTGTGGCAACCAGCTTCTCCAGATTCGGTATCTGCCCGATATTGGCTGCTTCATCAATCAGACAGCGCACATGAACAGGAAGCCTGCCACCGTACACATCATCTGCCTTTTCGCAAAGCAGGTTAAAAAGCTGCGTATAAATCATGGAGATCAAGAAGTTAAAGGTGCTGTCTGTGTCCGACATAATAAGGAATAACGCCGTTTTTCTGTCACCAAGCGTATCCAGCTGTAACTCGTCATACGCTGTAATATCACGAACTTCCTGAATATCAAACGGAGCCAGTCTTGCACCACAGCTAATCAAAATCGACTTTGCAGTTTTTCCGGCAGCCAACTTATATTTTTTATACTGACGGACTGCAAAATGATTCGGATTTTTCTTCTCCAATGCTTCAAACATCAAATCCACTGGATTCTGAAAATCTTCATCATCCTCACGCACTTCCATGGCATTCAGAAATTCAATCAGTGTAGAAAAGTTCTGTTCCTCCATTGGTGCTTCATAATGGATGTAGCCAATCAACGCACAGTAAAGAAGCGTTTCGGCTTTCGTCCAAAATTCATCACCAGCTTTTCCGTCACCTTTTGTATTGGCAATCAGTGTTGTCACCAGCTTCAAAATATCTTTTTCCGAATGGATGTACGCAAACGGATTGTAGTGCATACTTTTCTTGAAATTGATCGTGTTAAATATTTTTATCTGGTAGTGATACTTCAACAGAGCATTTCCGCACTCGACCGCAATACTTCCTTTGGGATCAGTGACCACATAGGAGCTGTGCATCTGGAGCAAATTCGGCTTTAGCCAGAAACGTGTCTTACCAGAACCGGAACCGCCCACGATCAGCACATTTTTATTTCTTGCATGAGCCGGATTTTTCGGTCTGTTGGACATCATCAATCGTTCTGTCCTCGTCAGAATAATATTGTCCTCAAACTTCGGAGCTATGAATGGCTCTATATCCTTTGCTGTTCCCCATCTGGCAGAACCATACTCAACATTGTGACGGTACTTCTTGGCATTTTTGCTTTTCATGTAAACAGCAAGCCGTAAACCACCGCCGCAAATGATGCCTACCAGCAAATCCAATGGATAGAAACTGGGGAGTGGATTCTGTAAAGCCACTGGCAGAATATTAAAAAAGCCGAGGATTTTTGCAGATGAATCTGCACCCTCAGCTAATCGCCATGCTTCCCCGAAATTTGTTGCGACAAGTCCCAAAATCAAATACGGAAGATTCAAAATCAGGAGTCGCTTTATATCTCGTTTGCTCATAAATCACGCTCCTGTTTCTTTTCCCGTACTTTCTTCGGTAATGCTGCCACCAGTTCCTTGAATTTTTTCAGCTGTGCCAGTACACTCGGCTTTTTGCCCTTCGTCATTGCCATTGCCTGATGCTCTTTACAAATGGCATCCAGAGCATCTGCATCCTTTGCCCGGACAAAGACAATGTAACGGGGCGGATCAACAGACTTATCTTTTCTGACAGCAAAATCAACACCGTATTTCTTTGCCAGTCGTTCAAAGTCTTTGATACCAGTCTTGTCGATCTCCACGTTGGTTGCACCCTGATTCTGCCCAAGAAGCTGCTTTACTGTCTGCTTTCCATGAATGGCAGGGTCACGATTTTTCTGTGCTTTCTTACGCTCCAAGTGATTCAGCCCTTTTCGTATGCCGGAAACAATCATGCGACCTGTCAGTTTTGTTGTACTGATTGCCAGATTGACTGTCCTGTTTTCAACTTCTTCCTGCACGAATTATCCCTCCTTCCTGTGAGATTCCCTAACCCGCCATTAGCGTTCCGGCTCTCGGCTTTTCTGTTTCTTCTTTTTCGGTTTCTTATCTGGAATATCATGCTCCTGCTTGAAACGCTTCACACCTTCCGGGTCAAGCTCCTGTAATTTTTCCAAATCAAAAGCAACCGGAGTATATTTGCCATAGCCAGACCGCACCTGGTAAGGCAGGATTTTTCCTAAATCGTTCTCTTTGATAAAATTCAGGAGATCACGGCTCATATCGCCGTTAATAAAGGCTTCATTCGGTTCCAATGAATAACCCGGAATGCAAACAGTCATATCTGCAAATGGCTCGTAATATTCACCATTATCACAGAGCAAACCAACATAGATTCCTCCGGTCATGGCATAGCTGTCTACCTGGAACACAACCTGTTCCTCACCAAATTCCCATTTCAGGGGAAGTTTCTTTACTTCATCTTCCATATCGTTTTCCTTTCCATCATCGAACCTGTTCTTTCTTATCATAGAAAAGATGTCCGGCAGAAACACGGGCATGGCTGACAACCTTAATTTGTCCCTGTTCCTGAAATTCCTTTGCCTTTCCATAACCGGCATCATTCAGAAACAATCGCATCCGTTCTCCTTTATCGCCCCAGGCACAGTCACCCGATTTCACATCGAATATAATCATGTGCCTTGTATCATCGGCAAAACGGTTCAAGTCCATGTAGGAATGTCCGGCATATTCTTTTGCACCAGCTTTCAGCCGCATTTCTTCCATCAGTTCGCCAATCGTTTTCTGTTTTTCCATCAGAACCTCCTTACAAAGAGTCTCGGTCAGGACTGCTCCTTACCGGAGGTACATCCGACTTCTCCGGTGTATCCGCTTTTCTGACTTTATCATCCGGCAACGGCATTGCCATGATGCTGCGCCCCATGCGAACAAACATCTCCGGCTGATGAAAATGCTTCTCAAACTTATCCATCAGCTCCGGGGAGAGAGAACCAAAATCATCCTCGGTAAGTCCAGTTACGAGAAAATTCCCAGCGATAATGTCATACAGTTCGCCATCTTCGGTTTTCAAAGATCGGTTCAGTTCACTGCCATTGATTTTTCCTTCACCGTTCATTACCAATGCCACCTCATCGTCAAACGGGTAGGTTGCTTCAATGTCACCGCCGACCGCTGCCTGCAAATCTTCCAATTCACAACCGATTTTCACAACCTGCGGATACATTCCAGGCTTGATAAGAAGAACATCCATCATTTCTTTCTGTTCCAGTGGGATTTCACGTTCTTCCCCCACAGCAAAATTCACACCAGTAAAGTTTTCGGAATCCAGAATATACTCGGAATTGTAATATGCCTGCTGCACTTTTTCCTCAGCTTCTTCTCTGGTTTCGGCTGCTACCGTAACGGTCTTTTCCAGAGTCTCTGTAATGTTAATATCAAATTCTTTCAAATCAGCATCCTCCATTCTTATGTTGATATGAAAAAAGCGACCATCTATAAACCTTACAGTTCATAAACAGTCGCCGTATGTTCCCATTGCGGAATACACATTTCTTCCAGCTCACTCAGTAAATCTTCTGGTGAGAAGAACAAATTATCTACACTTTCTACTGCTCGCAGAAATACCCGATAGCAGGTTTCATACTGCTCGGATTCCTTTTCAAACTGCATCCCGACAGAACGGACAACCGCAAAACTCATATCCTCCATCAGCCAAAGCTCCGTAGTATAATCAGTGGTAGCAATATCGCACACACCGATTTCCATATCGGAATAGAGCAGGCATCCACGCATATTGAATAACTCTCTGCCGCAGTAATTGAAATTGTATTCGTGTGTTCCCTTAACCTCATACTGATAAACCGTCTGAAATTTGTCCCGCAAAGCCTGACACACTTCGGTCAGGCATAAGCCACCATCTTCACCGATTTCATCCTCATCGTAGGCTTCATAATCATCCGGTTCATACAGACCGATAAGCCAACGTAGTGCTTTCTTCATACCTTCTTCTGTAAACAAAATCACACCTTACCTTTCCATAGATTTTTCCCGTTTTTTCTGCCATTGTTCCAAAAGCTGAATAATTTTATCCTCCATCTGCTTATTGGTGTAGGATTTCGGGAAGTATTTGCGAAGGACGGATGTTTTCAGAGTCACCTTATCCATTTCATCCTTCTTCATCTCATTCATAATTTCACACATGGCTTCCAGTGTGCAGTTGCCCTCCTGTGCCAGCTTTTTGATACGCTGTGCCTGAGAGAGAGAAGGAGCTGCCTGTGCGTAGTCCATTGCTTCCAGAAAATCTTTCTGTTCTTCCTTTGCCAGATAGGACAGTTCCACCGCCGGATTGAATTTAATCTGACCAGAATCGACCATATCAAGAAGTTCCGGTGTCAGCTCAGTCAGACGAATATATCGCTTAACCTGCGTTTGACTGTCATTAGCTTCTTCTGCGACTTTTTCAGCCGCAGTCAACTTCGGACCAACTTGGTCCGAAGTTAAATCAGACCGTGCGCCCTGATGTTTGATGGCATCCAACTTCATTTTATAAGCAAATGCACGTTCACTCGGAAGAATGGTTTCTCTCTGTAAATTGGCATCTACCATCAAAATGATAGCGGCATCATCATCCATTTCACGGACAATTACCGGCATGGTTTCTTTTCCGGCAAGTTCTGAAGCTCTGTGTCGCCTGTGACCGGAAATGATTTCATAGCCACCATCCGGGTCTGGTCTGGCAATCGCAGGTGTCAGCACACCGAAGTCTCTGACACTTTCCACCGTTTTTTGCATTTCTTCATCATCAACGACTTTGAACGGATGACCTTCAAAGGGATGTAACTCCGACAGCGGAATTTCCTGTACTCGTTCCTGTTTGGCTTCGTCTCTGGAAGTGTCAGTTTCAAAAATATCATCGTAACTGCTCAAGCTGATGTTTGCGCCTTTTCTCGGCATTGTTTAACACCTCCTTCGTCAAAACCCGGTATGCGTCAGCCACTTTGCCTTTCGGGTCATGCTTAAAAATGCTCGTTCCCTCCGCACTGATTTCCTCTGCACGGACAGAACGGGGAATATCTGTTTTGTAGACTTTCAGCTTACCACCATAGTTTTCTCGAATCAGATTACTGATGTCCTTTGCGTAATTAGTACGGCTATCCACCATCGTCAGTAAGATTCCCTCAATTTTTAATTTGGGGTTGATATTTTTCTTAACCTTGTTGATGGTCTGCAATAGCTGTTCCAATCCTTTCGCCGGAAGATATGCCGCCTGCACTGGAATAATCACATTGTCAGCCGCAGCCAGTGCGTTGACTGTCAGCATTCCCAGTGAAGGCATACAATCCAAGAGGATAAAATCATAATTCGGCTTAACCGTATCCAGGTACTGTCGCAGGATTGTTTCACGGCTCATAGCATTTACAAGTGAAACTTCCAAACCAGACAACTCAATGTTGGCAGGCATTAAGTCCACACCTTCATCATGCGTCAAAATCCCTTCGCCCGGTGTGATCGGCTGTTCAGCCATAATCTTTCCCATCATATCGGAAAGTGTGGGAGAGAGCTTATCTGGAACTGGATACCCAAGACTGATTGTAAGTGAAGCCTGCGGATCAGCATCCACAACAAGAACTTTCTTTCCCTCCATAGCCAGACCGACACCAAGATTTTCACAGGTAGTGGTCTTGCCTGTTCCGCCTTTCTGATTAACCACAGCCATGACCGTTGCTTTTTTCGACACGTTTCATCACTCCTCCCGTTTTAATTTTAGTTTCGCCCAATTTTTCTCACCTCCCCAATCTGGCTGTGCCATATCGTGCCGGACAAGAGCATCGAAATAGCTTCCAATCGTTGTCGGGGCATTGTATAACGAAGCCAGCATATATTGTCGAATATTGCGAATCTTTGTTGTATTCTCTTTGAAGCAGTCCAGAACGAACCGGATATGTTCTGAATCCAGCTTCATAAAGCGGCTTTTTACCACTTCAATCGGTCGATCATCTCCACCGATACGGATAATCTGTCGCTTACTGCATACAGTTTCAACAACCAGCTCCAAGATATTCCCCAACCTGTCCACATCGTAGGGATAATCCTGTTGGAGATATTCGATTCCCAGTTGCTCATAGAAATACTGATAATATTGTTGATATTCCTCATTTCCGTTTTCCTTTCCACAATTCCCGGAAGGAAAGATAGAATTAGTATCACTCAAATCAGTATTTTTTATATCAGTATTATTACCTTGTGCTTTCGACAGGTCTTGAATTGTATTTTGGAAAGTTGCTGAATTGTCATTTTGACAATTCAAGAATTGTCTTTCCACAGACTCGGAAATAAAGTTCTTCACATAGATCAGGTTTGGTTTCCCAAGTCCCTGTCGCTTGCGTTCAATCAGCTCAGCTTTCTTCTCCAGTTCATCCAGGAGCTTCACAGCCTTCTTTTCCGCACATCCAAGCGATTCCTTGATTTCCTCAATCGTAAAGATGATATAGACACGACCTGCTTCATCCAACCATCCATTCCTTGCCGAAAGATTCATACGGTCAAGCAAAATACCGTATAACAGCTTTGCGTCTGTCGATACATTCCAGAACTTATCCTGTGAAAACAAAATTTTTGGAATCCGATAAAAAGAAAACTGCTCTGACTGCTGACCGTAAAAATAATCATAAGCCATTCATACCCACCACCTCTTTCCTATGGAAGAAGTCACGCTTCAATGGCTTCTTCCGAAAAGTGCTGTCCCTGATCCGGTATGGGCAAGTAGTGAAATTACAAAAACGGTACTTCCATGTTGGCTGATGATATTCACACTCACGGCAAAACTTTTTGCGTTCCCCGCAAGTCATTTTCTTACACTGCATTGTCCTCACACTCCTTATCCGGCTCTTTGCCATAATCTTTGCGAAGAATCTTTTTCGTACACCATCCAATACACGGATGATTGCGACCGTAAGGGCAAGCATCACACTCAGATTTTTTCTTTGGTGGTTCCGCCACAAGATAGTAGCAATTTTCTTTTCCTAAGCTGCATCCCTTGCGACTGCCTTTCCAGAAATAGCACTGAGAGCAATCATCCGGTTTATCTGCTGCATATAAAGTTTTGTTCAAATTCAGTCCTCCAATCCTTATTTTCCCGATTTTGGGCATAAAAAAAGAGCGTCTATCCAATCCCTGTTAAGGGACGAATAAACGCTCGTCGTAAGTATCTTATTTAATTTCAGTCCATGCGAACCATCAGACCTACCAGAGAACTTGCCGGAACACCAACTAAGTACCAACCCCGATCTCCCCAATCGTATTCGATGCGAGTAGGTTTCCAACGGTTGCCGACTTTCACATCCATGCAGGTTCCGCAATGCAGACCACCATAGTATTCTTCCAAACCGAACCGTACATCCATACGCTCGGACTGCTGATCGTAAACTAAAACACCCTGTTTCATAGGCACAACCTCCTGTTATTCTAAGTATAGCCATACTTTTTTGAAGGTATTCAAGGTATCCTTATTTACCTTTTCAAAATCCCATGATATGATGATTTCAAGCAAATTTTCTTTGGACAAAATCAGCGAGAACCATTGATTTATCTGGGTTTCTTGGCTTTGTCTTATTATAACAGGATAGTCAATTCTTCTCACAATTCCAGTAGCTTTCATAATTTTTCCTCCTGCATATTCCATTTCCTGTTAAATACAGATATTTACGAATGCATGGACTGCTTCACAATCTTTCTCATCCTTCATCGATGAATCATCCATCATCTATTTAACAGTTCTTCCATATCGTGTTTCGTATGGGTAGTATGTGGAAAGAAAAGAGGAAATATTCAGCAGGTTAAATCAACTTCTCAATCGCCTTGAAGGTACGCTCGCAGTTCTTCGCATCCCTCATCGGGAAGAATGCTTTCACGCGCTCCCGATAAGAATCCTGAAGCTGCATATCCCGTTCAAAACACTTCCTTGTCTCATCGAGAATTTCTTTCTCCTCCGTGCAAACCGGGCCAAATCCATCTCTCCGATAATCAAAATATCCCTTCTGATAGTGATATTTTCTAAATTCCTCCTCGTCAAACTGGTAAAATAAAACAGGTTTTTCAAGAAACGCCACATCAAAAAAGACACTCGAATAGTCCGTAATCAACAGGGAACATCTCATCAGCAGCTGCTGCACATCGTGCGTCGACTTATCCGCAATCGTGATTCTGTCCGACGAAGCCTGAAAATGCTTGTTATACTTCTGCATCTCCACATGAGGATAAAAAATCAGGCGGTAATCATATTTCTCCAACATCGCTTTCAATTCCTGACTGGACAAAAGCGACTGAAATTTTTCAAAAAATGCGGTATTTAAAAATGCATCACCGGACGGATAATACGATCCTCTCCACGTCGGCATTACGAGAATCATCTTCTCCCTCTTCCCCGCACGGATCAGATTGTCAAACCGGCAAAGTCCCAGATACTGGGTAACCTTTTCATCAAATCCAAACGTATCCCGAATGAATTCATACTCGGGCTTTGCCCCGCAGCAGAACAGGTCCGTGTAAAACCGATCTCGATGCTGCCATTTCATCTCATCTTTCACAATTCCATGGCGCAAAAAAACCTGCTTTCCTCTCGCACGGATTCCCTTGCCCGCCAGATGGTAGTGAACCATCAGGTCAGGCGCACACGGCTGAATATGAGTTCCCGCAAGAACATCGGCACAGTAATAGAGCAGATAGTGCCTGAAGCTGCGCTGTGGCACCGCACCGCCCAGATCTGTGATTTTCTTCCGGTCCACGCTGTCCTCCGAAATCACATAATATGCCTGAATCTCGGGATGTTCGGTCTTGAGATAGTGATAAAACCAGTATCCATTGTCGCGCGCATCGTTTCCGCGCTCCCCGACCAGCCAGATTCCACGGTACTTTTTGGGAAAACACGTTCTTAACCCTGCTCCCACCACCTTAAAAAATACCATACCTGCCAGTTCTTTTCCATAACAGAGCAGACGAGTTGCTTTCATCCTGCCTTTCCCCTCTTTCCCTCATTCTCTTTTGACGTTTCTATTTTAATATTTCGCTACAAGCATCCATTCTTCACGATTCTTATCAACATTTCT
This sequence comes from Brotaphodocola sp., assembly GCF_050873065.1. Lineage (GTDB taxonomy): Bacteria > Bacillota > Clostridia > Lachnospirales > Lachnospiraceae > Brotaphodocola. The sequence goes on from NZ_JBNMIC010000031.1 coordinate 9,984, forward strand.
CATAAAGACTTTTATCCACACTCATCGCAAACACCTTTTATCCACGTTTTTTCTGGTTGCACCCGGAGAGAATCAGCACAGCTCCATAAAGATGCAGTTTGAGAAGCTGCAATTTAATCTTGTCATTCCGGTTTTTCTCCGTCTTCAACGGAACTTCCCTCACAGAACTTTTCACCCACGGATCCCTCATCGCCTCGCGCAGCCACTGATATTTTTCACGAAATGTCATCGGCCCGAGACTGATGTTTTTGATCCCAAGCTGAAGATCTCTGAGAATGCAGTAAAATACTTTTTTTCTGTGCATCGGGCTGTTCATCAGCCCCCACTCTTCCACCACACTGCGGATTGCACTGCTCAGATAAAAATTTTCTTTTACCCGCTCCGGATGATACGAATTCGAGAGTGAATTGCTCCTCGCTTCCGTATAATGATACAGCGGACGGTCAAGCACCGCAAGGCATGACGGATTCTGTCTGTAAAATTCTACATAAAAAAGACCATCTTCCCCGATGCTCTTTGCCGGGAAACGCAGATGATGACGCTCCACAAAATCCCGCCTCATCATTTTCGTTGTGATAAAAAACGAAGTCGCCAGTTTATCAAAATATTCCTTAAAAGGTTCCCCGCGAAAAACTCCGGTGATCGGCGGAAGTGCCTGAACACGCTTCACACAGGTTCCGTTTTCGTCATAGAAGTCATTATACTTTCCAAACATGACAAGATCCGCCTGTTCCCGGTCCGCCACCTCCGTCAGAATCTCAGCAGTTTCCGGCTCAATCCAGTCATCCGGATCAAGGAAGAAGAGATAATCTCCGCTCGCCGCGTCGAGAGCCGTGTTTCTCGCACTCGCAACGCCCCCATTTGGCTTTGAGATCGCGCGAAATCGTAAATCCTGCGCTGCAAGCTCCTCGCAGATTTCTCCGCTCCGATCCTTTGATCCGTCATTGACAAAAATCGCCTCAAAATCGGTCATTGTCTGTCTTTTCAGGGACTCGGCAACCCTTGGCAAATAGTTTTCCATGTTATAAACCGGAAGAATAAACGATATTTTCGGCATAGTTTTCCCCCTAATCCCAAACGTTCTTAAAAGCCCTTCTTAAAACCGCGCTCTTACACTGTCAAAAAGCCCCTTATACTCTCTAAAATCTGTCACCAGATTCGCAATGAGGAAGAGTGCCGCAATCCAGAACGAATTCAGGATCGCATGCCACATAACATAAAAATAGCTGACCGCCTCACAGCTCTCCGTTCCGATCAGAGCAAGAACTCCGACTGCCACAACCGTATTGACAAGAATCTTCTTGAATGTTTTCAGACAGCTCCTCTGAAGAATATGTTTTGATGCATAGAGCACCATCGCATTGATCCGGTAAAGCAGAGCAACAATTGTCGCAATCAGACAGCCGCTCATTCCAAGTTTCCATGTTATGATCAGAGAGAGCACAATGTTGATCGTCATCTCGATCAGCGCCTGGTTTCTCGTATCGTCAAACTTTCCCGCGATCGACTGAAGCTGAAGCAGAGGAATCTCGATTCCCGTCATCACCGTCCACATCGCAAACAAGATCAGAATCCAGATATTATCATAAATTGCCGCATCCTCGACTCCACCTGTATACAATCTGATGATCGGCATCAAAAAGGCCGTAATAACGGTGTATGCCCAGAACAGAAACATATAAAACACCGACTCATACTGGCTGAATTCTCTATCAAAACGCTTCCGCTCCACCTGGTACATCTGGCCAAACTTGAATGTCAGTCCATTGGAAAATGAAGTGACGATCTTCTGAAAATTTGCAAAAAACAGGGAATAAATCGCATATACACTGGCATAATTCATTCCACACATGAAAGAAATGATGATCGTATCCGTGTTTGAAAAAATACAGTTTGAAATCTGGTGAACCAGAACAGACCCCTTCTGGGAAAGGGCAGAATAATTCGGTTTTGCCTTCCAGTCAATCCAGTCATAGTGCTTTCTGACATAAAAGATGACAAAGGCAACCTGAATCACAGATGGCAGACAATAAGTCGCCTGAATCAGAAGCAGGTTGTTGGAAATCATCAAAAACGCCAGTCTCAAAACATTAGACAGGATAAAGGTGATCGTGGAAAGCCAGGAAATGATGTATTTCTTTCCCTCCACTTCCAGGAATGCATTATATTTTCCTCGCAGGGAGAAAAGAATGATCCCGGGAATTCCGTAGAGCAGGATGATGACACAGACTGTAAAATAGCTCAGACTTGTCTTGATGATCAGCGGATATAACAGAGCAAATGCCACTGTCAGAATTGTGTAAATCACACTGGATTTCAGATAAAACTTCCGCGTTGCCGCCAAAATCGCATTGATATCGTCGGTTTTTCCCTGTGCCACCGGCGCATAAAGCGCATACTGTGCGGATAATCCAACTCCAGCCTCAAGCAGAGACAGATATGCAAAAATATTTTTGATCGTGCTGTTCAGTCCATTTACATCCGATCCAAAACTCACTAAGTACAGTCTCGGAATAATAAGTCCAAAAACAGCAATCGCAACCTGATAGGACAGACCGGAAATGATATTTAAAACCACTCTCTTATTCTTTTCATTTGCGGTTGTCGCTGTAGCTCTATCCATAAATGTCCCCCCTTTTTATGCCAAAAGTCCAATCTTCTTTAAACAGTTTCCCACTTTCCCGCGCCCAAAGATTTTTAAAATCAAATACGGGACAACAAGGCTTGCCGCCATGCACATCACAACTGTAAGCCACGCTGACAGATGAAGTTTGTTATACAATAAAAGGCCAAGAATCGCACAGCAAAACGGCTGATGATAGAGATAGTAGGTGAGTGTGTGTCGCCCAAATTCTGCCAGATGTCTCAACCGGCCTTCAAACATCAGGCAGAGTGCAAGAATTCCAAGACAAAGCCCGGCGATTGCCGTATTTTCCACATAGCACAACAGCACTCCTATATAAGGTTTTTCATACCACTCTGTAAGGGGATAAAACAGCAGAAACACCAGATAAGCCCCACAAATCAGGCCGCTCCCAGCAAGGAACTTTGCCCTTTTCTCAAGAAATTTTTCGGGCAGAATCGTTCCGAGAAGAAAGAAGAGATATTTCTGAAAAAATCCCTTGAATGTCCAGATCCAGCTTCCGCAGAAGCACTCATAAAAAGCAGTGAGCAGAACAATCAAAACAATTTTGATTTTTCTCGCCCGCTTCTCTTCTTTTACGGTCCGGTCAATCAGAAATGTCACACAGATAAATAAAAACAGAGTCTGAAGATACCAGATGTGAAAACTGTATGGATTCTCATTGCGAAGCATCGCAATCACGTAATCGACCGGTGTCAAAAAATGATATGCGCTTGACTCCAAAACCCTTCTGCACGGCGGAATGAGCTGTGCAATCGCAAACACCACATAGACAAAAAACGCATAAGAAATCCACGGCACAATCAGACTTCCCGCCTTTTTTTTCAAATACTGCCCCGAAGTCAGATTTTTATTTTTCTCTTTTGTCAGCGCATATGCCATGCCTGACAGAATAAAAAGCAGCGATACATGGAACCGGTAGACAAACACATACGAAAACTCACACCAGCGAAACGTATCACGCATTGATTCCCGAAACGTATGTCCAAAAATGACAAGAAGAATTGCCAGAGCTTTTGCAGCATCCATATAATCTCGTCTTCCGCTTTTTCTTAATACGTCCACTGCACAGCGCCTCCTCTCATCGTTCACTCATCGACAGATACAGATTCTGCAATCGTTCTGCCTCAGTCGCAATATCGTATCCTGCTTTTCTGACAAGTCCTGCTCCCTGTTTTCGATCCTTTTTATTTTTAATCAGATACTCGATTGCTTCCGCCCACTTTTCGTTTTCCTCATCCAGAGACAGGCGCATCACCTGATCAGACAGGGCAATCTCATCCGTCACCCGATCCGAAAACACACACGGAAGGCCGGCAGCCTGTGCCTCCACTCCAACTACCGGAAGTCCCTCAAACAGAGACGGCAGTAAGAAGACATCCATCATCTGGTACCACTCATTTACATTTTTCTGCAATCCGGCAAAGATTACCTTATTCGCCAGTCCAAGTTTCTCGGTCTTCTCGCGGACTTCAGATTCCAGTTCCCCCTCTCCGACGAGAACAAGCATCGATTCAGGATTCCGCTTCTGGTAAGCCGCAAAGATATCCAGAAGGCGATTGTGATTTTTCTGAAGATTAAAGCGGCCGACGTGGCCAAGCACTTTTTTGCCCTTCAGATCATACTTTTTTCGCATCTCATCCCGGATCGCCGTATTAAAGGCAAATTTCTCAGTCTCAATCGCATTGCGGATGATTACGCCCCGCTCTTCCCACCGTTTTTTTCCAAAGTAGTAAATTCCGGCATCCCTGCCGCAGCTCCATAAATCGGTTGCGGCAAGCGGCAAAAGACGTTTGCACACCATCTTTAACGGCCATTTGTAATCACGGATGATCTGGGTATTATGCGCATGCGCAATGCGGACTTTCACTCCGGCTTTCTTCGCCCCGCTGAGTGCATAAAATCCCATTGCCTCGTTGTGCGCGTGCACAATCTTAATCCGGTCATCTTTCTCCACAATCTCCTTCACGAAGCGCAGATACTTTGGGTAGCGAAGCGGGCTCAAACCCGGGCTCAGAAAGATTCTGCCTCCCATATGTTTAATTTCCTCGTCATAATTGCCGGGCTTCGGTTTATTTACAATAAAATCAAACTGCACTTTTGTGCGGTCAATATGACGATAATAATTCATCAGCATGGTCTCAAGTCCTGCCCGGTCCATATTGCTGACCGATTGTAAAATCCGAATCATCTTATCCCCCCGTTCACCTTTTTGATTGCCGTTCCCAGATTGTTTCAGCTGATGAATCCGCATCAATTCATCAGCTGGAACAATCTGCCCTGACTGCACCACAAATCATACCGGTTCATCCGCAGCGCCTTTGCTCCGCAGCGAACCGCATACGGCAATTTCGCAATTTCTTTTTCATACTCTGTCTGATTGTTCTGATACAATGCACAACACATTCGAAAAACATCCCGCTTCCGCACCTCGTCAAGGCCTCGAAGATTTGCATAACAGTAGTTTGACAGCTGCATCGTCAAACTCTCCAGAAACATCTGGTCATGCGAAAGACCAAGAATTCTGTCTCTCTCAAGCATTTCCTCCACAATCCAGTAGCCCTGCACTGCGGACGGCCGGCCCTGATTCATCGAGGTGATTCCTGTCGAATTTTTTCTCCACAGATACACATTTTCCTGAATCGAAACAATTCTCTGCGCTTTTCGAAAAATCAGGAAGTGAATAATTGTATCCTCAAAGCAGGTATAGTTCGAGGGGAAACGGATCTTTGAAAACAGTTCCCTTCGGTAAACTTTTCCCCAGGGCATTCCAGGGAGATCCAGGCAGTCTGCTCTCCTGCGGCCTGTATATACACATTCCTCATAGATCTGTACAGGACCGCAGCCTCCATTCTCGTCTATGTACTGCCATCCGCCCTGCACGACATCGGCATCTTCCCGCTTCGCCGCCTCCATCAGCACCTCAACTGCATGAGTGCGCAGCATATCATCGCTGTCCACAAACATCAGATATTCCCCGACTGCATGCAGAATTCCCTCATTTCTCGCTTTCGCCGCGCTTCCTCCCTGATGGAAATCAATGACAAGAACATCCGGCATCCCGCGGTAGCGCTCGAGAATCTTTGCAGTCTGATCGGTCGACCCGTCATTGACGAGAATCACCTGAATCCTGTACTTATCACTCTGATTCAGAATGCTCTCCACACAGTCTTCGATATACTTCTCCGCATTGTGCACAGGTACAATCACAGACAGATCGACTGCCTCTTCCGGTGCCGCCATCGGCGTCCATTCTGTCTCATCCGGTTTCGGTTTTGGACAAAGTTTTTCCAGATTTTGGCGGCTGCTTTCCAAGTCGTTCAGACTCTCTGCCTTCCGTTTTCGAAGACTGCCCGCAAAAAATCCCAGTCTTCCACAGCACCGGGCACAGACTGCCACCGCCATAGACATGATTTTGTTTCCCGTTTTGGAATACATCAGCTGATAGGGACGTTGATTTCGTATCATCCGGTACTCCTCCTGCCATTTTTATTTTTTATGCAACCGTTCCACGCTCTCAGGCTTTCTGTCCCTGACCATCCTCGTTCACAGTCTCCAGTTTCTCAGCTGTCTCTGATTTCTCTTTGTTCTCAGCCTCTCCTGGGTTCTCGGAATTTTCTTTATTTTCAGAATTTTCCGTTTTTTCTTCACTCTCCTGCTGTGCTTTCATCTTCGCATCATAGATGTCGCGAATCTTTGACTGGGCACTGCGAAGCAGCTCTCGAATCTCATATGTTCCGACTTCCGTCGTCGTTGACCAGGACGCCGTGTACTTGATCGGATACTCCGGATTCAGCTTGTTGTACTCCTCCACCTGACTCTCGAGAATCTTGAGAATTACCTTTGCCTTCTTATCACTGCACTCATCAAAAAATGCAACGAACTGTCCGACACCATTGTAACCAATCATACCATCGGTATCTCCCATCAGCTGAACAAGACCGGAGAAGTCGCGAAGCATTCCATCTCCAACGGTATAGCCAAACCGCTTTGAGAGTTCCGACAGGTTGTCCAGTTTTAACGAGAAGCAGGTAAAGTCTTCCGGAAGAATCTTCTTTGCCATGTCATCGATATAGACATTGAGTTTTTCTCGGTTCGGAAGTCCGGATTTCTTATCCGTGTACAACAGGTAATCCACAATATCTGAGGTTCTTCCGAGGACGATTGCACCACAGCATCCGACTACAAAGAAGAATACCAGAGCAATCACACTGTAAAGTTTGATATTGATCGACGGAGCGACACGTACAGAACTGATCATCTTCAGATAATCTGCACTGATGTAGAGGTTCAGCTCCTTACTGCTGATGTTGACAATCTCATAGTATTTCTCAAGCTGCGCCTCATAATCGTTGATGAGTCTCTCCATCTCGGCATGCTCTTCCTCGGTTCCGCTGCTTCCGGAACCAACCGACTCAAATGCCATAAGGATCTCATCGAGAAATGCGCGGTCAATCTGATCTGCCGCGATCACTTCATCAATCCCAACCATCTCCAGAATCAAGCCATCGTAGGTCGTCTCCGCCTTTTCACCGGAACCGGCCTCCTCGATCTCTTTCAGGATATAGCTGGAAGAGACATTCTCTCCATCTTCCGTAAAGTAGCTCTCCAGAATACCGGTATTCTTCTCCACATACTGCTGGATCAGACTGTCGATCTTCTGGCGGCGCTCGGTCTCCACGGTTTCCTGCTGATTCGAGGTGGTGATGCTGTTTGCCAGAAACTTTCTCAGCACTTCTCCGTCCCTTACCTGAGGACCGTTGAGGACTTTTGCATACAGCTCCGGGATCGTATATTTCTTGAAATCCGTGTAGATATCAAAGAGATCTGAATATCGATATCCCGTCTTGGAAGAACGGAAATTCGGATAATTCTCCTTTTTCGCCTCCAAGAATTCCAGCATCGCGTTCGTGTCATCCTCAAGAATGCGGATACACTCGTAATAGTCGTAACCACTCTCAAGAAGATTCGACGACGGATTCAGAGACAATCTCTGCTCAATATAATTTTCTGTGTAGTAGGTACAGTAACTCTGCATAATCGCGTCGAGCATATTCCGGGCATAACTTCCCCCCTCTTTTCCACCTACTACCAGACTGACCTTATAGGTATCCGGAAAGTAAGTAACTTCCTCACCTTTCTCAATCAGCGCCTCATTCAGTTTTTCCTGCTCATCCGGAATCACCTCATCGACCCTACAATTCGATCGAATTACATTCAGCTTTCCGGAACTGCCGAGAGAATCGATCGCCTGTGAGATCACTGAAGACGAATAAATCTCATTTACATCCAGTTTTCTTCCATCCGGCGTAAGTCCATCTTTGATTCCATCATTTGTGTATTTGATAATCACGGATGCCGTGTACTGCTGCTTTCCCTGGGCGTACATGTAAATCATGATTGCACCGGCCACAGCCATCAGAAAAATCAAGGCGCTGAACCTTTTCAGATATCTGAAAATCTCAAATTTTTTCACTTGCTCGTCCTTTCTTTTCCTTTCTGTTTGTTCTCATGTAAACAAAGACACAAACACCTGCCATCACAATAACCGCCTGCATCAGAGTTTTCTTTGCATTGATCCGCTGTGCAAAAGACGCATCGTTGTAGGTAAATGTAATGTAGTTCTGCGATTTGTATTTTATGTACGCCTTGTCGAGCACAAACAGATCTTCGGAGATGCTGTTGAGTTCCTCCTCGAGCTTGTTGACCATCCCCTGTGCAGCACCGAGACGGTCCCAGTTGTCCGCGCTCTCATTGATTTTCTGAATAATATAATTTGTAGTAATAATCTCCGACTGATAATCCATCGAAGCACCCAGAGAATCATCTGCGGTGCGCGCCATCTTATCCATCGCTGTCTTTGTTCTGGACATGTAGTATTCCTGAAGCTCATCCGTGGTCGGAATCATAACGACAGCTGTCATGGATTTTTCATAGATGGAAATTCCATTCTTATTGGCATCGTAGTATGCCATATTTTTGCGCGCGGAGATATCATCGATCTTATTCTTGTACTCCAGAATTTTCGTGAGAACAGAGGGATCTCTCGCAACACCGCCCTCAACCACAAACGCCATCGCATTCGGGATATCATAATTGATCAGGTTATTGACCCGTTTTCCCATTGTTGTAAAATTGTTCGAAGTCCGGTCACTGTTCTCCGAATCAATAAAACTCTTATTTTCATCAAGACGCGCATTCAGATATCTTGACAACTGCTGGGCACGGAGCTGAATCTCATTCAGTCTCAGATACGGCTCGCACTCAGAAGTGACCTCCATTTTTTCTTTCGGAATTTCCTGATTGTCACAGTAATTCTCAAGGAAAAAGGCACGGTACGATGCACATACCCCACGCAGAAGATCCATCGCCTTTCGGTTTTTTAAATCCAGCGAACTCGCATTCAGATAAATATAGTACGTCGTGGTGATGTACTCACCGGAGCCACCTATATTTCCGGTGTCAATCGGCTTAAGGGAGAGGCATCCGGCCAACTGACTGCTCGTGATCGTTCCCTGAAGACCGACGCGCTCAATGGCATTTTGGAGAATGTCATCCGACACAATCTCATACGAATTAAACCGCGTCTTATTCGGGCTGAGTCCCTGTGAGGCCTCCGAATAGTTAAAATAAATATCTGCACTCGCCTGGCTCCGGCTCTCAAAATAATGAATTCCGCCGAATATGATGCACAGTGCTATCCCGCAGAAAAAAAGGCGGTACTTATTCTGCCAGATCAAGCGCAGAATATGTTTGATTCTCTCTTTCAAATCGTCCATTCCATCCCGCCTTTCCCAGTTTTTCTAATTTTTTCATTTTTCAAATTAATTTTAAATCAATCGACATCGATAACAGATACTTCCGGCACATTGTTGATTCTCGGCCACCAGCTCGAATCTCCCAGGCCACGGCTGACAATCAGGTGCGCCTTATTCGAGAGCGTATAGTCTCCCCCCGCATACTCAGGCAAAAGTCCCTCATCCGGCGAATACAGCGCGCCTACTTTCGGCAGGCGAACAAGACCGCCGTGTGCATCTCCCGCCAATCCGAGTTCAAACGAATACTGCTCCAGAATGTCCGGAAAATACGTCGGCACATGAGCGATACAGATCTTAAAATCGCTGTTGTCCTCCGCCTCAAACTGATCCATTCTTTCCTTCGCACCGTATTTTTCAAAACTCGACGGATCTCCGTCCAGTCCGACCACACCAATCGTATTGTCATAAAGTGTCAGGTCATCCGATTCATTGATCAGGAATCTCATTCCCGTGCTCTCAAAACGGTTGAGCAGATCTTTGTCCTTCTGAATATAAATCTTTACATCTTCATGGTTGCCGAGCACCCCATACGTCGGAGCGATCTCAACCAGTTTCTGGCACAGTGCCACCATATTGTCATAACCCGCCACATCATCAATCACCAGATCACCGCCAAGAATAATCAGATCCGGAGCCAGCTCCGTGATGTCCTGAATCAGCTCCTGATTATCCTCCCCGTACTCTCTCAAATGGATATCCGACATAAAGATAATCCGGATGCTGTGGCTGAGCTTTCTGGAATTAACCTGATAAAATTCCATTGTGTAGTGCGTCTTGTTGTAAATAATGTTTGTCGCAACTCCCGCCCCGATTAACAGAATCACCCCGAAAACAACCGCAATATCGGACCATCTGATCTTTCTCTTCTTTTTTGCGGACTCTCTTCGCCGAAGCAGCCTTAAGAATGCCTTCTTTTTCTTTGCATCCTGCCGCATCTCTGTCAGTTCATCTGAAATCTCGTCCGAGATTTTTTCGATCGTCTCCGGATCTTTCTCAGGTGCCTTCTCGGAAGTTTCGGACACTTTTTCTTTTCCCGCAGGCAGGATCCGTCTCAAGAATCCGGACTTTTTTCCTGTCTTTTCTGAACTTTCTGTATGTTTATTGTTCTTTTTAATGATCGTTCACTCCTCCGATTGTAATTCCGATTTTCTCACTTCTTTGTTCTCGCATACATCTCCGGCGCCAGCAAAAACAGCAGCGCCTTCAGTTTTCGCTTTGGACGAAACGCACACTGAAAAACCGTCATTCTGTCTATACCAAGACTTTTGCGGTTCTTTGGTGCACAGTCACAGTAACAATCGATATACTTCCACGAGAGATCATCCTCGAGCAGACGCTTAAGCCTGCGCGGTTCCACGCTCTGATACGATTTTCTCTGTTCTTCATACGTCGCAATCCGGTCCTGAATCTTCTTCATACTCATCGTGCTGGAGTTCATGATTGACCCGCTTCTCGTGTTATCATAATGATAAAACGCAAAGTCTGTCAACACCACTTTCGATGCACTTAAAAGAACTCTCGGGGTGAACTCCTCATCCTCATGGAGGATACCCTTTTTGAAACGGAAATGATGATTCTCAAGAAATTCTCTGTTGAAGAAATTGCGCCACGCCTCCACGCGGAGTGCTCCACCCTCAAGACAGCCTTCTAAATACTCTTTTCCCGTGTAGACCTTGTGACACTCAAACCGCTCGGCGGCAATCCGCTCATATCGGTCCATCGCTTTTGACGGACGCATAAGCTGTATTCTTCCAATCACGATGTCCGCCAGAAACTGCTCGGCTTCCTGCAAGAGCGCAGAACAGGTATCTGGTTCAATGAAATCATCGCTGTCTACAAACAAGATATACTCTCCCCTTGCGCGGTCCAAGCCAAAATTTCTCGCATCGGACAAGCCACCATTTTTCTTGTGATACACAGAGATCTGCGGATTCTGCCGCGCATAATCGTCACAGATCTTTCCGCTCTGATCGGTGCTTCCGTCATCAATCAGAAGAATCTCTGTCCGATCGAGGAGGTCTTGTTTTAAAAGTGACTGGATACAGCGCTCCAGATAGGCCTCCACATTGTAAACAGGGACAATCACGGAGACTTGGATTTTGTATTCACTCATAGGTTATATTCCTTTATTTCTATCAATCAGTTTTTTCTGAAAAAATTACTACGTCAATTATAGAACTAAATGAGAAGTTTGACAATTCATCTCATAAATAAATTCGACTGTATTCTCGTTAATTAGACAAAATCTCTCTTGAAATGCTGCTCCATCCGGGAGAATTTCCCGAGAAAAACGGATTTTTTTATAGAAAAATCCTCATGCCCGCTATACAGGTATGAGGATTTTTGATTGTCATTTCTGTCTTTTCTTTTTCTTTATCTGTTCTCAATATCTCTCCCGGAAACAAACTTGCGGATTCCGAGAAGCAGACCGAGAAGAATTACTAAGCAGATCGCAAGCACAATCCATGCATTTCTCACCGTTCCGGCAATACAGTATCCGACGAATGACACCGACGCAGACACAACCACATACGGAATCTGGGTCGTCACATGGTTGATGTGGTCACAGCGCGCTCCGGCAGAGGACATGATCGTCGTGTCAGAAATCGGAGAGCAGTGATCTCCGCAGACTGCTCCTGCAAGGCAGGCAGAAACTGTGATTACGAGAAGCTCTGACGGCAGGTTGATTCCCGCAACGATCGGGAGCAGGATGCCGAAGGTACCCCAGGAAGTTCCGGTTGAGAATGCGAGGAAGATTGCAACCACGAAGACAATCGCCGGGAGCAGAGCTGTCATATGTGCTGCGCTTCCCTCAAAGATCGCGCTGACATACTCGCGCGCACCGAGCATATTGGTCATCTTCGAGAGCGTCCACGCAAATGTCAGAATCAGGATCGGTCCAATCATCGCCTTAAATCCATCCGGGAAAGCATCCATGCAGTCCTTAAAGGTCAGGACTTTGCGGCTGACATAAAACACGATCGTGAACAGCAGAGCTGCCGCTGATCCCATCGAGAGGCTCAAAGAAGCGTCCGATCCGGCAAATGCCTTGACAAAACTCTCGCCCTCAAAGAATCCGCCTGTATAGATCATTCCAACCACACAGCAGGCGATCAGCACAATCACCGGAACTGCAAGGTCAATCACCGTTCCCTTCGTCGAGATCGCTCTCATTGAACCATCGTCCTCCACCTTGGTTCCGCAGGTGAAGAGATCTCCCTTTTTCGCGTTATCCTCATGCTTTTTCATCGGTCCGAAATCGATATCGAGACAGATGATCATCAGAATCATCGCGATTGTCAGCAGGGAATACAGATTGTACGGGATCGTCTTGATAAAAAGGTCAAGTCCATCCGTGTCGGAGGTCACACCTGCGACTGCCGCTGCCCACGAGGAGATCGGCGCAATCATGCAGACCGGCGCTGCCGTCGCATCAATGATGTAGGCGAGTTTCGCGCGGGATACATTGTGTTTGTCCGTGACCGGCTGCATGATGCTGCCGACAGTCAGACAGTTGAAATAATCGTCCACAAAGACGAGAACACCGAGTGCAAAGGTCGCAAGCAGCGTTCCCCGTCTCGTCTTAATCTTGTCCTGCGCCCATTTTCCGTAGGCTGCGGAGCCACCGGCGCGGTTCATCAGCACAACGATCGTTCCGAGAACAACCAGGAAAATCAGAATTCCCACATGGGATGCATCTGCAAGTGACGCGATGAATCCCTCCTCAAACATCGTCGTGTACGCCGCCACGACATGAAACTGTGTGGCAAACAGCGCAGCGGTGACAATTCCGATAAATAAAGAACTGTACACCTCCTTTGTAATCAATGCCAGCACAATCGCCACAATCGGCGGCACCAGCGACCAGAATGTTGCATACATAAACTCTTTCCTCCATTGTTTTCCCTGTTTTTCTTCTTATTTGTCAAGAATCTCCTTGATCGTATCAAACATTGCATCCACATTGATCGGTTTCGCAATGTGGGCATTCATTCCCGCCTCAAAAGCCTTCCGGCGGTCTTCCTCAAAGGCATTTGCGGTCATCGCAATGATCGGAGTCTGACTTCTCTGATTTTTCAGCTTTCGGATTTCCTTAGCTGCCCCGTATCCATCCATATTCGGCATCTGGATATCCATCAGAATGACATCGTAATAATGTTCCGGTTTTTTCTGGATCTCCTCAACGCAAAGTGCTCCGTCGGCGGCGCGTTCCACCTCAAATCCTCTCTCCTCAAGAATTGTCTCCGCAATCTCAGCGTTGAGATCATTGTCCTCCGCAAGAAGCACACGTTTTCCCTGAAAACATTTTTCCCTGCGGTCCGCAGAACTTTTCGCGGAACTTTTCGCGGTTTTGTCCGAAGTTTCCGATTTCTGACTGTCGGGAATCTTCTGGCTTCCCCAGTCGGATGCCGTCAGATCCTGCACCTGCTTTTGATCGGCAAGCTCAAGCGGAAGTCTCACGGTGAACGTACTGCCCTTTCCCGCCTTGCTCTCCACCTCGATCGTTCCCTCCATCAGATCTGTGAGTGCCTTTACAATCGGAAGGCCGAGGCCTGCGCCGACCACTTTGCTCTCCGTGCTCGTTCTCTCCCTCGTGAATTCCTCAAAAATGTGCGGGAGATACTCTTCGCTCATTCCGATTCCGGTGTCCTTTACCACAAAACAATACTCTGCATATCCCTCTTTCTCCGAGTTCTCCTCTGTGATGTTCACAGTGATCCGCCCGCCATCCGGCGTGTACTTGATCGCATTTCCAAGAATATTCAGAATAATCTCCCGAAGTTTCGTCTTGTCGCAGACCAGATACTCATGGCGGACATCAAGCCGACAGGAATAATCCAGATTTTTGGAGCGGATGGTCGGTTCAAAAACCGCATTCAGGGAATCGACGAGATCCCTCAGACAGCCTGTCTCCAGTTTCAAAGTCGCCTTTCCACTCTCAATCCGCGCCATCTCCAGCACGTAGTTGATCAGCGAGAGCAGAAAAGAACTCGAAATCTGAATCTTATCAATATACTCGACAACCTTCTCCTTCTCATCGATGTGTTTCTTCAGGAGATCAGAAAATCCGATGATCGCATTCATCGGCGTCCGGATATCGTGGCTCATGTTAAAGAGAAATCTTGTCTTCGCCTCGTTCGCGGAGCGGGCCTCCTTGGCTGCCTTCTCCAGTTTTTCTGCATGAAGGGCATCTTTGTACCTCTGCATCTCAAACTGCCAGTAACCGAGCGTCAGAAGAAAAGCCAGACTGAATGAGAACAAAATCCCCGAGACAATCTGCTGTATGCTCACCCAGCCCTTATCCGGCACAATGTCAAAATACCAGGTGTCGTTGGGCACCTCGCACGCCACACTCAGCTTGTCTTTCCGGATCATCTCCCCGTCCGCGCACTGGGCAATCACCATCTTCTGCCCACTCGTGGGGTTCTGCTTCCAGATCTGATAGTGGTAACCGGTATCTTCTAATTTATCCAGTTCCATCTCATCGATAAATCTCTGCCAGTTCAGAACAAGGATCGAAAATCCCCAGAATTGCCTCTCTCCCTGCGCGTCATCCCGGTAAATCGGGTCAAACAGCAGGACTCCCGTTCCGCCCTGGACAAGCTCAAACGGACCTGCTATCGTATAATGCCCGCTCTCTTTCGCAAGACGGGCCTCCTGCCTTCGCTCCGGGTGTTCGAGCATGTTCAGTCCGACGGAAGCTTCATTGCCCTTGAGCGGGTAAACAAGGTTGACGATTCCGTCTTTTGCGATCTCATGCGCCTCAATGACATTTTTTTCATCCTGCATGAACTGGGACAGCAGAGCGAATTGGCTGCTGTCCACCTCCAGACCGGATTCCACCATTTTTTTCATCAAATCGGACTCTGCCAGATATCTGTTCAACTGGGATTCCACCCTGCTCACGGTCGACTCTGCCGTGTAGACCGCCTTGAGCCGTTCTTCCTTTTCCTGATTCTGGTTCAGAAGGACAGATGCCCCCATTACGGTCAAAAACGCAATGCCGAACACAAGAATCGCCCGCATCCGTATTGTCTTTTGATCTGTTTTTTTCTTCATATAGTTCTTAATCTTTCTGTTTCAACCGGCTTTGCGCGGTCTGTTTATTATTCTGCTATTTTACTCTGCCGCTTTAACTTGATGCTTATCCATGATATTACTATACCACAGAATTGCCGGATTTGTTACTGTTTACGCGCCTTAAGGGCATTAAGATTTTTCCGGCATTTCCGAGAGCACCCTCTCCAGAGTCTCCTCCAGTTTTTCCATATCAACCGGTTTTGCGACATGGGCATTCATTCCGGCTCTGAGCGCCTCCTGAATATCGTCGACAAACGCATTCGCGGTCATCGCAACGATCGGGATCGTCTTTGCGAGAGGATGGCTGCTGTTCCGGATCGCTCTCGCCGCCTCATATCCATTCATCTCCGGCATCTGGATGTCCATCAGAATCAGCTGGTATTTTCCCGGTTCTTATTTTTCAAATGCCGCAAGGACACTTCGTCCGTTCTCACAGATGTCACAGGTTATGTGGTCGATCGCCAGAATCTCTGTCAGGATCTCCGCATTCAGCACATTGTCCTCCGCCGCAAGGATATGGATTCCGCCAAGAAGCTTTAAGGCCTTCTCTCTGTCTGCTCTCCCTGCCTCTTCTGAGTGATCCGGGCGGTCTGACCGATCTTCTCCCACCGTCTCCGAAGAAAGTTTTTCAAAAGATCCCGCAGCTGCGGTTTCCCTCACAATCTTCAGTGCAAGTTCCACCGTGAATACCGATCCTTTGCCCTCCGTGCTCTCCACCTGAATCGTTCCGCCCATCAGATCGACGAGGCTCTTCGTGATCGCCATTCCAAGCCCGGTTCCCTGAATCTTGTTCGTCCGGTCATTCTCCTCCCGCGAGAACGTCTGAAACAGATGTGCCTGATATTCTTTGCTCATTCCATATCCGTTATCCCGGACGGAAAACTGATATCTCGCATATCCCTTTTTCCTCTCATCGATCTCTTTTATCATCAGGACAATCTTTCCCCGCTCCGGCGTGTATTTGAGCGCGTTTGAGAGAAGATTTAAGAGAATCTGATTGATGTGAAGCTCATCGGCAATCACCTTGTGATGGCAGATGTCCTCAAGAAGCACCGAGAACTCCTGATGTTTCTTCTCAAACTGCCCGCGCATCACTCCGTCGATTGTCCCGGAGATCGTCTCAATCGTGGTTTCCTGATATTCCAGAGCGGTCTTCCCCGCCTCGATCTTGCTCATATCCAGCACATTGTTGATCAGCGCCAGAAGCTGTTTGCTCGCCAGGTTGATCTTCTCCGCATAGGAGCGGACTCCGGGATCACTCGTGTCGCGAATCAGAAGCATGGAAAAACCGACGATCGCATTCATCGGTGTGCGGATATCGTGGCTCATGTTTGCGAGGAAGGAACTCTTTGCCCGGTTTGCATTCTGGGCAACGTAGAGCGCGGACTCCGCTGCCTGTCTCGCATTCGCAAGCTGGGTATTCATCTCCTTTAAGCGGAGCGCATTCTTTGCCTCCATCTCATAGAGCGCATGACTCTTTTTAAAACGGAGAACAAAGTAGATTCCCCAGAAAATGACCACGCTGAAAGCAAAAAGCAGAAACAGAAACACCTGAATCACCGAAGTGATCATCTGGTCCGTGCTGGTCGCCACATAATCGGAATTCACGAGAAAGAGCACGGTCCAGTTGTAATTTTCCAACCTCTTGAGACAGAGAAAATACGTCTCCGTGCCGATCGCCACATCGGTGCAGGCATAGGACTCCTCATCAAGAGTTTTCTGGACATTCGCCCAGCTTTTGTCATGCGGGTACTCCATCTGTTCGAGCGAATAATAGAGGTTGCGCCCCTGAAACAGTGTCTCCTCATCCGCATTGTCGGAATACATCTTAACTCCATTATTCTTTAAGACGTAAGTGACATTGTGGTTGTCAAAGGCACTGCTCCTGAAATACGAGATCAGGCTGTCCATCCGCTTCATCAGAATCACATGGGTGATCCGCTTTTTCCCTGTATAGGTTTCAATCACAATCTCATTCTTCAGGCGGTACACAAACGCCATCCGGTTGATATCCTCATTGTAGCTCGTCGTCAAAAAGCACTGGCGCTCTTCATCTGAGTCCACTTCCGGCATCTCCGCCCAGATTCCCTGCTGACCGCTGGAATTGTAATAATACCCGCTCTCATCGATCGCCAGAAAATCAAAACTGTCATCGAGAGGATTTAACTCTCTCTGTGCTGCCCAAAGCAGCTCGGACAGCTCCTTTGCATCCTGCACGTTCCGGTCCTCAAGAATGCTCTCGAGCGTAATCACATAGTTCCACTGGTACTCGAGAACGATCTCCAGTTTCTCATAGATCTGCTCCGTGATCTCGCTCAGCTGGTTCTTGCTCTCCTCATAGAGCTGTTCGCTCGTGTAGGAGACAAATTTCAGAATCAGAAACAGAATGACTCCGCTCACCGCAAATGCAGCAAGAAAAATCTTCCAGAAAGCCCCGTCCCGGGCCTGTTTTTTTAAGTCTTCTCTCATGATTCGGGTGCCCCACATTCCGATGTCGAATCATCCTCCAGCAGGTCCGGAGAAATCGTCTCCAATTTTTTCAGATACACTTTCATCGCATCAAGCCCGACAATTCCCGTGTCCCACACTCTGCCCTCCGCAAGAACCTCATCGGTTGCCCCACAGATCACAATCGTGTAGCGCCTGTCGTCCTCCAGCTTCTTTCCGTCCCTCGTCACCAGCACATACGGGTAAGTGTCGCCATCCCCGTGGCGGTCGTATCCGGTTGCGAGCAGTTCATGGATTTTCGCCCCGGTCAATGTGACTTCACGGATCGTCTGATTCCAGCCGGTCGGAAGGATGATGACGATGTCCTCCTCCGTCATGACTCCCGGAAGAATCTCTCCGTTCACTCCTGCCATATTCTGCCATCTTCCCGCCTTTGTCTGCGGTTTCCACTCATTGATCGAGATCAGCGCCCCGTCTGAGCGTGCCATCTCGGTAAATGCCATTCCGACAAGTTTTGCACTCTGTCTCGTGTCAAACGCCTGCTCGGCATTCGCA
Source organism: Brotaphodocola sp. (assembly GCF_050873065.1). GTDB lineage: Bacteria > Bacillota > Clostridia > Lachnospirales > Lachnospiraceae > Brotaphodocola. The sequence goes on from NZ_JBNMIC010000031.1 coordinate 28,530, forward strand.
TAATGGTCGACCGATTCGTGGATCACACGGTTCTGGAGATCATTGAGATAAGGAATGATCGTCTCTTTCCTCGCGTTTCCCTTCATCCAGTCCTGAAGCTTGAGCCCGAAATCCGCTATGTAGGAACTCCATCCATTGTAGATTAACGGCGCTGAGTGACCACTGTTGATCTCACGCATCACCTCATTGTACGGGGAAGATTCCGGCAGGGAAAATTCTTTGAGCGAACACATCACCGCAGAATCTTTTCCGAGAATCGCCTCATACCCCTCTATCGTTGACATCACTTCGAGAACGTGGACGGCATCCTCAAGCTTCTGCTTGTTTTCCGGCTTCAAAAGTTCCCTGTTCAGACCGTAGTAACGGTTTGTCAGGCTGATATACATGTTGCTGTTTCCGTCCTCTGACAGATATGGCATGCATGCGTACTGATCTCCGCTCCCGTCCTCATTCTGGCTGAAACGGCTGATTCCCCCGACCAGAAATGCGGTATTTCCCTCACAGAACAGTTCCACACAGCTTCGCTCGCTGATCTCTCCATGGTTTGTGTTGAGGATTCCAAGATCAATCCACTCCTGAACGGCATCCACACAGTCCGCAAGTGCCGAAGCGTCCGCCGACCCGGCGAGGAAATCGTCCTGCCACTGGCGCCCCTGTATCGTATTCAAAAATACCGTATCCGACACATTACAGAAATACTGAAACGCATTTCCGGGAAATCCAAGCTTGCAGATGCTCACCTCCACCCCGGCTTCCCGGATCTTCGGAATCAGCTCACGCATCTGGGCCATGCTCTTTGGCACTTCCCACCCATGACGCTCAAAGAGACTTTTGTTGTAGACGAGAGAGAGCACATCCAGATCATACGGCAGAAGATAGGTCGCTCCATCCACTTCCGTCTCATCCATGCGCGCCTCATTATAATTGTCCGTGAATTCATACTGCGCCAAATCAATCAGATGTGCCTTCTGCCATCTCTCATCCCACTTCTGTGTCGTCGAGTAGATGTCCGGCATGATTCCGCTCTCCAACTGTTTCTTCATGTACGCCGAGGTATCATATCCCTGATAGGACTGAATCTCAAAGCGAATCTCCGGATATTTTTCTCTCACAAGCTCAATCAGACCGCTGTAATCACGGTTTCCGTCCATAATCGTGATCGGCTCATGTTCTTTTTTCTTTTCCTGTGCCCTCAGCGCAGGTCCCGTCTTTCCCTCATCTGACCGCACACACGCCGCAAGAGCCATCACTGCAAGTCCTGCCGCGAGAAGTGCACCCCCAAAAACCCTATATAACTTTTTTCCCATTCTCATAAATTCTGCCGTTTCTACCTGTTCTAAAAAAAAATCCCCCGTGCACTACATCTGAAGTGTCGGAGGCTGCTAGTCATTATATAGTAGTGTTCAAACATCCATACCGCCTATTATAAAAAATGGCACTCGATTTGTCCACATGATTTTTTTTATTCTAATTGTAAAAAAACTATGGTATACTTAAACTATTTGAAAACAAACGCAATGTTTCGAATCTGCTAAGAAAGACAAAGCAAAAGAACTCTGTAAAGATCATCACAATCATACATTGATGTTTTGAGAGGAGGAGGAAACGATGAGTTTATTATGGATGGATTATGAGACGGAGTTTCAAAATCTGGTGGACACCGCTTCTGCGTGCGAACAGAAGGCAGCACCGGATTATTTTTCTTCCCTGAGTAAACGCGTCAAAAAAATCATTTACCGGGATACCCGCTACAACATTGATTTCCTTTACACCGCATACACACTCGGCGACAACAAGATCATGGCCGATTACGCAATCTGGCTGTTCAAGCTGATGGACTCTATTTTTACCCAGAAAACGGCGTCTGAGACTGCCGACTATGTGATCCGGCACCTCGACGCAATCCGCGAAGCCGTCGGCACCACGATCGAACCGGACAAGCAGCAAAAACTGATCGAACTTCTTGACCTCGCCTCCGACCGCATCCGGGAAACCGCCGGTCAGGAGATGACCCGTCTGGCTCACTCTGCTTCCGCCAAATCTTCCGCCCCTGAGTTTGATAAATCCGCTTATGAGGAAGAGATTCAGCAGTACATGGACAGCCTGTTTCAGAAAAATTCCAGAAAAACGCTGTACCTGATCCAGAAATTCACCCAGCAGGGAATTCCGATCAACGACATCTACGTCGAGATTCTCGCGGAGAGCATGCGCCGAATCGGAGAGCTCTGGCACACGGCACAGATTACCGTGGATGAGGAGCACTACTGCACCTCCGTCACCCAGATGGCGATGGCGCAGATGTACCCGGTTCTGTTTGCGAACTCAGAACAGCGCAAAAACCACATGCTCCTGTGCGCCTGCCCCGGAACCGAACTCCACGAGATCGGCGCCCGCATGGTTGCCGATATTTTCGAGAACGACGGCTGGGACAGCCTGTACCTCGGTGCCGCTGTTCCGGAGGACGCGATGCTCGATGCAATCCGCGTCAATCACCCGGATCTCGTTGCACTCTCCGTGACGATGCCCCAGCATCTGATCGACTGCAGAGACTTAATCACTGCAATCCGCAAGGAATTCCCGAATCAGAAGATCGCTGTCGGAGGCAATGCATTTTTAAGTACCGACCACATCTGGGAACAATGGCCGATCGACTTTTACACCAGGGATGCCCGGCAGCTTCTCGCCCAGGCAAATACCTGTTTTGACGGAGACTCATCACTTACATCATGACCTATCATATTTTTTTATGCGATAAAGAATGGGAAATCAGGCGAATCCTGCACGTTTCCCCGGATCTTGAGAACGACCCGGAAAACCCCATTCATCCGGGTGTCAGCCTGACCGCGCTCATCGAAAACCCGGCAAGCCTTACGGACAACGAGGACCTCGATTCCCAGAAACAGCTCATGGTTTTGCTCCGCTTTTGCGGCAGATCCGCAGAGATCCCGGCACTCATCAGCAATTACTCAAAATACTTTCTCATCATCCTCGCCCACGTGAGAAACGAGGAAGATTACCGGGCATTTGCAGACCTCTTTTCCGAGACGCTCTCCTGGGCAGAAGAGAACCTTCAGGTCCCCTATCAGGATGAGTATTTTGAGATCCAGCAGATGAACAACCAGCTCATCAACTCTCAGCGTGCACTTGTGAGAAGCAATCAGCAGCTCAAACAGGTCCTCGATGAGATTCGGGATGCCAATACCACGATCTCCCTGCTCGAGCGCGATGAACTGACCAATCTCTACTGCCTCTCCTCCTTTTACCGGAAAGCCCGAAAGCGGCTCGAAAAAGCCGGCGGTGAGACTTTTGACATCATCGTCCTCGATATCGAGCGCTTCAAACTCATCAATGAGATTTTTGGAAGAAAGACCGGAGATGAATTTCTGCAGGCTGTCGCCATGTTCCTGCTCGGTTTAAACGGGGCGGATCAGGGCATTCTCGCACGGGCATCCGCAGATATCTTTTATATAATGATGCCGGAAAGGCTGAAATTCTACGAGATTCTCGAGCAGAAAATGCCGGCTTTCTTCAAGGCCTATCCGCTCCCCGTCCGGATCAGCGGAAAAATCGGTGTCTACCAGAATGCGGACTCCACGATCCCGATTGAGCAGATGTGTGACCGAGCTCTTCTCGCCCTCGACAAGATTGAACCGCAAGCCTCTTCCCGGGTCGCTTTTTACAACCATTCCCTGCACGAATCCATGCTTCTCGAGCACCGGATTCTCGACAGCGTGCCGGACGCCCTCGCAAACCGGGAAGTGAACTGCCCATTGTCTAAAGCCAATGGGCTTCCTGCTTCACAGACCTCGTGACCTACTATCTCCACAGGCGTTAATTCGGGCAGTCCCCGCCCTATATATTTATTCTTCTTATGCTATTTGTCGTAATCCCTCTGCCA
>NZ_JBNMIC010000032.1:0-30940 GCF_050873065.1 Brotaphodocola sp.
AATATTTTGAGAAAAGCATATCCGCAAGCCTTTGCTGGGGAAAGTCTGCCTTGTTTTGAGAACATTTTTATTATTCTTCATCCTGACTATGAAAATCAGAAAAGAAACTGCCAAAAACAATTACAAACAAACCATTTGCCCAGCAAATCAAAACAAAAACGTCAGCGACGAAAGGAACATATTTTGCGACAAATAGTCGCTTAAAAGTAATCCCATTGGGATAGGGCTTTGTGAATAGCCATAAGCCACTTATCGTAGTCTTTCAGAAACCACGCCTGATGGCGTAGGAAACTAAGACTTCAGACGTGGTAATTCATTCATGTAGATAAAATATCCCGTGCTCAGAATCACTCCGACAATCGTGGAAATCGGAGCAGCAAGACCGATCTTGGTCAGACTTGCATTCGGCTGGATGCTCATGAAATACGCAAGCGGAAGTCGAATGAGAAGAGTCTGGATCAGGCCCTGAACCATCACCCACACAGTCTTATTATTTCCATTGAAGTAGCCAATCATACTGAACAGAATGGCGGTCGCAATCGTCTCTAACGCAAATCCCTTCAGATACTCATACGCTCTCGCAATAACAGCGGTGTCCGTCGTAAAGAAACCAGAAAGCACATCACCCTTGAACATGACAAGCAGGAAAACTACAAATCCCACAGCCAGACCCACACCGATTCCGGTAAACAGAGACTGTCTCGCACGCTTTGTCTTTCCTGCACCGACATTCTGGGAGACGAACGATGCCATCGACTGCATCAGGGAACTCGGGATCAGCATTGCAAAGTTTACGATCTTACATGCCACACCGTATCCGGACGAAGCATCCAGGCCAAGGCGGTTGATGAATGCACACAGCGCAAGGAAAGAAAGCTGTGTGAGCATCTCCTGAAGTGCCAGCGGAAATCCAATCTCAAGGAATTTCGGGCACTGTTCATTCCACTTGAAATCACTCTTTCTGATAACAAACGGCATTTCCTTCTTGATCAGAAGAATGATGGCAAACACGACACTGCATGCCTGAGCGACAACTGTCGCAATCGCTGCACCCGCTGCATCCATGTGAAGTCCCGCAACAAGAACCAAATCTCCGATCACATTGATGATGCAGGCAACAAAGACAAAGAGCAGCGGAGAATTGCTGTCTCCAAGTCCTCTGAAAATTGCGGACAGCAGGTTGTACGCCACGATAAAGAAAATGCCGCTTCCGCAGATGCGCACATAAGTCGATGTCAGGTCAACCGCCTCAGCAGGTGCCTGCATGAGAACAGAAATTCCACGCGAAAATCCCACCATGATAACAAACAAAATCACGGCAAGCACGGTAAATACGACTCCCGCACCGCCAATGACCGAACCGATCTGCTCCGGGCGTTTCTCTCCGAGATAGCGCGCAATCAGGACCGTGACGCCCATTGCAAGCTGTGTCACGACAAACGTGACAAAGTTTAACACCTGGCTTCCGGTTGAAACTGCCGACAGACCAGATGTCGATCCAAATCTTCCGACCACAAGCAGATCCACCGCACCATAGGCCGCCTGCAAAATCAGCGCACCGAGAACCGGTATCATAAATGCGATCAGCTTCTTTAAAATACTTCCCTGTGTAAAATCTGCCTTATCATTTGTCATAAAAATTGCCCCCTTCTTTTCTCTCGCACATGATCCGGTAAAATTTCTCAATCGTCTGGATCATGCATTCTGCTTCCTCCTCCGAAATCTCATTCATATACGGGGACAGCGCATCAAAATACTGCTGGTCGTACTTCTGCGAGAGTTCTTTCCCTTTCTCTGTGACAGAAATATAGACCACGCGTCCGTCCCTTGAAGAAGCGAGCTTGCGAAGATACCCTTTCATCTCCATCTCCTTGATGGTCCTGGTAACACCGGGTCTCGGAAGATTCAGCGCACCACTGACATCTGACACTTTCACGTGTTCCTTCTCTTTCTCCAGCATTTGAATTGCATCCAGATACTGAATGTAAGATGGCATAACGCCTTTTGGCAGCGGCGGAAGCATCTCCCGAGTCCGTTTTGCCTGATAGCACGCGTCAAACATCCGCTTGATTGTTTTGTTTTTCATGCTTTTCTCTCACTCCTCCCCTCTGAGTTTTAGTTACCATTGATAATTATATAGAAATTTCTCATTTTGTCAATTCTTATCGCAATAAAAAAGAATGTGCCTTGGCACATTCTCGCGCCGAGGCGCGGTTGTTTTGGCAACCTTCTTCCCCTGCGCCGAGTGCGTATCCTTGCGGAGCATTTTTTGTATGATAGGACGCAATTTTCTATCATATAAAAAACCGTGCCAGACGTAGTTTTGTCCGGCACGGTAAAATAAAAATCTCATCCGATCGGGGGACTTACAGGCGACCCCTCAGCGATCTCTTCCTGATATGTCTAGGTGTATCTTCTTGCAAATTCACCGATCGAGCCATCTTTGGTTCCCTGACCGATCGCGCTGAATTTCCACTCGCCGTTGTGACGGTACACCTCACCGAACAGCATCGCTGTCTGGTTGGCATAATTTTCCGTCAGATTGTAAATGCACATTTCCTTATTGTTTCGCGCATCCACAAGGCGAATAAAGGCATTCTGAATCATTCCAAAATGCTGACGGCGCTTGTAAGCCTCATAAATATTGACGGCAAGCACAATCCGGTCATACTCTGCCGGAACACGGCCAAGATCAATGACAATCTGCTCGTCATCGCCCTCGCCCGCACCGGTGAGGTTGTCTCCCATATGCTGCACGGATCCGCTCTTATGGGTCAGATTGTGAAAGTACACAATATCTTTGTTGTCCACAAGTTTTCCGTTTTGGAGCATCAGGGCAAACGCATCACAGTCGATTGCCTGCGGACTTGAGAGAAACGAGAAAAGGCCACCCGGCTGTTTCACCTCATCCCAGCCCAGTCCTACAATAATTTTTGATAATCCCGCATTTTCTTTTGACAGACTGACTTTCTGTCCCTTTTGAAGTTTTACAGACATCGATTCCGCACCTCCTGTTTTTCCTTATGCAAACTTTCCTTCCGGCCCCTCTATCCATCCACTTATCTGTCTTATTATCAAACAAACGATTGAAGAAATTTAAGCAAATCAAATTTGTGGCTTTCACCACAGATCTTATTCTGCATCGATTCCATAGTGGGCGCAGAGTGCAGCAAGACCACCCTGGAATCCGCTTCCGATCGCATTGAACTTCCACTCGCCGTTATGCTTGTAAAGTTCACCGACCACAAGTGCCGTCTCGATTGAGAAATCTTCTCCGAGATCAAAGCGAACAATCTCCTCTCCGGTGCTCTCATCCACAATTCGGCAGTAGGAATTCGATACCTGTCCGAAATTCTGGTGTCTCTTGTCCGCATCATAAATGGTGACGGTGAATGCTATTTTCTCAATATTTGCAGGGACAAGGCTTAAATCTACCTCAATCTGCTCATCATCTCCCTCACCTGCTCCGGTTCGGTTATCTCCCATGTGTGCAACCGCACCGCTCTCGTGCTCCAAGTTGCCGTAGAAAATAAATTCTTTGTCTGACGGGCATTTTCCATTTGCACCTGTCAGAAATGCAGATGCATCGAGGTCAAAATCTGCGCCGGAATCAAATGCATTGACATCCCAGCCCAGTCCAACCATGATTTTCTTGAGTCCCGGATTTCCCTTTGTAAGGCTGACTTTCTGTCCTTTTGATAAATTGATAGGCATAATATTTTCCTCCTTATCATCTGGTCTATGACCCTGTTTTTTTATTTTCCATCACCCGGAAAGGAAACGTCCTCTCCGGGTGATAAACTACGATTAAAATAAAAGATGTAAAAACTTATCTCTTGTTTGGCATGTGATACTTCTGGTTAAACTCCTGCTTGATCGCTTCAAGACGCTTTGCATCCTCCACGCGCTGTCTGCGCGCGTTCTCCTGAATCGCTCTCGTCTCATCGATTCCATTTACAATTGTTCTCCATGTCGTCTCAAGCGTCTCGATCTTAATCGAGCTGCCGGATGCCAGTTTCGAGGTCAGTTTTGCCTGCTCAACGGTATTCTTCGCATTCTTGATCAGAAGTTCATTTGTCTTTGCATCGAGTGCCGCCATCGACTCTGCCTGAATCTTCTGGCGTTTGAGCATCATCGCCTGTGCCAGCGACTGCTTAAATACCGGAAGTGTGATGATAAATGCGGAATTGATCTTTCTGACCAGATTCATATTGCTGAATTCCATCGTCTTGAGCATCGGGATGGACTGGATCGCAACACTCTCCGCCGTCCTTAAATCCTGTGTTCTCTGCTCGAGAAGCATCAGACACTGGTTTAAGTTCGTGAGCTCAAACTGGATCGACTGATCCCCCGTGGTCTCCATATCTGCCTGTCTCTGCGCGATGTACGCCTCGATCTCGCGGCATCCCTGCTCTCCGGCAAGAATGTATTTGACAAGCTCATGGTAGTAATTGACATTTGCGTCAAAGATCTGATCGAGCTTTCTGTTTGACTGCTTGATCTCCGCCTCATACTGTTTGAGCTGGACATAGATCTTGTCAACCTCTCCGCCCATCGTGTGGTACTTGTCGAGAATCTGATCGAGCTTCTTTCTCATATTTCCAAAGAAGCGGTCAAAAAAGCCCTTGCTCTCCTTGATCTCCTCGATGTCGAACTTATCCATGATCTTTGCCAGCGCTGCAAGCATCTGGCTGGACTCATCGAGCTGTGACAGACTCATGCTGTTTAACACGACATCCGATACTTTTGAGATCTCCTCCGCCGCATGTGCACCGAAAGTGACAATCGTCTCCATGTTGTCAATCTCTATCGTGCTGACAAGCGCATCCACCTCCGCAGAGTTCGTCAGCTCTCTGTTCATCTGCTGACGATCCGCCACAATATCATACTGTTTGACAACTAGCTCATCTTTCGGCTCCTGCACCTCCTGCGGCTCTGGTGCCTTCGATGATCTGCTAAAATCAAGCCCCATACTTATATCCTCCTCCTGAAAAGTTTTTCGCACCATCCTGGGCGCTGTGTATGCAAAGAAATCCGGTTAAAATCCGGCACCTGCTGTTCATACCGGTACTCTCCGATCTGATGCTCCTCAAAAATCTGCTCGCGGAAAAACTGCTCTGCACACTGATACCCGGTCGGAACAAAGAGCAAAATATCAAATCCGACCAGATTCAGAAATGCCATCTGAATCGCATCTTCCAAAGACATCATCTCCTCCCCGGCGATGATATAAATCAGCTTGGGATTCTTCTTTGTGAAATCAAATTTCTGGATCATCCTCAAAAGCGGTTTTTCCAGATTCAAAGCGGTCGAGACGATCGTGAATTCCGTCCCGTTTTCCCCTGTTCCCCGAATCGTCTTCCGGTCAATCAAAAGCTGGATCTTGTCGAGAAGATACTCCTGCATCGGCTCGCGCAGAAAGCCATACGGGTAAGCGCGATGCTGCCGGATTTTTTCTTTTTGCAGACGCCCGTTTCTGAAAAATTCCACCGCAAACGGCTTGATCGGATTCTCCGAGATGGCAGTGAGATTCGGCACCCTGCTGATCACCGTTACATTTTCTGTGTCTGCTGTGATCAGCGCCTTGATCGACTGCCAGTACCCATCCATCTCCCCGTTTTTCACTCCGGAGATCTTGGAAAAGATCACCGGCATATTGACGGTATCCGAAAATGTGCTGAAACCCGGGCGGTATTTCAGTTCCTGATCCCACAGGATCGGAATTTCCTCATACATCGTCTTAAGCACCACTGCATTTGCCTTCGCATACTGCTGTTCGCGGTACAGCCCGCTATCCTGATACATGAGACTGTCCAACTCCCGCTCGGCGTGGTAAGCCGCCGTCCCGACGCTCACCCCGGAATGCTCCTCCGGATAAGCCCGGATGGCCAGCGAACAGGGATGATTCACCTCATAGAGCAAGGAGTCGCTCAGACAGCAGGCCTCATTGAGATCCGGCTTAAAAATCACGACATCGACCGGCAGCCTTGCGAGAAATCTGCAAAACATCGCCTCTTTCTCATTCTGGCACCCTCCGAGATGAAAGAAACAGGCAAGTTCCGGCTTCTTCCATCCCTGAAACAGTTCCCGCTGATATCGTTTCAGCCAGCAGATCAGATAGACTGCCACATTCATCATACGGTTTAACGGACTTGGCGTACTGCCATCTGTTTTTCGCCCCTCCTCAATCACCTCTGCAAAAGCCCGCCTCATAACCTGTTGAAGCTCCCTGTTATCCGCACAGCAAAGATTCTTCGACAAGTCCTCCACAAGCTGACTTAACGTCTGATAATTGTTTTTTCTCCTGATCGCTTCAATCTCCTCCACAGTCGGAGGAGAGATCTGATGATTGACGATCAAAAGCTTTCGCCCGCTTCCCCGAACCGACTGCCCGAGCTGGTAAAGCTCATTTTCATAAGTGAGTTTATCCTCCACACCACAGATCCGGCAAAAACAGTTGTAAAAGAATCTCGGATCACTTCCGCGCTCCCCCGCCGGCTTTTTTATCTCCTCAAAAAGAGGATTTCCCGCATCGAGCCAGACATTTGTCGCCGGCATGAGCGTTTCCGCTTCTGTGCCGTATAAACGTTCCCTGTTCTGTTTCTGTTCCAGTTCCTCCCGGATCTGTCCGAGATGAAACGAATCCGGGAATTTCAGATCTAAGCTGCCTGATCCTCCTGACACTCCCGGTGTCTCAAACATCGCTGCGCACAATTTTTCCGACATCTCAGAGGATGGATCCACCTTCCGGTACGCCTCATCTCCGTGATATTCCAAAAGCACCAGATCACAGCCTGCCTGCGTGAGCACCCTCATCAGAAGCAGCTCGTAGATGCTGATCTCTCCCTCATAGAGAATCTTTGGAAGTTTCTCCTCCCCGAGATGATTGACGATCCGTTCAAATCGGTAGTAAAGCCAGCACATGAATTTGATATATGCATTTTTGAGCATATTGTCATTTTTTCCGCCCTCGCGCAGATGAATCAGCGTCACATACATGGCTCCTGCCACATTCTCCCTCTGCCGTTCATTCATCCGAGGAAGCCATTTTTTCAGTCGCTGTGAAAAAAAGCTCTTGTCAACCTCAAATGCCGGCCCCATGATCTCCTGATAATACTCGAGCTGGCGCTGATCGGGATTCTTTAATTTTCCCTCCACAATCACCCCGGACAGGCGTGCCGCCTCATAATACTTCCGGATAAACGTGTGAACTCCCGCATTGTACTCGCAGATCCGGCAGACATAGACGCCCCTGCGGCTCCGTTTTCCCAGATCAAGGAAATAATCATCCGGCTTTTGCAGGGAAATTCGCTCTAACATGATGATGCTCTCCTTTCTGGTCTGTTTTCTTTGTCGTATCTTTTCCTGTCTTTTTTACTGTTCTTTTGTCTTTTTCTTCTATACTTTCTTCTATGTATTTCAGCGAAAACGTCTCGACGGATTCGTCAGAAAGAATCCAAACCACGCCCCGACAACTCCGCCGAGAATATGTGTAAAATTAGAAATGTTGCTCTGCACAAAAATCCCGTCGTACACCTGACCGCCCAGATAAAGGACGGCGACCAGAAGAAACGTCAGCGGAATATAGTGTTCTCTAATGCTCGTAAATGAGGAGAGCAGGATAAACGCTGACACCACCCCGCTCGCTCCGAGAAGCTGAACGTGAGGAAACAGAAGAAAACTTGCAATTCCCGTGACAGCCGCCGTGATCAGCATGACAATCAGAAGATTGATGGAACCGTACTTTTCCTCTAACATCGGACCGATAATCAGAAGAAGCGTCATATTTCCAACAAGATGATCGAGACTTGCATGTCCAAAGACATATCCGATCATCCGCACGTAAGTAAGCGGACTTGAGAGCGAGGAGCGGTACACGCTGAAAAACAGGGAAGTAGACCTCCCGCCAGAGATCCATCCCATCACCCACGCGACAAGACAAATCCCCGCAAATCCAAGCACAACCGGAGAGTTGAATGAAATGCTCCACCTTCTTGCGTTTTTCAATCCCTTTCCCCCCTCTCTCTATCACTGACCGCCCTTTTACTTTACTGCCCGTCTTTTCACGGTCTCTTCTGTAATTTCCAATTTCGATGAAATAAAAAATGGCGAAAGCACACTGGCAGAACCTTTTTTGTTCTCTCCGCATGCTTTCGCCAAACTCATCAATATCTCCTGCGACTGTAGCCGCGAGAATCTTCCCTACGATATTCGATATAAATGGTACAAGAGTGATCTCTATTTTCTCATAACTGCTTTTCTGACCATATCAATCGGAATGACCATAAAGGCCAGAACCAGACAGATCAGCCAGGATTTCAGGCTCAGGCTCTCCACGCTGAGCACCTCTCCACCGAAGGTGACGAACACAAACTGCATCACAAAGATAGACAGCATAACCAGAAGGAAGTTCTTATTTCTCATCAGGTTCTCAAACGGATTCAGATGAGCGGTTCTCGCATTGAAACCGTTGAACGTGATCGCCATCATAAAGGTTGCAAACAGTGCTGACTTCAAATACGTCACATCGACATCGCCAAAGAGATTTCTGACCGGTGCAAAGAACAGAATCGACAGGCAGATAAAGGTAATGTACAGCGCACTGATAATCACCTCAATCAGCATGTTCTTGGTGACAATGCTCTCTGTTCTCGGAACCGGCTTGTCTTTCATGTACTCTTTGAGTGCCGGCTCACTGCCAAATGCGATCGCCGCAAGCGTATCCATCGCAAGGTTGATCAGCAGAAGCTGGATAACTGTGAGAATCACATTTTCGCCTAAGAGCGGTCCGATAAAGCAGGTCAGAACCGCTGCAACGTTTACCGTCAGCTGGAAGATCAGGAACTTGCGGATGCTCTTAAACATGGTACGTCCGTACAGGATCGCTTTCTCAATCGAGGAGAAGTTATCGTCGAGAATCGTGATATCTCCTGCCTCCTTCGCAACCTCGGTACCGCTTCCCATCGCAAATCCGACATCGGCCTTCTTTAAGGCCGGGGAATCGTTGACACCGTCTCCGGTCATTCCGACTACCTCATCGAGTTCCTGTGCAAGTCTCACCAGACGGCTCTTGTCCGTCGGAAGCGCTCTCGCCACAACTCTCAGATGAGGAAGAATCTTCTTCATCTCCTCATCGCTCTTCTCTGCCATCTCCGCGGACGTCAGAGCCACATCATCCGGATTCTTGAGCAGTCCCGCCTCTTTTGCAATCGCAACAGCGGTCTCTTTTCTGTCTCCGGTTACCATGACAACCTGAATGCCTGCATTCTGCACCTCGTGAATCGCATCGGCAGCTTCCTTGCGGACATTATCGCGGATACTGATCACGCACACAAGAGTCAGATCTCCCTCATCGGATTCTCCCTCTCTCTTTGCGACCGCAAGCAGTCTCATCGAGCGGCCTGCCTGTGCATCCATATGCGCCATGAGATAATTCTTCTCCACCAGCTCCTTGACATTGCCATTCTCATCAATGTAATGCGTACATCTCTCAACGATCCGCTCCGGTGCACCCTTGATGTAGGTCATACTCTTTCCGTCACGCATCACCGTCACACTTGAAAACTTTTTCGAAGAATCGAAGGCATTGAAGTTTCTCGCCTCCTCCTTCGCGATCGAGTTCACAACCTTAGAATCAATCAGATATGCCATCAATGCCCGGTCGGTGCTGTTTCCGCCGATGATCGAACCGTTCGATGCGACAGCACTGTTATTGATTCCGGTTCCGATGATGACATCCGCCGCCAGAGCAGACGGCATCTTTGTAAGTTCCTTAAATGGAACGACATTTCCCGTCACAAGCTCCACAACCGACAGACGGCCCTCTGTGATTGTACCGGTCTTATCGCTGAAGAGGATGCTTAAGCTTCCTGCCGTCTCAAGACCGTTGATCTTTCTGACAAGGACGTTATCCTTCGCCATTCTAAGACTCTGGAAGGACAAAAGAATCGATGTCAGCATCGGCAGGCCCTCCGGCACTGCACAGACAATGACGGTGATTGCAACGGTGATCGCATCGAGAAGCAGACGAATCCATCCGTAAATTCCAGTCGGAAGCTCGCCTGTTAGAAAGGTCTTTGCGAGAATTCCCACAACAATCGCAATCGCGCCGATATAACCAAACTTCGAGATCTGACCGGCGAGAACACCAAGTTTTACCTGAAGCGGAGTCTGTCTTGTCTCCTCCTGCACCTCAAGTGCAAGCTCTCCAAACAGCGTCTTATCTCCGACTACCTTGATCTCCATATATCCTTCGCCGCCGCACACGACAGTTCCGCGATATGCATAATACTTGTTCAGCAAATCTTTCACATCGTAAGACACTCCGTCCGGACACGGAATCTTGGTTGCCTCCTCGGTCTCACCGTTCAAAGCCGCCTGATCAACCTTGAGTGTTCCCTCGACAACAACTCCGTCCGCCGGAATCTTATCACCTGCCTGAAGATACACGAGATCTCCGACAACGACCTCACTGACATGAATCTCAAGGAGTTTTCCGTCTCGGATTACCTTTGCAATCTCCTTTGCCTCTTCCTCTTCCTTGAGGGCAGATGCCTTGTTCTCCTGCTTATTTTCACTGATGGATGCAACTCCATTCGCAATCAGAATCGCAATCAGAATGCCCACAGGCTCAAACCACTCTGCCTGCCCCATCAAGAAGAGCCCGACCTGGACAACGAGTGCAACCAGCAGAATCATAATCATCGGATCCTTGAATCCCTCAAGAATTTTCTTCCACAGCGGATCTGACGGAATCTGCGTCAGCTCATTTGTCCCGTGCTGTCTGCGACTCTCTTCTACCTGTTTTGATGACAGTCCCTGCAACTTCATTTTTCTCCTATTTTCTCCTATCTTTTCCTCGATCCAGTCTTGCCAGTCTTCTCTTAAATCAGCTTGACCGGATCTCAATTTTAGGGTGTTGAATCTTTTCGACAACTTCATGAACTTCATTTTTAAAATTGTCTAAACAATATTTTATAAAATATCTCGTTTTTTGTCAATATATGCCCATCGTGAATACAAAAAACCTTACTATTCTTTCTTGTTATTGTCCGTTCCGTCGTTTTGCAGCCTGTGCGCACCAAAACTGCTCTCAACAATCTCATCAAGCTGTCCTGCAATCACCGAAAACTCCTGATTCAGATCCAGAGTCTTCACGCTGATCCGGTTTCCGCCCATGACAAAACTGCCCTCCGGCGTGATCTCCTCCTCCGTCTTTGCGTACAAAAGCATTCCCGACACCTTTCCGCTCCCATCGGCATCCTGATTTTTCACATAGGTAAAGATCTGATAAAGGTTCCCGGAATGAATCGTCTCCTTCTCGTAATGGCTCTGCATCGTGTGCCCATAATATTTTGCGTCAATAATCAAAATCTCATCACCCAATCGAAGAAAAATATCGGTCTGCATCACCGGAAGAAAGCGGATCATGCGAACTTGAGGCTCTTCCGTCAGATTCCATTTCACCTGTGCCGACCTCACTTCCTCCAGATACGGGTGATGACGCCGCATGTATTCCAGAATAAATTTCTCATAGAGGCGGCTCATCGATTCATCTGAGAATGTCATCACCCGGTACCCGCCCGCCTCCTCTGTCTGAATCATCCCCCTGAACACAAAGTAGCAGAGATTTAGGAGCATCTCATAGTTGGCGTTGCCGCGCTGATAGCGAATCGATTCCCAGCGGACTTTTGAGACCTCGATCTCATCCACCTCGTCAAAAAACGGGAACAGTTTTTTTAATCTTGCCCTCCGCTCCCGCTTCACCTGTTCACTCCCGATCAGCTTTCTCATTGCCGCCTTCAAAATCTGGTTAAAGAGGTTATTGGCCGACAGTTTCTCGTACTCACAGCATACTTTCCTGTCTCTCTGTATCTGATTGCGAATCGTCCCGGCAATCAGGAGTTTTCCCCGCACCGCCGGCAGATTTTCCTCCCGGACATCATAAGTCCGGTAGAGTCCCTGCTTTAACTGGCGCGAGATCCCGCGGGACAAAATCTCTGCAAAGAGGTCCAAAACCGTCTCAAACTCCTCCGCGGCAACCTCCTCATATGAATTCTGGCGCAGCACCCGAAATGCATACGCCAGCATATAGTAAATATTTTTGATAAAAATTCCTTTGTCTTTCATATCTCAGACTTCTTCCAGCACTCCGCAGAGGCGTCTTTCCCATCTCTGCAATTTTTCCCGCTCATCAAACCAGTACTCGCGAAGCATCGGAATGATGTCATAGCGCACAACCATTCTCATCCATTCCCGCGTGCAGGTTTCCCGGTCCCGTCCGCAAAAATAGCTGTGGCCGATGCAGAATCCCTCCCCAAGAGACTCATCCTCCCGAATCTCCCGGTTCAGCTCGACAATCTGCTCAATCAGCCTGTCAAACTGCTTATTTTGCAGCAGTTTCTGATAGCGCTTAAATCCCTCTGAGAGAAATCCCGGTTCTATTTCAAAAAAGCTGAATCTTCTGCGGAGGGCATAATCGATCATTGCAAGACTTCGATCTGCCGTATTCATCATTCCGATCAGGTAAAGATTCTCCGGGACAGAAAACAGGGACTGGCTGTATGCCAGCATTGCCCCACTCCCGCGGTAATCCCGCTCAATCAGCATCAGAAGTTCTCCAAAGATCCTGCTCAAGTTTCCGCGGTTGATCTCGTCGATCAGAAAGAAATAATCCCTGCCCGGATCCGCAGCCGCCAAAGCACACGCGCGGTAAAAAATCCCCTCACGAAGTTCAAAACCCTCGTTCACCGGCCGGTATCCCATAATAAAATCTTCATAAGAATAATTCTGATGGAACTGAATCAGCCGAATTCTCGACTCATCCTTTTCTCCCATCATCGCGTAGGCAAGCCGCTTCGCCGCAAATGTCTTCCCGACTCCCGGCGCACCCTGTAAAATCAGATTTTTCTTGTTTTTCAGCAGCATCACAAGGGTGTCAAACTGCTCTTTTCCCAGATAAACTTCACGCAAGAAGTCCTCCCTCGTATAGGGTTCCAAGCTCTTTTTCTCTATTTTTCTGAAATCTGTTTTTCCCTTATTCTGCTTCTCTTCTGACTTCTCTACTGGCTTCTCTTCTAGCTTTTCTTTTGGCACTCTGACTGACGGCTGCTGTTCCGACACATGAGAGAGATAATAGCGGCTGACAAAAAAGGCCAGATCTGTCGTCATCGTGATCTTCTCCGGATCCGGATAGCAGGACTCGTCACACACCTGCCGGAAAACTTCATCGAGTTCCGAATCTTTTCTGAGGACATCCCGGATCTCCTCATACAGCTGGTATGTTCCCTGCACATTCAGGATGGCATCTCCCCGGATCGGCTGAAAATCGGACTTCACCGCCTTTGCGAGCGCAAGCGCCTCCGAGTACTTGTAAATATAATACTTGTCCGGGTTCTTAAGCCACAGATACGTCGTGATCGCGTTTGCAGTCTGGTAGTGCTGATTCCACGTCCCGTCATCATACTTTATCCGAAGCCAGTCCGCCGATGCCCGAAACTGTCCGATCCTCTGAGAAACCTCCTCCGACTCATCAAACAGACTGCGAAACATACTCCGGAGGGCCTCCGCATCGGCACCCGCAAACTGAGCGATCATCCTGCGCGGATAATTGTTTCGATTTGCGAGCAGATTTTCGGTCTTCTCTGTCGCCTTCATAAACATCTGCCCAAAATCATCCGCCTCAAGATCCCAGTACGTCTGAAAATGCCGGATCGCTCTCCACTTGTAACACTCCCCGCCCCAGTGATCCCGAAAGGATTTCTTGTAGGCAGAGAGGATCTCTGCCAGATTTTCCGGATGAAACATCGCCTCACTCCGCCCTTCTTTCTATCTCTGATTCTGATACTTTAATTCTGATACTTTTTGATATTTTTCCGATACGTTAACTCTTTTACTCTAATTTTTTCTCGCTTTCCGCTATGCCTTTACCTTTCCTGTCATTTTCTCACGTTTTTCTCTATTTTTCAATTTCGATTTACGAAAAATACCCTTTTTTCTTCCAGTACAAAAATGCAAGCAGACAAAGAATCAGCTGTACCGTGGAGGATGCCGGTGTTCCAAGTCCAATCTCAAACAGCGTCGCCCCCGCCATTTTGCTCACCGCATACGCAATCGGAATTCGCACTCCGAACGCGCCGATGAGCCCCTGAATCATGACGAACAGAGTCTTCTCGCATCCGTTAAAGTATCCGATAAAGCAGAATAAGAACGGAGTCAGGAAACAGTCTATCCCATATGCCTTGAGATAACTGTGGGAAGCGGCAATCACCTCTGAATCCTTCGAGAACAGGCTGCTGAGGACATCCCCATGAACATAGGCGAGGTAGCCCATAAAGGCCCCTGCCACAAACGCAGTGATCATGCCGCTCTTTAAAGCAGACTTCGCGCGCTCCGGCTTTCCCGCACCGCGGTTCTGCGCGGTAAATGCCGACATCGACTGCATGAACGCCGAGGTGACAAGCATCATAAATACACAGACCTTCTCCGCCACACCGACTCCGGCCGACGCCGTCACTCCAAAGTTGTTGACGATCATCTGAAGTACCAGAAAAGAGGTTCCGACCAGAAATTCCTGAAGCGCAACCGGAGTTCCGAGTCTCAGCTCCTTTTGGACCACCCTGCCGTGAAACCGGATATCTTCCCGCTTTAAGATAAATGGAAGCTTTTTTCTGCTGACAATCACAAGTGAAACCATCACGCTGACCGCCTGGGCAAGCACAGTCGCAAGCGCAGCCCCTGCCGCTCCTAAATGAAGACCGGCTACAAGCGCAAGATCCCCCGCAATATTTACCACACAGGCAATACAGACCGTCACAAGCGGAGTCTGGGAATCCCCGATTCCCCGAAAGACCGCACTCAGCACATTGTAAGCCACAATAAAGAGCGAGCCTGCCCCGCAGATCCGGATGTAAGCCGTTGTCTCCCGGAATGCCTCACTCGGCGCATGGAGCATGATCGCAATTCTCTCCGCAAACACCAGAAGCAGCGCTGTGAGAATCAGCCCAAATACCAGAAACAGGCAGATTCCGCTTCCGATCGCCTTTCCGGCCTCCCTCGGCTTTTTCTGTCCGATCTTTTCTCCGACAAGAATCGTGATTCCCATTGCAAGGCCTGTGATCACATTGGTCACAGTCTGGAGCAGATTGCTTCCTGACGCAACGCCGGAGACATCCGCAGTTCCCGCAAACCGTCCAACCACCAGAAGATCAACGCCTCCGTAAAGTGCCTGCAAAAACAGGCTGAAAAAAATCGGGATTGCAAACGCAATCAGACTCTTAAAAACGCTCCCCTCCGTCAGACTTCTCGTTTTTTGTCTCATGTTTTTCTCTCCTCTTATCTCTTTTTTTCTTTCCACCAGGTGAACTTCTACGTTTTGTTTTTATTAGTACCTTACAAGTGCAGTTTACATATTACATCCCCGATCCCCACAAAACATTTTTGTTTTTTCATAAAACCCAGCTTTCTATGAAATAAAAAAGTTTCTATGAAATAAAAAAGCCGGACAAGGAGCAGATATCTCAATCTGCCGCCTTATCCAGCTTATCATTTCTTCTGAATGATTCACCCTCCGAACGAGCAACTGTATTATAACAAATCTTCCGGAAATGTCAATACGATTAGGCTTGACGAACCTATATGAAATAGGCTATGCTGAGTGCTATCCCACAAGAGAAATATTAAAGAAAGGATTTTTTATCGATTATGACTACTTCCATCAATCAGCATTTCACTCCATGGAAGCTCTTGCAGTTTGCAGCTCCATCCATCGTGATGATGATGTTCATGTCACTCTACACGATCGTTGACGGAATTTTTATCTCCCGGTTTATCGGAAGCAATGCGCTTTCTTCTTTAAATATTGTTTTTCCGGTTATCAACGTCGTCATCGCTGTTGCAACCATGTTCGGAACAGGAGGAAACGCCATCATCAGCCGTTATCTCGGCGAGGAAAAGCCCAAAGAGGCCAGAGAATGCCTGACCCAGTTTGTCGTTGTCAGTCTGATCCTCAGCATCCTCATTCTGGTTCTGACTCAGCTTTTCCTGACCCCGATCTCCCTGTTTTTAGGCTCCAACGAGGTACTTCTTGAGGACTGCCGGATCTATCTGTCCATCGCAGTCAGCTTTGCCCCGGCGTGCACACTCCAGTCCCTGTTCCAGTCTTACCTGGTCACTGCCGGCCACCCGGGATTTGGTCTGTTTCTGACAATCGGAGCCGGAATCCTCAATGCCGTTCTCGACTACGTGCTGATCGTCATCTGTGGCCTCGGTATCGGCGGTGCCGCTCTCGCAACCGGAATCGGCCAGTCTGTGCCGGCAATCGCGGGCGTCTGCTTCTTTCTCTTTTCCAAGAAAGAACTGCACTTTACCCGATTTACCCTGCGCCCGAGAGAGCTTTTCCTCGCCTGCTACAACGGTTCTTCCGAGATGGTGACCCAGCTCTCAAACGCGGTTGTGACCTTTCTCTTCAACATTGTGCTGATGAATCTGGCAGGAGAACACGGAGTTGCCGCGATCACAATCCTGCTTTACGGACAGTTTCTGTTCAACGCTTTCTATCTGGGATTCTCGATCGGTGTCAGCCCGATTGTCGGCTTCCAGTACGGGGCGCGCAACAAGGAGGAGCTTGAAAATGTTTACCGGATCTCCTTCCTCTTTGTCGCTGCTTCCTCCGTGGTTCTGCTGATTGCCGCGATCTCCCTGTCACGTCCGCTCGTGACCGTGTTCACCCAGGATCCGAAGACGCTTGCGCTCGCAGAGGCAGGTTTCCCGATCTTTGCGTTTAACTTCCTGTTCAGCGGGCTCAACATCACCTCATCGGGATTTTTCACGGCACTCTCAAACGGAAAGATTTCTGCAATCCTTTCTTTCAGCAGAACACTTGTCTTCACCGTGATCTCCCTGCTCGTGCTTCCGCCGATCCTCGGAATCAACGGTGCCTGGATTGCGATCCCGACCGCAGAGTTCTTTACGCTTCTGCTGTCGATCGGGATGCACTTAACATATTTCCTTCGCCCGGGTCCGAAAAATTACTTTTTCACTCCTGTTTCATGACAGCTGTCGCGATCTGCTCCGGTGTGATCGGAAGCTCATAAAAGCGCGTTCCGACCGCCCGGCTGACCGCATCTGCGACAGCCGGAAGCGGCGTGTTGATGACAACCTCTCCGATCGATTTTGCTCCGAACGGTCCCTCGCTCTCATAACTGCTCTCAAAAGCGACCCGAATCCTGCCGATGTCCACACGGGTCGGGATCTTATACTGCATCAGAGAATTTTCTAACACCTGTCCCCGCTTTGTGTAAGTGATATTTTCAGTGAGCGCCATTCCGATTCCCTGAAGGATTCCACCCTCCGCCTGCACTCTCGCAAGATTCGGGTTAATCGGAGTACCGCAGTCGACTGCCGCCGCATAGTCAAGCACTTCCACCTCCCCGGTCTCAAGGTCGACCTCAACCTCTGCCGCTCCCACCATGAACGGAGGCGGGGAGAGCTTGGAGCTGTTCGTCACCGTCGCCTCAAGCGCAATATCATTTCCACACATCGAAGCGGTCGCAAGATCCACAAGGGAGACTTTCTCCTGTCTGCCTTCTGATAACTCCGGATCCGTATAGACCCATTTCCCGTCAAATATCACATTCTCGGGTGCACACCCAAGCTTCTTTGCCCCGAGCTTACAGATCTGTTCGCGAATCTGCAACGCACATTTCTCCACCGCCTTTCCGGTCACATACGTCGTACTCGACGCATAGGAGCCGGAATCATAAGGAGAGAAATCCGTGTCCGCTCCACAGACTGTGATGTCGTCGATCGGGCACTCGAGAACCTCCGCCGCAATCTGGGCAAGAATCGTATCACAGCCGGTTCCCATATCCGCCGCACCGATCGCAAGCGTATAGAAGCCGTCGTCATTGACCTTGATCGTCGCACTTCCGACATCGACGGAACCGATTCCGGAACCCTGCATCGCCATGCCGATTCCGACTGCGCGGACCTTTCCATTTCCCATATCGCGGACAGTCTTCTTGTGATCCCAGTCTATCATCTCGTGAACCCGTTTGAGACAGCAGTCGAGCGCACAGCTTGTGTTGACCTGACCATAGTAAGCGGGCATCACATCGCCCTCTCTGACAATATTCTTCTCACGGATCTCAAACGGATCCATGTGAAGGCGCTGTGCCAGCTCATTGACTGCCGACTCCACAGCGAAGAGTCCCTGTGTCGCTCCGTATCCGCGGTAAGCGCCCGAGGACATCCTGTTTGTATACACCACATCATTGACAAAACGGAAAGCCTCCGCCTTTCCGTAGAGCGGGATTGATTTATGGCCGGAAAGTCCGACGGTTGTCGGTCCGTGTTCCCCGTAGGCACCCGTGTTGGAGAGGGTGTAAAGATCAATTCCCCGGACAATTCCGTCCTTTGTCGCACCGAGACGCACATGCATCTCCATCTCGTGGCGCGGTGTGGAGGCAGTCATGCTCTCCCCGCGGGTGTAGATGATCTTTGACGGCTTCTTCGTCATCCAGGTCACAAATGCCGGGTAAACTTCACAGACCGCTGTCTGCTTTGCCCCGAATCCGCCTCCGATTCTCGGCTTGCTCACGCGAATTTTCGATTTCGGAATGTGGAGCGCATTTGCGAGAATCCGGCGGCAATGGAACACAATCTGGGTCGAGCTGAACACATTGAGCCGCCCGTACGGATCAATCGAACAGTACGTGCGGAACGTCTCCATCATCGTCTGCTGACAGGCTTTCGTGTGATAGACATGATCAATCACAATGTCACAGTCCGCCAGAACCGCATCGATGTCGCCATTCGATGACTCTGCGTGCGCACAGAGATTTCTCCTGTTGTCTGCGCCTACCGGGCAGAGACTCTCCCAGTTTTCCTCCGGGTGCACGAGGATCGGATTGTCCTTCGCCGTGTGAAAATCGAGAACAGGCTCAAGCACCTCATATTTCACCTTGATCATCCGCATCGCCTTGTCGACGCAGGCCTCATCTCTGCCGGCGACAATCGCAACCACATCCCCGATAAAGCGGACATGACGGTCAATAATCAGGCGATCATACGGGCTCGCTTCCGGATACGTCTGTCCCGCCTGGGTGTAGCGCCTGCCGTTCTGGTCAATATCTTTCCAGGTGTAAATCACTTCCATTCCCGGCACCCGCATCGCCGCTGCCGTGTTGACTTCCTGAACAATCGCATTTGCATAGGGGGAGCGCAAAAGCTTTACAATCAGGCAATTCTGGGGAGCTAAATCATCCATGTAGACCGGCTGTCCCGTCACAAGCTGCATCGCATCCTTTTTGCGCACTGCATGGTTTACCACAAGGTTCTGTTCTCGCTTCATCTCTTCTCTGCCTCCCTTCCTGCATTCTCCTTATCATTCTCTTCATTCTCCTTTTTCTGGTTCATTTTCCAGTCCAGAAAGGCCAGAATTCCGCGAAGCTGTCCCTCATATCCGGAACACCGGCAGAGATTTCCCGCAAGATATTCTTTGATCTCCTCCTCACTCGGAAATTCCTTTTCCCGAAACAGTGCAAGTGCATTCATAATAAATCCCGGATTGCAGAATCCGCACTGTTCTGCGCCCTGATCCGCAATAAATGCGCCAAACTCTGCTGCCTCCTCTTGAAGCCCCTCAAGTGTCGTCACGCTTCTTCCGTCTGCCCGCGCAGCCAAAACCGAACAGGACAGCACCGGTTTTTCATCCAAAAAGACAGTGCAGAGACCGCAGTTTGAAGTCTCACATCCTCTTTTCACACTGTAACAGCCCATCTTTCTCACAAGATCAATCAAAAGCGTATCCGCCCCGATCTCCTCGGACACGTTCTTTCCGTTCAACACAAAGCTAACCTGCATCGACTCTCTCCCTCTCTATCTATCTCTCTTCTCCGCCCTCAAGCCGCTCGACTGCGCGTCTTGTCAGAACTCCCGCCAAATGTCTGCGGTATGCTGCGCTTGCGCGCAGGTTGCTGTCTGTCACAACCGTCTCCTTCACTCTCGCAGCGACCGCCTGTGCCAGACTCGGATTTTTCTCATCAGGCGAAACCTCCATCAGAACCGCCCTCGCAGGACGCGCCCCGATCGCAATGCGGTAAGTTCCGCCCTCTTCTCTCGCGACCGCACAGGTCAGAACCGGGAAATCCGTCTTCGTATTCCGGACAGACTGATAGCAGAAATCCGCATTTTCTTTATGTACAATCAGCTTGACCAGAATGTCTCCCCCTGCTCCCTCACGCGCAAATGTCTCAAGCGGTACAACCCCGCCCTTGTACAGTTCCACCTCTGTCTTCATCGCTAAAAACATCGTCAGGACATCGGAAAATCCAAATCTCCCGAAGATGCTTCCCCCCACCGTCGCCAGATTGCGGAACTGAACCCCCACAATATGGCGCACGGACTCGCGAAGTGCTCCCCTCGTGTATGCTTCAAGCCCCGCATTTAATTCCAGCTCACGCAGAGTGACCATCGCACCGATCTCAAAGCGGTCTTCCTTCTCCTCAATCTGGTTTAAGCCAAGCCCCGACAGATCAATCGCCGTCCCGACTCTGCCATGACTCATTTTCAGCCAGAGCATTCCCCCGATCACCCGGTTGCTCTTCTTCTGATTCAGCTGCCAGGCTTCCTCAAGGCTCTCCACCCGCCTGTACTCCCGAATTGTCATCATAATCCCGATCTCCTCTTTTTTTCTCTTTCTTCTTTTGTCCTTTTTGAGACGCACTCCAGTTTTGTCTTTTATTTTAACATACTTTCTGATATAATACCGTTGTTGTTTTATTACTACAACGAATCTGTTCAAAAGAGGGAGACTATTATGAAAAAGAACATCAAACAATTATCGGCAATCTTTTTGTCTATGGCACTTGCACTCAGCACAACTGCGTGCGGCGGCAATGCCACTTCCGCTTCTTCATCTGCTGAGACTTCTTCCGAGGCAGCTTCCAAGACAGCCGCTGAGAGCAGTGCAGCAAACACTGAAAAAGAGGCTTCCGAGACTTCTGCCGCAGACAGCACAGACGCAACTGTCACCTATCCGCTCACTGTCACCGACCAGCTCGGACGTGAAGTCACGATCGAGAAGGAACCGGAATCTCTCGTGAGCGGTTACTATATCACCACCAGCCTGATGATCGCACTCGGACTCGACGAAAAACTTGTCGGCGTTGAGGCAAAGGCTGACACCCGCAACATCTACAAGCTCAGTGCCCCGGAGATTTTGGACCTCCCGAGCGTCGGAACCGCAAAGGAATTTGATTTGGAGGGCTGTGCATCTTTAAAGCCGGATCTTGTGATCGTTCCTGCAAAATTAAAGGACTCCATCCCTGCAATGGAAGAGCTTGGTCTGACTGTCCTCGCTGTAAAGCCGGAAAACCAGGATCTGCTCTTTGATGCCATCGACTTAATCGATCAGGCCACCAACACGGTTTCCGAGGGTGAGAAGTTAAAGTCCTACATCACAGATTCTCTTGAGAATTTAGAGAAAACTTTAAGCGCCGCTGAAAATACCCCGTCCGTATACCTCGGCGGAAACAGCGCCCTGCTTGAGACTGCCGGTCCTGCTATGTATCAGTCCAGCCTG
This sequence comes from Brotaphodocola sp., assembly GCF_050873065.1. Classification (GTDB taxonomy): domain Bacteria; phylum Bacillota; class Clostridia; order Lachnospirales; family Lachnospiraceae; genus Brotaphodocola. Next base: position 21,584 of record NZ_JBNMIC010000032.1, read on the forward strand.
ATTGAGCATGCAAAGGGCACAAATGCCGCTGCCGAAATCAGTGATTCCTACTGGGCGGAGGTATCCTATGAGCAGATCCTCTCCTGGAATCCGGACTATATCGTTCTGGCTTCCGACGCTTCCTACACAACAGATTCCGTTCTCGGCGACAGCGCACTTGCTGACTGCACCGCTGTGAAAGACGGCCATGTCGTAAAACTGCCTGACGATATCGAGGCACTCGACTCCCCGGTACCGGGAAGTTTCCTTGGAAGCATCTATCTTGCTTCTGTTCTTCACCCGGATCTCGTCTCTGAGGAAGACTACCAGAAAACCGCCAGCGATTTCTATGAGACCTTCTACGGTTTCACCCCGGAAGTAAATGCACAGTAAAAACTTGAAAAACACCGCACTTCTTGCTGGGATCTCTTCCCTGCTCGTATGTGCATCCTTTCTCACAGCCATCCTGATCGGAAAATATCCGATCTCCCCCGCAGCGCTTCTTGCGGGGGACCGGATGGCTATTCGTACATTCTGGATTCTGCGCTTTCCACGCGCACTCATGGCACTTTTTGGAGGATTTGGACTCGGCGTTGCCGGATTTGTCTACCAGACCATCTTCGGAAACCCACTCGCCTCGCCTGACATCATCGGAGTCTCATCGGGTGCAAGCGCCGGTGCTGCCTTTGCGATTCTCTTTCTCTCCTCGAGCATGGCTGCGACAACTGTCTGCGCATTTGTAGGCGGACTTCTCGCCGTCTGTGTCTCCATCGGGCTCTCCGCCCTTGCTCCGGGAAAAAGCCGTTCCTCGATCGTTCTCGCAGGAATTGCGGTCCATGCACTCGCACAGACCATCCTGATGTTTTTGAAACTGACAGCCGATCCTGAGAAAGAACTTGCCTCGATTGAATACTGGATTATGGGAAGTCTCGGCGGAGTCACGCTCTCAAAGATCCCATTCTCGATCGTCACCGTCTGCCTCTGCTGTGCTGTGATTTTCTCGCTTCACCGCCATCTTCTGATGCTCTCCGTCCGGGAGGAGGAGGCCCGCATGCTCGGAATCTCTGTCGGAACGATGCGCATGGTCCTGCTCTTTCTCGCGACCTTTTCCGTCGCCGCCATTGTCAGCGTCACCGGTCTCATCAGTTTCGTCGGTCTTCTTGCTCCTCACACAGCACGCATGCTGTGCGGGCACAACCGACGCTCCTGCTGTTTTTTAAGCGGCACGATCGGCAGTTTTCTCCTTCTCACCGCAGATACGCTCGCCAAAGGGATTGCCGCGACGGAACTTCCCGTCAGCATTTTTACCTCCCTGCTCGGTGCCCCGTTCCTGATCTATCTGATTCTCGCAAAGAGAGAGGAGGACGCTGTATGACATTCACCCACGAAGCTTTAAATCCGGCACCTGAGCCGGTTTTCCCCGTCTTTTCCGCCGAACACCTCCGTGTGTTCCGAGGAGGACAGCCCATTCTCAATGATCTCTCCTTCTCGATCGATGCCTGCGGAACCGTGACCGGACTTCTCGGCGCAAACGGAAGCGGGAAAACCACCCTGATCCGCACGATCTGTCAGGATCTTGCACACTCCGGCACCTGCCGTCTGAACAGCTTAACGCTTGAGAATCTCTCCGTCCGCAGTCTCGCCCGCCAGATCAGCTACATTCCTCAGCAGACCGGGATCTCGATCTCCATGTCTGTTCTGGACGTCGTTCTGATGGGATTTCATTCCGCCTTAAAACTGTTTGAACATCCGTCCGCCCTCATGCGAAAGCAGGCGCAGGATGCACTCCGGCAGACTGGAATGGAAGATTTCGCAGACCGCGATTATCTCACGCTCAGCGGAGGGCAAAAACAGCTCACGATTCTCGCCCGGACTCTCATCGAGAACACCACTCTCCTGCTCCTCGATGAACCGGACAGTTCTCTCGACTTTCCAAACCGCAGTTTTATGCTCCGCCTGATCGCAAGAAAGACCGCAGAACACAAAAAAACGACTCTCGTCTGTCTCCACAGTCCCGATCTGGCACTTCAATTCTGCGACCAGATCCTGCTCTTAAAAGATGGAAGGGTATCTGCCTGCCTGCATCCAAAGACGGACTCCGACCAAAAAATGGAAAACGCTTTTTCCGAAATCTATGGCCCCGTCCGCCTTGTGCGAATCCCGCAGACACAAAATTCACAGACACAAAATCCACAGACATCACAGCTCTCGTTTCCACAGGCGCAGATCCCGGAAGAAAAAGTTTCAGACCGTCTTGTGCTCCTTCTCCGGTGAGAGCTTTCGCATGTCTGTTTCATCCATCATTTTTTACCGACGATTCTTAATTTCTTTATTAATTGATTAATTGTTTACCGAGGATTTTACTTATGAAACCTATGATTCGCATCTGCCTCTGTGATGAGGAAAATAAACGATTTTTCGGGGAAGGACCCTGCCGTCTGCTTCACGCAGTTGAAGAGACCGGATCTCTGCGCGCCGCCGCGCTCTCCATGGAAATGGCGTACACCAAAGCGCTTCAGCTGATCCGAAATGCAGAGCGAGAGCTTGGCTTCCCCCTCACAGTCAGAAAAACCGGCGGAAAAGGAGGCGGCGGAAGCTGTCTCACCCCAGAAGCAAAGGAGTTTTTGCATGAATACGAAGTCTATCGAGATGCCTGCATTCAGAGCTGCACCGAAATCTATTCTCAGATCTTTTCAAGACAGCCATAAAACACATCTTCTGATCACCGGAAGCCGGGGTGTCGGAAAAAGTACACTCTTAAACGAACTGATCTCGCTGATCGAGCAGGATTTTCCCGGTTCCAAGCCCGAATTTCCGGGATTTTCCACGCGGGCCATTCCGAAAAAACGGGTCGAGATTCAGGACCGGATCAGCAAAAAGACCGGAACCATCGGAATGTTTTTGGGACAGCGCAGTCTTGATCCCGCAGGTGGATGCCAGATGACCCCCTGCCCAAACGGGTTTCTCCAAGTCGGAATCCCCGCCATCCGGCGCGCGATGTCATTAAAAAACGAGGACGCTCCGTGGGCCGTGATCGATGAGATCGGATACCTCGAGACTTCCTGCAGACCGTTCCTAGACGCGCTTTTGGCACTCTTTGACACCCGGCCGGTCATCGCTGTGATCCGCAAACAGTCTCTGCCCTTTCTCGATGCATTAAAAAGCCGTCCCGATGTCTTTGTGATGGATCTCGATCAGCCCCTCGTCCCGATCGGCTGTGTCATCATGGCATCTGGGCTTGGAAAACGCTTCGGTTCCGACAAGCTCATTGCTCCGTTTATGGGCGAACCTCTGATTACACGGATTCTTCGCACAACCTCCGGTTCCCTCTTTGCCAGCCGGATTGTCGTCACACGCTCAAAATCCGTCCTGCAAGTTTGCCAAAACGCCGGGATTCCCGCTCTCTTTCACGAGCTTCCGGATCGAAACGACACGGTGCGTCTCGGCTTGAATGCCCTCCTCGCCGCGCGGCCTGACCTTCAAGGATGTCTCTTCGCTCTCGGCGATCAGCCCCTCTTAAGCACGGAGACCTTGGAGACAATGGCGCTCTCTTTCTCAAAAAAAGAACAGGCCATCTTCCGCCTCTGTTTTCGGGAAGATTCGGATTCCACTCATCCAAATCCTCCCGTCACACTCGGAAGCCCTGTTCTTTTTCCAAATCGTTTCTTTCCTGAACTGCTCACCCTCCCAAAAGGAAAAGGCGGCAGTTTTCTTCTCCGGAATCACCCGGAGTGTGTGCATCTGATCTCTGCCGAACATCCATATGAGCTCATGGATGTCGATACCCCGGAAGACTTACGTCTTCTCTCAGAGCCTGATCCCCTACTGCTCCTCTCTCGGAAGCAGGATATTTAACAGAATTGCCACAAAAGCAGCCGGAACGATGCCGGATCCGCCGAATACCAGCTGAATTGCCTCCGGCATCTTCGACAGAATCGTCGCATGGGCACCCATTCCATATCCGACACCAAGCGCTACCGACACGATCGTCAGGTTGCGCGGTGTCATCTTTTCTCTCATAATCAGCTGGATTCCGCTGACCACAATCGAGGAGAACATCATCACCGCTGCTCCGCCGAGTACTGCCTGCGGCATGATCGAGACGATTGCTCCAAGCTTCGGGAACAGACCGCAGAGTACAAGAAAGACTGCTCCGGTTGCAAGCGCCATACGGTTCACGACCTTCGTCATCGTCACAAGACCCACATTCTGGCTGAATGAGGTATTCGGAAGCACGCCGAAGAGAGCTGCAAACGTGGAACCGATGCCGTCGCAGATGACACCGCCCGAGAGCTCTTTATCTGTCGCTTCCCGATCCATTCCACCCTCCATCACACCGGAGATATCTCCGACTGTCTCAACTGCCGTCACGATAAACATGATGAGAACCGGAAGAATTGCGCGAAGATCAAAGACAAGCTTGACCGGAATCAGAGCCGGAATGCTGAACCATGATGCCTGGGCAACCTTATCCCAGTTCAGTACCCATGCTTTTGTGTATTCCGTTCCATCCGCCGCAATTCCAGTATGCGGAAGCACCATTCCCATAACTACGGATGCCACATATCCCGCAATGATTCCGATCAGAATCGCAGAAGAACTTGCAAATCCCTTTGTTCCGTGTTTTACTGCCAGAATCACAACAAGAACGAAAATTGCAAGAAGCATATTTTCAGCGGAACCGAAGTCCTTTGCGGCACTTCCGCCGCCAAATGAGTTGATTCCAACCGCAATCAGGGACAGACCGATCGAGAGCACAACCGTTCCCGTCACAACAGATGGGAAAAATTTTCGAAGCGGTTTCAAGAAAAATCCAAGAACACTCTCAAAGAGACCGCCGATCACCGACGCACCCATGATGGCGCCGTAGGCAAGAACCCCTCCGCCCATGGAAGCGGCAACACTGTTGAAGACTCCGATGAATCCGGAACTCGTTCCCATGATGATCGGAACTTTTCCGCCGATCGGTCCAATCGAAAAAAGCTGTACAAGTGTCACAAGACCGGCAACGAGCATCGCATTCTGCAAAAGCTCCACCTGAAGATATGCCAGATCGCTTCCTCCCGTGATCCCGCAGGCTCCTGTGATGATCAAAAGCGGCGTCAGGTTTCCGACAAACATTGCCAGCACATGCTGCAATCCAAGCGGAATCGCCTGACTGAGCGGCATTTTCGCCTCAAACTCGTATGCTGGACCTTCCAGTTTCTTTTTCTCACTCATATCCTCTCTCCTTCTCTGGTAGGGAGATGCACATGGCATTTCGGAATGAATTCAAATCGCCCCCATTATACGAGATAATTTTTTTCATGTAAAGATTTTTTTATCAAACAAAACCGATTTGAGAGGTCTCTGTCTGGAAACTTCCCGCCAATCCGCGGTAACGATTGCTTTTCCTCCTGATTTTGTTTATAATATTTTTGCTGTTCATAACTAAATAAAACAGCTTACAACGAAAGGATTCTATTTATGAAAAAACGAGATTCATTTCAAAGCAGCTGGGGATTTATCCTCGCCTGCATCGGCTCCGCTGTCGGAATGGGAAACATCTGGATGTTCTCAACCAGAGTCTCCCTCTACGGGGGCGGTTCCTTTTTGATCCCCTATTTTCTCTTTATCGCACTGATCGGCTTTACCGGTGTCATCGGCGAGATGTCTTTCGGGCGTGCCACAAAATCCGGACCGATTGATGCCTTTGGCTCTGCCTGTGAGCGCCACGGCAAGCGCAGTGTCGGTGAAGCACTCGGCATGATTCCGGTTCTCGGCTCCCTCGCAATGGCAATCGGCTACACCGTTGTCATGGGCTGGATCCTGAAATATGCAGTCGGTGCCTTCAGCGGTTCCATCCTCGCTCCCGAGGGAATCGACGGCTTTGCCGCTTCCTTTGGCAGCATGGCGTCCGCTTTCGGAAACAATTTCTGGCAGCTGCTCGCCCTGATTTTCTGCATGCTGATCCTGATGCTCGGCATCGGCGGTGGAATTGAGAAAGCAAACAAACTGATGATGCCGATCTTTTTCATCCTGTTTGTGATTCTCGGCATCTACGTCGCTTTTCAGCCGGGTGCCGTCAATGGTTACCGGTATATTTTCCGGATTGATCCCGTCAAGCTCGCAGATCCGAAAACCTGGATTTTCGCGCTCGGTCAGGCCTTCTTCTCCCTGTCCGTCGCGGGAAACGGAACACTGATCTACGGTTCTTATCTCTCGGATCAGGAAAATATCCCATTCTCCGCGGCAAGAGTCGCCTTCTTTGACACTGTCGCAGCGATGCTTGCCTCCCTCGTCATCATTCCGGCGATGGCAGCAGCCGGGGCACAGCTCAACCAGGGCGGTCCGGGACTCCTCTTCATCTATCTGCCTCACCTGATTCAGGCGATGCCGGGAGGACGGCTGATTGCGATCGTATTCTTCACCGCTGTTCTCTTCGCAGGCATGACCTCTCTGCTGAATCTCTATGAGGCACCGATTGCCACGGTTCAGGAAAAACTCCATCTCGGACGAATTCCTGCCTGTGCACTCATCGCAGTCATCGGAGCGATCGTCTCCATCCTGATTCAGGGAATCGTCTCTGACTGGATGGATGTTCTCTCGATTTACATCTGTCCGCTCGGAGCAGGTCTCGCAGGAATCATGTTCTTCTGGGTCTGCGGAAAATCCTACGTGGAAAAAGAAATCAACCGCGGACGGGACAGAGCGTTCACGAAATGGTTTCTTCCGGTCTGCCGTTACCTCTACATTCCGATCTGCTTCTTCGTGCTGATCCTCGGAATTGTACTCGGCGGAATCGGTTAAAACAAAATCCCGAATCACCGCACATCCACTCTGAGTTACACACATTTGACCGGAATCTGGATTTCCGTCACAAATTGATTCGGATCGTTTGTCATTCCCTCATCAATCAGGGTGATCTCTCTGGAAAATCCATCCACCTCCAGATTATGTCTATCAAGATATGCAAGAAGCCTCCGGTAATAACCGGGGGCTTCTTTGTGGCTTCCACAAAAACGAATCACCGCACAGATTCCTGCGGGAATCCGTTCTACCGCCCCGTCAAAGCTCTCCTCCTCATCCAGCACAAGAAACACTCTGTCATAGCAGTCAAAATTCTCCTCTTCGCCACTCTCGCAGGAAGTCTCCTTTTTTCCCGGATAACCAAAATTTTTCAGTCTCTCCCCCGAGATTCCCACTCCAACTTTTCCAAGAAAAACCATTGACTCCCGCTGTCCGTTCTCGAGACGACGGATCGAATATTCCAGATCCAGATAAGAATGCGGTTTCAGGGAAGCGGAAATCCACACAATTCGCAGAGCGGAGATCGGCTTCAACTCGATTTTCTCCAACCCGGAATTTCGGGCATCTTCAATCTGGCAAAGACGATGACCAATCTTTCTGCGAACAATCTCAAGTTCCCGCTGTTTCCGGTCAATCATCTCCTGCTGCTGCCTGAGTTTCTCACAGATGCTGTCAATATTTCGATTCTGAAGGAAATCTGCGATCTGCTTCAGCGGAAGATCAAGCACTCTCAGATATCGGATGGTATTCAACACCTCAAACTGGCGAACACCGTAATAGCGATACCCGGTCTGTTCATCGATCCATTCCGGAATCAGAATCCCCGCCTGCTCATAATGGCGCAGAGTTCCCGGGCTGACATGAAACATTCGCGCCACTTCCCCGATCTGAAACAGATTTTTTTCACTCATCTCACAGTCCCTGCTCTTTCCCGTTTTCTCTTACTCTTAATTTCCTTTTTTCCCGTTCCTAGACGTTTTCTTTTCTTCTCAGCCATCTGTATGCAAACAGGCAGATCACGACAGAGACAAGGGAGCCGCAGGCAGTCGCAAGTCCCATCGGAAACAGCGTCGCCGGAAACATCACCGACATCAGATAAACTCCCGGCACACGCACAAGTGCAATCGCTGTGATATTATGTAAAAATGAGAGTTCTGAGCGCCCGCAGGCACAGAAATAACCGCTGAAGCTAAAATGGATTCCCGCAAAAATGCAATCCCAGATATATCCTCGAATATACTGGGCCCCCTGTGCCACAACCACCTCATCAGATGTAAACATTCCAACCACATTTTCCGCCAAAAGCTGAATCAGGATCGAGACGCAGATGCCGAAGCAGACCGCAATCAGAATCGCATCATATAAAGTCTGTCTTGCCCGTCGCTTCTCACCTGCACCGATATTCTGCGCACAGAGTGCCGAAACCGTGGAGAGCATGGATGAAGGAACAAGGAAGAGAAAACTGATGATTTTCTCCACAATTCCAACTGCCGCCGCATCGCTGAGTCCCCTCCGGTTTGCAATGATCGTGATGATGATAAACGCAACCTGAATCAATCCATCCTGCAAGGCAATCGGAACACCAATCTTTAAGATCGCTCCCATCGCGCTGTGGTTCGGCTTAAAATCTGCTCTTTTCACGGAAATTCCCGTCTTCCGCCTCACAATCACGGTCAGCGCAATCACAACACTGACTGTCTGGGAAAGCGTCGTTCCAAGGGCAGCCCCCGCCGGTCCTAAATGAAAGTATCCCATAAATAGATAATCAAGTGCAATGTTTATCACACACGCCACCGCAATGAAATACATTGGGCTCTTTGAATCCCCGATTCCACGAAAAATCGCGCTGATGATATTGTATGCCGTGATAAACGGAATTCCGATAAAACAGATCGAAAGATACAGAATCGTCCCGGAAACCGCCTCCTCCGGTGTCGACATCACGCTGACAATCGGCCGCACAACCATCAGCAACCCTATCGTGAGCGCCACCGAGACTCCCATAAACAGAATCGCTGTATTGCCCACCGCAGATGAAGCCTTTTTCTGATCCCCGGCACCAACTGCATGACCGATGCTCACCGTCGTTCCCATCGCAAGTCCGACAATCACAACCGTCAGCATGTGCATAACCTGACTGCCGATCGAGACTGCCGTGATTCCCGCCACCTCATCAAACTGTCCGATGATAAAAAGATCTGCCATTCCATAGAGCGTCTGAAGAAAATATGACAGCAGATAAGGCAGAGAAAAACAGGCAATGCTTCCAAGCACACTTCCCGATGTCAGTTTGTTTTCTGCTTTTCTATCCATTCCGTTTTGCTCCTTTTTGCTTTTTGTATTTTATTTTCTCACTTTAAACCCTACAACGATTGTAAAGTCAATCCCATGCAACAAAAAAGAGGATATCCGTCCAAGACAGATACCCTCTTTTTACTTTGAGAGCGCGAGACGGGACTCGAACCCGCGACCCCGACCTTGGCAAGGTCGTACTCCACCAACTGAGCCACTCGCGCATATTTGAATCGCATTTCTGCAATTCATACATGTACCTTCAAAACTGCACATTGAATCATCCGTAATTCTGTA
>NZ_JBNMIC010000033.1:0-29330 GCF_050873065.1 Brotaphodocola sp.
CTCCACGCCTGACCGGAGCATCAAGAATTTCCGGGATCTTGACCTCACGGATCACCTTTTCGCCCTCCTGAAGCAAGAGATACAGCGTTTTTTCTTCCTCTCCCGTGTCCGTATCCACGGTCACCACTTTTCCCTTCTCGGAACCCCTGACCGGGATCTGGCATCTCTCAAACGGCTGATAGCAGTCCTGATAGAAAAAATTCTGTTTTCCATATGAAAAAAGCATTCTCGCATCCTCCCACTTCCATGTGCGGTGCGGAGGCCATCCGCAGCCAAGCAGAGCCAGAACAAACATCCTCCCCTCACTCTCGAGCGCCGAGACATAACAGTATCCGGCTCCCCCGGTAAATCCGGTTTTCCCGGTCAGTACACCGTCCATCATCTGAAGAAAGGCATTGTGGTTCGCACAGTAATACGAACTCTTTCCCGACTGATCTGTGAATGTTTTGCTCGCACTCCTCGTGATCTTCAAAAACTCTTCCCGCTTCGGTGACTCCACGATGCAGTAGCGCAGAATCCGCGCAAGATCTGACGCCGTTGTACTGTGCACATGCTGATTTCCGTCCGCATCAGTTCCCATCGCATCAAGCCCGTTCGGAGTCACAAAAAACGTATTTTCACAGCCGATCGATTTCGCTTTCCGGTTCATTTTCTGTGCAAATGCTTCCACACTCCCAGCAAGATGCTCCGCGATCGCCACTGCCGAGTCATTATGGGACTCAAGCATCAGAGAGTAAAGAAGATCCTCGAGAAGAAACTGCTGGCCTGCATGGACGCCGAGACGGACTTTCGGCTGGGACGAGGCATTTGCGGAGATTTCACAGAAATCCGAGAGTTTTCCCTGTTCAAGTGCTAAGATGCAGGTCATAATCTTTGTTGTGCTCGCCATCGGGCGCGGAGTGTCCGCATCCTTCCCATAGAGCACTCTCCCGCTGCCCCCGTCGAGAAGAACCGCGGAGAGCGAATGGAGGAAAAGCGGATCCGAAGGATTGGGAACTGTATCTGTATTCATATTTACATCAGCTTGCGCCACTGTCTTCGGTGTCGTGAAAAGGATTGGTGTGTAACGCTGAGCCGGGCACCATCCCTCCATCCCCTGCGCCCCCCAGATTGCAAATCCAATCGTCACACCTGCCATCACCGCACAAAGACCCGTCTGAATTTTCATCGTCTTCGATTCCTTTCCGAGAGTCTGAACCAAATAAGCTAAGTCCAAGCCAAATAAATCTGTGAAAACAAATTCACTGCGTTATCACAACGTATTCTGGCTATTCTGCGGTTATTCTGCTATGATAAGATAAAACCAGGATAAAAATGGGCAAATATGAATACACGAAACTGTTGCGAATACGAAATTGAAAAATTAAAGAAAGGCTTTTTCTTGATATGAATAGACGAACATTTCTTTTTTCCTGTACAAAGGCAGGACAGACCGTCGAGGAACTTCTCCTTGAGAAAGGATTTTCAAGGCGGCTGATCATCCGCGTAAAACTTCTCTCTGACGGTCTTTGCATCGATGGGCAGAAAGTTTATATCACGCATTGCCTGAAAGGCGACGAGACTTTGACTGTCACACTCCCGGAAGAGACTGCCGACAGCAACGTCGTCCCGGTCCCGATGGATCTTGATATCCTGTTCGAAGATGAGGATCTGATGGTGATCAATAAGGCTCCCGGTGTCTCAATCCATCCGTCTCAGGGACATTTCTCAGATTCCCTCGCAAACGGAGTTGCCTGGTACTTTGCCCAAAGGGGAGAACCATTCACCTGCCGGATTGTCAACCGCCTCGACCGGGACACCAGCGGCCTGCTGATTTTTGCAAAAAATTCCCTCAGCAGCTGTATTCTCTCCGAGATGATCCGAAATCGTGAGATTCACCGGACGTACCTTGCCGGCTGCTGCGGCAACCTCGCCGATCTCTTAAAAGACGCCCCAAAAGGCATCACTGTCTCAGCAAAAGAAGAAAAAACACCGGAGGGCACGGTTCTCGTCTCCGGCCTCATTGATGCGCCGATCGCCCGCGTCTGCGATTCCGTGATTGCAAGAGAAGTAGATTTTGGGCGCGGCGAGTCCGCCCGCACCCATTTTGAACAGCTCTCCTACCTGCCGGAATTCGATCTTTCTGTCGCCCGGCTCACCCTGGACACCGGGCGCACACACCAGATCCGTGTCCACATGAAATACGCCCATCACCCATTACCCGGTGATTTTCTCTACCATCCGGATTTTCATCTGATCGGCAGACAATGTCTCCACTCCTGGAAGCTCTCCTTCTGTCATCCGATCACACAAAAACCGCTGTCGTTCACGGCAGCGGTTCCGGATGATATGAAATTTATGATTCAGATTTGAACTCAAGCCTTCTTTGTGTAAGAGATTCCAAATGACAGAATATTTGTTTTGTCCTTGTATACATAAGTGACCTCATCCATGAATTCCTTGACCATGAAAATCCCAAGGCCACCTGCCTGCCGTTCTTCAAGGTCCAGCTTCAGATCCGGATCCGGGCGTTCAAGCGGATTGAATTGCTTTCCGTGATCGCAGAACTGAACCCAGATCTGGTCCGGATCTGTCTTCGTCCAAAACCGGATTTCCGTCTCCCCCCGGTCAGGTTCATAGGCGTAGCTTGCAATATTGACAAAAATCTCTTCCACTGCCGTCTGAATGCGGACAGACGTCTTTTCGTCACAGCCGCAGTTCTTCAGTTCTCCCCCTATGAATTCCACAACCCTCTCATAATTTTCCAGTTCCGCCATGATCGCAAGGCTTTTTCTGTCATCCTTTTCGGCATTCATCCCCGGTCCTCCTTCTCTCAACCTCTTCATGGGTTCAAAATTCCGCCCAGTTTTCTTTCCCTCAGATTTCTTTTCCTCAGGCTTCTTTCCCTCAAGTTTCTTTGCTTTCCACTGTCATCAAATCTCAAGTCTATCACTGCCATGCACTTCGTATCATGTAGACACCCGCTCCGTTCTCCACGTGCAGTGAGAGGAAGACATCTCCGACCTGGACCTCTCCCTTTTCTGTCAGCCCATATGGATTATTCCCCTGCCAGCTTCCGTAAATCGCATCCGCAAGCTGTTCCGGCACATGGCTGATTTTCGCAAGCATCAGATAAAACATCGCATAATCATAGGTACTCGCCCTCGACACTCCATTCTTCCGGTTTCCGAGATTCGTGGAAACCCGAAGCTGGTAACCATCCGTTCTCGAATCCTGATACAGGGAAAGAAGAAGAGTCGTGGTATTCTGCGTATTCTGATAATACAGAGAACTCTGGGTGTTCTGGGCGGTTGTGCGGTAGTAACTGATGCTCTCATCATCGAGCTGAATCGATCTCGCATTTCCGAGGGCTGTCTGGATCCGCTTTCCCACGCGCTCGAGATCTGCCCGCATATCGCCCCAGCCTCTCATCTGGGATGCCGGCACAAAGCAGTCCGGGTAGGAGACACTTTCCTCCAAAATCACTCCGCTTCTCTGGCTCCAGCTTCCATTTCCGTCCACGAGATAGCCATCCGGAGTGAATCCTCCCTGCTGCGGGGTTCCGTCAGAAAGATAATAAATCCAGCCTCCCCCACTCTGTTTCCAGCCTGTTCCCGTGCTGCTTCCCCCCGTGGAAGACTGTCCGCTTCCACTGTCGGAGCGCGATGCCCCGGCAGTGATCGTGGTAGTCTGCGCAAACACCGGCATGGATCCGGTTGTCATAAGCAATCCACCCGTGAGTAAAAGAATCGCTGTCTGCTTTCTCATTCTTCTCATTGTTTTTCCCTCCGTTCCAATGCTTTTTTCATCACCTGTTCATAAAATGCATCTTTGTCCTTGATATCCGCCTCCGACACTTCCAGGATTTCAAAAAGTTTCTTCTTCTCCTTACTCCACTCGGCAACCTTTCGCGCACAGAATGTCTGATAATCCTTGAGTGCAGGCGGAAATACACTCATTCCTATCCGGATATAGTCAGCGTTTCTCTGATCCCCCACTTCCCGGTAAGAACTCTTCCAAAAATCTTGCGCCATAGGACCATTCATCAGCAAATAATCCCAGATATACTCATTTTCCAGAACCAGCTTTCCAAGAGCATCGATCTCCGGCTCTATCCTAAGCATTTTTGAAGTCTCATCAATTTCAACTTCCTTTTCAAACGCCTGATAGGAGAGATCGCGATTGTAAAGACTGTATGCAAGCGGATATGCCTTTGTGATCAGATTATAATCTTTTATCGCCTGTGCCCGCTTCTGTCTCCGCTCAAGCATCAGCTGCAGATTCTTCTTTTCATTCAGGTTCTCTTCATACTCAAAGAAGTCACTGGCACTGACTTTGATCTCCATCTGTGCAAGCAAAGTCTCCATCTTTTTCGTCCACTGATCTTCAGTGAGACCGCTCTGCGTCCTCATCTTTTTCACCATGTCATCGATCGTCAATGCAGTTTTTGTCTCCTGAGACTTCTGGGCCTGCGGTTCTCCCTGACTCTCTTTGCCTCCCGTGTAATACTGCTTCATCTCCGGCCGCTCGACGTAGAGACCGGCAAGGAGCGTTTCGATATCATCAACCGTATTGCAGGAATCGTATTGCTCTTCTATATTTCTGTTTTCCGGCACTTTCACCCCGGCAAGCGTTTCCAGTTCCGTCTTTACATTCTCACGATCCTGAACTTCCTTTTTCAGATACAGACTGTACTCACTCAGACGTGGTTCCGTGGAATTTGCAGGAATTCCGGCATTTACAAGCTGGAACTGCCATTCCTTGCTCGTCCATGGAGTCTGATCCCCGGATTCTTTCATACTCTCCAAAATCAGCTGACCCGGATTCTTGATCGCACTTGGATGTTCCTTCGCATCATAAACATTATCTTCCATCTGATCCGCCATCTTCCGCACCGCATAGTTCCCACGGTTTGAGTATCCGGTGAGCGAACAGTCCAGACTCAGATCTTCCGCAAGCTCATCCATCTCCCGCTTCCAGGTGCGCTCGGTATATCCATTTCGCTCCTGCAGGAATTTCACAAGATCATAATCCGATTTTCCGCTGATTTCATCAGAGCTTGGCCAATCACGACACAGCGAGAGAATCAGGGACTCCACCATCGTGCCACTCTTGCACTCTTTCTCCTGCATCGCCAGATCTTTGCTCAAAAGTCTGGAAAAGAACGTCCTCTTCTCCGCCTCGCCGTCATTCATCCCCTGAAGTGTCAGAAGCAATGCGCGCGCACTCCTCCATTCTTTTGCCCGCTCCCTGATCGCTGCCTCATAATCGATCACGGAAACCAGCTTTGGATTCTCCGTTTTTACCCGGTTCTCAATCTCGTCCCTGCTGAGTCCGCAGTCCGTATAGATCTCATCCCACACTTTCTGATCATCCTCGAGAATGCGTTTTTGAATATCCTGATCCGCAGAGATGTAAGCGGCAATCTTTTCCACTTCCTCCCGGTTCTTGCTCAGATTCAGATAAATCCAGTAATAAGTCTGCGTCTCCTTGCCCTTTTTCATATTTTGTTCCTGCTCATCGGTGCAGTTCATTCCCGAGAAATCGATATCCCGCAGGCGCATGCTCGAATTTTGGAGCGTTTTGAATCTGGAGTAAGTTTCCTCAAAATTCTTGTTCGTAAAATCCGGCCAGATGATCTTCGATATCTGAGACACCGCAGATCCGCCCGACTGGCTTGAAGCGCTCCTCGCAACCTGGGCTTTTAAATCCTGCACCAGCTCCTGCTGGTTCTTGGCGACTCCCTCAAACGTATTTTTCGCCACTCCAATCAGCAAAAAGAATTTTTCCACATCCTGATCGGTTTTCAATTCTTTCAGGATCGTATTGTACTGCTCAAATGCATATCGCGGAAAAGCATTCTCCGTTTCCAGATTCATGATTCCCGTGATGGTTCCTATCTGCCTGCGCGCCTCGATCTTCCGGTTCACGATGTCTCTCAAATAAGCCAGATAACTCTTTACGTGATCTGCGCTCACATCCTGAATTCCCATGTTCCTCAGCGTGCGTGAAAATACCGAGCCCGCTGCACTCAAATCCTTGTTGTCAAAGACCTCATTCATAAATTGTCTCTGCAGGCGATCGTTTAAATCAAATACAAACGACATCTGGTTGAGCTGTGCCTGTGCATCGTCAAGAGGAACCTGGTAAACTTTTGCCCGAAACTGATCAATGTCATCGTAGGAGTACTCATCTGTCTGGAACGCGATCACCCGGAACGCATTCCCCGACTCATCCGTATGAATTCCAAAACAGGGATACGGATAGATTTTGGAAACTCTTCCCGCCTTTTCCGCTGTCGTGCTCAGAGAATTCTTTGCATCTCCAAGTCCAAGATTGATCTTTAAAATTCCCTCGGCCGGACTTGCCAGATAAAGCCACTCTTTCTGATTCTTTATCATATACGCTGCCCGCACCGGATCGTAGTAGAAATCTGAACCAAGGCTCTCGGTACTTGTCGTCATCTCCTCATACGGAATTCCGCGCATCGTCACACTTCCCATCATCGCAGAGGGATTTCCATAATAGATGCCGTTCTCTCCGGTCATCAAAAGCAGAGGGGAGGAAGTCTTCTGGGTATCCGACTCGAGCATCAGGATCTTCTTTGCGCGATCCGGAATGACTGTCGCCACCAGATTTCTCAAGATTTTGATCAGATCATCCGACCAGCTGAACTGGCTTGCCTTTGCCTTCCACAAAATTTCCGTCTCCGTGACATTCAGCTTGCCATTTCTGATGTCATACTGATTCTGCGTGTACTCGACGACACCTTCTCTTGAGCTCGGTGCAAGGGAGCAGTCGTTTACCGTCTCCTTGCTGAAAAGAACATTCGTCGCCTTCGGGAAAGAAGTCCGGACTTCCTTGACAAAGAAAGCCGTCTCTGTACGCTCTTCCGTTCTTGTCCGGCTTACTTCATTTCCCTCATCGTCTGTTTCCGTCTCCGTGTACTCCACAGTAAAAGTTCTCTCCACCTCATCCTGCACCACCGTCGGCATCGCCGGCATAACATTGTTTTCAAAGGCAAATGCATTTGTTCCCATCTGTCCGATCGTATTTGCTTTTCCGGTGCTCTCCTGCTGTCCGGAATAAAATCCCACGAAAAATGTATTCAGGGATTTGAGCGCACCGGTATGTTTATCGCCCTGCTGAATATAGAGTCTGAGCAGCTCCGGATCGAGCGGAATTCCATATGCCTTCACCTCATTTTTTTCGGTCTTTGTCCTTCCGACATACAGATGGACAGGAAAACTGCTCTTATTAAAGACAAACACGCCAAACGTATCTTTATACTTATTTTTTAACGCTTCTGCCGTTCCCACTCTCTCGGCGATCTGCTTCTCTGAGGGCTTCCCCTCACCAAAAGAAATCACCTGACCATCCACGCTCATCCATTCATTGACGGCATTCTGATAGTTCTGATTCTCGCTCACAAAATAGTTCGCAGTCTCGTCACTCACCTGACTGTTCTCAACTGCAAAGTCCTCTCCCACATCTATGCTGAACACCCGGCAGTAGATCTGCGTCATATCATTCTCCGGGTCCGGCATTTTGGAGAGATCGATTCCGCCGCGGATATTGACCTCTTTCTTCGTGATGCAGAGGCGGATGTAGAAATATCCATTCTCATCCACCGTGATATCGGAAATCGTGTAGACATCTCCCGATCTCTCCCACGGCCGATCACTGCCGTTGAGGTTTTCATTTGCATATTTGTTATAATAACCGCTCGGACCGTACAGATAGGTGATTCTCTCGAGATAGTTTCTCAGGCAGTGGGACGTAGCCTCCTCTCCCTTATTCGCAAATGTGTAACCGTAGCCGTCATGATAGAATAAGAAAGAGCCGTTTCCCAGAATCTGGGTGTAAATCTTCTCGCAGAGAGGAAGCGCCTCGATCTCCTCGCTTGTGAGCTTGTCCGTCACCTTTTTCCTTCCGGAAGTTCCGACGCCTTGCTGACTCTCAGACGCTTCGCCGTCGTGTCCGAATCATCCTCCGTCACCACGTAGCTGACGACCACATCCTCGATCTTGTGATAGAGGACTTTATACTCCCTCGTCTCTGTGTTGTACTTCATCAGGACCGTGACCATCTGGTGAATATGATCTGCTGCTTCCTTCACATCCTCCATCGGACCTGCCGTTCCCTGCTCCGGCATCCCGCCAAGCCCACTCCCATCATCCAAGGCGTACAGCGCCTGATAGGCATAACAGGTTGTTTTATCATCTAAAAAGCCCAAAGACTGAAAATCGACCAATCCTTCCGGCAGGGGCGTTCCTGTCGGAAGCAGGTAGTAGGCATCTGTTCCGTCTACTGCATCGTACTTGTCACGATTCACCTGCGCAATCATCTTCATCATCTGCGTCTCGATCTCCATGTCCGGTGTCTTCTGTTCTCGTTTTTCGGGGACCCGGTAACTCAACTGCACGTTATCCGGATCAAAACTCTTCAGGATGGGGGAACAGGCCGTCAAAAGCGTCATGCTCATGACAAGCGTCATCGTCAAAATTCGTCTACCCATTTTCATCTGCCCTCATCCTCCTTCTGTTCTTTTCTCATTTTTTCTTTTTTCATTCGCAATCTTAAGACTTTGAAACTTTGAATCTTCGCAATCGCAGGCTTTTTCTTTGCCTGTGCAAATAGCAAAGGGACTGCCGCGGAACAGATGTCCACCGCAGCCCCTTGACAAATGAAGCTAAAACATAAATTTTTACTATTTAGCTGTTGGTATACTGTTGGTATACCAGGTTGTCATCTGGCTTACACCAATCTTCAGTGCTACAAGCAGAACAAAGATCAGGACGAAACCGATAATCGCATTTTTCAGTGCCTGTTTTGCCTTCTGCTGATCCTGCGGCTCCTCTGCCTTTGCAAGCTTTGCACCGAGCATAACACAATAGATTGCGCCGAGTGCTGCCACCAGCAAGATTGCCGGAGTGACAGCGGAGTCGATCAATTTGATGATCGGATCTGCAACCGCACCAAACGGGCTACTTGCTGCAGCGGTGGTGCTTGCTGTCAATAAGATAAGATTCATATTCATTGGATTTTCTCCTCTCTGGGTATCCCACCCCTGTTTTATTTATTATAAAATCTGCATATGCCGGCGCAGATAGAGCAGATATCCGCCCAGTCCCGCAACCAGCACTGCAAATATTATAATCTTCCCTAATGTCAGCCGGAATATCTCGTAACGCATCTGAACGCTGTAACTGCGCTCATTTCCCTTGGAGTCTCTCGCAATCACCCGATAGGCTCCTCCGCTTGTCAGCGCCCCTCCGGTAAGAGGTGCCAACTCTGATCCATTCTGCACCAGAATCTCACAGTCCTCCTCAAGTGCCGAGATCTTTAACGGCGGTTTCACCGGTCCCTGATCAATCGGCTTTGAAAACTGAAGCTCCGGCGCCTCGCGATCCAGCTCAAATTTCAGCGAATAGACCGCCTGCGGATCCGTCTTCGAGATAAATTTCATGTTCCATTCTCCATCCTCATCAAGAAGAATGAGGCTGGTGCTTTCTGTTTTCTGTTTTCCATTGCAGGTAATCTCGGCTGCCTCAAATCCGTAAGGAATCTCAACCTCCGAGAGCTGATTTGTCGAAGTCTCACAAATCTGAAAACTGATCGGCAGCTCATAGAAGACCGGGAGTTTTTCATCCTGAATGTCTCCCGTCTGCAAAGTCAGCTCATAGTTTCCAGGTTCGGAAAAACTCATTTTTTCCGATGGTTCAAGATACTTTCCATCCCGCTCAACGCGAAAGGTATAGACATCCTCCGATAACTCCAAAGAGACGGTTTTCGTCGCAACCGCTCCAACCGGAACGCTGCTGGAAAACCAGGTATCCCCCGGAAGCAGATAGCGGAATCCGTTTCCATCCGGGTCTTTTACGACTTCCACATCCGAGAGTTTTAGCTCCTGTGCAGTGACTTCTCCCTGATCGTCTCCGATCTCACCGGAGAAATCAGAATCAAAATTTTCATCCGGATCAATGGAACCCGAAAGATCTGAATCATCCGGAAGTCCCATTGAGCGGAGCATATCCGGCGTAACTCCGGCAGGTTCCTCCATCGCATACACCGCTTTGAGGTGTGCGCCCCCGACTGTCATCAAAAGCCCCACCAAAAAACTGACTGTCCTATACCGAATCTCTCTGTTCATCGCTATCGTTCCAATCCGGCCCCGCGTTCTTTCTGGGCCATTTGTTCTTTCTGGTACTCCGCCTCTCTCTGTTTCTTCCACTGTTCGCGTTTCTCATCCATCGACTTTAAATACTGTTCGCCTCTGGAAAGTGCCTCCTCCCGCTCAAGCTGGGCGTAAGTGATGCGAACTCTGTGTGGATTATCGGGCTGATGTGTCTTACCGCCCGCTTCCGGCGTGTATCCGTACTTTTCCCGGTACACTTTTTCCTCTTTCAGGGCGGAAAGCTCCTTCGACCAGAGCGCCCTGTTCTTGGCACTGTCAAAATAGGCCATCCAATCCTCCCCTTCCCTCTGACTGTTTCTTTTTTCGTCTTTTTATGCTCTTATCCGCATCTTTAGTGTCCGCATTTTTTAGAGGCTGTGCAGGTTACTGCTGCTCGGACTCTTTTGCCATCTGTCCAATCTGTTCTGCAATGACAAGCCCCAGTCTTCTGTCCGCGGCTCTCGTCACCATCGCATACGACAGGGGTTCGCTTCCGACAAGATCCTGCATCTGCACCGCTGAGGATGCATCTGCAAGACTCAAGGCCTCATCCTCCAGACACACATAGCCCTGAAGAGCACCCTGGACAATCGCACTCTGCGCTTTCTCAGCGCTGACTCCGACGAAATTCACATCGGAGGCTTCCTTCGTCCAGTTGAAGGCGTCATCCGGCACTGCATGCGTCACTGCAAGCATCCGGCCCCGAAAGGCCTCGATGCTGTCCGAGTAATCTCCTCGCGCCGTCACAACATACCAGTTTTCCTGAAGATAGGGTTCTGACATGGAAAGTCCCTGATCCAGTTCCTTTCCCGTCACAATCCCGCCGACTGCCAGGTCTGCCTGATTGTTCTCTACAAGCTGGATCCCGTCCTCTCCCGGCTCCACATTCACATAGGTGAGTGTGACGCCAAGACGGTTTGCCACCCTGTCACAGAGCGCCTGACCAGCTTCATCCTCCTCGCAAAGGGCAACCTTTAATTCCCCGGCGCCCTGAATCCTGCTGATATCGTCCTTCTTCTGACATCCCGTCGCCGAGATTACAAGAAGTCCCGTCATCAGCACACTCATGCCCCATTTTCCGTATGGTATCATATCTGTCCTCCACTTTCTCTAAATCAGGATTACATGGTGAACATCCGCTCAATGTCCTCTCCTGCCACAATATCCACACAACAACGTTCCTGCGGAGCGGTAATCAAGAATGCTCTGCCTCGTCCGTTGTTGACGATGTCCTCCTGCTCACTCTCATTGATCGCGCCCGCTTTTTCATAAAGGCGGACCAGATCATGCATATCGTTCGGAGAGAGCGGGAAAATAAAGGAGTACTGGCTCGCATTGATGATTGCCGTGGACTTTCTCGCAAGCTCCTCCGTTCCCACGAAATCCTTGATATTCTGCGTGATAACGATCTGCATTCCGTTGTACTTACGAATACGTTTTGCAAGCTGGTACATAAAGTCCAGAGCAATCGGGTACTTGCTGTCGATGAAGACATGAGCCTCATCGATTACCACGATGATCTTGCGGTTTGCATGATACTTTAAGTTATAATCACGGTTCTTGATGATCTCATTATCCAGCCACTTCAGTACCAGGAGCATCTGCGCATTTGCAATCATGTTGTTCTTGTTCGCAAGCAGGGACTGGAAGTTGAACACGATAAAGTTCTCGTTCGTCGAGATCGAAGCCTCACCGTTCCAGAGACTGGAATTTCGTCCTCCGGTCGCAAACTTGGAAATGTAGTTTAAGAGCACACGAAGGTTTTTCTTGCTGTAATCTCCGCTCGCCGACTGGAAATCGCCAAGAATCTTCTCATACAGATCATCAAAGATCGGATAATCCGCCGGTGTCAGCTGGCTTAAATCGGTGCTTGAATCAATTCCCTTCTCTTCGTAGAGACGGATCGTGATGTTGTTTAAATACTCCAGAGCATCTGAATCGATTCCCGGGAGAATCTGGCGGTAAAACTCCTCCAGAAACTGAAGATGCACATTCAGGCTGTTGTTCTCCGCCTCCTCCTCGTCATCCTCCTCATCCGTCAGACTCGTGATGATATGGAACGGATTGAGTCGTCCCTGTGATGCAGTTCCGACATCGATGATCTTTCCGTCGAGATTCTCTGCCATCTTCTGATACTCGTTCTCCGGATCCAGAATGAAGATCTTGCTGTTCTCTGCGGCGAGATGACTCAGGATCGTCTTCGTCGCATAAGACTTACCGGAACCGGACTTTCCGATGATAACCATGTTGCTGTTGACACGCTCGCTGTCTCTCTGGAAGAAGTTGACAAACGCCGGAATTCCTCCGGAATTTCCGATGTAGATGCCATCCTTGTCCATCAGATGCTTGTAGACAAACGGAAAGACCGCTGCAACGGAACTTGAGTGGATTCCCTGAGCCGAATTGCTGAGCGCATCATTTGCGGAAACCATCGCCGAGGTGTACGCCTCAAACTGCTGCATAAACATATCATTCAGGCGGAATCCATCCTCGGAGAGCGCCTGACGAAGCTGCTTTTTGAGTTTCGGCATCGGCTTTTTCCGATTCAGTCCCGTCTTTGCCGCGCTCTTATCGACACGGTACTTTTCTAACTCCTGACTGTATTCATAATCATAGGCGGTCAGATAAATATCCACGGAGAAGAGCGTCTCATTGTCTCCCTGAAGGCGTTTGAGCACCTCACTCAGAGTATCCAAGTGGGTCGACAATTCCATGATTCGGCTGGCTTTCGCCGTGTGATTTGCCTGTTCCTGAAGTTCCTCGATCGCCCGGTCGATCTTCCGGATGCTCTTATAGCGGTCCATCGGCCGAAGCATCATGACTGCACGCGTGCTCGGCATATTAAAGATCTTGTGTCCCCACGCATTTGAGACCATCGTCGGATAACGGCTGATCTTCAGATTGTGGGTGATTAGATGATCGTATGTCACTGTTCGCGGAGTGAAGGTAATCTTTTTCGGAAGAATCCAATCTAAGTACTCCTCCGGTTTCAGGCGATAAGCCTCTCTCTCATTGAAATTCTGCGAATAATTATATTTCAGGAAAATGGCAAGTTCAACTCCCTTGAGCTGATGACACTTCATATCGTAATTGGAGAAAACCTTGCTGGCGTTTTCAATCTGTTCCTTGAGCATATCCCGGTCTTTGTGATAAAAGACCAGATAATGAAACGGAATGTAAACCTTGTCTTCCGTGTTGAAACGTTTAATCATTGCAATTCGGTCTTCAATGATTCCGATTCTCTTTGTCAGCTCCTCATCGTCAAGAAGTCCATTTAAGTATGCCTCTTTTAAATCGTTCTTCTTTTTCTCCTCAGACCGCACATACTCATCGTAAATGACCGGACGGTCCAGCTTGACGAGGGACGCGTTCTCACTCATCGTCAGAGTCCGGAGCACGGAGCTGAACATTCGATCAATCATCGCATTCTGCTTCGATGCCGTCATGAAACGGAATTCCACAGACGGAATCTCTAACACCACCGCCGAATATGCCTTTCCGTACTCAATGAACTCCCCGTTGATTCCCGTAAACGGAGTGATTTCTTTCACAGTCGGAGCCGGCTTTTCTTTGCGTTTTTTCGCTTTCTTTGCCGATTTCTTTGTCGCTCCTCCCGCAACTCCTGCACGTTTCTTTCTCTTTCCGATTTTTCTCTTCTTTTTTTGTGTTTCCTCGTTCTCTTCGTCCTCTGTCTGCTCCGTCTCCTCCGACGGTTTTTCCTCTTCTTCCTCCGCTGCCTGATCCTGTTCTCCAAATACCTTATATCTCGCCAGATACTTGAGACCATAATAGATACTCATGTAGACTTTCTCATCATCCAGCGGCATGACAAGAGCCACAGTCAGGACAATTGCTATACAGAAAAAGAAGAGATGAAAGGGAAGATCCGATAGGAGAAGTGCGGTTGACAGACAGCCTCCCGCCGCCAGCACCAGCACATCCAGCAGATCGATTCCCTTGAAAAATTCCATTTTAACATTTGTATTTTTTGGTATAATCCTCATGCTGTTAATCCCCTACTTTTTTTCTTCGTCCTTTTTTTCTTCATTCTCAAAGGTATCATAATTTTTATACATACCACCGAGAGCGGTCTTTGTATGGTACTTGCCATCCTCGCCCTTCTTTCTGTGAATTCCGAGAGCGCTCAGATCTTTCAGCTGACGATGGCCATCTTTTCCCATATCCATATGAAGTCCGATCATTCCGAGATCCGTCAGCTTCCGATGACCGTCCTTACCAACTTTCATGTGAAGTCCGATTGCTCCGACATCTGTCAGCTTTTTTTCTCCGGTCTTCATATCTGCATGAACCTTGCATCCGAGCACCTTGACCCTTGAAGTATGCATCTTTCCATCAGTTCCTCTCATTCTCGATATCGAACCAATGCCAAAGTCTACCTTGTTGATCTTTCCACCTGAGAATCTCATTCCCATACCGAACAACTTGATCTCCTTGCCCTTCGGTCCGGTCTCGAAGCTGAACATACGTCCAATGTTGAACTTTCTCGAGGTTCCGGTGATGTTGTTCTTCGAATCGCGGTACGTGTAAGTCTGAATAAGACCGCCGAGAACGCTCGAAGACAGTTTCTTTTTCTGTTTTATGCTCGGCTCAAAGAACGGTTTCTGTTCTCCGCCTGAAGCCGGCTTCTCGGAATTTTCCGCCTCTTCAAGGCTCTCCGATTCATTGACATTCTGCGTTTTCTTAAAATTCTCCGGTTCTCTGGATCCAGATTCGTCAAGCTCCTCAATCGGTTCCGCATTCTCCGGTCCTCTGAAGTCTTCCGGCTCACTGATGTTTTCAGGCTCACTGAAGCGCTCTGACTGATCTGACTGATCAAAGCTCTGATCGCCCTCGTTCGATTCGCTCTCACTCATGCCTGAGCTTTCTTCCTCCTCGTCATCCATCTCATAATCATTGATGGATGTCAGCTCGTTCTCACCGAAATGATCACTCTCTTCAAAGTGCTGATCGCCCCCGTTCGATTCGCTCTCGCTCTTGCCTGAGCTTTCCTCCTCGTCATCCATCTCATAATCATTGATGGAGGTCAGCTCGTTCTCACCGAAATGATTGTTCTCCTCAAAGCTCTGATCGCTCTCGTTCGGTTCGCCCTCACTCTTGCCTGAGCTTTCTTCCTCCTCGTCATCCATCTCATAGTCATTGATGGAGGTCATCTCATTCTCACCGAAATGATCACTCTCTTCAAAGTGCTGACTGTTCTCCTTGTCCTCATCCATCTTGCCGGACAGATCCGTCATCTCAATACCCATGTCGGAATCTTCCGCCTCTGCCTTAGACTTCTTAGAGCCGAACAGACTGCTCATCAGACTGCTCTTTTGTGTCTTCGGAATATTTGCCGCCGCGACGCTTCCAAGCTGTCTGCTGCCATCAAATGCCCCCGGCTGCTGGCCTCCCGCAAGCTCCAGTTTGTTTGAACCACCTAAGCCGCCTGACATTCCCAAGTCGGCTGGCATTCCAGACCTTCCCGAAACTCCGGAAGTACCCGAAACTCTGGAAGTACCTGCGGTTCCCGAAGTACCCGACACCCCGGAAGTACTTGACATTCCAGAACCACTCGATATTCCAGAGTTGCCTGCAAACGCAGAATATCCTGCAATTCCCGGAATTTCGCCACCACTTCTCGAATAAGAAGATCCACCGCCGTCAAACTTGTTCTCAGAACCTCCGCTTCCGCTGCTGTCCTCATCACCAAAACTACCCTTATTGCTCGCATCACCAGGCTTCAGAAGACCCGTAGCTGCCTTGAGACCACTCCATCCGGCCTCCAGACCGACCTTTCCAGCCATTTTTGCAAGGCCAAATCCAACACCCGCTGCCACACTCGCCGTCTGTGCCTCCGCGCTTCCGGCGCTCTCGCTGAGCAGTCCCGTAATCATATTTCCAGACTTGAGAATCGCCCAGGCACCGCCCACTAAAAAGAGCATCCTGCACAGATAGTCAAACTCGACACTGTTCTTTGACATTCTCAGCGTACTGTCCATGATCGCCGGGCACAACATCACGTACAGCTGCATCGCAACCACCATACCGAAGCCGGAAAAACATTTTCCGATAAAGAGTTCTCTCCACTTTCCAAAACGCTCCCCGTCATCGAGCGGAATCATCGCTACAAAAAACGGCGATGCCAGATAGAGAACCAGCATATCCATGAGTCTCTGCACGAAGACGATCAGGCAGGCTCCCATGATGATCAGAAGAAAAATTGCAAGAACATATCCAATCAGGAAATCCATCTTTGCAAGATCAAAATTGAGCTCCACATCACTGACATTCGTGAAATCATAAATCTTGAAATTCTGTCCATCCGGACATTTACTGTAATAATAACCACGTCGAATCTCATCCGTGACCCCGACCATCTGCGACTTGCTGACGTTGTAATCCGCTATTTTGCACGCGTCAAGCGAGGCCATCGCAAACACCATTCTCCCGAGGCTCGTCGCTGCGCCTCCCTTTGTAGCCGTCATCGCCAGATCAATTCCCGCAAGAATCGCAGATGCCAGTTTCACAATGAACATCAGCACAAGCTGTACCGTAAACAGGTTGACCACAGAGCGGAACAGTGAACTGAGCACACGGGACACCGGTCTCCTTCCCTCAAAATCCAGATCAAAGGAAGAACGCGCCACCGCAATCGTCGCAAACAGAAGTGCCAGCGTCAGACCGATAAAGTTCAGCATCCAGTATGCTTTATTGATCGCATCAAAGGAAAAGAACGCCTCTGTGATCGGCATGGAGGTGTAGCCTCCACTCGATGTGCCGTTGAAAGCTCCAAATGCCCTTGCCCAGACCGTGGAGCCTGCAAGTTTCACCTCAACATTATCCAGACCAATGATGATGCGAAACGCCTTTTCCATGTAATCGACAAGTTTTAGCAGTTCCGCCATAATGCTGTATAAAATTCCGCTCAGGACTGTTTTCAGCAGATCGAGGAGAATCTCAAAGATCGGCACCGCCACACTCTTTAAAATCGGAGTCAGAACCGTATTGAACAGCCAGCTGAATACCTTGCTTAAAAGACTTCCGAGAAAGGTAACGATCGGTTTTAAGATTGCATTCAACAGCTTGTTGACCAGCGAATCCCAAAAGCCAATATAAATGAATTGCATTCTGTCTCTCCTCCTTTTACTTTCTCGATATCAGCCAGGTAACCAGCGCCATCGATTCGTTTGCACTTCTTGCTGCATCCGGAGAAAGAATCTCCATGATGAGCGTCTTTCCCTTAAATATGGACCAGGCTCCTCCCAGGATGAAAAACAGCTTGATGCAGTTGTTCATCGTCACATCCTGCGAGAAAATCAGCATATCACTCGTATAGAACGGCATCAGCATCAGAAACAACTGAATGGAAAAAATTGTTCCAAAGCCGACAAAAAACTTTGCAACGAACAGTTCCCTCCACTTTTTAAATTTCGCCCCGCCATCCAGGGCGATTGTCGCCGAGAAAAACGGGGACACCAGATACAGCATCAATAGGTCGACGCATTGTCGGATGAACGTCAGGGTCGCTCCAAGCATCAGAATAATCGTCAGGATCGCCGCTGTATATCCCACAAGGTAATCAATCTTACCGATGTCAAAATTTTTCAGAATCTCATCCCTGTTGACATAGGTGTAGCTTGTCTTTCGGTAGATATTCTCAAATGTGCTGCTGCTCTTCGCCGCCGGCTGCGCAACTGCCAGAAAAATCGCATCATCCATCTTCATCTCCGCTTCGATTCCGCTCGCCCTCTGGAGACTGTCCATCACGGCATCGGTCAGAGAGACTGTCAGATGCAGAAGAAAGGTGCACATGATCGGCACAAGCATAAAGGTCACCGCCGACTTGATTCCATTTGTCAGCACCTTTCCAATCGGATTGACCTCATCTCCCAGAACTGAATCAGAAATATTTTTTGCAGTCGCCATGATTGCAAACAGGAAAGCCAGCGTTCCGGCGATCATCGTCATATACGCCAGCATGGTTCCGATCGTGCTCTGCCGGAACAGATACTGAAGGAACGTCATCTCCTGGGTTCCCCTTACCACTCCGTTTGAGACGTCATCCACCATCACATTCGCAATACCGGAAAAGACATCGAAAAACATGCTGAGGGCGCGAACCACTTTTAACAGACCCACCAGACCGTCAAATAGTACTTCTTTGAGCATATCGAAGATCACGCCTCCGAGAAGTTCAAAGATCATTTTTGAAGCTTCAATCAGAACCGGCTTAAATACCCCGTCAAAAACCGATCGGAGAATTTCTCCAAGCACTTCAAAGAACCCAAGATATACCGGT
Organism: Brotaphodocola sp.; assembly: GCF_050873065.1. GTDB lineage: Bacteria > Bacillota > Clostridia > Lachnospirales > Lachnospiraceae > Brotaphodocola. The sequence goes on from NZ_JBNMIC010000033.1 coordinate 18,456, forward strand.
GTCATAAACTCTCCTTTCCCTCAGCAGCTGCCTGTAACTTTTTCTCTGTTTCCTTATTCTTCCGTCACTTATTCCGTCATGCAACGTTGTTGTCTTTCTTCGTCCGGACAAAGAGAACGCCGAACGCGGCGACAATCGCAATCAGCAGGATCACAGAAACGATCGTTGCCATGTTGACCTTTCCTCTCACACGGAAGCTTACGCTCGTGCAGTTTCCTGCGTGATCATAGACATCCATCACATATCTGCCCGGCTTTGTCACCTGATCGATCACAGAGAGTTCCTCCTCCGTCTTTCCTGAGTGAAGCACAACCTTCTCAATCTCTGAACGATCTCCGTAGGTGATCTCTGCCAGACCGCTTGATACCTTCACGTTCACAACCGGAGGATTGACATCGCGGATCAGCTCTACATCAAATTCCGCTCCGAGCTCATCCTGCATCACAAGACGGTAAACTCCATCCTGCGCGAACTTCACACGCTCCGCTCCGTTTGTATTTGTGTAGCTGTCGGAACTCTGAAGGATATCATCAATATAAAACTCCTTGAGCGTAATTCCATACGGAATAGTGTAGTACGTCAGATTGTTCTCCGCATTTCCGAGAATCCGGAAGCTGTATGTATACACACGGTCTCCATCCGATGCAAGAAGCTCATAGCTTCCCGGCTCACTTATGGTTCCGCCGTCCGGAATCGTCTCCGCCACACCATCTTTTAAGAATCTCACTTCCGATGACACTTCTTCCGTATCCAGAGATACCGAGTAGTTTGTCATCATTCCATTCGGAACGGTCGCGTACAGGGATTTTCCTCCTGCAAACGGAATCTTGTACATCGCCTTGTCATAATCGTAGGTGATTTTTTCTGCATCCGCATCCGTCTGTCCGTCCCCGAAGAACTCACTGCCTTCTTCCCCATCCTGAGAAAGCTGTACGTTCGAAAAATCTAAGCCGAGCGCATCATCAAGCGCGGAACTTCCGGATTCTGTCTCGCTGTCTGCCCCGTCAGAAGTCTGACTGTTGCCAGAATCTGTCGGGAACACATACATATCACCCGGCAGGCTGCCCGCATTGCTGTTAAACTGCCCACTCTGACCACTGTTTCCAGTCTGACCAGCCTGATTGTTCTGCGTACTACTTTGCGTGCTGCTCTGACCATTTCGGTTGTTCGCCTCTAAATTGGACAGATAGACATCCGGAGAATAGCTGTTCTGCGCCTGCTGTTGCTGCTGTCCACCCGATGACGCCGTTGTCTGCTGCTCTTCCTTCGGTTTTGCAACCTTCGGCTGGATACGGAAATGATAGTTGGCGCGCAGAATCTTCTGGCGGGATACTGGATCTTCCGGATTCTCCACCATCGTGATTCGGAACACATAAGTTCCGGTGTCGGAGAGCACCTGCTTTCTGACGTAATCCATCGGCACACCATCTTTCGTCAGCGAGAAAGTCATATTCTCCGGAATATCGACACTGACAGGCTTGTCCGTGATTCCGTTATTTCCAATATTCGCATAAAAATAATACAGATCCTGCACAGATAACGCATAAATGTCGTAATCCTCATAATACGTCTCCGTCAGCGTGACATCCGTCACAGACGGCCCGATCGAGGTTGTGCTGTCGTCCGTCTTCGCACTGACATTTGAGGAACCCGGACCGCCGCTCTCGTAAACCGACTTCTGGGAGGAAGATGCGGTCGAAGTTCTCGAGGTACTCGAAGTGCCCGAAGTACCTGAAGTCGAGTTTCTCGAAGAATTGAGCGAGGAGGTCGTGGAGAGCGTTCCCCGTCCGGACGTCGTCGTACTGCTTGCCTCCCTGATGTAGGCCTGCTCATACGCCGATGCGTTTGAAGAATTCACACTCCCGATCACATTTCCGTTCTGGTCGCGGTAAATTATATTTCCCGCTACGGAAGTTCCCGGTGTCGTTGTCGTTCTCTCCGGCAGATAAGTAACTTGATTCGTCTGCTGCGGAGCTCTCTCCGAAGAGAATATTCCAGTCTGGCTCGCCAGAGCGGCAAACGGAAAAAGGGTGGTTCCGCAGACGGTCAGCACAGGAAGTACCGTTTTTCTTAAACAACTATTTTTTCTCATGAACTCTGTTCCTCCTGTTCATCCTGCTCCTCCATAACCGCATAATTTCTCTCTTCCAGATCGTAGTAGACCTCATCGCCGAAGAAGGCATTCGCCTTCACATCAGACAGATCCAGCGTCGAGAACTTGTAAAGCGGACACTTGTAGCTCGGGGTGAACTTTGTCCGCAGCGGATGATTTCCGAATGTTACGATAATGGCATTTCCGGTATCTGTCTTGTTGTTCAGTTTCTGAAGCTCTGACGGATAGATAACCGGACGCTGCTGAAGCTGAGTCGACACGTTGACATCCCCGCTCTTTAAGGTTGACATGGACGAGGAGACACTCGCCGTCGATACCGTCATGTTTCCGCAGAGCTTTGAGAACTCCTCACACGTCTGGATATCGTTAGAACCGATGAACATCTTCAAGCCACAGTTACTCTTGATGATGTCCGCCACGGTATCTCCATACACATTGTTGAGCTGTGCAAAGGACTGCACCACCATGTTGAACCAGATCTTACGGCTTCGTCCTACCGTGATCATCTTATCGAATTTCTCAATCTTTGGCATGTTTCCGAACTCATCGAGAAGGAAGTAAACGTTTCTCGGCAGCGACAGATCCTCCCGTCCCGATGCCACCTTGATCAGCGCCTTGTAAATACTCAGGATGAACAGAGCTGCAAGCGCATGTCTTGTGTCCTTCTCATCCGGAATTTTAAGGAAAAGGGCAACCGGCTGGTTTGCAATCATCTGCGGATCGATATCCGTCGCACTCGTCAGTGCACAGAGTCCCTCATCGTTGAACATCGACAGCTTGTCCAACGCAATCGACATATAGCTGTTTAAGGTGTTCTCTGCCGCGGAGAGTACCTGACGCGACAGGCCAACTGCCTTCGACAGCTTCGGCCTTCCGCGGAAGTAATTCTTCAGAACCTCGTACTCATTCTCCGAGTTTCCGATCGCCTTGTTGATGTTGTAGAAGCAGAACTTCTCTCTCGTCATTCCGAGATTCGGATCCTCGCTGTCCTCAAGCATTGCAAGACAGACTGCCATAATGATCGAGCGGGCACCTTTCTCCCAGACCGGATCGTCCTTGGACTCGATCGGGCAGATTACGCTCACAAGATCATTCAGATCCTCATACATCTCATCGTAAATTCTCTGGCGGGCGATCTTGACTTCCTTGAGCAGCTCAAGACGAACCGCATAAGCACGCCCCTCGTACTCATACCACTCATCACCGAAATCCTCCGCCGGATTCATGAGTTTGAGTTCCTCATACTCTCCCACAGAGTCCGTGTGCTTGTAAATCTCATTTCCTGTATTCAGATAGAGCTGATACCGGTCATAAATATCTCCGAGCGGATTCCAGCGGAAAGAGCTGTACGGATCACGCAGGTCGAGAACCATCGCTTTATATCCGCGCTCCGCAAGTGTTCCGCTGTGAAGCTGGAACAGCTCTCCTTTCGGATCGGTACAGATCATCGAAGAACCGGCTGACGTAGAACTCAAAATCTGAATCACCGGGTTGATAAACGTCGTCGTTTTACCACTTCCGGTAGCACCGATGATGATGCTGTGCACCGGGGAGGCAAGATTGATATCGATCTCTTTTCTCTTCTGATTATATACGGCATAGACGGGGATTCCGTCTTTCTTTTCTTCTTTCAGTTTCGTGTATTCCTTGTGCGGGAAGTTGAAATCCCGCTCTTTCTGGGTCATAAACCGGGAATTCTCCAGAGAGGAATCCACGACGTCCGCAGCTCTTCCCCTCATATAACCCTTATTCGACTGAAATGTGTTCGGCCGGAACACAATCGTAAGCAGCACAATAAGAGCCACCGCCGTCACTCCGTAGAGCCAGGTACTCGGCTCTAAGAAAAGGGTGGGTTCCCACATATAAGAGGAATCTCCAGTCTGCAGAACCAGCGGAAACTGTTCCATGAGAGCCGCCAGCGCATATCCAAACAGAAGGACCGCAAGAATTGCTGCAACCGCCACAATGATGATTTTCTTTTTTAGGTTCTTGATGTCCTTAATCATAAAGAATCCTCCTTTGCCATCTGACGCCAGATCAGCACAGCAGACACAAGGGCCACTGTCCCGTAGAGCGCCACTAATACCTTACTCTTAAAAAATACGTTTTCTCCGAATCCTGCCCTCATGATGCAGGCATTCACCGCAGCGGGAAAATTAAACCCGATATGAAAACACAGAGAGTAGAGAATGTTATCTCTCTTCAATGCCAGTTTCGCCATGAAAACTCCGAGAAAAAATGCATAAAAAATCCAGAGCGGATTTACATGGCAGAGGGCAAAAACAAAAGCGGAAAGATAGATCGCCTGCTTCTGTGTGAAAAATGCAAACAGCCTGTTAAGCATATATCCGCGGATCACCAGCTCCTCCATCACCGGACACACCACCACCAGATTGATCAGGGCCAGAACGAAATCGAGCTGCAAAAACACCCGTCTCGAATCCGCCTCATAGGGCTGAATCAGAGCACCCGGGAGAGGGAGAACCGTGATCAGCGCCGAAAATGCCAGCGCAACCGCCGCACCAAGTCCGGCACAAAACGCAATAAAACGCCAATCCGGATTTTCCAGGATCAACGTCGTGTCTTTGAAAATCGTGCTCCCCCTCTTCTTGCTGATCCGGTTTAACAGATACATCGCTGCCAGAATTCCGATGCAGTTATAAAAGTTGCCGCTCGCTTTCTGGTACTGCGGATCTTCCACCGTATACGGCAGGAAAAAGGATACCATCAAATGAAGGATTCCCGGGACGAACAGATACAGAAGCAGCGGTCGCACCGCATACAGAAAAGTCTGTCCACCCTTCCACAATTTCTGCTGCCAGTTCATTATTCTTCCTCAAACGTCAATACACTCGTAAAATTCGTCACATCGAAGACTTCCATCACACTGTCGGTCACATTTCTCAGCACCAGCTTGCCTCCGGCTGCCTTCAAACCCTTTTTGGCCTTCAAAAGCGCTCTGAGTGCCACCGAACTGATATACGTCGTATCTGCCATATCAAGTAAAATCTCTGTCTCCCCGGCATCAATCAGATCCATCAGCTCTTTTTCCAGCTTTGGTGCATGTGAAATATCGAGTCTCTTATCTGTCTTTATAATTGCTCCCATATCTGATTCTCCTTTTTTATCTTTTATCTATTTTTTCTGTTTCTTTCTATTCCATATCATCCATATCAAGTTCCTGATCGATTATATCTGTCGGGTTTTCGACGCTCTCTAAGAGCGCATCTGCTCCCTCGTTTACCCAGGTCTCAAAGAACTCAGAAGCCACCTCATATTCCTCATCATCGAAAAACTCTCTAAATTCCAGATTTCCGTCCGGTCCCTCCTCAATCGGAAACAAATTGACCATTCCACCCTCCTGCTCGGTCGGATACATGGCAAGGTAACGGTTTTCCCCGATTCCAAATGTTCCAATGATCTCATATTCCACTACCCTGCCATCCGGAAACTCAATATCCATGTAGAGCGGTTCGCCTTCTTCCTGAAGGTTTTCGTCATTTCGATGTTCGTCACTTTGCTCTTTTCTCAAATCTTCGTCTGCCATCTTTTCCTCCTGAAGCACCCACCGATTATATCATCACATGAAAATCATGACAATACCATGACAAATCATCTCACCTACCCAATCAGGTACTGAATCAGGGCAACAGCTGCGCCGTTCACACCATCCATATAATTCTGCATCCGGTCAAGCATTCTCTGATCCACATCATCTTCCTCCGGATTTCCCGTGTACTCGATCCCCCTCGTCGTGATGGTGAATCGGGACTGGCGATACCCGCACTCACTGATGAATTTCAAGAGAACACTCTTCTTGTTGCTGAAGGAGGCACCTGCATTGCGCACCAGTGCTCTCATCGCCTGAGCCGTCTCATCATCGTAGTCATCATAGTTGATCTCGGAACTGTTCGAGGAGTTTGAACTGTACCAGTAAGAGTTATTGTCATCAGAGCCGTAACTGTCTGCCCGCTTTCTCGCCGCCCCATCTTTCTCTCCATTGAGATTCACATAATATCCATCCGGCGTATTCGCATCCATCAGAATCGCTCCGGCTTTTCCAAAATAACACTCCTTGCCGTCGATCTCTCTCCAGCCATCTCTGACCATCGCGCCCTCCGGCAAATCATAAAATCGGCCGTCATTCAAGAAAAAGTAGTCTCCGCTGTCCCGCTTTGTCAGCCAGCCGGTCGCCATGGAAGATTCCTCTCCCTCATAATTTGTCTCAAAGAAGAAGTATCTCTGTCCGCCGATATCCTTCCATCCGCTCTGCGCATGGCCGGTGATGTCAAAATAGTACCAGCGGAGAGTTCCATCACTGTCCACAATCCTCTGCCACGTCGCAATCAGATTGCTTCCATCATCCTGCTGATATTTCCATCCGGCAGAGTCTTTCGTCCATGTCCCTGCATAAGCCGGAAACGCCGTCAGAATCACTAACATCGCACAGATTGCCGGAATCATTCTCTTTCTCATGAATTCGCCTCTCTTCTATCTTTGAAATTCTCATCATTATTTTATCGCTTTTTGCTATTTTATCACCTTTTTGTTATCTTAAATCAGATTATAGCAAACCAATGGTCACTAATTGGACACTTGAAAGGATCCAAATTTCTCTTTTACATAATTCGAAGACCTTTCGGATAATGATTTTTGAGGCTTCCTCCGGTCGCTTTCGCCCAGCCAAGAGAAAATCCATCCGCACAGACGAGCACCCATCCTTTTTCGGATGGATCGCACGAAAGAGTCCCTCCGCCCAGATAAGTGCGAACTTCCAAGCTGTCTGCCGGATAATCCATGCTCCGGCGCACCTGATCTGGTCTCAGTGCAAGAGCCAACGCGTGAGCCGGCTCTAAGCGGTTCTTCTTGATTGTTCCCAGATGAAGTCCCGGCCGGAGCACGCGAAGTCCCGACAGATCCGGCATTCCGTCCGGAAGCTGATAGAGCTGTTCCCCAAACAGAATTCTCGAAGAAGGATTCGCACAGGGAAGCGGTTCTGCAAGCGTTTCCTGCTCAAACTCCTGCCACAGCGTAAGCTCTTCCTTACCGATTCCGCCTGCGGATGAGGCGTTTTTCTTTCCCTTCTCCTTCTTTTTCTCTTTCTTTCCGCCTTTTGCCCTGCTGTACTCTGCCGCTTTTTCTCTCCCATATTCAGAAAAATCATCCGGTTCATCCGCAAAATCCCGATCCGTCGTCTCGGCGCCATCCGTCCGGCTCTCCCCCGCTTTCTCAAGCAGTGCCAGATAATGCCCCTCTCCCTCTGCCTTATGCGGCCAGATCCGGAACGTATGCACAAGCTCCGGGCATTCGATCCTGCTCCAATCCGGACGTGCACAGGAGATTCCCTCCGGAGTCTCATTCTCTGGAAGCTCCACAATGGAAAATTCCGGGTGACGGGAAAGAAAATCCGCGATTCCCTCCTCATCCTCCTCCGGGGCAAACGTACAGGTCGAGTAGACCATCCGTCCACCCGGGCGCAGCATCGATGCTGCCTCATCGAGGATTCCCTGCTGGCGCTCTGCGCACATCTTTACATGGTCCAGACTCCACTGATTGCGCGCCTCCTCGTCTTTTCGGAACATTCCTTCACCGGAGCACGGCGCATCCACGACAATCCGGTCAAAAAACTCCGGGAAACGCGGGGCAAGATTCTCCGGCGGCTCATTTGTTACAACCGCATGAGCGATTCCCATGCGCTCAATGTTTTGCGCGAGGATCTTTGCGCGGGCGGGATGAATCTCATTTGAGACGAGAAGTCCCTTTCCCTGCATGCGGTCCGCAAGATGAGTCGACTTTCCTCCCGGCGCTGCGCAGAGATCAAGCACCCTCTCTCCCGGCTGCGGATTTAAAACAGAGACAACCGCCATCGCACTCGGTTCCTGAATATAGTATGCCCCTGCCTCATGGAGAGCCGATCTTCCCGGTCTTGAATCTGCCGCGTAGTAAAATCCTTCCCGGCACCACGGAACCGGTTTGAGTCCAAAGCGCTCCCGGTAGCGCAGGAAATCTTCTTTTAAGTCTCCCTTTCTCGTGTTAAATCGAAGCCCCTGTGCGCGCTCATCGTCATAGCTTTTCTCAAAAGCCTCTGCCTCCGCTCCCAGAAGTTCTCTCATCCTTTTAAGAAACGCCTCAGGAAGCTGAACGCCCTGTGTCTTCTCTGTCTTTTCCATGCTTTCTGTCCTTTCCGTTCTTTTTATTCTGTCTGTTCTGCTGTATCCTTGTAGCTGATTTTTTATCTAAATATATATCTATCTCTGTTTTTCTAGCATATCTTAATCTTAACACAAAAATTCTGAACAGATCAATCGCAATGAAATTATGAGATAAAAAGACCATGAACCTGATCCTTCAGATTCATGGTCTCTCCTGGCCATCCTACATGGCCTGTGTCAAAAACTTTTTACTTTTATCTGCAAATCGTTTCTTACAGCTCTACGCAGCAATCCGGAAGATCCTGTCCATTGACTACATAGTAAGCAACGTGGTTCTCCGGCTGTACATAGATCTCGATCGTCTTGATCTCATCACCCGGATGACCTGCCTTGTAGTGAGCCTCAGCTGCTGCAAGAATGTCTTTTGCAAGAACCTGCTTTCCGCTGAACTCGATCACAACCTTTGCCTCCACAGCAGCTGCCTTCTTTGCTCTCGTGGTGGTCTTCTTCTCTGCCGTCTTTGCTGTAGTCTTTGTCGTCTTTGTTGACTTTGCAGCAGTCTTGGTGGTCTTTGCTGCCGGCTTCTTCTCAGCAGTCTTCTTCTCAGCTGCCGGTTTTCTGCCTCTCTTTGCTGCCGGTTTTGCTTCCTTGTTTTCTGCTGCTTCCTTCTTCACTGCCTCTGCCTTCTTTGCCTCTTCCAATGCTTTTGCTGCGAGCTTCTCTACCATTTTTACCGCCTCATCCTTCTTATCTGTCAGAGCTTTCGTCTGATCTTTTGTTGTAGCAAGTTTCTTTGGATCTTCTTTCTTTGTATCCAGCTTTTTCGGATCCTCTTTTGTCGTTGCAAGCTTCTTCGGATCCTCTTTCGTCGTAGCGAGTTTCTTCGGGTCTTCCTTCTTTGTATCCAGCTTCTTCGGCGTCTCTTTCACGGTCTCAATCTTTAACGTCTCTGCCTTTCCTGCTGTCTTGGCATTCTTCATTTCTGCTGCCATACAAATCCTCCTCACCTGAAATCGGTATCATTTTCCAAATTCTATGGCGTTTTTCATCCCGCCATATTTGAGGGAATTATAAATCCTTTTCCTTGTTTTGTCAACTTCCAAGCCGCTCTTCCCCCATTTTTGTATCTTCTTTGCGTCTTCCGTATATCTTCTTTTTTTCTTCTATCCTGCTATCTCTGCACCATTCTACAAAATCATCTCTGCGAGATAAACCACAAGGCAGGCACCGATCGATACGCGGAAAAGATTTCCATCCACCCACGCAAGAATCACTGCCGCAATCAGTCCGGCTGCCCCCGAGCGCACATCCCCGGTCGCCTTTAAGATTGCCGGAAACGTCATCACAGACAGGCTCACATACGGAACATAGTAGAGAAAAGAGCGGATAAATCTGTTCTTAATCTCTTTTCTCAGAAGAGTGAGCGGAAGCGCCCGCACCGCATAAATCGTCACAAACATCACGAGAAGACTCAGATAAATATTATGCTTCATGTTCGTCCTCCTTCACCGGGAACAGAACTGCCGCTATACCTGCGAGCAGAATCGTCAGAATAATCATCTGGAAACCGGATGAGATCTCCCGAAGTCCCGGAATCACAGAAAACGCTGCACTTGCAGCCATCGAAGCGATCACGACACCAGCCACAATCTTGCTCTTCTTCGATGCCGGAATCACAACGGCGAGGAACATTCCGTACAGCGCCACATTTAACGCATTCATCACGCGAAGCGGAAGAATCATTCCGATCACCGCCCCGAGAAATGTTCCAAGCACCCATCCCGGTGCCGCAATCGATGCCGCTCCGTAGAGATAACACGGATTGAGCCGTCCCTCAACCGAAATGGAAATACCAAACAGCTCGTCGGTCACCGCATATGCCATCAGCAGCCGATGATAGAATGGTTTTCCGCGCTCAATTTTCTGCGAGAGAGCGCTCGACATCAGCAGATAACGGAGATTGACGATCATCGTCGTCGCTGCCATCTCCAGATACCCTGCTCCCGCCGCAATCATCTCAATTCCAGCAAACTGACCGGCAGATGCCAGCATCGCCGCCGACATCAAAGATGCCTGAAATGCGGAGAGTCCCGCCTTCTTCGATGCAATTCCCAGTGTAAATGCCACTGCAAAATATCCCATCGCAATCGGAAATCCGTCCTTCATTCCCCGAAAGAACCAAGTTTTTCCTGAATTTTGTGAATCGTTCATTATTCCCCCGCTTCCCCTCTCTTATCTTTTCTGTTCTTTATTTGTGTATTTCCTGTACACACATTCAAAAACCGCTGTATCAGGACGCACCATGACAGCGGCAAACGTTTTGATCATACTATTTTCTCTTATAAAAGTCAACCTTGCTTCCTCTTAGAAACTTCCCATTCCTGTTCACGCACTGCACAAACAGCAGCATTTCTTCTAAGTCCATGACTTTTTCTCAAAAATGCATTATACTTATCTCATGGCAAGCTTAACTTTCAAACTATAAATGAGCAAGTTCGTGATTTTGCATAAAAGAAAGACACCTTGAATTCGATTGTGTTGTATAATGAAAGTGCCCAAACTAACATTTACAGCATTCACGAAAGAAGGTGTCTCCTGCAAATACTATAC
>NZ_JBNMIC010000034.1:0-26955 GCF_050873065.1 Brotaphodocola sp.
CAGTTATTCTTAATCATCATACGGCTGCGGTCAAAAGACTTTTCAAACATCTTTTCCCACTCGAGAAAATCGCTCTCTTTTTCCATGAGCTTGATTTCTTTCCCATATGGATTTTTTCGCACCGCAGAGTCTTTTCCCTTTTTCTTCCCGGACGTCTGGACCATAGATTCCTGGAGCATAGAATCCTGATCGGGACAGGAAGAAGAATCTCCTGCTTTCTGCATCAGTGCCAGAAAATGTCCTTCTCCCTTGATCTTGTGCGGGAAAAGGCGAATAACTCCCTCACCGTCCATTCCGCAGGCTGCGCCCTCCCAGAGGGGAATCGGAACGAGTCTCATTTCCGGAAACTCATGAAGCAGCCAGTCAATCACTTCTTCATCCTCGATGCGCGCAAACGTGCAGGTGGAATACAAAAGAAAACCGCCTGGTCTCAGCATTCGGACTGCCTGGGAGAGGATCTCTTTCTGGATCGGTGCATATTCCTCGGGTCCCCGCTCTTCCCAGGAGCGGATCAGATCGGGATCTTTCCGGAACATTCCCTCACCGGAACATGGAGCATCGACAAGAATCCGGTCAAAGTACTCTCCAAACTGGTCGGCAAGACGCTCCGGCGGATCGCTGACGACACAGATGTTCGGAATGCCAAACAATTCCAGATTTTTTAAGAGTGCCTTTGCGCGGGAATTGCTGATGTCATTCGAGACGAGAAGACCCTCTCCGGCAAGACGTGCGCCAAGCTCCGTGCTCTTTCCGCCCGGGGCGGCACAAAGGTCGAGTACCCGCTCTCCGGGATTCGGTGCAAGAATCTGTGCCGGTGTCATCGCACTCGGCTCCTGCAGATAGTAAAGTCCCGCAAAATAATAGGGATGTCTGGCAGGGCGCAGAACGTCCGGATAATAAAATCCGTTGTCCGTCCACGGCACCGGTGTACAGCCGGAGAAGGGATTGATCTTTGCCCATTCATCGGCGTTCGTCTTTGTGCGGTTGATGCGCAGCCCCTGATGCGGGGATTCTTCGTAGGAAGCCAGCCACGCATCATAGTCCTCTCCCAGGAGAGTTCTCATTTCATCTAAAAAACGCTGTGGTAAATTCATTCTTTTTTATACTCCAATTATTCCAATTACTTCCATATTCACTTTGCTATTTGTGTTTCATTCTGCATATATCTTATCTATCAAGATCAAGAAATTCATTCACAAAATCCTATTCCAGTGAAATTATCGGTAGGATTACTTTTATAAAGAGAGGAATGTAACATGTTATCCTGTCTGTCTATCCTGATTCTCGGTCTTCTGCTTGCATTTCCTGCGCTCGCTGTCGAGGGAGCCTCCGCCGGACTTCTTCTCTGGTTCAATGTGGTTCTCCCGACACTTGCCCCTTTTATGATCTGTACCCGGATGCTGTCCGCCCTCGGAGCCGAGAAATGGCTGATCTATCCATTTTATCCGCTTGTCCACCGGATATTTGGATTTTCAAGGACGGGTACCTATGTGCTTTTTTGCGGGCTTCTCTGCGGTTATCCGCTCGGTGCAAAGCTCTGCGCGGAAAAACGAAAAAGCGGAGAGCTCTCCCTCGCGGAAGCGAGATGTCTGCTCGCCGTCTCAAACCATCCAAGCCCGATGTTTCTGCTCGGATTTGTGAACCGACAACTAAATCTTCCAGCTTCCCTTTGCTGGCTGATTCCGCTCTGTCTCTATCTTCCGATCCTCCTTCTTGCACCGTCTGCCGGGATCCTTTATGGCTTAAAAGAAGATTCCGGGAAGTTTCAGCAGTCCCATCCTTTGCAAAACGAAACGAAATCTTCCCTCGAGGAAGCGATCTTTTCCACTGCACACACGATGGTTCTGATCGGCGGGTGGATCATGCTCTTTTCCATTCTTGCCCGATGGATTCAGATCATCCCGGGACTTTCCCCGTCAGCAAAAGCAGTCCTTGGCGGACTGGCTGAAATCACAACCGGAGTCCCGTTAATCTGCCTGGCATTTTCCGGCAGCCGAAAGCTCTGTCTGCCCCTCGTCCTCTTTTGCGTGGCATTCGGTGGCGGGTCAGGGATTTTTCAGACAAGAAGTGTCATTAAGCAAAAAAATGCCGGATTATCCATCCGGCATTATATCCTGTGGAAGGCAGTTCATGCCTTGCTCGCAACGGGAACTCTTATTTTTCTTCTTTGGCTGCTTCCTGAACCGGAGCAGGTGCTGCTGCCTGTGTCTGCTCTTCCAAAGCAGCGGTATTGGATACACCGGCTGAAAGCTCGTTGCGGTTTGCCGTAACGATGTCATAGGTGGACTGTAAAGAAGCATTGAATGCCTCAAGATGTCTTCTGGACTCTTCCATAGTATGACTCATAATGGTCTGAAGGCTTCTGAGCATATCATCGGTGTAGTCGATTGCGCCCTGACGGATGCTGTTTGCATCTGCGGCTGCACTGTCCACGATTGCCTGTGCCTGCTGCTGAGCTTCTTCTACGACACGATTTGCCTCTGCATAAGCCTTCTGCATAATCTCGTGTTCATTTACCAGCTCATTCGTCTGGGCGGTTGCATCTGCAAGGATTGCATTTGCCTGGGTGTGGGCCTCGTTGATGATTGCCTCCTGATTGCTGATGATCTTCTGATACTGCTTGATCTCATCCGGAATGCGAAGACGCAGTTCTACTAAAAGTTCTTCCAACTCTTCCTTATTTACCAGAATCTTCGTGCTCGACAGCGGCTGAAACTTACAGCTGTCAATATATTCTTCAATTTCTCCGATTAACTGTTCAATTCTGCTCATGATAAATTATCTCCTTACCGTACCGTATCTTGCTATTGATGCTTAACCGCAGTCATCCGCTCTCTGATTTTTTCCCTTGTCCGCTCTGCCACGATCGGATGGAGGAAGGCGTCAATATCGCCGCCGTATCCGGCAATCTCCTTCACAATGCTAGAGCTCAAATAGGAATATTTCAGATTGGTTGTCAAAAAGATCGTATCAATATCTCCGGCGATGACCCGGTTCGTCTGTGCCATCTGAAGCTCATACTCAAAATCAGTAATCGCTCTGAGGCCTCTGACAATCACATTTGCGTGATTCTGATGGACGAAATCAACAAGAAGCCCGTCAAATGACATCACTTCCACATTGTCCAGATGGGAAGTTACACTCCTTAACATATTAACACGTTCCTCAACAGAAAACAACGGAGTTTTTGAATTATTCTGCAAAACTCCAATGATCACATGATCCATCATCTTCGCGGTGCGCTCAATGATGTCTAAATGTCCAAGGGTAACCGGATCAAAGCTGCCCGGATAAACTGCTGTTGCCATTTCATTCTCCTCGATAGACAAACAGATGTTTGTTTGTCTTGTATGTTTTATTTTTCTCCAGAACAAATCCCAGAGATTCCAGATAGTCAAAGGAAGTCTCAAGGGATGCCTCGATGATGATGGTGCTCTGCTTATCGATCAGCGCAGAATCCGCCAGATACTCAAGCATCTGACGCTCCAGCTCATGGTTATACGGAGGATCCATAAAAATATAGTCAAAACGATATTTTCCTTCCAGACGTTTCAGGGCCGTCAGGGCATCTGTATGCATCACAACCGCGCGATCTTCCAGACGTGTCGCCTTTAAGTTCTCCCGCACAATCTGTACGGCATCTGCATTCTGTTCCACAAATACAGCCTTTCCGGCGCCCCGGCTTAAAGCCTCGATTCCGATTCCGCCGCTTCCGGCAAACAGATCCAAAAAGGTACAGTCTGCCAGGTCATATTGGAGCATATTAAAAAGAGTTTCCTTGATCCGATCCTGTGTGGGTCTTGTATTCATCCCGTCCAGAGTTTTTAAAGGAACGCGCCTTGCGCTTCCGGCAATCACTCGCATTGCTATCTTCTCCTCGATTTCTTCTCTCAATTTCTTCACTTCGACAATTTTTCATGTATCATTATATAGGGAAATTTTCCAATACACAAGTTGTTTTTTTCTTTGAACACATTCTTGAACACATTCAGGTTTTTCAAGTTTTTGACAAATTACGCAGAAGATGCTAGGTTAAGATTCTCTTTGGGATACATACTAACATCGTAACCAAACACAAACCGGTCACAGAGCAGAAGAATCTCCATTCGCCTGCTTCTGTGGCAGGCAGAATGGAAAGGAGGCCATATTTATGGCAGGAAAATCTTCTAACAGAGCAGAGGTACCGGAGGCAAAAGAGGCACTGGATCGTTTTAAGATGGAAGTAGCCGGCGAGCTTGGTGTCCCGCTGACAAACGGTTACAACGGAAACCTGACCTCCGCACAGAATGGATCTGTCGGCGGATATATGGTGAAAAAGATGATCGAGGCACAGGAAAAGCAGATGGCCGGAAAGTAAGCAAATAAGACAAACCATCTAAGAGAGCGTCGATCATAACAGAATCAGAAAAAGTGAAAAACCCCGGAGCAGATTCATGCCCGGGGCTTTTCCGTGGAACTTTCACAGGTTATTCAAGTTAATTAAATTAATTAAAATCCCGTAACCAGAAGACAGAGATTCAGTCCGATGACTGTCGCACCAATCAGGACAAGAAGAAACAGATCCAGCCGGCTGTTTGCAAACTTTCCCATCACTTTCTTTGAGGAGGTCAGATAGACCAGCAGGATGATCGTGATCGGAAGCTGCATCGACAGAAACATCTGGCTGTACACGAGTCCCGCAAATGGATCCCTGATAAAAAAGATGATTGCGAGGGATACAAGAAACAGCGCAATGATGCCAATTCTGCTGTGCCGGTCACGAATGTCGTAGGGTTCCTCAAAAATACCGGCTGTGATGCTTCCTCCCGCCATTCCGGCAGTCACGGAAGAGCTGATTCCCGCCATCAAAAGCGCAACTGCGAAAATCACGGAGGCAGCGGGACCGATCAAGGGTTTGAGCATGGCTGCCGCCTGTTCCAGCTCACTCACTTCTTCTCCGGCCTGAAAGAACGTGGCAGCGGCGACAATGAGCATCGCACTGTTGATCGCCCAGCCGATTCCCATTGAGAGCAGCGTGTCGAGAAATTCGTATTTGAGCTGTTTTCGGATGACATTCTCCTCCTGCACATTCCACTTACGGCTCTGGATCACCTCTGAGTGAAGAAACAGATTGTGAGGCATCACGACGGCACCGAGCACGCTCATGATGACCGGCATCGATCCGGTCGGCACCGAGGGAACCACCCAGGCGCGGGCTGCCGCAGGCCAGTCAACTTTAACCATCAGGATCTCAACAAGGAACGCAAGACCAATCAGCGAGACGAAGCCGATGATCCAGCGCTCCAGTTTTCGGTAGGAATTCGTCAAAAGCAGTCCCATTGAAATGATTGTCATCAGTACAGATCCAAGTTTTACAGGAATAGAAAACAACATCGAGAGTGCGATTGCCCCGCCGAGAATCTCCGCAAGAATCGTTGCGGCGGTTGCTGCCATTCCGGTCAGCAGTGCAAGTCTTCCGAGCCATTTGGGAAGATATTTTGTGGCACTCTCTGCCATACAAAGTCCCGTGACGATTCCAAGGTGAGCGGCATTGTGCTGCAAAATAATCAGCATGATTGTCGACAAGGTGACCATCCACAAAAGTGCATAGCCATAATCGGATCCGGCCGCCACGTTGGAAGCCCAGTTTCCGGGATCGATAAAGCCAACTGTCACAAGCAGACCCGGACCGATATAGTTTAAGATCTCGAGTCCGCCGTTGTGTCCCTTGTGCATACCGCCTTCCAGCCAATTCTTTAATTTCTTCATTATTATGCTATTCCTTTCTGATTTCCGATTCTACCATAAAAATCAAAAATGCAGAAGAGATTTTCGCCCTGCTGAGAAACTATGACTGTTAAGCGGTTTTCACGCGCAGGCAGGATTATTTCTCGGACTGGTCGGTTCCAAAGTGATAGATCGTTGTGGTATGATACTCCTCTCCAACTCTCAGGACAGGGGAGTCAAACTGCGGCTTGTTGATTGCATCCGGGAAGTACTGGGTCTCAAAGCAATATGCACTTCTCGGCGTATACACGGCACCGTCTTTTCCGCGAGAAGAATTCAGGAAATTTGCAGTATAGAACTGAATTCCCGGAAGATCGGTGTAAACATCCATTGTGCGTCCGCTCTTTAAATCATATGCCTTTGCAGACAGTGCAAGCTCGCCCTTCTTGTGGTTGAGTGCCCAGTTGTGATCGTAACCGCTGCCCTGCTTTAACGGCTCATAGTCTGCGTTGATGTCACGACCGATCTCTTTCATTGTGGTGAAATCCATCGGAGTGCCGGCTACCGGAACAAATTCTCCTGTCGGAATGGACTCCTCATCCGCGATTGTGAAGGTGTCTGCATCGATCCATACCTGCTGATCGTCAATGCTTACGGCTTTGTGTCCTCGCAGGTTAAAATATGCATGATTCGTGAAGTTTGCAATCGTGTCTTCGTCGGCAGTCATCTGATAATCGATCTTGATGCTGTTATCCGGTGTCAGGGTATAACTGACAGCAATCTGTGCATTTCCCGGGTAATTCTGATCTCCGTCCGGGCTGAACAGGGAGAAGGTAATCTTTGTTCCAAGACCGGTCTCCTCGACATCTGCATCCCAGAGACGATCCCGGTAATAATCCGGTCCGCTGTGCAGGTTGTTCTTTGATCCGGAATTGATCACAAGCGCATAGGTCATTCCATTGAGCGTAAAGGTTGCCCCGCCGATTCGGTTCGCATTTCTTCCGACAATCTCACCGAGATGGCCTCCCTCATGCAGACAGGTGTCAACACTGTCGTATCCGAGAAGAACATCCTCCATCTTTCCATCGCGATCCGGTACCTTCATCTCCAGCCAGATTCCGCCGAGATCCGTGAATGCGGCAGATACGCCATTCTCATTTGTCAGTGTATACTTATATACCTGTGCCCCGTTTTCAAGTTCCCCAAATAATTCTTTTTTCCAAGCCATACTCCATCCGCCTTTCTCCTGTAAGGATCTTTTGATTTTCTTTTTTCAGCTCCTGTGCCTTTTTGTATCAAGCTTTTACATCCGTACTCGCAAACTTGTGCCAGCGCACTTATTATATCAAAATATAACAGAAAAAGCAAAAAAACAGGAAACCATCGTCCCACAAATCTCTGCGGGAGCAATCGTTTCCTGCTCTTTCGGCCTGATTCGGACTTATTGTCTAATCTTTTTTAGTCTTTAAGTCTCATATATCTATGCCTTTATCTATGCCTTTTTACGCTTTTCTATGTAACCGGCGCTTCTTACACCTGTTTTTATTTTGCAGCGATGTAACCCTGAGCGGTCAGAAGCTCTGCGCACAGAACAGCTCCGCCTGCTGCACCGCGAACGGTGTTGTGGGACAGACCTACAAACTTCCAGTCATATACGCTGTCCTCTCTCAGACGGCCAACAGAGATTCCCATGCCGTGCTCGAAGTTCACATCCAGAGATACCTGCGGACGGTTGTCCTCCTCAAGGTACTGGATAAACTGTGCCGGTGCGCTCGGAAGTTTCAGCTCCTGCGGAAGTCCGCTGAAGTTTACGAGCTTCTCGATCAGCTGCTCCTTGGTCGGGTTCTTTCTGAACTTTACAAATACGGCAGCGGTATGTCCGTTCAGAACCGGAACACGGATGCACTGGCAGGTGATCTTCGGTTCCTGAGCCTTTACAATCACGCCGTCCTCGATCTTACCCCAGATTCTAAGCGGCTCCTGCTCACTCTTCTCTTCCTCACCACCGATATACGGGATGATGTTGCCAACCATCTCCGGCCAGTCCTTGAAGGTCTTTCCGGCACCGGAAATTGCCTGATAAGTCGTAGCGACAACCTCATACGGCTCAAACTCTTTCCATGCAGTCAGTACCGGAGCGTAGCTCTGGATCGAGCAGTTCGGCTTTACTGCGATGAAACCGCGCTTGGTTCCCAGACGCTTCTTCTGGAACTCAATCACTTTGAAGTGCTCCGGGTTGATCTCCGGAACAACCATCGGAACATCCGGTGTCCAGCGATGTGCGCTGTTGTTGGAAACAACCGGTGTCTCAGTCTTTGCATAAGCCTCCTCAATGGCGCGGATCTCATCCTTCGTCATATCAACGGCACTGAATACGAAATCTACGCTGGCAGCAACTTTCTCTACCTCGTTCACGTTCATAACAACCAGCTTCTTTACGCCTTCCGGCATCGGAGTGTCCATTTTCCAGCGTCCGCCTACTGCCTCCTCGTAGGTCTTGCCTGCAGAACGCGGGCTTGCAGCAACGGTTACTACCTCATACCAAGGATGATTCTCCAATAAAGAGATAAATCTCTGTCCTACCATTCCTGTGGCGCCAAGTACGCCGACTCTCAATTTCTTTTCCATAATTGTAAAGTCTCCTTCTCTCCTTCTTCGTGCAGCGACGGCGCCGGGGGAGCCTTAAGAGCCTCCACGTCGAAGCTGAATCAATTCTTGACTATCCTATCTCAAATTGGTAAAAAAATCAAGCCTTATTCGCGATAAAAATACATTTGTCCGTCACAAAGCGACATTTTCTGCATCTGATGCACATTTGCACGTGACAGGCGGATTATCCGGCATATTGCATTCCGTCAAAACAGTCTTCCACGGAAATTCCGTCGATGGTTCGAGGATAAACATCCTCTTCTGCCTGGTCAATACGGATCTGACAGATCTGTCCGTCCTTCTTTTCCGCCTCGACATAGGTTGAATCATCCGTCTTTTTCAGTTTCAGAGCTGTTCCCTCAGGAAGCATCTCCTGTTTTCCGTCAATCCACACCGGAACTTCCCGTTTCGTCGTCAGGGTCGGAACCATCTCTTCCTCTAAGTAAGTGCCTGACACTGTAAAATCGTCAGAGAGCGGCTGTGGCATTCCATCCTCTCCGATCCGGTAATGCCGGAAAATGCTGTAAGTGCTGAGCATATCAGAGCGTCTAAACAGGATGAAGTCATCAGGATTTGTCATAACGCTTCCGTAAAAGGAATCTTCCGACACGCCGCAGTAGGTGATTCCCTTTTTGCTCAGATCAAAGACGTGGATATTGCGAAAATCATTCTCTTCCTTTGTCTCAATATAGAGATAGCTTCGGTGGTCACTTGTCTGGATCAGCCAACATCCTATATCTCCGGAATCGGACGTAAGCTCCTCCGTTTCCGAAAAGAGAAAAGCAGAAGCCCCCGCGGTTTCTGCAAAGAAAGAGGTCTGTCCGGTCTCGAAATCCGTCGTCGCAGAGACGGTGAGAGTCTCCTTCTCGCCGTCACCATTTAGATCAATCGAAACTTCCTGATCATTGTACAATGGCTGGACGCTTCCAAAGGCGGTAGCATCTGCGGCATTTGATGAAGCATCAGAGGTACCCGGAATAAATTCCTTTTTAAAGAGCGCGCCCTCCTCATTAAATGGAATCTCCACAACCTGACGTCCCGCTGCATAAGGCGCCAGATCATAGTTGTTAAAGACGATCGTCACACCGTTTTTATCGACGGTCCATGAGAGCATTTCATCGTCAGAAAGCCCTAAGGAATCTGCGGTATCCTTTGCCGTCTCTGTGTTTCCGTAAAACATGCTCTTTACCGTGTCCTCGTATCCCTCAAAAAACATGTCCGGCGAGTAGTCCTCTTTCAGCTTTTTCTTGACATACTCAAAAATCCCATCATAGTCCTGTGCAAGATCTTTAAGGGTGTACGTCTTTCCGGTCTGTGGATTGAGGTTGTAACTGGTTACCATCGAGTTTGGATGCGCACCGCCTAAATAGTCATATTCTTCGACAGACAGGCTCACAATCTGCTCATCCGCCCGCTTGGGAATCACAGAAACCTGATAAGAAAATAAAGCGCTGTCCTCAAATTGATCGGAGTTAAGAAATTCTTTGTTGTCCTGGTACATCTCCTCAAGCTGCTGCTCCTGATTCTGATTAAAGGTTTTTAAAGCTTCCTTTAACGCCTCATGGCCGTCCGCCATTAGATAAAGCTGATCCACATAGCCGTTGAACAGCTGTCTTTCTTCCTTCCACTCGGACCGGTACTTGGGGACGGAGGTAAAGCAGAGCGTTTTTTGATCCGTGTTCTCAAACGGTCTCTGCGAGTTCTCGGTTTCCTTTGAGGAATCGGAACCATTTGCAATGCTGATCGAACCGGCATCGCCAGAAGATTCTTCCTGACTGGCATCTGCAACCGATGTCTGCGACGACGTGGTAGAGGAGCGGGACTGACATCCGCTCACCGCAGCCATGGCCGCTGCTGACAGGATGGCCACCGCCATCCATGTTTTCTTTCTTGTATCATTCCTATCATTCATATAGAAAAGACCTCCAATCTGATAAATTTCTGAATTGATGATTTCACTGTCTTCTTTGTTTCATCATATCACAGGTTTCAAAATGGAGGTCTGACGTTTTCATTAAGATTTTTTTACAGACGGACCTTGCTGCCCTTGCCGTCGCGTTTTGCCATTTTCAGGCGGTTTAAATGCACTTCCTTTTTCTTGTAAGTGATCACCGGATCCTGGTTGACAAAATACAGATCTTCCAACTCATCCTTCTCAGAGAGGCGGATTCCGCGAACACCGCGTGAATTCTTCTTCATCACCGGAATCTCATCGATCATAAAGCGCAGGAACATTCCAGACGCAGACTGGAGCACAATCTCCTGCTCCGTGCCCACAATCCGGACATCAAGAAGACTGTCGCCCTCCTGAAGCTTCGTCGCAGCGACTGTTCGGTTGTTTGTGACAAATTCCTCTGCCGGAACCTGCTTGAGCATTCCCATCTTTGTCGCAAACAGAAGGAGCTGCCCCGTCATCCGCCCGGTCACGGTGAGAAAGACAATCTCCTCCCTGCTTCCGTCATACTTGCTCACATTGTCGATCGGGACTCCCTTGTCACGCATCTTTCCGTATGGAAGATCGGAAAGTTTCGTCTGGTGAAGACTTCCGGTATTGGTAAAGATACACAGCTTATCTGAGCTTAAGCAGGGAATCGCATATTTGTAATCATTTTCGATCGTCTCCTGATTGCGGTCATAAGTGGAGCGGTCAATCGTTTTACAGTAGCCGAAACGATCCATGATAAAGACAACTTCCTGCACAACCGGTGCAATTTCCTCGACAACCGCTTCCTTGCCATCCTCGATCTTTGTGTGACGCTCCGTCGCAAATTCTGCGCGGATATTTTTCAGATCTTCCTTGATGACCTCATTCATCGTCTCACGGCTCTTTAAGATCTTTTCGTACTGCGCAATCTTTTTCAGGCATTCCTTGTACTCCTTTTCAAGAGCCATGATCTCAAGACCAATCAGCTTGTACAGGCGCATCTCGAGAATGGCCGCTGCCTGCTTCTCTGTAAAGCGCAGCTGCTTGGCATCCGCCTCAAATCCCGGTGTCTTGAAGTGAATGTTACTGATATCCCCGTTCATCAGACAGGCTTTCGCATCCCGCAGATTTCTCGAACCGCGCAGAATGGCAATGATCAGATCAATGATGTCACAGGCCTTGATCAGACCTTCCCGGATCTCTTTTCGCTCCAGTTCTTTGTCGAGGAGAGCCTGATACTTGTGTGTCGCATTCTCATACTGGAACTGCAGATAATTGGAAAGAATTCCGCGCAGATTCAGCGTCTCCGGACGGCCGTTTGCAATTGCCAGCATATTGACTCCGAAGGTGTCCTCCAGCTTTGTCTTCTTATAGAGCACGTTTCGGATTCGGTCGGTATCTGCATCCTTCTTCAAATCCAGAACAATGCGGATACCCTCTTTGCTCGACTGGTTGGAGATATCCACAACGTCTGTGAGTTTCCGGCTCTCGACGAGATCTGCCACATCCATCAAAAACTTGTTGATTCCCGCTCCGATCATCGTGTAAGGAATCTCCGTGATGATCATCCGGTCGCGGTCAGAACGGCGTTTTCCAAGTTCCACATCGATCTTTCCGCGCAGTTTGATCTTGCCGGTTCCCGTCTCATAAATCTCAGCAAGATCCTTCTTGTTTGCGATGATACCCCCTGTCGGAAAATCCGGTCCCGGCATATAGGTAAGCATCTCCTCCGTCGTCATATCCGGATTGTCGATGTATGCCTCGACAAGGTCGATCACCTCGCCGAGGTTGTGCGGCGGAATGCTTGTGCTCATGCCGACAGCGATTCCCTCGGAACCGTTAATCAGAAGGTTCGGCACGCGAACCGGAAGAACTTCCGGCTCTTTCTCGGAACCATCGTAGTTGGATACGAAATTTACGGTCTTGTCAAGGTCTTTTAAGTAGACTTCCTCCGCAAATTTTTCAAGACGTGCCTCCGTGTAACGCATGGCAGCGGCACCGTCGCCCTCGATGGAACCAAAGTTTCCGTGTCCGTCTACAAGAGCCATTCCCTTTTTGAAATTCTGGGACATCACCACGAGAGTCTCATAAATGGAACTGTCTCCGTGTGGATGGTATTTACCCATTGTATCACCGACAATTCGCGCAGACTTTCTGTGCGGTTTGTCGTGGCCGAGCTTCAGCTCGCCCATATCGTAAAGCACACGTCTCTGTACCGGTTTCAGACCGTCTCTGGCATCCGGAATTGCACGTGCGGTAATAACGCTCATCGAATAATTCAGATAACTGCGCTGCATTTCTTCAGAATATTCTGTTCGCAAAATCTTTTCTGACATTGTTTTTTGTTCCCCTGTCTATTGTCGTCTACGTCTATTACATCTATATCATCTATGCTTATATCTTTTAAGCTTATGCGTCAATCTCCGCCTCATCTGCATGATCGTGGATGAACTGGCGTCTCGGAGGCACATCGCTTCCCATCAGCATTTCCGTCACCTCAGATGCCAGCCGCGCATCCTCAATCTCCACCTGTTTGAGCACACGCCGCTCCGGGTCAAGTGTGGTCTCCCAGAGCTGTTCCGGGTCCATCTCACCGAGACCTTTGTAACGCTGTAAGCGGAACTCTCCGGTGTGACTCTTCTTGTAGCGCTCTAACTCTTTGTCATCGTACAGATACTGCTCCTGTCCACGGTTCGGAATCACCTTGTAAAGCGGCGGCATCGCGATGTACACGTGGCCGTTGTAGATCAGTTCCGGCATGAAACGGTACAAAAACGTCAGAAGCAGCGTATCGATATGGCTTCCGTCCACATCGGCATCTGTCATCAGAATAATCTTGTGATAACGCAGTTTGGAGATATCAAAATCATTTCCGTATCCCTCGGAGAAGCCGCAGCCAAACGAATTGATCATCGTCTTGATCTCCGCATTTGCAAGGACTTTATCCATAGATGCCTTCTCCACGTTCAGGATCTTTCCGCGGATCGGAAGAATTGCCTGATAGAGACGGTTTCTTGCGGTCTTTGCAGAACCACCCGCAGAATCACCCTCTACGATGAAGATCTCGCACTTTTCGGCATCTTTGCTCTCACAGTTTGCCAGTTTTCCGTTACTGTCAAAGGAAAACTTGGACTTTGTCAGCATGTTTGTCTTTGCCTTCTCCTCCGCCTTGCGGATTTTTGCTGACTTTTCCGCGCATCCGATGATCGCCTTCAGCGTCTCAACATTTCGGTCAAAATAATGCTGAAGTTTGTCTCCGGTAATCGAAAAGACTGCCTTTGTCGCATCTGCACTCGCAAGCTTCGTCTTCGTCTGACCCTCAAAGATCGGATCCGGATGTTTGATTGCCACGATCGCAGTCATTCCGTTTCTGGTGTCCGCACCGGTAAAGTTCGGGTCTTTCTCTTTCAGGATTCCGAGTTCCTTCGCATAGGAATTGATCAGCTGCGTGAAACGGGTCTTGAATCCGACTAAGTGAGTGCCGCCTTCCTGTGTGAAAATATTGTTGCAGAAACCAAGGATATTCTCCTCAAACGCATCCACAAACTGGAAGGCAATCTCTGCTTCAATTCCATCCGTCTCACTCTTAAAGTAGATCGGTTCGTGGATCGGTGTCTTGCCTTTATTCACTTCCTTGACATAGGCAATGATTCCCTCCGGCTCATGGTAGATAAGGCTCTCTTCCTCTCCCTGACGCTTATTCTCGTAGAAAATCGTCAGCTTGGGATTTAAGTAGGCCGTCTCATGCAGACGGCTCTTGAGCCAGTCTGCCTTAAAACGTGTCTTCTCAAAGATCTCCCCGTCCGGAAGAAAATTGATCTCTGTTCCGGTTGCTCTTGTCTTCCCAAGCACAGGAAGAAGACCATCCACGAGCTCAACCGTCGGAATTCCTCTCTCGTAAGCGTCATGGTGAATCTGTCCGTTCTTATAAACTTTGACATCCATATGGGCAGACAATGCATTTACGACGGAAGATCCGACACCGTGGAGTCCTCCGCTTGTCTTGTACGCCGCATTGTCAAATTTTCCGCCGGCGTGGAGTGTCGTAAATACTACTCGCTCCGCGGAGACTCCCTTTTTGTGCATCTCAACAGGGATTCCTCGGCCGGAATCCTTGACGGTACAGGAGCCGTCCGCCTCCAGCGTCACCCAGATCTTATCACAGTAACCCGCAAGATGCTCGTCCACCGCATTGTCCACGATCTCGTAAATCAGGTGATTCAGTCCCTTGTTGCCGACGCCGCCGATGTACATACCCGGGCGTTTGCGGACCGCTTCAAGTCCTTCGAGTACGGTGATGCTGTCTGCATTGTATTGTGTCTTTGCCATGAATCTTTCCCTCCATTGTTCTTCTGCTTCTCTCACCATCCATTCGGCCGGAATCATGTATAACCATGTGTTACCAGTGTTACCATGTATTGCCGCCCTGCTCTTCTTTTGTTTTTTGCGTTATCATAACGTTATCACAAATAGAATAATCGTATAAGAATACGTTATCATATAATTATAATGTTATAAATAAAATGAGAAACAGATGCCCGCACACCTTCCATGTGCGGGCGCTGAGACATATTATCACAGAATTTCTTGAAAAACGCAAGTAACAAACAAATGTTCGATATGCGTATTATAGATCATTTTGGAAAAGGTTTCAAGTGTTTTTTCCGGAAATTTCGATGATTCGGATTTCTGCCGGAATCAATGCTTTCTCACAGTGTTTTTCAAGGTATTCCCGGATTTTCTGAGCATCAAATTCCAAAGGTTCAAATCCCGTCTCCGGCGTTGCTTTTGTGACCTCTGCTGTCAGAACCAGTTTATTTCCTTCTGCATAGCGCACATAGGCATCTGCATGGTCGATTCCCGGGAAATTGCCAAGAGTGCGTTCCAACTTGTCCAGGTCAAGGAAATGACGTCCGGTCAGACCTTCCTGAAGAATTGTGCGTCCTCCGTTTTCCAGAAGGTCAAGGGATCCGTCTGGAAGAATTCTTGCCGTGTAACCGGTCTGATACAGCATTCCCGGGCCATAAGGATTTGTGATCCGGTCTGTCCAGATCTCCGGCTCGTGATCCATCACATAGAGTTCGCCCCAGGCTCCGAACGGTTTCTTTCTGCAATTCTTGTCAAATACATAAACTTTGATTGGTTCTTTGCCATCGACATTTCTTAAAAGCTGGCACTGAACCGCGTGATTTAACTGGTCTGCCGTCAGTGTGTAATGCAGCGGGAAGAGCTTGTCCGGAAGATGGCGTTTCAGACGGCGCACCAGCGTTTCTTCCTGCATCGCCTCCATCAAAGTCTCCATAACCGTCATGAAACATTCAAGTTGTGCCCGGTCAAAGCGGTTCTCCCAGTAACGGAGTTCATAATAATAGCCCTTGTCATCCGTAAATACCTGTAAATGAAACGGAAGCGCATCGAGCTGCATTTTTTCCCGTTTTGCCGGATAGCCGCCGATTGTTCCGATGTTTAAGATATCGCCCTGATACTGGAAGAACATCTCGTCTGCGTGGAGATTGGAAATGTAACAGCGCATGGTGTCCACAATCTGTTTTCCGGATGCTTTCAAGAGTTCCGGCACAGTCTGGTCGATGCCCGGCGTGCAGCGGAAGTAATAAGTCAAAAACAGCGGGCCTGCGAGACGGTTCCAACGGCTGTCTGTTCTTCCGCTGTGAATGGAGGAGCAGACCGTATCGTCCTCATTGCTGAAGATTCCGATGCCAAGATTATATGCCGTGAGGAAAAATACATTCTCAGAAACGCCATATTTTTTACAGAATGCCGTCACCTGATGACGATTGAGTTTCTGGAAGCGTCCTCTCATAACAGCATCAATTCCGTGTTCGAGATCATAGTCGTCCGGTCTGGTCAGAATGCTTTTTCGGATCTTAAATCCCTTCATTAAATTCTGGAAATACTCTTCATTCTTTGTGCGGAGTCCTCTCGCATCCCGGTCCTTTTCATCCAGAATGTACTCATAGAATGTATAATGTTCCGGCTCAACTGCCTTTCCGAGATAGAGCTGGTTTAAGTCTTCAAACAGAACATTCATCGTCATTCCATCGCCCATGATATGCGCAATATCAAAGAAGAAATAATTTCCGACGTCCGTCTGGTAAATGCCGATGTGATAGAGATTCTCTCCTTCTCCGTACAGATACGGATAAAGAAGATTCTGCCGGGTCTTCTCCCACTGTTCCTCGCTTAACTGGGTAATCGGGATCTCAATTTTTCGCTTGTCGTCACGGAAAATCTGATATCTGCCCTCTGCCATCTGAATAACCGCCTTGAGTTCCGGATGAATTTCAAACAGCCACTCCACCGCAAATTTCAGTCTCCGCAGATCAACTCTCTCATCCAGTTTATAGAGAAACGGCAGGTTTGCCGTCGTATTTCCCCGCATGACATAGGCAAAATACAGCTGAAGATTAGTGAGCGGATAAACCGGACGGACGGTGTAATCTACCTGATGGTTCTCATTTTCTGAAGTTAAAAGTTTTTCCAGTTTTAAGACAGAGTCATGTTTTACAAGATCGTCAAGCGTCATCGAGAGATGAATGGCTTTGTAGAGATCTGTCAGGAGAAGGACGCTGCCGAGAGAGTCAAGTCCTGCCTCATAGAGCGGCGTGTCAATTCCAAATTTCTTGTGGCCGAGAACTCCTGCCACGCACTCATAAATCTGTTTCTGGCACTCTGTCTCCGGCATGCGAAGTTCCTGCTCTTTTGCTTTTTCCTGCTTCTTTCCCTCGAAATACTGGTTGCGGATGATCTTCTTAGAAGAGGTCTTTGCAAATGGCGTCTCACGGATTGTACAGCGCATAATGCGCTTGAATGTCGGCAATTCCTCATTGTGTTTTTTCACGATTGCGGACACGGTCTTCTCAATATCGGTGATGCTGGCAACTTCCGCATATTTAAAATTTGGATAAACCTCCGCACAGATCATGTCGTCTGCCCCGTATACCAGGATATCTTCAATCAGGCGATCGTCCTCAAACATATTTTCTATTTCTTCCGGTGCGACGTTTTCTCCATTGCTGAGGATGATGAGATTTTTCTTTCTTCCGGTCAGATACAGAAAGCCCTCCTCATCCACATGACCGATATCTCCTGTGCGCAGCCAGCCATCCTCCGTGATCGCCTCGGCAGTCTTCTCTGGTTCCTTGTAGTATCCCATCATCACAGAAGGGCTTTTGACCTGAATTTCGCCGTCGACGATGCGGACCTGGCAGCGGTCCACAATTCGTCCGACCGAGGACACTTTATCCGGACGTGACCAGTCTGGAGAAGAAATTTTGGGGGAACACTCAGACATTCCATATCCCTGCGCAATCAAGATTCCCAGTCTCTGGTAGTTGGCTGCGAGATCAGGGGCGAGATAACCGCCGCCGCTGATGATCTTATGGAGGCGTCTTCCGAGGATCTGTTCCTTGATTTTTCTGATCGGAATTTCCGGTTTCTGGCGGCTTAAAATGGCGATTCGGTTGTAGAGCGTCTTTGCCATCATCGGCACCAGACGCATGGCAGTCGGCTCAAACAGCAAAATATGCTCGGCCAGTTTCTTCATATCCCGGTTCAGACACAGAACCCCGCCATAGCGCATCACCGTAAAAACATCTCCGTTTAAACAGAACACATGGTGGATCGGCAGGACATTCAGATAGACTTCATTTTCCGGATGTTGTAAGTCATCTGTGCAGAAGGTATTATCCATCAGATTGCCGTTTGAGAGCATAACTCCTTTTCCCCGTCCGGTTGTTCCGGACGTAAAGAGAATCATCGCACACTCATCCTCTCTGGCATCGGATGGAACCTTCTGTCCCGCGTATTTCCGGAGAATCTGATCCGAACACGGCACATGTTTTCCGTGTTGCAGGGAAATGTACTCTGCCACTTTTGGACAACTTGGGCGGACATCATCGGTGATCGGATGGAATTCCCAGTCATAAAACAGCACATCCACATCCGAGCGATTGAGACAATCTGCCAGTTTTTCCGCATTCATCTGGACATCAAGCGGAATTCCCGTGTCACCGCCGGACATCACGCCCAGAAGCACGGCAAGGTAATGGTAGCTACTGATTCCGAGAAGTCCTACTTTGAGCTTGTGACCGACTTTTTCCCTCATTTCCCGCGCCCACGCTGCGATCGCATCACAGTCTTCAGCGAACTGGCGATACGTCACATCAAATACATTTTCGTTTTCCTCATACCTCAGAAACACACGATCTCCGTGTTCACGCCCTGCATTCTGCACCAGATCATAAACCGTTTTGACATCTTGATAAGTAATCATATTCCCTCCCCTAAAAATGAGACACATTTATAAGATCTGTCTCAAATATAACACGTCATCGGGAATATGTAAACATTTTCTGACCAAAGCTTTGTTTGATTTTTATAAAAAAATGTCATTTTTTGTTATTTTTTGGGCGTTTTGCGAAAAGGCACAGGATTCCATTTATTCCGCATGGTTCCCTGTACCCTGTGCCTCTTCTTTGTTTCTTTTATTGTTTCGCTTTTATGTCTTTGCTTTTATGTCTTTGCTTTTATGTCTTTGCTTTTGTTGTTTTACAGCTTTATGAATTTATGGTTTTGCGAATTTGTAGTTTTGTGAATTTACGGTTTTATGGTTTTACAATTTTAGTCAGCTGTTCTAACAAAGTCTTCACTGCGATCGGCTTTGCAATATGACCATTCATTCCCATCGCAAAAGCTGTTTT
Source organism: Brotaphodocola sp. (assembly GCF_050873065.1). Lineage (GTDB taxonomy): Bacteria > Bacillota > Clostridia > Lachnospirales > Lachnospiraceae > Brotaphodocola. The sequence continues at coordinate 19,000 of NZ_JBNMIC010000034.1, forward strand.
CCGATCTTCTTCAAATGCGTTTGCAGTCATTGCAATGATCGGGATATTTGCTTTTTTCTTATCCGGCAGACTGCGAATTGCCTGGGCAGCTTCATAACCGTTCATGTTTGGCATCTGAATATCCATGAGGATGAGATCATAATAATCACCGGAAGCTTTTTCCACCATGTCCACGCAGATGATTCCATCCTCCGCATGTTCCATCTGAAATCCGGCTTCCCTTAAAATCGTGATTGCAATTTCTGCATTCAACTCATTATCCTCCGCTAAGAGAATTCGTTTTCCCTTAAAAGCTTCAGTAGGATATGCGCCTGTACTCTCCTCTGACCACTCTTCTGATTTTTCAAAATCTTCCTGCGTTCTCTCTGCAATCCGATGCGGAATCGTCAAAGTGAATTTTGTTCCCACTCCGAGTTTACTCTCCACATCAATATTTCCCTGCATCAACTCGACGAGTTTCTTTACGATCGCTGTGCCAAGTCCCGTTCCTGAAATTCCGCTCTCTGTGCTGGAATGTTCTCTCGAAAAATCTTCAAAAATATGTGGAAGAAAGTTTTCCGACATTCCGATTCCCGTGTCCTCGATCACAGTCTGATAAACGACGTGATTTGAAGCACCCAAGGCAAGACCCGGAAAAAGTTCCGTGATTTTCAGCGTCACACTTCCGTTTTCCGGTGTGTATTTCAGTGCATTGCTCAGGATATTCAGCAAAATTTCTCTCATTTTTGTCTGATCCAGAAAGATATTCGGGTGTTCAATCTGGATGGAATAAAAGAAATCAATTTTCTTTTCTTTCATCTGTGCATGGAAAACTGCAAAGATTTTCTGGCAGAACTCATACACATTGATCTCTGTCTCATCTAATCTTTCTTTTCCCCGCTCAATCCTTGCCATCTCGAGCACATTATTGAGAAGTGATAAAAGAAACTCATTCGATGTTTTTATCTTTTTTATATAATTTTGCGCCTTCTCGCGGTCATCCAAATGCTGGTCAAGCAGCTCGGTAAATCCGATAATTGCATTCATCGGTGTCCGGATGTCATGGGACATATTAAAAAGAAAATCTGACTTTGCCTTATTCGCTGCCTCCGCTGCAACATACGCCTCCTGAAGCGCTTTTTCCTGTAAGCGTTCTTTTTTTATGATGTCATCTACATTTCGCGTTGCCACAACAACGATGGTATTATCCGTTTTATTTACAAAAGATACTCGCGCCTGATAAAAGATCGGCTCATGGCCTGCCCCCGTACCTTTCCTCTCAGTCGGATCATATGTGTCATAGATAAAAGAATAATCCGTCTTCTGTGAACGGATGTATTCCGGGGAGAGCTTTTTGATAAACTCATCACGGCTTGAATCCGAAACCAGTTCTGTTGCATAGCGGGCAATCATGCAGGACCAACAGCTCTCACCGTCATAGTTTTCCTTCACAATACCCTGTCCCATCTTGTCATCTTCCCGGACAATCTCAACGGTGTCAGAATCCGCATTGACAAGGAGTACAGAAAAATACTCGGCTGCAAGTCCCTCAATCACTTCTTTTTGCAGCTCCATCTTCTTTTCCTGACGCAGACGGAAATTCATCTCATCATTGACATCCCGCATTCCCAAAATAAATGTGATAGCACCGTTTTTATCCGTAATTTTAACAACATTTATCTCATAATACGAGTAAACACCATTCAGAATCCTCCGAAAACCGATTTTAAACAATCCTTTGTCCGGCACTTTTTTTCGCAATACAGACAGCTTTGTGGATTCACGAACGCGTTTTCTGTCTTTCGGCACGATAAAATTATCGATATAGCGATCGAGAATATCTCCCTCATAACTGCCGGATTTTATGATCTCCTCAATCACTTTCTTGTTCATTCCAAGACCATCTGTCCGGTAAATCGACATTTTCCCGCTTGCATCATCGATTTTAAAAAGACTGTGGTACTCCTGACTGAGCGCTTCCGAAATTGCCATTTCTTCCTGGAGAGCAGTATTCATCTCCTCGACTTTCGCCAGTGCCTCCTCAAGTTTGCGCTGTTGTTCAAATTCCTGTCTTTTTTCATCGTCCACGTCTTTAAATGCAATGATGATCTCATTCTGGATTTCATTTTGATTGGACGTGGGCATGACAAGCTGACATTGATAGTATTTGATTTCTTTATTTCGTGAAACCCGATAGGTAAAAGAATACGTGTCTTTATCAGAAAATAATTTTTTCAACTTCGCAAGACTGTCGATTTTTTCAAAAAGATACCGATCTTCTTCAAAAACATCATTTTCGATATACAGCTGAAAGTTTTTCTCGTAATCGCCAACGGCAAATTTCTTCCCGTATCGCTCATTGATCGGCTGCCCCATTCGATAACAAGTTGTATCTCCTGTAACCATATTAATGACATATGTATTCTCATATGAAGTCACGAGAGCCTGAATCAAATTTGCCTGTGTCGCCAATTTTTCTTTTTCATCATTGATCTCCTGAATGGCACAGAGAATCTGAAGATTTCTTCCGCTCGCATCACGCTTTACCGGAATCAGGACACAACGAATCCAGTTTCCATTGCAGTCAATGTATTCCTGGGAAATGGAAGGTTTGTCCGCCAGACGCCTGTCAATCGTGTCAAAATCTACAAAAATCCTTATGACCGGACGATATTCAGCTGCCACCCACACGTCCGTCAGCATTTTCAAGGCTTCTTTTGCCTTCTGCTTTTTTCCATATTTATAGGGAGTTGGATCTTTTGAGTCAATCTGCTGAAGTGTGCATTCCTCCATATCAATAAAATACATGGCCGAATATGCATTGCTCAACGCATTATTTATGGCAATCTGTGTTTTCAGTCGATATGCTTCTGTCCGATCCAGGACATAATTTACTGCCATGATGTCCCCTGTCGTCTCGTCCCGGAACATGGCAATGTGATTTTCGGCAAGCATCGGCTCATAAGTTGCGGTGCGTGTCCAGTAGTGGAAGACGATATGTGAAACTCCCCGATCAAACGCGTCTAACAATCTCTTTCTGTCAAAATTTTTGAGAAAATCCAAACGTTCTTCTTTGGGAATCGTTTCTGACCATGCCAGAACCGCATCTGAAAAACTTGAATTTTCCGGCAATCCAAGCTGTTCATTCAGATTATACTTTTTCCCATCAACAATCTGATACATCGCACCGGCAATCATATTTTTTGTGAGATTGATACTACAATAGCCATCGGCAATCGCAAATACCGTTTCCTCCAGAAATTGATTGTTCAACCCAATTTGACTTATATTCACGATTGCCTCCCCCTCAGCATTTGCTTTGCCCATATGCAATCTTCACTTCAATAATCAATCTTTAATAATTCTCAATATTTCATTTGCATTTCGTGCATTTCATCTGCAATTAGGCTTATTTGAGATTTTTTCCGTCTGCAAATGCTTTTCCAATAACTTTTCCAAGACCAATATACGTATTGTTGACCGGATCGAACGTGATTGGTTTCAGTTTTACCGGATCAATCTTGCCATCGGTGAGAATGCTTTCCTCTGCAGTGATGTTGACGATTTCACCGACCAGAATTCCATCCTCGAAACTCTTCACCTTACACTCTAATGCCAGCGGAAGCTCTTTGATCAACGGCGCGTTCACGCGAGAGCTCTTTACCGCATGGAACCCCGCTCTGGTAAACTTGTCCGGCGTCTTCTTTGCAGATTCGATTCCTACATAATCACAAGGAACTACGGTATCCTCCGTTGCCATGCTGACCGTAAAAGCGCCCGTTTTTGCAATATTTTCTGTTGTCTTATGCTCTCCCATACTGATGGAGATCTCATTCATATCCGTAATCGATCCCCATGCTGCATTCATTGCATCCGGAACCCCATTCTCATCATAAGTTGCAATAATCAATACCGGCATCGGATATAAAATCGGTTTTGCCCCAAAATCAACTCTGCTCATTGTCTTTTCTCCTTCCATTTTCTTTCACGTGCTTTTTCTATAACAATTTTACTGTACCGTACTGTGTTTGTCAATCACGGCACCCTCTTTCGGTGCCGCCTGTTTCTTCCTAAGCATAAGCAATGCTTTTAATTTTTGTTTGCAAAATTGCAAATCTGCATGGCAACTCCATCCTGCATGATCTGAAATCCATGTTTTTGATAAAATCCTGCATTTTTCCGTTCTTCCGGCATAACCTCAAGATAAAGATAATTTTTATATTTTTCTTTCACCATCTCGATCATATGACCGGCAATCCCATTTCCATGATACTCCGGATGTACCAACACATAATGTACATATGCAACCATCTCTGTGTCATCTAATACACGAACCAGTCCGACAAGACGATCCTTATCCCATGCCGTAATAATCGTAGAAGAATTCATCAAAGCTTTGTACAATCGATTCGGATATTCTCCGGATACCCAGTTCACAGATAAAAATAAGTCTTGAATTTGATCCTTTGTAAAGTTTTTTTCCTCTGAATATGAAATATTCATGATCTTCTTTGTACCCTTTCTTTTTCTGCTTCTTCTTTCAAATTTTTTCTTCTTAATTTTTTCTATCTGTAACGCCTTTCACACTTTAAAGACAGCATAAGCTATAAACAACTTGCAAGATGAATAACTTTATCTAATGCCGGTGCTGTATGCATGCTCCCTTTTTCTACCATATTAGGCACGGTGATAATTCCCATATCTTCCCACTTGAGATAGGATGTCATCGCTTTGTACTGTGCGACTGCCGCATCAAAGACATGATCGGCGCCGGCATCTAACAACAACGCAGTTTTTTGAAAATGAAATCCCACACTTCCACTTGCATACAAGCGATCAATTACTGTTTTTAATTGTGCTGTGATGTCAAACCAATAAATTGGAGAAGCAAATACAACCATATCTGCATCCTTTAATTCAGAAAATATATTTTGCATATCATCCTTCTGAACACATTCACCTTGATGTGTCCAGCAATACTGACACCCCAGACAACCTCGAATATTCATCAATGCAACATTCAGGATTTTAACCTGATTCGTTTTCTTTGTAGCATCCGCAAATGCCTGCACCATAATTTCCGTATTACCACCTTTTCGTGGGCTTCCGTTCAAAACAACAATTTTCATAAAAGATTTCCTTTCCAAAATAAACTATTACGTCCAAAAACTTTTTTTGAGATTTCAGTAACTATATGAATCCTATTTCATGATTATCATTATAACACAAGTTGTAATTAATGAAAATCTTCATCAGTATATTTACTGTTTGCCTGCGGAACAACCTGATCTAAAGAAAGTAGTATTGTGAAACCGGAAATTCAAATAAAAATCAGTAGAAAATGGCCTCAAAAAAACAAAAATAAAAAATTTACAAATTGTGCTTGACAATTAAAACAATTTATTATATACTAACACACGTAGCAAGCGAGAGACAGTTACAGAGAGAAACAACGAGGCGTGGCTCAGTTTGGTAGAGCGCTGCGTTCGGGACGCAGAGGTCGCAAGTTCAAATCTTGTCGCCTCGACTCACTTCTCACTTTCTTATTAGAAATTTAGAAGTGGTTGATCAGTTGTTATTAAACAAATTAAATAAGGCCTCGTGGTCAAGCGGTTAAGACGACGCCCTCTCACGGCGTAAACCCGGGTTCGATTCCCGGCGAGGTCATAAACATTTTGAGGAGACTCGAGATGTTTAGGATTGCTTCCTTGGCTCAGCTGGTAGAGCGACGCATTCGTAATGCGTAGGTCGCCGGTTCGAATCCGGCAGGGAGCTTAAGATGAGAAACCCTTGTAAATCAAGGGTTTTTTGTTGTTTTGGGGTAAAGTTTAAGGGCGAGTGAAGAAGTACAAAATTACTTTACACTCACCCTTTTCGCATTTTTGACGGCGATTTGGCGACTACTGCCGACTTTTTTCACAACTTTAAGGTTGTGATTCTACATTTCTGAGCATTTCTTTCTATGCAAAAGCATTTCTTTTCTTTCATTTTATTTCACTAAGGAACCGGAAAGCGAAGCATTACGAATCTCTTTTGTATATGCAATTCGGAAAATATAAACTATTTCGCCAATCCCGGCATCTGCAAAGCCCCGTCCTGATCCGGAGTGAGGGTGATCGGTTCCGTTGCCATCTTGCCCTCATCATCGAGGTAATACCATTTTCCGCCGATTGTCTGTAAGCCTTTTTCCATTGCTCCATCATCACCCAGATAATACCAGAAATTGTTGTATCGGTACCAAACATTGCAGACCATCATACCGGCGCCGTCGAACCAATACCACTTGTTTCCATCTTTGTACCAGGCATTGATCACATATTTTCCGCTACCATCCCGGTAGTAGAAACGCCAACCGCCGTCTTCCTGTTGCCAACCAGTCTTAATTGTTTCCGGCACCCAGGTAGCCATAAACTTTTCAGGGGTACCATACTTCTGGATCAGCGCGGTCGGCGTGCTCCCCCACTCCGACAAGTACAGATGTGGCTTGTCTACAATACTGGACCAGTCACCACCCCAGGCAAGTCCCAGTTTTTTCCCGATTTCCGCTGCCCGACGAAAATGCCCTTGGCTGTCATTGTAGGCATCATCGGAAATTTTACCGTCTCCGTCAATGTCCATCTTCAAGTAAAAGTCAAAGGCGATGCCCCACTGATGCTGAGATCGGTAACTGCTCCCCTTTGCATTGGTTACAATATTACCGGGTTTTGTCCTCCCCTGAGCATAAAGAGCGTCCTGTTCTGCCGCAGTACGAAGTGTTTCACTAATTGCTACAATGATGCCTTCACCGGCGCAAGCTCTGATCCAAGCATCGGCAATGCGCTGAAGGCGTGGATGACATAATGTAATATCTCGCATAGTTTTATCCTCCATTTAAAGGAGGAGCAGACGTTCTTCCTGCTCCCTCAAATCTTATTCATTCCTATTACTATATTTTGTCCTCTGCCAGATCTCCGACACTCTCTCCCAGCCGTCCATTGCCACAAGTGCTACAAAAAAACCCACAATAATGCACAATCCCGCCAGAGGTAACTCAAAAGAATTGTGACTGTACCATGTCCAAAATGCATATGCCAACGGGCAGAGTACCAGCGACAAAACAATCACCACCATCGCCGTCGGCAGGTTCTCCAGACCCGGCCATGACTTCACAACCTGCGTAATTACAGAAACTACACATGCCATTACTCCGACCAACGCCAGAGCATACATTACATACTGCATAATTGCATTTACATCCATTTTTCTACTCTCCTATCTGATATACTGCTGGGCAACCGCAACGATCACTCCTGTCATCATTGCGCCCACCACAGCACCAATAATGGTATCCACGATCTTGTTCATTGCATTGTTCCATTTTTTACCCGGCGCCGATTCCAGCGCATCCCACCGATTGCCCTGCTCCTTCTGCTCCGCCAGCATCCCCGCCATGTCATGCGCAAGGGTGTGCACGGAGATTGCCAGCTCCTGAATCGTAGCACTAATCTTTTCTAGCTCATCGATTCGGTGATTCTGACGCTTGTCCTCATCACGGAGCCTTTCCAGCTCTGCCTTTACTGCTTCATCCATTTTCTGTCTCTTTTCCGCATTATTTTTTGTGTGCCGGTCCTTGCTCCGGATGCTGATCCTTATTCGCGCTCTTCGGACGAACACTCATATCCAAGCCTGAAGAATACTTATTTGGATCGCGATGCACGTCCGGACCATCTCCGCCGACACGATGACCGCAGTCATCAAATTCCGGATTCAGGTTGTCATGATCGTTGATATCGCAGTGCTCTGCATCATGTGTCTCGCAATTTCTGTGTAACTTTTCGTTTTTGTTTTCCATAGTAGTTTCTCCTAGTATAATAATGGTGTAGTCAATCAAGACTACTTGGTTAATAAGTTTCTATAAATCAGATAACAGAAGAAGGAATTCTACCTTCATCAGATGTTATCCGTAATAACTATCATGTCTGACGGTTCCTGATAGAC
>NZ_JBNMIC010000035.1:0-24824 GCF_050873065.1 Brotaphodocola sp.
CGTTGAGGGTGTGACGGAGCAGGATGCAAAGATTGCCGGAATCGCACATGACAGAGGCAAGGGTATCATCGTCGCAGTCAACAAGTGGGATGCGATCGAGAAGAACGACAAGACGATCTACGAGTACACGAAGAAGATCAAGGACACGCTCTCCTTTATGCCGTATGCGGAGATGCTCTTTATTTCCGCAGTGACAGGACAGCGTATGAACAAGCTGTTTGACTTGATCGACATGGTGCGCGAGAACCAGACCCTGCGCGTTGCAACCGGTGTCCTCAACGAGATCATGACTGAAGCAGTTGCGATGCAGCAGCCGCCGTCTGACAAGGGCAAGCGCCTGAAACTCTACTACATGACCCAGGTAGCGGTAAAACCGCCGACCTTTGTCATCTTTGTAAACGATAAGAACCTGATGCATTTCTCCTATGTCCGTTACCTTGAGAACCGGATTCGAGAATCCTTTGGATTTAAGGGAACCGCACTGAAGTTCATCGTGCGTGAGCGTTCCGGAAAGGAGCAGTAATGGAGCGCCTGATCTGTCTTGTGATGGGATATGTCTTCGGGCTGTTTCAGACTGGATATCTGTACAGCCGTTCCAAACATATGGACATCCGCAATTACGGAAGCGGCAACTCGGGAAGTACCAATGTTCTGCGCGTGATGGGAAAAAAGGCAGGACTTGTAGTTTTTATCGGAGATGCGGGCAAGATGATTCTTGCCTGTCTCCTGACGCGGGTGATTTTTCGCAGCCAGCCGGATTCGATGTACCTCTATCTGCTTTACACGGGATTCGGTGTGATTCTGGGACATAATTTTCCGTTCTACATGGGATTTAAGGGAGGAAAGGGCATTGCGGCTTCCGCAGGCCTTCTCGCCTCTACGGACTGGCGCCTGATGCTGATCTGCCTTGTGGTCTTTGTGGCAGCAGTGGCGATTACCCGCTACGTTTCCCTTGGATCGATTCTCGTCATGATCTGTTTCCTGATCGGAATGATTTACTTCGGACTGGTTCGGGGAGATTATGGTCTGGCAGCATCGCATCAGACAGAATTTGTCGCAATCGCTGCTGCGATTTCGCTGATGGGAATCTGGCGTCACCACGCAAATATCCGCCGCCTCTTAAACGGCACGGAGAACAAACTCGGAGCGAAAAAAAACGCATAGAACAGAAAGAATGTCATGGCGGCAAAACCGGCATGGTGGATACAGACAAATCAATACTCTCGGAATCTGACAACAGGGGTTTCGGGAGTATTCGTGTATTTAGAAGTAGTTGTATTGTATATTTGGATGATATATTTGAATGAGGAGAAACGATATGGCACAGATTGGAATTATTGGAGGGGGAACCTGGGGAATTGCGCTCGCATCACTCGTCCACAAGAATGGACATCAGGTGACGGTCTGGTCGGCATTTGAGAAAGATGCAGAGTATCTTAGGGAACATCGCGTACAGAAAAATCTTCCGGATCTGATTCTTCCGGACGACATGGAGTTTACGGCGGATATGGAAACCGCTCTCAAAAATAAGGATCTTGTCGTGACGGTCGTTCCTTCAATTTATATTCGCGAGACGGCAAGGAAGATGGCACCGTTCGTCGGGGACGGACAGATTGTGGTGAACGCATCGAAAGGAATTGAGTCGGAGACGCTGTGTCTTCTGTCGGAGATTCTTGAAGAGGAGCTTCCGGGGGCGGATGTTGCGGTTCTTTCCGGGCCGAGTCATGCGGAGGAGGTCAGCAGATCCCTGCCGACAACCTGTGTTGCGGGCGCGAAGAGCAGAAAGACTGCGGAGTACATCCAGAGTATTTTTATGAGCCCGGTTTTCCGTGTATATACAAGCTCGGATATCACCGGAATTGAGATTGGCGGAGCCCTGAAAAATGTGATTGCACTCGCAGCGGGAATCGCAGACGGTCTCGGGTACGGGGACAATACGAAGGCAGCGCTGATCACGAGAGGAATCTCAGAAATCTCAAGACTTGGAACTGCGATGGGCGGAAAGCTTGAGACCTTTGGGGGACTCACGGGAATCGGAGATCTGATTGTGACATGTGCGAGCATGCACAGCCGGAACCGCAGAGCCGGAATCCTGATCGGAAAGGGATATTCGATGGAAGAGGCGATGGCGGAGGTCAAGATGGTGGTTGAGGGTGTCTACTCGGCAAAAGCAGGCCGGGCACTCGCAGAAAAATACCAGATTTCGATGCCGATCATCACAGCGGTCAATGAGGTTTTGTTTGAAGGAAGACCGGCGGCAGAGGCTGTTTTAGATCTGATGCTTCGGGACCGGACGGTGGAGAGCCCGGCGATTGGCTGGAAAGAGTGAAGAATTCCGCATCCGGGATACAGGCGGGGATACAGGCAGAAATTTTTGAAATTCTGACGGAAATATTTATCAGGGGAAAGAAAAAAAGCTTGACAAGCATTTTTCAGACAACTATAATAAGTCCGAGCTTGTATGCAGATCACAATTTGATCTGTGAACCTCCTGTCGGACGACGGGAGTGTTAAGAGGAGGAATCATTATGAAAAAGAGATTTATGAGTGCAGGTATGGCAGCAGTCGTTGCAGCAGCATCCTTAACCGCTTGCGGTGGAAGCAACAGCGCAGAGACAACCGCTGCAGCAGCAGACACCAAGGCTGAGACTTCTGCAGAGGCAGGCGAGAGCAGTGCAGCAGAGGCAGGTTCCGCAGAGGGCGGCACCTTAAAGATCGGCGTAATTGGACCGCTGACCGGTGCAGCAGCATCTTATGGTCTGGCAGTTCAGAACGGTGCTGACCTGGCAGTCAAGGAGATCAACGAGGCTGGCGGTATCAACGGAATGAAGGTTGAGCTCAAGGCTGAGGATGATGAGAATGATCCGGAGAAGTCTGTCAACGCATACAACACCCTGAAAGACTGGGGTATGGAGATGTTAGTTGGACCGACCACTTCCAAGCCGTGTATCGCAGTTGCAGCTGAGTCTGCAAACGACAACATGTTCCAGATCACTCCGTCCGGTTCTGCAGTAGAGTGTGTATCTAACCCGAACGTATTCCGTGTATGCTTCGCAGACCCGGATCAGGGTACCGCTTCTGCTCAGTATATCGGTGAGCACAAGCTGGCTACCAAGGTTGCAATCATTTACGACAGCTCTACCGAGTACTCTTCCGGTATCCGTGAGTCCTTCGTAAAAGAGGCAGCAAACCAGGGCATCGAGGTAGTTGCAGATGAGGCATTTACCGCAGACAGCAACACCGATTTCTCTGTACAGCTGGACAAGGCAAAGGATGCAGGCGCAGAGCTCGTATTCCTGCCGATCTACTATCAGGAGGCTTCTGTTATCCTGAAGCAGGCTGCTGACAAAGACTTTGCTCCGATCTTCTTCGGATGTGACGGTATGGATGGAATCCTGACCGTTGAGAACTTTGACAAGTCTCTTGCAGAGGGTCTGATGCTTCTGACTCCGTTCTCCACCACTGAGGAGGGCAGTGAGGAATTCACTAAGGCTTACACCGAGGCTTATGGTTCTGAGCCGATCCAGTTCGCAGCTGATTCCTACGATGCAGTTTATGCAATCAAGGCAGCAGCTGAGAAGGCTGGCATCACCGCAGATATGAGCATTTCTGATATGTGCGATGCAATGGAGACCGCAATGACTGAGGTTACCATCCAGGGTCTGACTGGTGCAGACATGAGCTGGAATGCAAACGGTGAGCCGAACAAGGCACCGAAGGCAGCTAAGATCGTGAATGGCGTTTACGAGATGGAGAAATAAGAGATTTTTTCTCTGATCCCGAATTGCCGGATCCAAAAGAGGGTCGTCGTAAGACGGCCCTTTTTTCGTATGATAGGAAATTGCGTCCGCTCCGCAAGGGTGCAAAGCGCCAGTGGCGCTTGTTATCATCTATCGACCGAAGTGGAACGGAGATGCGCAGTGATTCTGATTGGAAGATTTGTGTCTTTACAGCAAAGACATTTGTAACTTGTGCTTGAACTTCCTATCTTACTATGCTATAATTCGACATGTTATTGTTTTTATAGAAAAATACAAAGAGGTGTGTGGTACATGAGTTTTCTGTCTTATTTGATCAATGGAATCAGCCTGGGCAGCATTTACGCGATCATCGCGCTTGGATACACGATGGTTTATGGAATCGCAAGAATGCTGAACTTCGCCCACGGCGATATCATCATGGTAGGTGGATTTGTGATTTTCACCTGTGTCAGCACGATGGGACTTCCGCCATTAGTGGGTGTCATCGCAGCTGTGATTGCCTGCACGGTTCTCGGTGTTGTGATCGAGCGTGTGGCATATAAGCCCCTTCGAGGAGCTTCTTCTCTTGCCGTTCTGATCACGGCAATCGGTGTCAGCTATCTGCTTCAGAATGCGGCACTTCTGATCTTCGGATCCAATGCGCGTCAGTTTACTTCTGTCGTGAATGTTCCGAGCCTGAAACTGGCAGGCGGTGCGCTGTCGATTTCCGGTGTCACAATGGTGACGATCATTACCTGTATCATCATCATGGTTGGTCTGATGACCTTCATCAACAAGACGAAGATCGGTCAGGCAATGCTTGCGGTTTCCGAGGATACCGGAGCGGCAACTCTGATGGGAATTGATGTAAACCGGACGATTGCAGTGACGTTTGCAATCGGTTCTGCACTTGCCGCAATCGCAGGTGCGCTGTTGTGTTCCACCTATCCGTCCCTGACTCCGTACACCGGATCCATGCCGGGAATCAAGGCATTCGTGGCAGCAGTATTCGGCGGAATCGGATCCATCCCGGGTGCGCTGATCGGAGGTGTTCTTCTGGGCGTGATCGAAAACCTTTCCAAGGCATATATTTCTTCCCAGCTCTCCGATGCGATCGTATTTGCAGTCCTGATTGTAGTTCTGCTTGTGCGTCCTACCGGTATTATGGGAAAGAAGATTACGGAGAAAGTGTAGGTGGGAAGAATGAAGAAAAACAAATTGCTGATTCAGAACAGCATCACGTATGCGCTTGTCATCGGATGCTGGATTCTGGTGCAGATCCTTGCCAGTACGGGTCATATGACCAGTCTGATGAAGGGACTTCTTGTACCTCTTTGCATATATGTCATCATGGCAGTTTCACTGAACCTTACGGTTGGAATTCTTGGCGAGCTTAGCCTTGGTCATGCCGGATTCATGTGTCTGGGAGCATTTTCCGGAGCATTTTTCACGAACTGTATGGCAAATGCCATTCCGAACGTGCAGGTGCGCTTTTTCCTGGCACTTCTGATCGGTGCACTTGTTGCAGGTGTGTTTGGAATCCTGATCGGTATCCCGGTTCTGCGTCTTCGCGGAGACTACCTGGCAATCGTAACGCTGGCATTTGGTGAGATCATCAAGAACCTGTTGAATGCCATCTATGTCGGAGTGGATCAGAGCGGTTTCCACTTCTCCTTCAAGGATACGACTTCACTCGGAATGGATGACACCGGCGTTGTCATCATCAAGGGTGCACAGGGTATCACCGGTACCCCGAAGGCGGCAACCTTTACGATCGGAATTATCCTCGTGCTGCTGACGCTGTTCATCGTTCTGAACCTGATCAATTCCCGTTCCGGACGTGCAATCATGGCAATCCGCGACAACCGCATTGCTGCTGAGTCTGTCGGTATCAACATCACGAAGTTCAAGCTGATGGCATTCTCGATTTCTGCAGCACTTGCAGGTGTGGCAGGTGTTCTCTACGGACACAACCTTTCCAGCCTTGCAGCTACCCCGAAGAACTTCGGTTACAACCAGTCCATCATGATCCTTGTATTTGTGGTACTTGGAGGACTTGGCAATATCCGCGGTTCCATCATTGCGGCAGTGGTGCTGACAATGCTGCCGGAGCTTCTGCGCGGACTCAACGATTACCGTATGCTGATCTATGCAATCGTGCTGATTGTGATGATGATTTTCAACTCCAGCCCGAAGGCGATCGAGATGCGCTCGGTATTCATGGATAAGATCAGAAAGAACCGGAAGGAGGCTGCATAAGATGGCAATGTTAGAGGTAAAAAATATCGGCATTTCCTTCGGAGGACTGAAAGCAGTAAACGATTTCAGCGTGACGATCGAGAAGGGACAGCTTTACGGCCTGATCGGACCGAATGGAGCAGGAAAGACGACGGTGTTCAACCTGCTGACGGGTGTGTACAAGCCGGATACCGGTACCATCCTTCTTGACGGAAAGAACATTACGGGACGCAGCACGATTGAGATCAATCAGGATGGAATTGCGCGTACGTTCCAGAATATCCGTCTGTTCAAGGAACTGAGTGTTCTTGACAACGTAAAGGTCGGCCTGCACAATCATTTCAAATATTCCACGATCGAGGGAATCCTTCGTCTGCCGAGATACTATAAGGTAGAGAAGCAGATGAACGAGCGTGCGATGGAACTTTTAAAGGTATTTGAGCTGGATTCTGTGGCAGATTACAAGGCATCCAATCTGCCTTACGGTGCGCAGAGAAAGCTTGAGATTGCCCGTGCACTTGCGACGGAGCCGAAGCTGCTCCTTCTCGATGAGCCGGCAGCAGGAATGAACCCGAACGAGACGGCAGAACTGATGGATACGATTCGTTTTGTCCGCGATCATTTTGATATGACAGTTCTGCTGATTGAGCATGATATGAAACTGGTATCTGGTATCTGTGAGAAGCTGACCGTGCTGAACTTTGGTCAGGTTCTGACACAGGGTGACACACAGACCGTACTCAACGATCACCGTGTTATCACCGCATATCTGGGAGAGTAGGAGGAGACACGAAATGGCAATACTGGAAGTTAAAAATCTGGAAGTGTTTTACGGAGTCATCCAGGCCATCAAGGGAATCTCCTTTGAGGTAAATCCGGGTGAGATCATTGCGTTAATCGGTGCAAACGGAGCAGGAAAGACGACGACGCTTCAGACAATCACCGGACTGATTCCGCCCAGGGCTGGACAGATCATTTACGAGGGACAGGACATCACGAAGATTCCGGGTCACAAGCTGGTTTCGATGGGAATCGCTCATGTGCCGGAGGGACGTCGTGTGTTTGCCGGCCTCACGGTTCTTCAGAACCTTTATCTGGGCGCTTACACCAGAAAAGACAAGAAAGAGATGGAAGATACGCTTGAGATGATCTATGAGCGTTTCCCGCGTCTGAAGGAGCGTCGCGATCAGCTTTCCGGAACGCTTTCCGGAGGCGAGCAGCAGATGCTTGCAATGGGACGTGCGCTGATGTCCCATCCGAAACTGATTGTTCTTGATGAGCCGTCGATGGGTCTTTCTCCGATCTATGTAAATGAGATCTTTGACATCATCCAGAAAATCAATCAGGATGACGGCGTGACGGTTCTCCTTGTTGAGCAGAATGCAAAGAAGGCACTGTCGATCGCGGACCGTGCTTACGTGCTTGAGACCGGAAAGATTGCACTGAGCGGAGCGGCTCAGGATCTGATGAACGATGATTCTGTCAAGAAGGCATATCTGAGCGAGTAAAATGAGAACGGGCCGGTTGTGCCAGCTTTGGTCACAAAAAGTTTTCAAATGTTTGTGGATATAAATAAACAATCTATAAAATTCAGAAAATTTATCGAAAAAGAGGGAAAAGTTATAGACTTTTCCCTCTTTTTTGTGGTATAAATAAGGTAAGTGTTCGGCATGTGCAGATTTCCCACAGCATATATTTTAGAAGATGCGTGGGACCTTGCCTGGGAGTGCCTCTGTACATGGGGTGGATGTTTTCAGGTGGATTCCGGAAAAAGGGCTGAGGGGAGAAATCTGCATGGACCATTTTGATGTATATAAAGATATTCAGGCGCGGACGAAAGGGGAGATTTACCTCGGAGTTGTCGGACCGGTGAGAACCGGAAAATCGACGTTCATCAAGCGGTTTATGGAGCAGATGGTGCTCCCGGATATTCAGGATGAACACCAGAAAAACCGTACCAGGGATGAACTTCCGCAGAGTGCGGCAGGGAAGACGATCATGACGACGGAGCCGAAATTTATCCCGAAGGAGGCGGCAGAGATTGAGCTTGCAGACAAGACGCAGGCGAAGATCCGGCTGATTGATTGTGTGGGATTCATGGTGGAGGGAGCTGGCGGCCATATTGAGAATGACCGGGAGCGCCTTGTGAAAACTCCGTGGTTTGAGGAGGAGATTCCATTTACCCGGGCGGCAGAGATCGGTACGCGCAAGGTGATTAAAGACCACTCCACGATCGGGGTCGTGGTGACGACAGACGGGTCTTTCGGAGAATTGAAGAGGGAGGCGTACATACCGGCAGAGGAGACTGCCGTGGCAGAGCTTAAAGAAATCGGGAAACCATTTCTGATTCTGCTCAACTCAGATCGCCCCTACTCCGAGGAGACAAGAAAACTTGCCGGAGAGCTGGAAGAGCGGTATCAGGTGACGGTTCTTCCGGTCAACTGTGAGCAGCTGAAAAAAGATGATATTTGCAGGATTTTGGAGGAAGTGCTGAGAGAATTCCCTGTGACGGAGGTGGATTTTGAAATTCCGGGCTGGCTGGAGATTCTTCCGTCGTCGCACTGGCTGAAAGCGCAGGTGATTGAGACAGTGCGGGAGGCGATGGGGAAAATCCGCTATATGAAGGATGTCCCGGCAGAATTCAGGCTTCCCGATCAGACAGCGATTCGTCAGATGAAGACGCAGCGCCAGAATCTCTCAAACGGAAAAGTCGAGATCACAATCGTTCTCGACGAGGAATCCTACTATCAGGTGCTCAGTGATTTTGCGGGCGTCGAGGTCGAGGATGAGTACCAGCTGATGCAGAAACTAAAGCAGCTGGCAGCGATGCAGAGCGAATATGACAAGGTGCGTGGTGCCCTCGCCCAGGTGAGACTGAAGGGGTATGGGGTTGTGACACCGGAGCGTTCCGAGATTCTTCTTGATGAACCGACGGTGATCCGCCACGGAAACCGCTACGGCGTGAAGATGAGAGCGCAGGCGCCTTCGATCAGCCTGATTCGCGCACAGATCCAGACAGAGATTGCGCCGATTGTGGGAAGTGAGGAACAGGCGAGAGATCTGATTGCATATATGAAGGAAAATGCAGGAAAGAAAGAAGACGGGATCTGGGACACCAATATTTTTGGAAAATCGATTGAACAGATTGTGGAAGATGGGATTCAGGCGAAAGTCAACCAGATGACGGAGGAGTGCCAGGCGCGTCTTCAGGATGCGATGCAGAAAATTATCAACGACAGCAATGGAGGGCTGATCTGTATCATCATCTGAGTGAATTGAGTCAAATTTTCATGATGAGTAAGATAGTGAGACATGATGAGTTAGAAACGCAAAATTTAATAATGAGCTTGTCTGGGGAATAGTTTTAGAGTACAAGCGAGAAAAGGAGGTATCCTTATGAGGTTAATGTTCATCGGTGCGGATCATGAAGTGACGGGTAGCTGTCATTATCTGGAAGTTGGAAACACAAAACTTTTTGTGGACTGTGGAATGGAGCAGGGAACAAACATCTATGAAAATGTGGAACCGCCGGTTCCGTACTCGGATCTTGACTTTGTCCTTGTGACGCACTCCCACATCGATCACGTTGGCTTACTGCCGTATATTTATGCGAGAGGATTCCGCGGAAGAATCATTGCGACGATGGCGACCTGTGATCTGTGCAACATCATGCTTCGAGACAGTGCACACATTCAGGAGATGGAGGCAGAGTGGAAGAACCGAAAAGCCCGCCGTGCCGGTAAGCCGGAAGTGGAGCCTCTCTATGAGATGGCGGATGCGGAAGGGGTCATCGGGCATTTTGAGGGATATGATTACGGAGAGATGATCACCCTGAACGACGATATCACGATCCGCTTCACCGATGTCGGTCATCTGCTCGGATCCGCCTCGATTGAGATCTGGATGAGAGAGAACGGAGTGGAGAAAAAGATTGTCTTCTCCGGAGATATCGGAAATAAACACAAACCGCTGATCCGTGACCCTGCCTATGTGAAAGAGGCAGATTATGCGGTCATGGAGTCGACTTACGGCGGTCGTCTGCATCAGAAAGGCAAGGATCATGTGACAGAGCTTGCGAGAATTGTCCAGGAGACGCTTGACCGGGGCGGAAATGTCGTGATTCCGGCGTTTGCGGTAGGACGCACACAGGAGCTTCTCTATTTCTTCCGTCATATCAAGGCAGAGCACATGGTGCACGGTCACGATGGCTTTGAGGTCTATGTGGATAGCCCGCTTGCAGTCGAGGCGACCCATGTCTTCAAGCAGAACCAGATGGATTGCTACGATGAGGAGACGAAGGCGCTTGTGGAGCAGGGAATCAACCCGATCTCGTTTCCGGGACTGAAACTGTCTGTCACGAGTGAGGAATCCAAGAATATCAACTTCAGCACAACGCCGAAGGTCATCATCTCTGCATCCGGCATGTGCGATGCGGGACGTATCCGCCATCATTTAAAGCACAACCTCTGGAGAAAAGAATGTACGGTCGTGTTCGCCGGTTATCAGGCGGAGGGAACGATCGGACGCGCTCTGATTGACGGTGCCAAGATGGTGAAGCTCTTCGGCGAGACGATCGATGTCGAGGCGCATATCGAGACGCTCCACGATATCAGCGGCCATGCGGATGAGAACGGACTGATCGAGTGGGCATGTGCCTTTGAGAAAAAGCCGTCCCAGTTCTTTATCGTGCACGGCAATGATGATGTCTGCGATAAGTTTGCAGCGCTTGTGACCGAGAAGACCGGATGTCCGGCGAAAGCGCCGTACAGTGGAGCGGAATATGATCTGGCAAAGGGCGAGTGGATCCGCGAGACCGAGGGAGTTCCGGTCAATCCGAAGGCAGCGGCTACAAAGAAGGCGAGCGGAGTATTTGCACGTCTGCTTGCAGCTGGCGAGCGTCTGCTTGCAGTCATCGCAAGAAACGAGGGCGGTGCAAACAAGGATCTGGCGAAATTTGCAGACCAGATTCAGGCGCTCTGCGACAAGTGGGATAGATAGAAGATTGCTTGAGATAGTTTGAGTGTTGGTGATAATGCTTGAGGTGTCTGTTTGAGGGTTTCTGAAGTATCTGTTTTCTGGCTCCGGCAGGCGGAATAAGTTCTGCAAACGCGCTCTCGCTCCGGGTTCGATGTAGCGGTGCATAAGGCTGTAAAGTACACAGCCTAAGCACCGACATCTCACACGGGTTTGCAGAATCTTTTCCACCGCCGGAGCCTTTGCAGAGAAAATTTATCCTATAGAAGGATGAATGCCGAACTAATTAGAAATGTGGTAAGAAGGGAGATAAAAAGTATCATGTCAACAAGAGTACAGATTTACACGGATGGATCAGCGAGAGGAAACCCGGATGGACCGGGAGGATATGGGGCAGTGCTCCACTTTGTCGACAGCAAGGGACAGCTCCATGAGCGCGAACTTTCCGCAGGGTTTCGCAGGACCACGAACAACCGCATGGAGCTTTTGGCGGCAATCGTGGCACTCGAGGCGCTGACTCGTCCGTGTGAAGTGGAACTCTACTCGGATTCCAAGTATCTGACGGATGCGTTCAATCAGCACTGGATTGACAGCTGGGTGAAGAACAACTGGAAGCGCGGAAAGAGCGGCATGGTAAAGAATGTTGATCTGTGGGAGCGTCTTTTAAAAGCGAAGGCGCCCCATAAGGTAACATTCTGCTGGGTGAAGGGACATGCCGGTCATCCGCAGAATGAGCGGTGTGACCAGCTTGCGACGACAGCGGCGGATGGACAGAATCTCCTTGTGGATGAGGGCGTGGAAAACCAATAGAGAAATTTACGGGTTACTGTTTGCAGGGCGCGTGAACAGTAACACTTACAGTTCTCTTACAAATGTTTACTTCTTTTGTTTTTGTATTTTCATCTGTCTTGCTTTATGATATTGTGGTATTGGAAAAGATTTGAAACTTCCATGCAGGGAATCGGTGTGATAAGATGG
Organism: Brotaphodocola sp.; assembly: GCF_050873065.1. Classification (GTDB taxonomy): domain Bacteria; phylum Bacillota; class Clostridia; order Lachnospirales; family Lachnospiraceae; genus Brotaphodocola. Next base: position 11,931 of record NZ_JBNMIC010000035.1, read on the forward strand.
CGTGTCTGCGTGGAAATCCCATGAAATATCATGAGAAAAAAATACCATGAGAAATCAGAAACAGGACAGGAAAAATATGAAGTTAAAAGGAATCTGGATTGCAATAGGCGTGATTCTGGTCGGAGGAATCGGAGCGACCAGTTATACAAAATCTTATATTTCGGCTGAACGGGAGCGTACAGCCGCTGTTTCCCAGAGCATGGAGGAGACGATGGCTGGGCTGTCGGCGTTTTCAGAGGGCGTGAGCTCGGAAAGTGTCGGGATAGTGGGAAGCATGGCGAAGGTGAAAGTTCAGGAAAATGTGGTTGGGGAGAGTCAGGGACAGGAGAATGATTCGGATCAGAAGAATCAGGAAGAATCCGTCCTCTTACAGCTTCGGGCGATCGACGAAGAGATTGCACAGAGAGCTTCCTCGGAGACGGATACGACCCCGAATGCGCGCAAGGCAGCGATTGAGAGTGAGTGGAAACTCTGGGAGACGCAGATGAATCGTTTTCTGGACACGCTTGAGAATCAGCTGGAACCGTCCGCGTGGGAGAAATTGTTTAAAGAACAGAAAGAATGGCTCAGGACGCGGGACGAGGATGCGACAAAGGGATCCGGGCGTCAGAATGGAAGCACTCTTGACGAGATTGAGTATAACCGCCTGATCCGGGAGAGCACAAGACAGAGGACGTATGAGCTTGCAGAGCGGTACGGGGAGATTCTGTCAGCATCGGAATGAGAAGTTTGGAAGATGAATAATAAAGGCAAAGAGTCGCAAAAAGCAGGATGTCTGAGAAGACAGTCCTGCTTTTTGCAATGTGGAAAGGTTGATTCAACTTATTTGTTCTGTGCTTTTTTCGCTTCCCGCTTTGATTCCAGATTGGAAACGACGATCGTGCAGGCAGCATCTCCGGTGATGTTGACGGTGGTACGTCCCATATCGAAGATACGGTCCACTCCGGCTACGAGGGCGATTCCATCTACCGGAAGACCGACAGAGGTGAGAACCATCGCAAGCATGATCATGCCGGCACCCGGGACACCTGCGGTTCCGACGGATGCGAGCGTTGCGGTCAGAACGATGGTGATCATCTGGGACAGCGTCAGGTCAATGCCGTAACAGGATGCGATGAAGATCGCGCAGACACCCTGATAGATTGCGGTGCCATCCATGTTGATCGTTGCGCCGAGCGGAAGCACGAAGGATGCGATCTCTCTCTTGGCGCCCAGTTTCTCGGTGCAGCTCAAGTTGATCGGCAGGGTTCCGACGGAGGATGCACTTGAGAATGCAAACATGATGGCCGGGAGCATTCCCTTAAAGAACTTCACAGGGCTGAGTCCGCCGAGAAGCTTTACCGTCGAAGAATAAACAAAAACAGCGTGAACGATGTAGCAGATGTAAGCGGCAAGAAGTACCATGACCAGAGAACCGATGATGGTCGGGCCGTTCACTGCGATAACCGGGCAGAGAAGACAGAAGACGCCGATCGGAGAAAGGTTTAAGATCATCTCCATACACTTCATGAAAATCTCATTCAGGTCATTGAAGGCATTTACGACACGGATGTTTTTTTCTCCGACCAGAATGATGGCAAAGCCGAGAAGAATTGCCATGACAATGATCTGGAGCATGTTTGCATTTACCATAGGAGACACGAAGTTGGACGGAAAGATGTTGACTAAGGTGTCCATAAAGGAAGTTGCCTCCGCTGCCTCGTAGGAAAGGTCTGTGGTTGCGATGACCGGAAACAGGGATTTAAACAGGTTTCCGCCGGTCAGACCGATCGTGACGGCAAATGCTGTGGTGAACAGATAGAAAACTACGGTTTTCAGACCGATCGCGCCGACTTTTTTGATGTCACTCATGGAGATGATTCCGCACATGATTGAGAATAAAACGATCGGAACAACGATGAACTTTACCAAGTTTAAGAAGATTGTACCGAATGGTTTGATGAAGGTCTCCGCAAAGGATGCGTGACTCTGGAGCAGGAGTCCGGCGACAACCGCCAGGACGAGTGCGATGAAGATTTTCATCGCCAATGACATTTTCTTTTTTTCTTTCATAGATAGCTACCTCTTTCCCTGGTAAAATAGAAAAAGGAGACACGACGCCCGAAAGCAGTGTCTCCTTTGACAGTGTTTTTATCTTATCATAGTTGGCTCATTTGTGCAACCAGTACTTTTAAATATACACTTTTTTGCAAATTTATGATAAAAAAATAAGTTGCCCGATCAAAAAGGAAGTTTTTGTGAGCATCGATTTGAATATCGCGGTGGGGCTGATTTTGCAGATTTTGAGTGATAAATCTTGACATTACCGGTTCGATATGCTAGATTTAAAGTCAGCGTAAACGCAGTGAAGAGAAGGAGTACGCTTTTGGATCCACACAGAGAACTGCCGGATGGTGCGAGGCAGCGGAAGAAGAGAGCGGAACTGGTCTTGGAGCGGTCTGCCCAACATCGGACGTCTTTGCAAGAAGCGAGGAAAGACGCCGGTCAGTAAGACAGAACGGAATCCCCCGTCAGAGGAAGAGGATCTGCTGCCGTAAGGCGCGGCTCGCAGCCCTACAGATCCAAAGAGTGCATGCAAGGCATGAAGCAGAGTGGTACCGCGCGAGGTCATGAAGAGGACAATTTCCCCGCGTCTCTGGAATCGAGAGAGATTCCGGGGACGCGTTTTTTTATTCGGATTTATTGTATGAGGGCTCTTGGCGAGATGAGAGTTTCAGATATATTATAAAGAAAAAGAATAGGAACGTTTTGAGGGGGAAGATCTTCAAGTGATGTTCACGGAAATCACCGAGCGAACGTACATTCAGGTGCATGGGAACCGGAGAAATGATAAAATGCGAAAAATCGCGGATCATTTGACGGGGAAGACCGTGCACGGGATTCAGGAGGAAGAAAAATGGCTGGTTACAACCACAGCGCCATTGAGAAAAAATGGCGTGAGAACTGGGAAAAACACCCGATCAATGTCAACGACGGCAAGAAGCCGAAATATTACTGTCTGGATATGTTCCCGTATCCGTCCGGCAGCGGACTTCATGTAGGCCACTGGAGAGGATATGTCATCTCTGATGTGTGGAGCCGTTATCAGATGCTGAAAGGTCACTATGTTATTCATCCGATGGGATGGGATGCATTTGGTCTTCCGGCAGAGAACTATGCGATCAAGATGGGCGTGCATCCGGCAAAGTCAACTGCTGAGAACATCAAGAACATCAAGCGTCAGATCAAAGAGATCGCAGCGATCTATGACTGGGATATGGAAGTAAATACCACGGATCCGGCATTCTATAAGTGGACGCAGTGGATCTTCGTTCAGATGTTCAAGAAAGGTCTGGCTTACGAGAAGGAGTTCCCGATCAACTGGTGTCCGTCCTGTAAGACCGGTCTTGCAAATGAGGAAGTTGTAAACGGTTGCTGTGAGCGCTGCGGTTCTCCGGTTACGAAGAAGAACCTGCGTCAGTGGATGCTCAAGATCACCGCTTATGCAGACCGCCTGCTGAATGATCTGGACAAACTGGACTGGCCGGAGAAGGTTAAGAAGATGCAGACCGAGTGGATTGGAAAATCCTACGGTGCAGAGGTAGACTTTAAGGTAGATGGCCGTGAGGACAAGATTACGGTTTATACCACCCGCCCGGATACCCTTTACGGTGCAACCTTCATGGTTCTGGCTCCGGAGCACAAGCTGGCAAAGAGCCTTGCTACGGATGAGACGAGAGAAGAAGTGGAGAAGTACATCTTCGATGCTTCCATGCGTTCTAACGTAGACCGTATGCAGAGCAAGGAGAAGACCGGCGTCTTCACCGGAAGCTATGCAATCAACCCGATCAACGGAGCAAAGGTTCCGATCTGGCTGTCTGATTATGTACTGGCTGACTACGGTACCGGCGCAATCATGTGCGTACCGGCCCATGATGACCGTGACTTCGAGTTCGCTAAGAAGTTTAACATTCCGATCATTCAGGTTATCGCAAAGGACGGAAAAGAGATCGAGAACATGACCGAGGCTTACACCGAGGCATCCGGCACGATGATCAATTCCGGCGAGTGGAATGGAATGGAGTCTTCTGTTCTGAAGAAGGAAGCTCCGATGATGATCGAGGCACGCGGAATCGGTAAGAAGACCGTGAACTACAAACTGCGTGACTGGGTATTCTCCAGACAGCGTTACTGGGGTGAGCCGATCCCGATCATTCACTGCCCGAAGTGCGGCAACGTAGCTGTTCCGGAGGAGGAGCTTCCGCTCAGACTTCCGGAGGTAGAGAGCTATCAGCCGACCGGAACCGGTGAGTCTCCGCTCGCAGCGATCGATGATTGGGTAAACTGCAAGTGTCCGCAGTGTGGCGCTGATGCAAAGAGAGAGACGAACACAATGCCGCAGTGGGCAGGTTCCTCCTGGTACTTCCTGCGCTATGTGGATAACCACAACGACAAGGAGCTTGTTTCCCGTGAGAAGGCAGACAAGTACCTGCCGGTAGATATGTACATCGGTGGTGTTGAGCATGCAGTTCTTCATCTGCTGTACTCCCGTTTCTACACCAAGTTCTTGAACGACATCGGCGTGATCGACTTTGATGAGCCGTTCACCAAGCTGTTCAACCAGGGTATGATCACCGGTAAGAACGGAATCAAGATGAGTAAGTCCAAGGGCAATGTCGTTTCCCCGGATGATCTTGTAAGAGATTACGGATGTGATTCCTTAAGAATGTACGAGCTCTTCGTGGGACCGCCGGAACTCGATGCAGAGTGGGATGACCGTGGAATCGAGGGTGTATCCCGTTTCCTGAACCGTTTCTGGAATCTGGTGCAGGATTCTAAGGACAAGAACATTGAGGCAACGAAGGAGATGATCCGTCTGCGCCACAAGCTGGTTTACGACATTGAGCAGAGATTTAACCAGTTCAATCTGAACACGGTAATCTCCGGATTCATGGAGTACAACAACAAGATGATCGAGCTTGCAAAGAAGACCGGCGGAATCGATAAGGAGACCTTAAAGACCTTCGTCGTTCTGCTTGCTCCGTTTGCACCGCATATCGGTGAGGAGCTGTGGCAGGAGCTTGGCGGTGAGACCGACAGTGTCTTCCATACCCAGTGGCCGGAGTGCGATGCTGAGGCAATGAAGGATGACGAGATCGAGATCGGCGTTCAGGTAAACGGTAAGGCAAGAGGTGTTGTTGCACTGGCAACCGATGCGACGAGAGAAGAGGCTCTTGCGAAGGCGAAGGAGATCGTAGCAGACAAGCTGACTGGAACAATCGTAAAAGAGATCTATGTTCCGGGCAAGATCATCAATATTGTGTGCAAATAAATCATTCAAGTAAACTTAATGGGCGATACGCTTTGCGGGATCTGGAAAGCGTGACGTGAAAAGATAAGAAAACTGGCTGTCAGGAAGATCTGGCAGCCAGTTTTTTTGCGAGAAGACGGAGCGTTTCGAGTTTTTTCTTCTCTGCGGCGGACATTTTCTCGCTGAGGATCGAGACAAGCGCCTCCGTCTCCTGATCGGAAAATTGGATGTTTTTTCGTGAGGCATCGAGCTGCATCGCCATGAAGGCAGGGAGAATGTGTTCATGTGGAAGTGTGGAGATCTGCTTTGCGAAGGCAGTGATAAAATTTAATTTTTCTGGATCCATGCCGGCCAGACGCGGATCACTCTGCCAGAAGGGCTGATTCATAAAAATTCCTCCATAATTTAATTTATTTTGTTTGATGGAAAATTCTGCTTCAGGAGATTGCCTGCATCATAATCTGGATGTTTTCAAGCATCTCAATGATTTCCCGTTCTCTCTGGGAAGCGTAGGGCTTGATTGCCTGGAGCATCTCGATCGGGGATGCTTCCTTGTTCCCTGACCGCGAAAGCTCCATCGCGCTCATCTGCCCGTCCTGAAACAGACTGCGCGTGCGCTGAATCTGCTGAATCTGAATCAGCATGGAGCAGAAGCGCTGTCTCGAGTAGGGCATGTAGGGCAGGGCGGCTTTGAGCATTTGCATATGGGGATCGGCAAGAAGATAGTCAAGTTCCGTGGCGCGGCAGTCCGGATGTTCCTGATTTTCATTCATAAGAAGGCTCCTTTCCATGAGCAGAACGATCAAAAACGATCAAAAGGATGAGAATCTTGCTCTGAGACAATATATGCATGAGGTTGGGAAAACATGTGACAGGAAAACATTTTTGGAAATTTTGGCATATATTACGGTTACAGGAGTGTGAAAAGTATGAAGACAAGATTGATTATAGATGGAAATGCCGTTTACGAGATCGATGAGGAATGCGAGGAATGTCAGCAGAAAAACAGGAAAAAGCAGGAGGGAAGAAAGATAAGGTGTGACAAGGCTTCAAAGGGAGGAGAGGAACCTTCCCTGTAACCACTTAAAAGAACAAAAAGCTGCGGTTTCCCAGATGAATTTCATCCGAGGAGCCGCAGCCCTGATCGCGCTTTCGTATTTCGCAAAACTTAATACTTAGAACTTAAAGCCTAAAGCGCTGTCACTTCTTCTGTTGATTTCTTAACAGCAGAAATTATTGTTTCCGCAGCAGCAAAGGAGGAGAATGATCCAGATCCATTCATTTCCTCCGCAGCCATTATGTTCACAGCAGCCATTTCCACAGCCGTTTCCGAATCCGTTGCCACAGCAGCAGCACAGAATCAGGATCAGCCAGATCGTATTGCAGCCGTTTCCTCCATTGTTGCAGCTGCAGTCGCATCCGCAGTTTGTTGCAGCCAGATCGCTCATAGTGTTATTCCTCCGGAATAGGTTTACACTTCATCATATGTCGGGCTGCATGTCACTGTTTCCGCATTTTCAAAAATTTGTAAAATTAAGCTCCCTGATACATGTATTTCATCAGGCGATCGATATCCGCCGGATCGTGAGCGACGAGATCGAGCTCTCTGATATATCCGTTGGAGAACATGGTAGCCATGGAGAGATACTGGGAGAGACGGGATTTCAAGTTGATGCGGTCACCTTCCGGGGAGACTAACTCTACCGGTCCCTTGCACTCGTCAATGATCTTAAAAAATGCATTTACGTCGTTAATGTTCTGAATTTTCATGGTAAATACCTCCGTTTTCGGCTTGAATACTCTGTTTTCCTTTATTTTCATTTACGGCAACAGTATAGCAAGTCCGCAAAAAATCTGCAAGATAAAAATTTAACAAAATAATCGGGCATCCGGGGGAGAGAAAAGAATTCTTAAACAGACTCTAAGGAATGCATAAAAAAGATTCATGAAAAAGTTAAAAAATTGTTAGTTCTTTTTTGACAAAATGTGATATACTTGGCAAGAGTGTGTTTCTGACAAGAGCAGGACGACACAGAGCAGTACGAATAATGATGAAAACAGGTGAATGGTATGAGTCAGTACGAGAATAACAGAAATTCGACATCGGGGCATTCAAGAGCGAGAGGCATGGGAAATGCAGGGGGCACGACGGGAAGTGCATCCAGACACAGTTCCTATTCAGCGGGCGGTTCTTCGCGCAGAGCGAGCAGCCACCGCAGCGGATATTCCTATTCGGGACGGAATCGTCGTCCGCCGAGACGCGGAAGCTCGGGAAATGAGATCATAAAAGTAGTGATTGGCGGAGTGATTCTGGTTGTGGCGATTGCCTGCATCATGTTTCTTGTGAAGGGAATCACCGGATCGGGAAAGAAGGAGAACGGAAAAGACAAGACTGCCGTGGAGACGACGACGGAGGCACAGGTTGAGCTTAAAAAGCAGGTCAGTGTGGACGGAATCGACATCACCGGAATGTCAAAAGCACAGGCAAAGGAAGCCATTCTGAAAGATTTTCCGTGGGCAATGAAGGTGACCTGGCAGGATCAGAGCTATGAGGTTACGGATCTGATGGCAGAAAAGCTTGACAGCCTTTTGACAGAGATTTACTCAGGAGAGCCGAAGGAGAGCTACACGCTTGACACGAGCGGACTTGAGGAGGCAGCAAAGACGGAAGCCGAAGCTGTGGCAAAGAAGTGGGATAAGAAGGCAAAGAACGGTTCGATCTCAAGCTATGACGATTCCACCGGGAAGTTCCAGTTCTCCGGCGCTGAGAACGGACAGGCAGTTGATCAGGAGAAGTTAGCGGCAGATATCGTGTCCGCTTTGAATGAGAAGCGCTTTGATGCAGTGATCGAGGCTTCTGTGAACACAGTGGAGCCGGAGTTTTCTGAGAGCACGGCGAGAGAAAAATACAAGACCGTCTCTACGGTGACGACAAAGACGACTGCCAACGCAAAGAGAAACACGAACGTGCGTCTCGCTGCAAAGGCACTGAACGGAACGGTTCTTCAGCCGGGTGAGACTTTCTCCTTCAATAAGACCGTCGGAGAGCGCACGGAGGCGAAGGGATACCAGCCGGCAGGCGCTTACAGCAACGGTGAGGTGGTTCAGGAGATCGGCGGCGGTGTCTGCCAGGTGTCTTCCACCCTCTACAATGCAGTTGTGAAGGCCGGCCTCAAGACCGTGACGAGACGTTCTCACACATTTGAACCGTCCTATGTCACCCCGGGTATGGATGCGACAGTTAGCTGGGGCGGACCGGATTACGAGTTTGTAAACAATTCGGATACGGCAATCGGTATCCGCGCAAGTTATGCGGATCAGGAGTGTACCGTTTCCATTTATGCAATCCCGATTCTTGAGGAGGGCGTGACCTATTCCCTGAAGTCTGAGAAGCTGTCCGAGACGGATATCCCGCCGGCAACTTACGAGGAGGATCCGACGCTTGCACCGGGAACGGAGAAGACAAAGACGGCTGGAACGAAGGGAAGCAAGTGGGAAGTTCGGCTTGTCGTGAAGAAGAACGGAGAGGTGATCAGCGATAAGGTGGATCACACTGCAACCTACAAGGGACATACCCCGGTGATTGCGAGAAATTCTTCTGCGGCAGCAGCGACGACAGCGGCATCTTCCTCTGCATCACAGGAGAGCATCCAGCACTCCAGCGCAGCGGAGACGACGGCAGAGCATACAACCGCAGCAGAAAAGACGACTGCAGCGGAGAAGACAACGGCGGAGCACACAACCGCAGCAGAGAAAACAACTGCAGCGGCAACGACGGCAGCGCCGGGAGGCGGAGCTGCATCTGCCCCGACAACGGCAGCAGCACCGACGACGGTGGCACCAGCACCAGCACCAGCTCCGGGCGGAGACTCCAACGTGGAGACGATCGCACCGAAGCCAGAATAAACAAGAATAAAGAAGATTTGCCTGAGAGGGAGGAGAGTGAAAACACTTCTCCCTTTTTTGGTATGATGGAAAATTGCGCCCTGTTGGGGCGGTGCTTTGTGCATCAGTGTGCAGAAAAATGGAAAAAAGAGATGGTTATGTGTGGATTGTATGCAAAATAGTACGCATTTTTTTTCATTTCATGTTTGCAAATTGATAAAAAGTTGATATAATGTATACAGGTCAGCTATTCCAAGGGTTTATTTATGAGGAATAGCTTAAAAGTCGGTTCGGGGTATTTTGAAAGTGCTTTCCGAATTGGACAAGGCGTTCCGGAGGACCTTCCCGGAACACATGCAATATTCACATTTGTAGGAGGAAAATCAAATGGCAAGAAAAATGAAAACCATGGATGGTAATCAGGCTGCCGCTCATGCATCATATGCATTTACCGAAGTAGCTGCCATGTATCCCATCACTCCTTCTTCCGTAATGCCGGAGCATACGGATGAATGGGCAACTGAGGGCAGAAAGAACATCTTCGGACGCACAGTTCAGATTACTGAGATGCAGTCTGAGGCTGGTGCTGCTGGTGCTGTTCATGGCTCCCTGGTAGCAGGTGCTCTGACCACAACCTATACGGCTTCTCAGGGTCTGTTACTGATGATTCCGGACCTGTACAAAATTGCGGGCGAACAGCTTCCGGGCGTATTTGATGTATCCGCGCGTGCAGTATCTTCTCATGCGCTGAATATTTTTGGTGATCACTCCGATGTATATGCATGCCGTCAGACCGGTGCAGCTATGCTGTGCTCCTCCAGCGTGCAGGAAGTTATGGATCTGACTCCGGTTGCACATCTGGCTGCAATCAAGGGCAAGGTTCCGTTCATCAACTTCTTCGATGGATTCCGTACCTCTCATGAGATTCAGAAGATCGAGACCTGGGATTATGATGATCTGGCAGATATGGCAGATTGGGATGCAATTACGGAGTACCGTAAGAATGCAATGAACCCGAACAACCCGTGCCAGAAGGGTTCCGCTCAGAACCCGGATATCTTCTTCCAGGCAAGAGAGGCCTGCAACCCGTACTATGATGCTCTTCCGGGCATTGTACAGATGTACATGGACAAGGTAAACGAGAAGATCGGTACCGATTACAAGCTGTTCAACTACTACGGCGCACCGGATGCTGAGAAGGTTATCATCGCAATGGGTTCTGTAAATGATACCATTGAGGAGACCATCGACTACTTAGCAAAGACCACCGGCGCTAAGGTTGGTGTTGTTAAGGTTCGTCTGTACAGACCGTTCAGCGCTCAGGCCCTGATCGATGCTCTGCCGGATACCGTTAAGTACATCAATGTTCTGGATAGAACGAAGGAGCCTGGCTCTCTTGGCGAGCCGCTGTACCTGGATGTTGTTGCAGCTCTGAAGGGCAGCAAGTTCGATCAGGTTGAGATCTTCGGCGGACGTTATGGTCTTGGTTCTAAGGATACTACTCCGGCTCAGATCGTAGCAGTATACGAGAACACCACCAAGAAGAACTTCACCATCGGTATCAACGATGATGTAACCAACCTGTCTCTGCCGGTTGGTGCTCCGCTTGTTACCACTCCGGAAGGAACCACGAACTGTAAGTTCTGGGGCCTGGGTGCAGATGGTACTGTAGGTGCAAACAAGAACTCCATCAAGATCATCGGTGATAACACCGACATGTATGCTCAGGCATACTTTGATTATGACTCCAAGAAATCCGGTGGTGTTACCATGTCCCACCTGCGTTTCGGTCATAAGAAGATCAAATCTACCTACCTGATCCACAAGGCAAACTTCGTAGCATGCCACAACCCGGCATACGTTCGTAAGTACAACATGGTTCAGGAGCTGGTTGACGGCGGTACTTTCCTGCTGAACTGCCCGTGGACTCACGAGGAGCTGGACAAGCACCTTCCGGGTCAGATGAAGAAGTTCATCGCTGATCACAACATCAACATGTACACCATCGACGGTGTTAAGATCGGTATCGAGACCGGCATGGGACCGACCCGTATCAACACCATTCTGCAGTCTGCATTCTTCAAACTGACCGGTATCATCCCGGAGGAGAAGGCTATCCAGCTGATGAAGGAAGCTGCTCAGAAGACCTACGGCCGTAAGGGTGAGGATGTTGTTAAGAAGAACTGGGCTGCAATCGATGCAGGTGCTCAGGGTGTTGTCAAGGTAGAGGTTCCGGAGAGCTGGAAGAACTGCGAAGACGAAGGTCTTGACTTCAAGAACGTTACCGGTTCCAGACAGGACGTTGTTGATTTCGTAAACAACATCCAGAACAAGGTAAGCGCTCAGGAAGGTAACAACCTGCCGGTATCCGCATTCAAGGATTATGTAGATGGTTCTACTCCGTCTGGATCTTCCGCATTTGAGAAGCGTGGTATCGCTGTTAATGTTCCGGTTTGGAACACTGACAACTGTATCCAGTGTACTTTCTGTTCTTATGTATGTCCGCATGCAGTTATCCGTCCGATCGCTATGACCGAGGAAGAGGCTGCTAAGGCTCCGGAAGGAACCAAGTTCCTGCCGCTGACCGGTATGCCGAACTACAAGTTCACTCTTGCTATCTCTGCTCTGGATTGTACCGGATGTGGTTCCTGTGCAAATGTCTGCCCGGGCAAGAAGGGTGAGAAGGCACTGACCATGGAGCCGTTAGCTGATCATGTTGATGAGCAGCCGATCTTCGATTACGCAGTAACCCTGCCGATCAAGGATGACGTTGTTGCTAAGTTCAAAGAGACCACCGTTAAGGGAAGCCAGTTCAAGCAGCCGCTGCTTGAGTTCTCCGGCGCATGTGCAGGTTGTGGTGAGACTCCGTACGCTAAGCTGATCACTCAGCTGTTCGGCGACAGAATGTACATCGCAAACGCAACCGGATGTTCCTCTATCTGGGGTAACTCTTCACCGTCTACTCCGTACACCGTGAACGCTAAGGGGCAGGGCCCGGCTTGGGACAACTCCCTGTTCGAGGATAACGCAGAGTTCGGTTATGGTATGCTTCTTGCTCAGAACGCAATCCGTGATGAGTTAAAGGAGAAAGTTGAGAGAGTAGCTAATTCTGAGACCTCTACCGAGGAGATGAAGGCTGCTTGCAAGGAGTGGCTGGATACCTTTGGTATCGGTGCTCTGAACGGAACCGCTACTGATAAGCTGGTTGCAGCTCTTGAGGGTGTTGATTGCGATACCTGCAAGTACATCGTAGCAAATAAGAACTTCCTGGCTAAGAAGTCCCAGTGGATCTTCGGTGGTGATGGATGGGCTTATGATATCGGCTTCGGCGGTCTGGATCATGTACTGGCATCCGGCAAGGATATCAACATCATGGTTTACGATACCGAGGTTTACTCCAACACCGGCGGTCAGTCCTCTAAGGCTACCAAGACTGGTGCAGTTGCTCAGTTCGCAGCAGCTGGTAAGGAGACCAAGAAGAAGGATCTGGCAAGCATGGCTATGTCCTACGGCTATGTATATGTAGCTCAGATCTCCATGGGTGCTGATTACGCTCAGACCGTTAAGGCAATCGCAGAGGCAGAGGCTTATCCGGGTCCGTCCCTGATCATGGCTTACGCTCCGTGTATCAACCATGGTATCAAGAAGGGCATGAGCAAGGCTCAGACCGAGGAGAAACTGGCAGTTGAGACCGGTTACTGGAACAACTTCCGTTACAA
>NZ_JBNMIC010000036.1:0-23653 GCF_050873065.1 Brotaphodocola sp.
ATCACAAGATCAGTGACATAATCCAGATGGAAAAATATCGAGTCCTCTATCAATGTGCAAGGGAATGCAATGATTTTGACTCCTTTGTAAAGACCGTGGCGTAGTTTTGTGCAATTTTTCAAATTTGCTCATTTATAGTATATATAAAAAAAGCTGATGCACTCCCACGATTTTCTCTTCATAAAAAAGAATCGTAGAAGTCATCAGCTATTATAAGCAGTTTAGGTTTTATCCAAGGGAGAACTTCATTCCCTGTGTTTTAAAATATATCGCAATTTTGCAGTTCTGTCAACGAGAACCTTTCTTGTGGAGAAAAAAGCTCAGGCGATCGAAAAAGTCAACTCCTCCTACATGATTTCTGAAACATTCCCTCCAAAATGTGCTATAATAAAACGATACCTGATAAATTTTCGCATTTCGCTTACGAAAGAAATGGAGATACCAAAACCACGATGAAATTATTCCAATTACAATATTTTCAGGAGGTGTGCAACCAGCACAGCATCACGAAAGCTGCCGAATGTCTGCACGTCTCTCAGCCCGCAATCTCAAACGCAATCCGGGATCTGGAAGAGGAATTCCAGATCCGCCTTTTCAAGCGGGAAAAAAAGAAATTGATTCTCACCAAAGAAGGAACCTATTTTCTGCTCGAAATTAAGGACTTTCTTGAAGAAGAAAAGAAAATTGAGAGAAACATGAGACTTCTCAGAAAGAAAGTTACAAGCATCCGTCTCGGACTTCCCCCGATGATCAGTGCCCTTCTGATTCCTACCCTCGCGGACTTTCATCGAAAATACCCGGACATCCGGATCGAATGTTTTTACGGAAGTTCCGCTTCCCTCAGAAAATCGCTTCAGGAAGATCAGGTGGATGTCATTGTCGTGAGTGGTTCCGATCTGGACTTTGAGAATCAGGATTCCTGTCGTTTCTCCAATCAGGAAATTGTCTACTGTGTCAATGAGGAACATCCTCTGGCAAACGAAAAGAGCATTTCCATCGTCCAGACTGCCCCGGACTCCATCGTGGAAATCAAGGAAAGCTCCCATTTCCGCCATATTATCATGAAACGATACGAAGATTCAAAATGCGAACCCAACATCACCTGGTCGACGGAACAGCTTTACAACAAGCTCCTTCTTATCAAGCAGGGCGTCGCCTGTGGATTTTTATATCGCGCTATCGCAGAAAAGGAGAATGGCATTGTGCCACTCTCCCTCGATCCACCAATCTATTATGATATTGAGATGATCTGGATGAAAAACGGATATCTGTACGACAACATCCAGACGTTTCTCACCTACATAAAAGAACAGATTTCATAATCTTTATCTTTACTTCTGCTGGGCGAAGCTGTAATTTGCAGTCTCTGCCGGACCGGCATGCTTATGCTGGGACAGCGGCATAACGTGCATATTTCCGCGCTGCTCATTCTCTGCCCAGTAGATGTCGTCTGCCATCTTTGCCTCCGGGTTGAAAGTGACACCCTCAAAAATGTGCTTTACGAACTCCTTGTAGCCGACACGGTCAATCAGATGACCGCCATGCAGGTACTCCGGCTTGTAGTCCAGAGCCCATGCGGAGAACTTCTGCCAGTTTGCGAACATTCCAAGGATAACATCCTCAGTTACCCAGTTCAAGAACAGCTTACCGGAACGCGGGTTCTGCTTACCGGTACGTCCACCCAGGGTGACACGATACAGATGCGGTCCTCTGCTCCAGGCACCGGTCGGGCAGGCGATCGAACACTCACCACAACCCACGCAGCAACAGGTATCCTTATCGATCTTGCCATTCTTGTTCAGGCTCAGAACGCCGGTTGCATGATGCTGACAAGCCTCCACACAGGCGCCGCAGCCGATACAACGGTCGATGTCATAGACCTGCTTGTTGATGCCCATGATACCAAAGTCATTGAAGTTTGCCTTTACACAGTCGTTCGGGCAGCCTGCAACTGCAACTTTGATGTGGTAGTGGGACGGGAAGATCAGCTTCTCGATCTTTCTTGCCAGCTGTACGGTGTTTGCATTTCCCTTGATGCAGTGTGCATTTCCGACACAGGCCATGATATTTCTTGCACCGATCGTCGGATAACCCGCATCCTCATCGTACTCAGCAGGCTCCCCTGCGATCGTATTCATGTCCACGCCACAGTTCTCCACATCAATCTCATGGATATACTCCTTGATGTACTTGTTCACTGCCTCGATATTCTCATACTTGATTCCCGGAATATCAAAAGTCTGTCTGGTGCCGAAATGGAAGGTTCCATTTCCCCATCTCTCACAGATCTCCTGCACCATGGCCAGATGTTTCGCCTTCGTCACACCGCCCGGGACACGCAGCTGAAGCATGAACTCACCCGGTACTTTAGACTGGCGGAAACAGTTGATACGCACTTTCTTGATATCAATATCCTGATTCATAATCCTTGCCCCTTTCCTTTCCATTCCATTTTCTTAGTCAATCAGATTCTTAGCCTGTGTATAGTTGAATACCGGGCCATCCAGGCATACATACACTTCATCGATACGGCAATGTCCGCACTTACCAACTGCGCAGGACATCTTTCTCTCGAAGGATACCCAGATCTTCTCTTCCTTCGCGCCACACTTTACAGCCTCCAGACCGGTGAACTTCATCATTGGCGGCGGTCCTACGATTACCATCTCGTAATCCTCTCCAAACTCCTTTAACGGAACTTTGGAAACGAACTCGGTTACAAAACCGGTGTTCCAGCCATCCTTGTGGTCACGATCCAGCGTGTAGTAAGTGGTGAAGCGCTCTTTCCATCTCTCAAGATCCTCTTTGAAGATGATGCCTTCTTCATTCTTAAATCCGCTGATTAAGGTTACGCTCTTCACGTAATCCGGGTTCTCATAGAACATATTCAGCATGCTCTTTACCGGAGCCAGACCGGTTCCTCCGGTGATGACTACCACATGCTTGCCCTTGTACTGCTCAATCGGCCATCCGTGTCCGTACGGTCCACGCAGGAACAGATGATCTCCTGGCTGCATCTCAAAAATCTCATCGGTTACTTTACCTACGGAACGAATGGTAAACTCCATCCAACCCTCGCCATAGGAGCTGACGGAGATCGGCGCCTCGCCTACCTTCGGAATGGAGAGCTGTAAGAACTGTCCCGGCTGCGGCTTGATGTCCGTAGCAACACGGAAGGTATACTCATGAACGCTCTCACGCTTAATGCTGATGATTTCACATGCTACCGGCTTGATAATGTTATTCATTCTTCTCCACCTCTCTCTCTCACGCCTTGTCAGACTCGGCTACGATCTCATCAATCGCCTTGCCCATCTTGTTGACAGTTGCTACGATGGAGATCAGTTCCGGACAACGCTCCATGCATCGGCCGCAGCCTACGCACATATGGTAATCCTTGAAACGTGCCTTGTAGTCGTGGAATTTGTGGAGTACTTTGTAACGCATACGATCACCGGCAGTGTTGCGGAAGCTCATGCCGCCAGCCATATCCGTAAAGCCCTTGATCTGGCAGGAAGCGGAAGTACGCTTTCTCTCGCCGACACGGCCATTCTCGTTGTAGATGATATCCGTGGTGGTAAAGCAGGTACAGGTGCTGCACGCAATTGTACAAGCTCCGCAGGAGATACAACGCTTGTTGTACTCGTTCCACATCGGATGCTGTTTTAACTTGGTTAAAACGTCCTTGTTCGGGATCTCCGGAACAGTTACTTTCAGGACATTCTCTTTTACATAATCCGGCTTAAAGTCTGCCTTCTCGTCGTTCTCGAAGCATCCTGCAAAATCCGGATCCTTTACATCAACCAGAAGTCCGTCCTCGCCGAAGCGGACTGCCATGGAGTAATCCTCTGCCTTGTTGGTTCCCATGCTCACGCAGAAGCAGGTATCCCATCCTTTCGCACACTCCATCATAACGATCTTAACCTTCTCGTTCATGCGCTTGTAGTACATGCCCTCGAATCCGCCGTTATTTAAGTAGATGCGCTCCTGATGATGCTGTGCGTGAATGTCACACGGACGCATGAAGATCAGCAGCTTCTTGCTGGTTGCCTTGCTCTCGATGAACTCGTCCTCCGTGAAGTAGAACAGAGACTCGGTGATCGGAGTCAGAACCTCTTTTGCCGGGAAGTCGGATTTCTTCTTGTACTCAACTTCCTCAATCGTATTGATCTTGGCATACTTTACCAGATCGGTGTCGGAATATCTGCCCTTGCCCACAAATCGCTTCGGTGCCCAGATCTCATACTCATTCTGAAGCTTTGCCAGGATCTTGTTGGCTTCTTCAAAGCTTACTTTGTATCCCATGAAAACAACTCCTCCTCTGATTTTTTAATAAATAATTGTAAAATGAAACTCTGTCAAACAATTAAACAGTGATAATTCCGCATATAATCGCTGTTACAAGAATGACCATCGAAACAATCCACAGCGGAATAAAGCTGTGTTTCTGATGCTCCGGCAGTCCGATCTCAGAAAGTCCGATCAACAGAAATGTGGACGGAATCAACGGAGAGATCGGGCATCCGAGCGTTGTGTGACCACACATTGCTGCACGGCCGATCATCAGCGGATCAATGCCAAATGCCTGTCCAGCCTCCGCAAAGACCGGAAGAATTCCGTAATAAAAGCTATCCGGATCAAATACAAGCGTCAGCGGCATGGAGACAACTGCGAGTGCAACCGGCATATGGCGGGCAATCGAAGTCGGAAGGAACGTCACAATTCCATTTGCGATTGAACTGAGCATACCGGAATCCTTCATGATTCCAGTAAAAATGCCTGCTGCAAACAGCGTTGATGCCATCAGCATAGCCGCCTGCGCGTGACGGTCAACCAGCTTTCTCTGCAGATCCAGATCCGGATAGTTTACAAAGAACGCGATGACTGTTGCCACCATGAAACAGCCTGCCGGCGGAAGAACTGCAACCGTCAGACAGATGATCGTCGCAAGAATCAAAATTACATTAAAAAGAAACAGCTGCGGTCTCTGCAGCGCAAGCTCCTCATCGGTAAGCTTCGTCTGTTCAATGACTGCATTTCCCTTATAATCGATATTGAGGCGCTTTCTCTCTCTGAGTCCAAACCATACCGTGATCGCAAAACATGCCACAATACCGGCAATCTGAGGAAGGATCATCGGATTGTACAGCTCCTGAAGCGATACGTTCAAGGACATCGAAGCGCGAAGAGTCGGTCCTCCCCACGGAACCATGTTGACAGTTCCCTCTCCGAGTGCACAGATCGTTGCAAGAATTCTCTTGTCCATCTTCAGCTTTTTGAAGATCGGCAGCATTGCCGGAATCGTGATCAGATAGGTAACTGCTCCGGAACCATCCAGATGAGCAATACAGGTAATCACGAGCGTACCGATACAGATCTTTAACGGATCAGTTCCCACGATCTTCAGCACCTGATTGACAATCCGGTCAAATGTTCCCGCATCTCCCATAATTCCAAAAAACAGAACTGCAAAGATGAACATCGTTCCGGTTGGAGCAACTGTCTTTAAACCGCTTATCACATATTCGGAAAGTTTTGAACTCTGCCCGATGATGACACACGCAAGAATCGGAAGTGCAATCAGTGCATTCATCGTAGAAATCTTGTTGCTCAAGAGAAGAGAAACTAACAATATGATGGTTATGATTCCAACAATTCCCAAAATATCCATATACGCGAACCCCCTATACAAAATTTTGTCGGCCTGGCCGGCCATCTCAGCCCCAAATGCTCTTTTTTCTTTTGTTCAGATCATCCATCTCATTTATATAATAAAATTCCCGTCAGGTGAAATCAAAAAAACAAATGATTAAATAACTTTTGATTATCATCCAGAACCATAATCATCCTTTTTCAATGGCAGATTTTATAAGGCTTTACCCTGCCACCTGCCAAACTCCGTTTTTTTGAAAATCAGGGACATTTTTACAATATTTTGGTTATGAACTCTTAAAAAAAGATAATTTCACAAATCTGACGATCTGTTAGATAATGAGGCTACCAAATCGTTCAGGTCATCATTTTTAAGTTTCAAATTTACATGAACAGAATGTATTTAGACAATCATCATGAAAAGGAGAAGAAACGTATGGAAAACAAGAAGACTTACAAGATTGCAGTGGTAGCAGGCGATGGAATCGGAACGGAGGTAACAGAGGAGAGCCTCAAAGTTCTCCGCACACTCGAGGAACTCGACAAATCCGTGAAATTTGATTTCACCGAGTATCCGTGGGGATGTGAGTATTATTTAAAGACCGGAGAGATGATGCCGAAAGACGGCATCGAGAAACTGGGCAAGTCCGATGCGATCCTTCTCGGCGCAGTCGGATATCCTGGCGTACCGGATCACATCTCCCTGTGGGGTCTGCTGGTTGAGATTCGAAAAGAGTTCGACCAGTACATCAACTACCGTCCGTCCCTCCTGATCAATCCGGACCTCTCCCCGTTAAAGGGAATCAAGAAAGAGGACGTACAGATCAAGGTTATCCGCGAGAACAGCGAGGGTGAGTACGCAGGTGCCGGTGCATGGCTCTACAAGGGAACTCCTCACGAAGTAGTCCTTCAGGACGGTGTCTTCTCCAGACACGGCTGTGAGCGCGTTATCCGCTATGCATTTGAGCTTGCACGCAAGGAGCACAAGAAGCTGACCAGCATCTCAAAGGGCAATGCCATGCAGTACTCCATGGTATTCTGGGACAGTGTCTTCAATCAGATCTCAAAGGAATACCCGGATGTTGAGACCGACTCCCTGCTCGTAGATGCAGCAGCGATGACTCTCGTCAAGAACCCGAAGAGATTCCAGATCGTTGTAGCTCCGAACCTGTTCGGCGATATTCTGACCGATCTGGCTGCCGGAGTTTCAAACGGAATGGGTCTGGCAGCAAGTGCAAACTTAAACCCGGAGAGAAAGTTCCCGTCCATGTTTGAGCCGGTACACGGTTCCGCACCGGATATTGCAGGCCAGGGCAAGTCCAACCCGCTCGCTTCCATCTGGTCTGCTGCCCTGATGCTCGAATTCCTGGGCGAAAAAGACTGGGCTGACCGCATCGTAAAGATCATTTATGATGTTGTAAATGAGAAGAAAGTTCTCACACCGGATATGGGCGGCACTGCAACCACCTCTGAAGTCGGAGATGAGGTTGTAAGAAAGTTAAAAGAAGCCTAAAAACCGAAAAAACGCTTAAAAAAGCAGTAAAAACAATAAACTAAACCTTCATGCTATTGCCATAAAAATATAAAACCCCAACCAAAAAAGAGCCGGGAGAAAGAATTCTTTCTTCCGGCTCTTTCGCTGTATCGCAAAAAGCTCCGGCGAACGAGTTTGCGGGACTTATTGCGTCGCCGGAGCGTAACTTCACCATATTTTCGCCGTGCCATCTCGCTTCCGCTTCGCTCCAGCTCGATGTGGGCTGGCGCAATAGGCTTATAGCTATGCCAGGTTTGTATACCCCATCAGGAACTTATCCACTTCTTTTGCGACTTCTCGTCCCTCATGGATTGCCCACACGACGAGGGACTGTCCGCGGTGCATATCTCCTGCCACGAAGACTTTCTCCACATTCGTCGCATATTTTCCGGCCTCTGTCGCAACGTTTGTGCGGGCATTTAACTCCACACCAAACGCATTTGCCACGTACTCCTGCGTTCCGAGGAAGCCTGCTGCGATCAGCACAAGATCTGCCGGCACTTCGCGCTCAGAGCCCTCGACTGCGACCATCATATTTCTTCCGGTCTCCGGATCTTTCTGCGGAACGAGGTTGATCAGGACTGCCTTGCAGACTTTTCCGGTCTCATCCTTGATAAACTCCTTCACCGTTGTCTGGTAGACGCGCGGATCTTCTCCGAATACGGCAATCGCTTCCTCCTGACCATAATCAGTTTTCAGCACTCTCGGCCACTCCGGCCAGGTGTTGTTTGCCGCACGGGTCACCGGCGGTTTCGGCATCATCTCGAGCTGGGTGACGGATGCACAGCCATGACGGATCGAGGTTCCGACACAGTCGTTTCCGGTGTCACCGCCGCCGATGACGATGACGTGCTTGTCTTTCGCGGAGATGTAGTTACCATCCTCGAGATTGGAATTTAACAGGCTCTTCGTCGTGGATTTGAGGAAATCCACCGCAAAATAGATGCCTTCTGCCTCACGGCCCGGAACCTGGATGTCTCTCGGATTCGATGCTCCACATGCAAGAATGATGCTGTCGTACTCTTTCTTGAGTCTTCCTGCCTTGTAGTTCTTGCCGACATCTGCACCGGTCATAAAGCGGATGCCCTCCGCCTTCATCACCTCGATCTTGCGGTCGATCACAGACTTCTCGAGTTTCATGTTCGGGATTCCGTACATCAGCAGTCCGCCGACGCGGTCCTCTCTCTCAAACACGGTTACATTGTGGCCGCGCTTGTTGAGCTGATCTGCGGCTGCGAGTCCGGACGGACCGGAACCGATGACGGCAATCCGCTTCTCGGTGCGCACTCTCGGCGGGCACGGACCTGCCTCTCCGGTCTCATAGGCGCGCTCAATGATCGCGTGCTCATTCTCCTTGATTGTAACCGGATCTCCGTTTAAACCACAGGTACATGCGGCCTCACACGGAGCCGGACAGACACGGCTCGTGAACTCCGGAAAACTGTTTGTCTTTTTCAGGCGGTTGTATGCCTGAGACCAGTTTCCTGTGAAGACCAGATCGTTCCACTCCGGGCAGAGGTTGTTAAGCGGACAGCCTGAGACCATTCCGCCGAGTACCATGCCGGACTGGCAGAAGGGAACGCCGCAGTCCATGCAGCGTGCTCCCTGTTTTCTCTGCTGTTCCTCTGACAGAGAGGCATGGAATTCATTGAAGTTCTTAATTCTCTCTAACGGAGCCACAGCCTTGCCATTGGCTCTGTCATACTCTAAAAATCCTGTTGGCTTTCCCATGTTCTCTCTCCTCCCTACTTTCTCATGTTGGCATAGAATGCCTCGATCTGTGCCTGCTCACTGCTGAGTCCCTTTTCTTCCATCTGGACAATCGTGTTGAGCATCCGGCGGTAATCATGCGGCATTACCTTCTTGAATTTCGGCAGATACTCTCCGAAATGATCGAGGATGTATTTGCCCTTTTCCGAGTTGGTGTAAGCGACATGTTCCTGAATCATCTCTTTTAACTCAAGAACATCGTACTTGTTTGTTACCTCCTCGAGAGAGACGAGAGATTTGTTGAGTCTCTTGTAGAGATCACGTTTTTCATCCAGAACATAGGCGATACCACCGCTCATGCCCGCTGCAAAGTTCTTGCCGGTCGTTCCGAGGATGACAACACGTCCACCGGTCATGTACTCACAGCCGTGGTCGCCGACACCCTCGACAACAGCGGTCGCACCGGAGTTGCGGACACAGAAACGCTCACCGGCAACACCGTTGATGAATGCTTTACCGCTCGTCGCGCCGTAGAGGGCAACGTTACCGATCACGATGTTGTCTTCTGCCTTGAACTGTACTCCCTTCGGCGGGTAAACGACGAGCTTTCCGCCTGACAGACCCTTTCCGAAGTAGTCGTTGCTGTCGCCGACAAGTTCGAGAGTCAGACCCTTCGGGATGAAGGCTCCAAAGCTCTGTCCGCCGCTTCCGCTGCACTGGATCGTGAACGTATCTTCCGGCAGTCCGTCCGGATAATGACGGGTGATCTCTGATCCGAAGATTGTTCCGAGCGCACGGTCCACGTTGGAGACATCGACCTGAAGTCCCTTCTTCTGACCGTTCACAAGTGCGGTCTTGAGTTTCTTCAAGAACACCTGCTCATCGATCGTCTTGTCGAGCTTGAAATCGTACTCCACCTTGTCGTGATAACCGCGAAGCGGCTCTCCCTCATACGGATTGTTCAGGATATTCGAGAGATCGACCTTATTTGCACGGGCATTCGGGATGTGATCCTTCTTCTTGAGCAGATCGGTGCGTCCGACAAGTTCATCGACCGTGCGGATTCCAAGTTTTGCCATGTACTCGCGGAGTTCCTGAGCGATGAAGTGCATGAAGTTCACAACATACTCCGGCTTGCCCTTGAAGCGCTTTCTCAGCTCCGGATTCTGCGTTGCGATGCCGACCGGACAGGTGTCGAGGTTGCAGACACGCATCATCACGCATCCCATTGTCACAAGCGGAGCCGTCGCAAATCCGAACTCCTCTGCGCCGAGCATCGCTGCGATCGCAACGTCACGCCCGGTCATCAGCTTTCCATCTGTCTCAAGGATGACCTTATCGCGCAGTCCGTTCATGATCAGCGTCTGGTGTGCCTCTGCGACACCGAGTTCCCACGGAAGACCTGCATTGTAGATCGAGTTTCTCGGAGCTGCACCGGTACCGCCATCAAAGCCGGATACGAGGATGACCTGTGCACCTGCCTTTGCAACACCGGCAGCGACGGTTCCGACACCAGCCTCCGATACGAGCTTGACAGAGATTCTCGCTCTCGTGTTGGAGTTCTTCAGATCGTAGATCAGCTGTGCCAGATCCTCGATCGGGTAGATGTCATGATGCGGTGGCGGGGAAATCAGGCCGACACCGGTTGTTGAGTGACGGGTCTTTGCTACCCACGGGTAAACCTTTCCGCCCGGAAGCTGACCGCCCTCACCAGGTTTTGCACCCTGGGCCATCTTGATCTGGATCTCCTGCGCGCTCACGAGGTAGCGGGAGGTGACACCGAAACGGCCGGAAGCGACCTGCTTGATCGCAGAACAGCGGTTGTTGTTCTTCGGGCCCGGAACGAGACGGTCTAAGCTCTCACCGCCCTCACCGGTATTCGACTTGCCACCGAGACGGTTCATCGCGATTGCCAGAGTCTCATGTGCTTCCTGGGAGATCGAGCCGTAAGACATTGCTCCGGTCTTGAAACGCTTCACGATCGAGTCAACGCTCTCGACCTCATCGATCGGGATTCCACCGTTCTCATCGAACTTGAAATCGATCAGGCTGCGCAGGTTGACCGTCTGCTCTTCCTCATTGAGTGCATGGCTGTACTCCTTGAAGATCTCATAGCTGTCTGTCCACGCTGCCTGCTGGAGCAGATGGATCGTGCGCGGATTGTAGAGATGTTCCTCCTGTCCGGCGCGCTCCTTGTGGCTTCCGACACTCTCGAGTGTCAGATCGGAATTCAGACCGAGCGGATCAAATGCACTTGAGTGGAGTGCATCCACATCGTTTGCGATATCCTCGAGTGTGATGCCACCGACACGGCTGACCGTGTCCGTAAAGTACTTGTCCACAACATCCTTGGAGATACCGATTGCCTCGAAAATCTGAGCTCCCTGATAAGACTGGATCGTCGAGATACCCATCTTCGATGCGATCTTGACAATTCCATGAAGAACAGCAGAGTCGTAATCGTTGACTGCTGCATAGTAGTCCTTGTCGAGCATCTTTGACTCGATCAGGTAATGCACGGACTCCTGAGCCAGATACGGGTTGATCGCACTCGCACCGTAGCCGAGAAGCGTTGCAAAGTGATGAACCTCTCTCGGCTCACCGCTCTCAAGAATCAGTGCCATCGAGGTGCGCTTCTTCGTCTTTACAAGGTGCTGCTGAAGAGCAGATACCGCAAGCAGGGACGGGATCGGCACACGGTTCTCATCGATGTCACGGTCGGACAGGATGATGATGTTGACGCCGTCGCGGTGTGCACGGTCTACCTCGAGGAAGAGTCTCTCAATCGCCTTCTCAAGAGAAGTGTTCTTATAATAAGTGATCGGGATCGTCTCAACCTTGAATCCCGGCTTGTTCATGTACTTGATCTTCAGAAGGTCGGTACAGGTCAGAATCGGGTTCTCCACTTTCAGGATGTGGCAGTTGCCCGGCTTCTCCTCAAGGACATTTCCCTCCTCTCCGACATAGACGGTTGTAGAGGTGACGATCTCCTCACGGATCGAGTCGATCGGCGGGTTTGTTACCTGAGCAAAGAGCTGTTTGAAGTAGTTGAACAGCGGCTGGTGCTTCTTGGAGAGCACGGCAAGCGGGCTGTCCGCACCCATCGCAGAAACTGCCTCAGCGCCGTTGAGCGCCATCGGAAGGATCATCGTGCGGTATTGCTCATACGTGTAGCCGTAGGTCTTCTGAAGTCTTGCACGCTGGTCTTTCGTGATCTCCGGCACACCCTTGTTCGGGATCGGCAGGTTTTTCAGCTCAACGAGATTGGAATCAAGCCACTCGCCATAAGGCTGGCGGGAAGCGTAACGGTTCTTTAACTCCTCATCTCCGACAAGCTCTCCCTTCACGGTATCGATCAGGAGCATCTTTCCCGGGCGCAGGCGCTCTTTCTTCACAACATGAGACTGCTCAATGTCGATTGCGCCGACCTCAGAAGCAAGGATCACCTGATCGTCATCCGTGATGTAGTAACGGGAAGGACGCAGACCATTTCGGTCAAGCACGGCACCCATCACATCACCGTCGGAGAACACGATCGAAGCCGGGCCATCCCACGGCTCCATCATCGTCGCATAGTAGCGGTAGAAATCCTTTACCTCCTGCGGCATCGACTTGTCGTGCTGCCACGGAGCCGGAATCATGATCATGACTGCCATCGGAAGCTCCATGCCACTCATCACCATGAACTCGAGCGCATTGTCGAGCATCGCGGAGTCGGAACCTTCCTGATTGATGATCGGGAGTACCTTGTACATATCGGACTTGAAGAACTTCGTCTCCATGTTCTCCTCGCGCGCCATCATCTTGTCGACATTTCCACGGATCGTGTTGATCTCACCGTTGTGGACGATGAAACGGTTCGGATGGGCACGCATCCAGCTCGGGTTCGTGTTCGTGCTGAAACGGGAGTGAACCGTCGCGATTGCAGACTCATAATCCGGATCCTGAAGATCCTCAAAGAAAAGTCTCAGCTCTTTTACAAGGAACATACCCTTGTATACAATCGTTCTGCTGCTCATCGATACGACATACGTATCATCGTTACTCTGCTCAAACACACGGCGGGCAACGTAGAGACGACGGTCAAAGTCGAGTCCCTTCTCCACGTCTGCCGGCTTTCCGATAAATCCCTGTACGATGTAAGGCATCTTTGCGACTGCCTTGTCACCGATCAGTTCCGGATGAGTCGGAAGGTCACGCCAGCCGAGGAACTTGAGTCCCTCCTTCTGCACGATGATCTCAAGCATCTTTTTCGCCTGATTTCTCGCAAGCTCGTCCTGCGGGAAGAAAAACATGCCGACGCCGTACTCGCGCTCTCCGCCGAGCTCGATTCCAAGCGGTTTCGTCACCTTTTTGAAAAATTTGTGGGAAATCTGAAGCATGATTCCGACACCGTCACCTGTCTTGCCCTCTGCGTCTTTTCCGGCGCGGTGCTGAAGGTTCTCCACGATGTGAAGTGCCTGGTCTACCGTTCTGTGAGTCTTAATGCCTTTGATGTTGGCAACTGCTCCGATACCACAGTTGTCATGCTCAAATCGGGGATCGTAAAGACCCGGAGCCTTTTTGGGTGTTCTCTGATCGCTCTCCATTGCTCATTTCCTTTCCGTATAAGATGTCTCAGAGTGTGCCCCGGGGATAAGGGGAATGATATCGGCACACTCTCGTGGTTAAAAATGCTGGTGATTTTTAATGATAATGATAATACTACAAGATTTTCCGTTTGTAAATATTTTTTTGCAATAAGTTGTCAGATAATTGGAGAACTTAATATTCTAAAGTTAATAGTCTGTCTTTTTCAGAGTTTTTTTAATTAGTGCCAGAAGTTGACAGACTTTTCGTTCTTTTTCGGTTCGTGTATGCGGACAGATGTGCGCTCATCGCGTATTTTCTTAATTTTCTTTTGTGAGAAATCTTTTCAATTTAGAAAATCTTTCGAGTTCATGCGCTGCACAATGACAATACTTCACATTCCCAACCGGCAAAATCTGCATCTCTCCGCAACACGTTTGAGCAGAAAAACCCCAAAAGCTTCAGGAACGATTGCGGACAACACAAAAACAGGCTCTGCGCGCTTCCTCCTCGAAGCACACAAAGCCTGTCTCTCTTTTTCACAAAATCTTAAAAACTTAAACTCTTCTAATCGCCAGACGCGCGCCGCTCTTACAGCTCGCCCAGTCCGCTCTCGATTGCCTTGCTGATGGTCTCCATTGCAGCTGCCTCATCTTCGCCATCGCATACCAGATTGATCTCGGTGCCGGACTTGATTCCTGCTGCCATTACATTCAGTACGCTCTTTGCGACAACTTTCTTCTCTCCGCACTCAATGAAAACATCACATTTGAACTTCATTGCAGTCTGAGACAGAACACCAGCTGGTCTTAAATGCAGTCCTGACGGGTTTACTACGGTAATTTTCTTACTAAGCATGGCTCAAAATCTCCTTTTTTATTATAATATCTCCCTCAAATTCCTGCGGATAAGCTTGGAATTTCTAATTAAAAGTTTATTACAATTTGCCCGAAGTGTCAAGTTAAAACACCCATTAATCCGTCATTTTGTTACTGTTCACGCATTGCGCAAACAGCAACGGATTTTGCCGATGCTTCGCATTCCAAATCGGCAAAATCTGCTACCACCACTGTATCATACGGCATTTTCAGTTCAGAAAATGCCTACCCGTGTACATAACATCATTTTTCCTGCATTCTCGCCTCTCTCTCAAGCGCCTCCGCCTTCGAGAACACACAGCCGCAGTAATTCTGCCGGTAAAGCCCATATTCCGCCGAGAGTTCAACCGAACGCTTGTAGCCGTTCTTTTTCTTGAAATCGGACGGAAGATGGCTGACCTTGTAGATTTCTCCAAGTTCCTCCCCGATCTCATTGAGCTTCTGCGCGTTCTTTAACGGGCTGATCGTCAGCGTCGTCGCAAAATAGTCGAAGTCTCCCTCCGACGCGAGTTTTGCCGCCTCCTCTAGGCGCAGGCGATAGCAGCGGAAACACCGCTCTCCGCCCTCCGGCACCTTCTCATAACCCCTGCTGATCTCATAAAACCGCTCCGGCTCGTAGGCGCCGACCTCAAGGTTAACCGGATGGATCACCGGAAGCTCGGCAATCAGCTTTTTCAGTTCTTCCACCCGTTTCTCATACTCCTCCTGCGGGGAGATGTTCGGGTTGTAATAAAATACCGTGATGTCAAAATACTTTGACAGATATTCCAGAACGTAACTGCTGCAAGGTGCACAGCAACTATGCAGCAAGAGCCGGGGAACCCGGCTCTTGTTCTGGTTTTCTTCTATGATCTTTTCCAGTTCTTTCTGGTAATTTCTGCGATTCATCTACACGCTCCATACCTTTGCGCTTATACGCTCTTTTCTGTTTTAAGGTCCTTTTAGAAAACCTGTATTTATTCTCTTTCCAGATTCAAGCCAATGCTTACAGGAAATCACGAATCCGCTTGCTTCTCACCGGATTGCGCAGTTTGCGCAGGGCCTTCGCCTCAATCTGACGAATACGCTCACGGGTAACGTTGAACTCCTTGCCGACCTCCTCAAGAGTGCGCGGATGTCCATCCTCAAGACCGAAACGCAGGACGATGACCTGACGCTCACGCTCCTTTAAGTCGCCCAGAAGCGCATCGATGTGCTCTCTGAGCATGACAGACTCTACATTTCCCTCCGGGGTCACAACATTGTTGTCCGCAACGAAATCACCGAGGTTGGAGTCATCCTCCTCACCGATCGGGGTCTCAAGGGATGCAGGCTCTCTTGCGATCTGCATGATCTCCATAACCTTATCCTCGGACATCTCGAGTGCATCTGCAAGCTCTGTCACAGACGGCTCATATCCCAGCTCCAGAGTCAGCTTTCTCTGCATCTTGGACATCTTGTTGATTGTCTCAACCATATGAACCGGCACACGGATGGTACGAGCCTGATCTGCAAGCGCACGAGTCACAGACTGACGGATCCACCAAGTCGCATATGTACTCAGCTTGTATCCCTTCGTATAGTCAAATTTCTCTACGCCCTTAATCAGACCGAGATTTCCCTCCTGAACCAGATCCAGGAAGCTCATGCCTCTGCCGGTGTAACGCTTTGCAATGCTGACTACAAGACGCAGGTTTGCCTCAATCAGACGCTCCTTCGCATGCTCGTCACCCTCTGCCTTGCGCTTTGCCAGAGTGATCTCCTCATCTGCACTCAGCAGCGGAACGGTGCCGATCTCTTTTAAATACATCCGGACCGGATCCTCTGTTCCAATACCTTCCAGAAGATCTACTGCATCCAGTTCGATATCTTCTCCATCTTTCAGGAAGTTGTCGTCCATGTCGATGTCATCATCATCAAGAAGAAGCGGTTCCTCCGCCAGCAGGTTATCATCGATTACAGGGACAACATCAATCCGTTTCTGCTCAAGGTAGTTGTAAATCTGTTCCATCTGCTCCGGAGACAGATCATCGCCGACAAAGAAATCATTGATTTCTGTGACATCCAGTGCATTGTGCTTCGTTTTGGCAACTTCCACCAGCTTTTTCAGCTTTTCCAAAAAATTGTCTTTTTCCACAGTAACATCCTTTCGCTTGAAGTGTCAAAGCGGAACCTATCTCCGCCTCTCTACTGCTCATAACCGCCCGACCCTTGACAAATCCAGATTCCCATCACCTTTCTCTGTCATCTGTTCGGCACGGTCAAAATATGCCATAGAAGAAAATTCCATGGCATAATAAATTCCTACACAACTAATCATTATATAACAGCAGGTTGCGGATTTCAACATTTTTTTCTCAGTTCTTTTGTTTTTTAAGTCCTAAATATCCATATTTTTGCGAATATTCAGGCATCGCAGAAGATTTCTGATCTTAACGTCCGTCCGGCTCCCGCCAAACTCCCCGTCAAGCACCCAGTCGACCGCTTCCTCCGACTCAATCTCGATCGATGAGGTCCGGAACTTGTAGACCAGCTCACTGTCCGCCTCCTCTGTCAGAAAGAGCTCCGATACGATCGCACTCAGCTCTAACGGCGTCTTCGGAGTCCGGATCAGAAGAACCTCAAAAAGTCCATCGTCGAGGGCGACATTCTGGTTAATCAGTCCTTTGAATCCGCCCACGCTCGTCGTGTTCGTCACCATGCCGAAGATGAACTCGCCCTCGAGCGTCCCCTCTTCCCAGGTCACTTTCATCTGATACGACTTGATCGAGGCGAGACTCTTCACACTCTCAATCATGTATGCCTGATGTCCCAGAACATTTTTCCGGTCCTGCGGAGTCATGTATGAGACTTCCGTGAAAGCCCCGAACCCCGCGACATACACAAAATACCGATCCTCACAGAACAGGCCGATATCGATCGGAACCGCTGTTCCGCGGACTGCGGTCTCTGCCGCCTGAAGTACCTGCTTCGGGAGCTTCAGACTCGCGGCAAAATCATTTGTGGAACCGCCCGGAATGTATCCGATCTGCGGTCTGCGCTTCTCCTCGATCTCCATGATACCGGAAATCGTCTCGTTCAGAGTGCCGTCTCCGCCGCTGCACACAATCAGATCGTACTTTGCGCCCTCCTTCGCCGCGGTATTCTTCGCGTCCTTCGCCGCCTGCGTTACATGAACCTGTACATGATATCCTTCCGCCGAAAAGAGATCCAGAATTTCAAGAAGTTTTCTGCGAATCCGCTCCCTGCCCGACCTGGGATTAATGATAAAAAGCATACGTTTTTTTGTGCCCATAATACTGTCACCTGCCTCTTTCACTCTTCTGCTGATCTTATCCCTTTCACTCATTCCCAACGAAACAAATTACCTACTTTCCAGTTTCTCTCAAAATCTCTTTTGTATACCCCGCAAACGCCCCCGGAAGCGGATAAATTTCCAGCAGCTCCCTGCGCTTTGCACAGAGGAAGCGGTCCGGAAGCGCTCCGGAGAGTGCAACCCGGTATCCGATCATCCTCCACTCGACATGAGAAAAAATGTGTTTTGTCTTCGGAAGCACCTCAACGGAAACAACCTGCTGCGGGTCAAAATCAAAGATTTCCGCGAGTTCTTCCTCCTTCAGCTGTCCCTCCACATTCGGAAGCTCATAGAGCCCTGCTAGCAGCCCCTGATCGGGTCTCTTCGCAATCGCAATCTCGTGATTTCCACTCTCGAGAATACAGACCGTGCGCTCCTCGACCCTGCGCTGCTTCTTCGGTGTCTTAACCGGAATCTCTCCCACAAGATTCCGGCGGTGTGCCAGACACACCGACTCAAACGGACAGAGACCACATTTCGGCTCGCCGTTTGGCACGCAGACAATCGCCCCCGTCTCAATGAGTCCCTGGTTGAATTCGCTCGCGCACCCAGACGGAATCACCGCCTGGACCAGCGCCTCGACATGACGCCGCGTCGCCGGTTTAAGGATGTCCTCCCGGCTTGCCATGACTCTCGAGATCACGCGAAGCACATTTCCATCGACTGCCGGAACCGCAATCCCAAATGCAATCGAGGCAATCGCCCCCGCCGTGTAACTTCCGATTCCCGGAAGTTTCAGCAATTTCTGGTAATCGGCAGGAATCACCCCGCCGTGTAGTTCCATGATTTCCTCCGCTGCCTTTTTCAGATTTCTGGCACGGCTGTAATAGCCGAGTCCCTCCCAGA
This sequence comes from Brotaphodocola sp., assembly GCF_050873065.1. GTDB lineage: Bacteria > Bacillota > Clostridia > Lachnospirales > Lachnospiraceae > Brotaphodocola. The sequence continues at coordinate 18,524 of NZ_JBNMIC010000036.1, forward strand.
GTTTCATCAACCGGTCATCGGAAACCTCCGCAAGATCCGCAACCGTCGGAAGCGCCTCCATGAAACGCTCAAAATAAGGCTTTACCGCCTCCACCCTCGTCTGCTGGAGCATAATCTCGGAAATCCAGACACGGTACGGCTCCGGCTTCTCCCTCCACGGGAGGATTCTGCGATTCTTCTCATACCAGAAAAGCAGAGGGCGGACACCCGCGCGCAGACGCTCTTCGTCTGTCATCGGGTCCTTTTCGCTCTCCGCAGTCTGAATGTGATCATACAGATGGGCGAGCAGCTCCTCCTGCTTCTCTATCTCTTCCCTATACATATCCATAAACGCCCCGCACGGACACCTCGCCTGACATCACTTCCCGCCTCTGTCCGTCTGTCTCGACAATCAGCTCACCGGTGTCGGTGATTCCGTAAGAAGTCCCGATGTAATCCCCCTTCGGTGCGAGTACCTTGACTTCACGCCCCATATTGACAAGACGGGAATTGTACTCCTCCTTGAGCAGACTCAAATCGAGAGTCTTTTTGAATGTCTCATAGAATTCTTCCCAGGCCTTCAGCACAGCGGCGGCAAGCGGTGCGCGGCGCACCGGGTGACCACACTCAATCGCAATCGAGGTCGCTGTCTTACGGATCTCCTCCGGAAATTCTCTCGTGTTGACATTGATGCCGATTCCGACAACGACATAGCGGATGCTGTCCTCCTCCGTGCTCATCTCTGTCAGAATTCCGCAGATCTTGCGTCCGTTCACAACAATGTCATTCGGCCACTTGATCTGACAGTCAAGACCAGTCTCCTCGCGGACTGCCTTCTCCACTGCCATCGCCGTCACAAGCGTCAGCATCGAGGCGTATTCCGGTGCAAATTCGGGTCTTAAAAGAAAACTCATCCAGATTCCGCTTCCTCTCGGAGAGGTCCAGCTGCGCCCTCTGCGCCCTTTTCCTGCCGTCTGAATCTCCGCAATCGCAAGAGTCCCGTCCGGCGCTCCGTTTTCTGCCATGCGCCGAATCTCATTGTTCGTGGATTCAATCACATCCAGAAATCTTATGTTTCGTCCAAGACGTTCCGTCTCGAGCACACTCGCAATCTCCGCCTCGGACAATACATCCCCGGCGCCGCAGAGCCGGTATCCACGGCTTCTGACCGCCTCAATATCGTAGCCTTCTTCCCGAAGCTGCCCGATGACTTTCCAGATCGCCGTGCGCGACACTCCGAGCCGGTCACACAGTTCCTGACCGGAAACATATCCGTCCGTCTCCTTTAAGCATGTCAAAATTTCTGTCTTCACTCTCTACCTCCAGATACTGACAGCGCTGATGATCCCGACTGTCAGAAGAAATACCGCAAGCAGTCCATACAAAAGACCTGCCGTCCGGCCCCTCCGGTCATGTCCCGCTGCCCGAAAACGGAACCAGCCGTTGACACCATTTAAAAATGATGCCAACCAGAATACCGCCGGAAACAGGATCCGGTTCTTCACCGGATCCAGAAAAGCCAGCACCACACAGATCACGACGAGGATCCCCACCACGATATGAAGCATATCCAGAATCATCGCCATGCTGCGCGGATTTCTCTTTTTTTCCTTCAAAATCATCCCTGCTCTCCAAGCGTGGCAACCATAACCGCCTTAATCGTATGCATGCGGTTCTCTGCCTCCTCAAAGACTCTTGAGCACGGTGCCTCAAATACCTCATCGGTCACTTCCATGTCCGTGATGTTGAATCTCTCGCCCATCTCCTTGCCGATCTTCGTCTTCAGATCGTGGAATGCCGGCAGACAGTGTAAAAAGATTGCCTGCTCTCCCGCATTCTTCATCACATCCATCGTTACCTTGTACGGGCTGAGTTCATTGATTCTCTCCGTCCATACCTCATCCGGCTCTCCCATCGATACCCAGACGTCCGTGTAAATGACATCTGCGCCCTTGGTTCCCTCCATCACATCCTCAGTCAGCGTGATCGTGCCGCCGGATGCCTTTGCGTACTCCTGACACTGTGCGACAAGCTCCTCATTCGGGAAGTACTTCTTCGGCGCACATGCCACAAAGTGAAGTCCAAGCTTGGAGCAGACTACCATCAGGGAATTTCCCATATTGTAGCGCGCATCGCCCATATATACCAGCTTTACGCCCTTGAGACGGCCAAGCTGCTCGCGGATCGTGAGCATATCAGCAAGCATCTGGGTCGGATGGTACTCATTCGTCAGGCCGTTCCAGACTGGTACTCCTGCGTATTTTGCCAGCTCCTCGACGATCTCCTGGCCGTAACCGCGGTACTCGATTCCGTCATAGATTCTTCCAAGCACGCGTGCGGTATCCGCAATGCTCTCTTTCTTTCCGATCTGAGAACCGGTCGGATCCAGATAGGTGGTTCCCATTCCCATGTCGTGAGCGGCAACCTCAAAAGAGCAACGGGTTCTGGTACTCGTCTTCTCAAAGATCAGAGCGACATTTTTTCCTCTCCAGTGATCAACAAGAACTCCCTCTTTCTTTTTCTTCTTCAGATCTGCTGCCAGATCCAGAAGATAAAGAATCTCCTCCGGTGTAAAATCCTTCAGTGTAAGAAAATTTCTTCCCTTTAAATCCATGACTTTATCCTCCCTGTATCTCAACTTTCAAAATTTTCAAAATTTTATTTACTGTCCCTGTTCTTCCTTTGCGACCTCCACGACAGACTTCACCAGACCTGCCATGTTCTGGATCTCCGACGGAATGATGATCTTTGTCGCCTTTCCGTCTGCCGCTGCCGCAAATGCCTCGAGACTCTTGAGGCGCAGAACTGCCTCATCCGCACCCGCTTCCTTGAGGAAGCGAAGTCCATCTGCATTCGCCTTCTGCACTTTCAGGATTGCTTCCGCCTCACCTTCGGCCTCACGGATCCGCTTTTCCTTCTCCGCCTCCGCATGGAGGATTGCAGCCTGCTTGTCAGCCTCCGCGTCGAGAATCGCAGACTCTTTCTTACCCTCTGCGACAAGAATCGTCGACTTCTTCTCACCTTCTGCGCGCAGGATCGCCTCTCGGCGCTCTCGCTCTGCTTTCATCTGCTTCTCCATCGCATCCTGGATCGCAGCCGGCGGAATGATGTTCTTGAGCTCCACGCGGTTCACCTTGATTCCCCACGGATCTGTCGCCACATCGAGAGAAGCGCGCATCTTTGTGTTGATCGTCTCTCTCGATGTCAGCGTCTGGTCGAGCTCAAGGTCACCGATGATGTTTCTCAGCGTCGTCGCCGTCAGGTTCTCGATCGCCATGATCGGATTCTCAACGCCGTATGCGAAAAGTTTCGGATCTGTGATCTGGAAGAACACGACCGTATCGATCCGCATCGTAACGTTATCCTTCGTGATAACCGGCTGTGGTGCAAAATCGACCACCTGCTCTTTTAAAATCACTCGCTTTGCCACGCGGTCAATAAACGGCATCATGATATGAACACCCACAGACCAGGTGTCCATATAAGCACCGAGACGCTCCACAACAAGCGCCTGAGCCTGCGGAACAATGCGCACACAGGAAGCCAGCACCATCAAAACGATAATCAAGAGCAGCATAAAAATGATCAGTCCCATAGATGTTACCTCTCTTTCTTTGTCTCTTTCTTTGCGCTTACAATCAGTTTCACACCTTGGATTTTCCGGATCTCTGTCATTGTTCCGGCAGGATAAATATCTCCGTCATGTTCTGCCCTGGCCGTCCATTCCTGTCCGTTCACCACTGCGGTTCCCGTATCTTTTTCATTGTCAATCTCAACAGTCACACGCGCTTCACGCCCGATCAGGCTGTCCGCATTTGTCTTTTCCGTATGTTTGATACAGCGCATCGCAAACGGACGCGTGAGAAACAACATCAAAAAAGAAATCAGCACGAAACCGGCCAGCTGAACTCCTGTGCTCAGGCCAAACAGAGACAGCAGAAATCCCATAAATGCGCCTCCGGCGAACCAGATTGTCGTCAGTGCCAGCGTCGCAATCTCAATCGCAATCAACACGACAAAGACAATCAGCCAATAGATTGGTGTCATTTCAGGAAACCTCCTTTCCGGTCCGGTCTCATCTCCGGAATCCTATTTTCTTATCATACTATAATTCTAAATCCTTTACAATCCCCCTGCGCTGGCGTGCTGCCTCGAACATCAGGACGGAAGAAGCAACTGCTGCATTCAGGGATTCTACCTTTCCGCACATCGGAATTCTCACCCAGATGTCTGCCTTTGAGGCGGTCTCCTCTCTGAGTCCGCTCGCCTCATTTCCGATCAGAAATGCACTGTCTCCCCTGTAATCTTCCTGATCGTAGGAATTCTTTCCATCAAGATGGGCGGCAAACATACGGATCTTCTTCGCCTTCAGCTCGGCAAGAGCGGCATCGAGATCATCGACATACACGAACGGAACGCGCAGAATCGATCCCATCGTGGAACGGATAACCTTTGGATTGTAGATGTCCGCGGTGGAAGCATCCATGATGATTCCCGTGACTCCGGCTCCCTCGCCTGCACGCACGATCGTTCCGAGATTTCCCGGGTCCTGAAGATGTTCCAGCACCATCAGAAGTGCCGGTTTTCCAGTCTCCGCCTGCGTCTTTGTGACTTCACCCAGATTGTAGTGGTACTGGCGCACAAGAGCCAGAACACCCTGTGGAGACTGGGTATCTGACATTGCGCGAAATACCTCATCGCTGACAAGCTCGACATGGCGGACGCCTGTTTTCAGCGCTGTCGCCTCTTTTCCCTTTGCAAAACTCTCTGACATATAAAGGGTGTGGATCCGGTCTTTCGGAATCTCCACACACATGCGCAGTCCCTCTGCGACGAAGAGGTCTTCCTCCCGCCGCGTCTTTGCCTTTTTGACAAGTGCGCTTACATATTTTACCTGTTTGTTTGTTGTGCTGCTGATCACTGCAAAAATCCTTCCTTGTCTAAGTTATACGAAAGAGCTCCTCCAGCGGATAAAGTCATGCAAACGCCCATGCTTACGCGGTACATAAGCATGGGCGGATTTTGCCAATGCTTCGCATCTTAAATTGGCAAAATCCCACAACATCTACTTTATCATACGGTATTTTCGGTTCCGAAAATACCTACCCATAGGATAATAATAGTTCAACTACTCCGGGTTCGATGTAGCGG
>NZ_JBNMIC010000037.1:0-22676 GCF_050873065.1 Brotaphodocola sp.
GTATCACAAGATCAGTGACATAATCCAGATGGAAAAATATCGAGTCCTCTATCAATGTGCAAGGGAATGCAATGATTTTGACTCCTTTGTAAAGACCGTGGCGTAGTTTTGTGCAATTTTTCAAATTTGCTCATTTATAGAAAATAAACTTAATTTTATACAGTTATCTGGTTATCTCTGTCATTATATCTTTATTGTTACATCTAGCACCATAAGATAAGCCTCACTCACAGATTCAGCTTCTCATATCCCTGGCTCACATACCGCTCCATCCGCTCTTTCAGTGCCTCATGCTCCGAAGCCGCAAGTTCCGGATCTGACTTTAACAAGTCGTCAACTTCCCTCGCAACGGTCTTTAGGAGATCTGCATCCGTAAAAATATCCGCAAGGCGGAACTCGAGATCACCGCTCTGGCGCATGCCAAAGAAATCCCCGGGGCCGCGCAGTTTCAGATCCTCCGATGCAATATAAAATCCATCGTTGGAGCGGTTTAAGATGTCAAGGCGCTCCTGCGTTCCGTCCTGATCTGATCCATTGACCATGATGCAGTAAGACTGGGATTTTCCGCGCCCGACACGCCCGCGAAGCTGATGGAGCTGGGCAAGTCCAAAACGCTCCGCATTCTCAATCATTATGACCGTCGCATTCGGCACGTTGACCCCGACCTCGACAACCGTCGTCGACACAAGGATCTGGATCTCGCCGGACGCAAATGCCTCCATGATTTTATTCTTTTCTTTGCCCTTCATCCGGCCGTGAAGGTACTCGATCCGCGCGCCCGGAAGCCGCTCCCGCAGAAGTTTCGTGTAATCGAGAACGTTCTCCGCCTCAATCATCTCGCTCGCCTCGACCATCGGGCAGATCACATAGGCCTGATGACCGGCATGAAGCTCTTTGGCGAGGAACTGGTAAGCGCGGTCCCGGTAGCCTGTATCGACGACACAGTTCTTGATCGGAAGGCGGCCGACCGGCATCTCATCGATCACAGAGATGTCGAGATCCCCATAGAGAATGATCGCGAGTGTTCTCGGGATCGGAGTCGCACTCATCACAAGCACATGGGGCAGGGTAGTTGTGTCTATATCTGCCAGACTTTTCAGACTCTCCGCACCCTTTTGACCAAAGGCCTCCCTCTGTCCGACGCCAAATCGGTGCTGCTCATCCGTGATCACAAGTGCCAGTTTGTCATAGTGTACATTTTCCTGAATCAGTGCATGCGTTCCGACGATGATGTCCGCCTCGTGGGAGGAAATTTTTCTGTACGCCTCCCGCTTCTCCTTTGCCGTCATCGAGCCGGTCACAAGCACAACCTGCTTTGTGACCTCCCATCTTTCAAAAAGTTCCTGCATCGACTCAAAATGCTGTCTTGCGAGGACCTCAGTCGGAGCCATGAGCGCACCTTGAAATCCGTTGTACGCCGCCTGAAGAAGCGCAAGAATCGCAATCACCGTCTTTCCGGATCCCACGTCTCCCTGAACAAGACGATTCATCACAAGTCCACTCTCAAGATCCCGCTGCACCTCGGTGAGCGTGCGCTTCTGTGCCGCGGTCAGCGCATAGGGCAGATGCACCTCAAGCTCGTCGACCGCTTCCACATGATGCATCACAAAGGCAGATCTCTGATCCTGCCGTTTCTCCTTGAGTCTCCGCACTGCCATCAGAAAGAAAAAGAACTCATCAAAAACAAGACGCTTTCTCGCCGTCAGAAGTTCTGCGCGGTCGGCCGGAAAATGAATGTGCTCAAGCGCGTAATTGTACTCCGCAAGTTCATACCGGCTTCTCAATTCTTCCGGAAGGTACTCCTGCTCAATCTCATGGTGGGCGAAAGCCTCCTCCATCGCGCGCACAATCGCCTTGTTTCCAAGCCCTTTTGTCTGGCCGTAAACCGGACGCATCGATCCCATAACCCGCTCATAGTCCTCGGGCGAAAAGATTTCCGGCTGTTCCATCTCGAGACGGTTTCCCTTTTTCACAACTTTTCCCCGGAACACAAAGCGCTTTCCCATCTTGAGCGTCGCGCGCAGATACGGCATATGGTACCAGGTCAGCTGCATCACCCCGCTCTTATCTTTGACGGAGGCAAGTGTCAGCTCCACCTGCTTAAACCGGCGCACCGAAGCCGTCTTTAGGAGAGCGCCAGAGACAGCAAGAATCTCCCCCTCCCGCGCCGCCTCAATCAGCGTCGGCGGTTCATAAGCATCGTATCCCCTCGGATAATCGTGGGGCAAGTCGTCCACAGTCTCAATTCCCAATTTTCGAAACAGGGCACCGGTTTTTTCACCGATGCCCTTTAAACTCGTAACAGGTTCCTGATTCATAAAAAATTACTCCACAGAAATCATGTAATAATAAATCGGCTGTCCGCCATCCTGAAGCTCGATCTCAAGATCCGGGAATGCCTCTTTTGCCTTGTCTAACAGCTTCTGGGCATCCTCCTCCTTCACATCACTTCCGTAGTAGATCGTCACAAGCTCAGAATCCTCATCTGCCATCGCTTTGAGGCTGTCGAGAGCGACATTCTCGATCGATGTTCCGACTGTGAGCATTCCATGATCGCCGATACCCATGATGTCGCCCTCATGGATCTCCATGCCGTCAATGTTCGTGTTGCGGACTGCATACGTGATCTGACCCGTCTTCACGCGCGCCATCTCATCCTTCATCGTCTCAAGATTCTCCTCCGGAGTCTGATCCGGGATAAAGTTGATCAGCGCTGTGATTCCCTGCGGAACGGTGCGGGACGGAACCACGATGATCTTCTTGTCCTCAACCAGGTACTTCGCCTGCTCTGCCGCAAGAATGATGTTTTTGTTGTTCGGAAGGATATAGATCACATCTGCATTGACCTTCTCGATCGCATCGAGCATATCCTCGGTACTCGGATTCATTGTCTGACCACCCTCAATGATATAGTCTGCTCCGATTCCACGGAAGATCTCACTGAGTCCCTCGCCGACAGAAACTGCAATAAAGCCTGCTGCCTTGCGCGGCTCTTTGCTTGCCTTTTCCTGCTCTGCCAAAGCCTCCTCCTGCTCTTTCTGCTCTCTTGCAACCTTCTCTGCATTCTGGATCAGGCGCTCATGGTGCTCCTCGCGCATGTTATCGATCTTCATGCGGGACAGAGAACCGTAAGTCAGTGCTTTCTGGATTGCAAGACCCGGATCATTCGTATGGACATGAACTTTCACGACATCGTCATCGGAAACGACAACGATCGAATCGCCGATAGATTCCAGGTATGCCTTGAACTCCAGCTCATCCTTCTCGGTAAATTCCTTCTCCAGATTGATGATAAACTCCGTACAATAGCCAAACTTGATGTCCGCAGTGTCGATGTCGGAAGAACCGGCAGCACTCTTTCCGGAAACCGTGCCGGAAACACCCGCACCGGCAGCCACCGGAATGCTCATGTCGACTTCCTTGCCATTTAATCCGTCAAGTGCCCCTTTCAGCACCTGCATCAGACCCTGACCGCCGGAATCGACAACGCCTGCCTGTTTCAGAACCGGAAGCATCTCCGGAGTCTGGCTCAGCACATAATCGCCCTGCTCAATAACTTTTTCAGCAAACTCAATGACATCATCCGTCTGCGGAACAAGCTCCACAGCCTTGTCTGCCATGCCCTTTGCAACCGTCAGGATCGTGCCCTCCTTCGGCTTCATAACTGCCTTGTAGGCTGTCTCTGTCGCGCGCACAAAAGCATTTGCAAGCACGGTGACATTGATCTTGTCCGCTGTCTTGATCTCCTTTGTAAATCCGCGCAGAAGCTGGGACAGGATAACGCCGGAGTTGCCGCGTGCACCGCGCAGGGAACCGGAGGAGATCGCTTTTGCAAGGTTCTCCATCGTCGGCTGCTCAATGCCTGCAACCTCGCGCGCTGCCGACATGATTGTCATCGTCATGTTTGTTCCCGTATCTCCATCCGGAACCGGAAATACGTTCAGCTCATTAATCCATTCTTTTTTTGCCTCTAATCCTTTTGCCGCAGAGAGAAATGCTCTCTGCAGCAGATGTGCATCAATATCCTTCATACTCACCGGTATGCTTCCTCCTTCATTATCAATCAATTACTCGTACACCTTCTACATAGATATTGATCTTGTCAACTTCCATTCCGGTGAATTCTTCCACTTTGTATTTCACATTGGCAATCAGGTTGTCCGCAACTGCACAGATGCTGACTCCGTAAGCCACAATCACATGGAAATCCAGAGAAATGTGGTTATCCTCCACACTCACTGTAATTCCGTGCGTAATGCTCTCTCTCTTGAGCAGTTTTACAAGTCCGTCTTTCATGCTTACGGCCGCCATTCCGACGATTCCGAAGCATTCCACTGCTGTCATACCTGCATAAAGGGCGATAACATCTGAACTGATCTGGATTTCGCCAAGTTTGTTGTTGATGTGTCCTTTCATAGCCATCCCTCCATTTTTATTTTCCGCGTGTTTCAACGAAATCCGCCAGATAGGCGAATCCCGTCTTCCATCGCATTGTTTCTTTATTAAGGTATTCCTTAAAGTAGTCCTGCTAAAATCCAAATTGAAGACATCTTTTAACTAAATAAGTATACCACACACCCGATATTGTGTCCATTCCAAGTTTTCCCGTTACATTTTTTTTGAAATTTTTCAAATTTCACTTGCAAAAATGTCGAACTTCTGTTATCATACATTTGTTGTAGCCTCCACCCGGAGGCAAGTAGCGGTGAAGGAGGTGCAATCATGGCTAAATGTGCAATCTGTGAAAAGGCTGCTCACTTCGGAAATAATGTGAGCCATTCCCATAGAAGATCCAACGCGATCTGGAAAGCAAACGTTAAATCTGTCAAGGTTAAGGTAAACGGCGGCGCTAAGAAGATGTACGTTTGTACTTCTTGCTTACGTTCTGGCTTAGTAGAGCGTGCTTAATTTGTTGCATTTAAAAAGCTGTCAGTCCACTCGGGCTGGCAGCTTTTTTGTTTTCTTCAGCACGTGAACAGATAATACCCTAAAGTCAGGCATCCGATAATAAAAATCAATGTTGTCAGTGTTTCGGGGATAAAAAGGAGAAGGGTCATCCCCATTCCAAAACAAAAAAGCATCAGACCGCAGACTCGTTTCATGGACTCCTCCTTATATGATGGATCAAATAAACAGATCAACTATCGTCCGTTTTCTCTGATACTATCACCATATGCAGGTGTCCACAAAACGATTCCACGAGCCAATGCTTCACAATTCCACTCAAGATTCCGTGCTCAGCGCTCTGTCACTTCTTTTGCATTCTCAGCGATCGTCTCCGCCGTCTCGACGGCTTCCTTTGAGACTTCCTTCTCTCCGCCCGTAAACTTATTCACAAAATCCGGCACCATATCGAGAATCTTTGTCACCGCATCCTGCTGTTTGATGTTCACGAGTTTCGTCACTCCGTTCTGGATCACGAGAACTGCGCTCGGACTCATCTTCGCGCTCATTCCGCCTCCGCCGTTCTGCTTCGCATTATCGGCAAACGATCCGGCAGCCATTCCGCAGGTCACATCCACAAGCGGAAGAATGATCGCATCATCCACCTTGACTGCATCGCCCACAACCGTCTTCGTCGTCACAAACTGATCCATCCCCTTAAACAGTGCCTCCACTGTCTCTGCAAAATGATTTTCTGCCATCGCTATTCCTCCTTATGATGACCTGCCCTCCCGCAGCAATCTGTCTTCTCTGCTATCTGCGGGAATTTCTCCATGTCTTCCACAGTCTCCGGGCATCTTTATCTATCAGAATCCGAAGTCCGATCCAAAGCAGGGTTCCGATCCGAATTCGTCCTTTCAGCTTTGTCTCACCCTCAAGCACCAGTTCCTCCGCCTCAAATACCGGCGTTATCGCAAAAGTTTTCCCGTAAAATCCGTAAAATGGGCTGATCACGGTCAGCACCTTTCCCGTAAGATAAGGATCTCCAAGTCCAAATCTCAGCTTTCCGGAAAGTTTTTGCGGAAAAACATGGCGGAAAAACCAGAAAACCTGACGCTTCAAGAGTCGAAACACCCTCTTATTCTCCTCCCGGCGTAAAAAATCCATCAGGCGCTTTCTCTTCTCATTCAGCTCCTGAAGATTCGAACCGATTCCTGCCAGACGCTTTCTGATTCCGCCGAAACGCTTTTTGATTTTCTTCCAGAATACTTTTATCTTTTCCGGGATCTTTTTAAAGAAACTCCCAATTTTTTTCTGTTTTGATTCTCCAGGAACTTCGGACTTTTTTCCTTCCTGTTCTGTGCTTCTTTCTTCTGGTTTTTCTGGTTCTTCTGGTTTTTTTGTTTCTCTTGATTTTTCCAGCTTTTTCGGTTCTTTTTCTTCTTTTAATCTTTTTACTGTTTCCGATGCGGTTCCTGTTTTTGACTCTCTTGATTTTTCCGCATGTTTTTGCACCTGCTCTGAAGGCTTTGATTCTTCCTCCGAAACTTGAGCGGTTTCCGCCTTCTTCCTGTTTCCAAGTGGTCTTCCAAAAATCCGCAGAGAAATCTCTGTGGTCTCCCTGCGCCGAACCGTCAGCGAAATTGCCTGAAACAGCCAGCTGACCGCGGCTTCCGCCTGAAACGTCTCATAGAGAGAGACTTCTGCCCGGTAGCAGATCGGCACAAATAAGACCAGACACAACACCAGTAAAATCAATCCGAGAATTCCAAGAATCAGCAATCCAAGAATTTTCAGGATTCCAAAAATGACAGCCAGCATCCGTTATTTTTCCTTTTCCGCCCCGTCCTCATGCAAACGGTTCTGTTCTGAATTCTGCTCTGAAACATCATCCTCTGAATCTTCCGGAAAATCCGGGATAAACGCTCTCCAGTCAAAACCGCCGGTTGTCCGGTACATATCATCCACAATCCGGCGCACAACCTCAAGCGCTTCCCAGTAAGTCACGGCAACTCCGATCAGCAGATGCTCCTGATCCCGGTACGGCGGGAGAAGAAGCATCGCAGAAGGATAAATATCAAGCACATTATTCCCGTTCTGCGGCGGAGTAATCACATAGACTTCCGGCTGAACCTTTCCGCTGCGCAGACCCTGAAGGATCGCAAAGCGCCGTCTCGCCGCCTTTTCTCCGATGTAGAGATGTTTATAACAGATCATAATCCTCTTCTTCCATCAACATTTCCAGAAGTTCCTTGCTTGCTTCCCTCTCTGCCCAGTCGGAACAGCTCTCCAGACTGTTCTTCACATACTCAAACAGTTCCTGAGTAGAATTAAAGCAGAACGGAATCACACCTAAAACCCCCGCCATGATTGCACGGGAGACCGGTTTTGGAAGAGACTTTAAGAGCGGATCCGCCTGTGCGATAAAATCATTCACGGTCCGGTCAAGCGTTGCACGGTCAACTTCTCCCTCCGGCTCCGCTTTTTCAAGAATCGCAAACGGACTGTCCGAAATCAGGCTCTCCACGCGGAATGCCAAAGCTGCCTGCTCCTCATTCTCCCAGGAATCTTCCTTAAAGTCCATGCGCATATATTTCTCAAAATACTCTTCCTGGACGCCCTCAAGCTCCTCAAGTTCTTCAAAAACAGTCTCTGCCAGCTCTTCTTTCTTTTCCCAGGCTTTGCAGACAGCCCGCAGAATTGCCTCGGCATGCTGCTCTTCCACTGCATCACGGACTGCGAAAGGCTTGCAGATGCAGATTCCGCAGAGATCATTTGCCATCTCCTGAAGATCCCGGAAGAGATCGGTCTCGTCTGAGAGCTGTAACCCAACTGTTCCAATTTTTCCCTGAAGTTCCAAAAACGTCTCCTTTGACATTTCAGAGAAATTCTGCTTTCTCAGCTGATCCAGCAATTCTGCAAGTTCCGGCTTCCGGCTCTTCTGCTCTTCGGTCATCTCCAGCATACTCGCTGACCGGACAAAATACATGATCGCATCGAGGCTTTCTTTATCTGATCCGATGTAGGCAGAAAGGGACTCGCTGAGAATACTGTAAAACTTTTGTCTCGTCATGCGGACCGGAAGCTCCCGGATCACCTGCTGGATCCGCTGGTTCATCATTGCCCCATCTTTCACATCCGCAATATAGTGAATCAGCCTGTTAAGAAATCCCTCATCGGAATCTTCCACAGTCGGAAGGTCATCGATATACTTGCGCTCCATGCGGTTGAAAACGTATTCGTAGATGCGGAAATTATCCACAAATCCGATAAGCGTCTCCATCTCTTTTCTGCACGCTTCTCTAAGCGCGAGTGCCTCCTGCGTCAATTCCACAGAATTCTCTCCCTCACAGAAACGCTTTAAAAGTTTTATAAACGTCTCCACCAGAGATCCATATGTCCCCTTATCCGTGCTGAATTCCGTAAATTCCGGATCTGTCACTTCGTCGCACAACATACAGGAATTTAACGCAAGCCTCGCCAGCGAATATCCATACGCGGCAGAGCTGAGCTTTCTCCACTGATTTGCCATCTCCGAATCCCCCATTTTTCTTTTTTATCGGTAACTGCCCGGAATAAATCCCCGCAGTTCTGAGCAAATGCTTTTCTCAAATACAAAGATGTTGCTCCGCACTATGTGCTCTCGCAATCTTCAAAAATATAAATCTCCGCAATGAAATTAACGGTAATTGTCAAGAATCGAGCGGCGGAGCAGATCAAGCGCACGCATCACTGCCTGCTCGCGGACCTTCTCGCGGTTGCCCTTAAACTGGTATTTCTCCACATTTACCTTGTCTTTCATGTAAGTCGCAATATAGACAAGGCCAACCGGCTTCTCCTCGCTTCCGCCGTCCGGTCCGGCAATGCCGGTCACAGCGACGCACGCGTCGGAATCCGTCGCAAAAACACCTCCGGTCGCCATCTCGCGCGCAGTCTGCGGGCTGACAGCTCCGTACTTCTTCAGTGTGCTCTTGCTCACATCGAGATACTTGCGCTTCGCCTTGTTCGAGTAAGTCACAAATCCCTGGTTGAAGACCTCCGATGCCCCCGGCACATTGACGAGACGTCCTGCAACGAGTCCTCCGGTGCAGGATTCCGCCGTCGTCACTGTCAGCTCGTACTTGTTGAGCAGGCGGACAACTGCCATCTCAAGCGTCTCCTCCTCCTTCGTCGAGTAGACGAAATCACCGAGACGGTTCTTGATCTCCTTGACCACCGGCTTCATCAGCTTCTTCGCCTCATCCTCCGTCGCTGCTTTCGCGGTCACCCGGATGTGGACCTCACCGGTCTTTGCATAAGTCGCAATCGTCGGGTTCGTCTGTCCGTCAATCAGATCGAGAAGTTTGCTCTCCACCTGACTCTCCCCGATTCCGCAGATCTTGATCATCTGGGAGCGGAGAACCTCCGGCTGACGCTCCTTCAGCCACGGATAAACCTGATTCTTGAACAGCGGAACAAGCTCGTTTGGCGGCCCCGGAAGAAGAATCGCCGTCTTTCCGTTCTTCTCCATGATCAGTCCCGGTGCCATTCCATTGTCGTTGTCGAGAACTGTTGCCCCATCCGGCACCACCGCCTGTTTCCAGTTGTTTGACGGAATCTCTTTATAGATTCCTCCACGGAAGAATTCCTCGATGCGCTCTCTCGTGTGAGGATCCTCCACGAGATCAAAGCCCATCACCTCTGCGCATACTTCCTTCGTCAGATCATCCTCCGTCGGCCCGAGTCCTCCCGTCAGAATCACAACATCCGAGCGATCAAGCGCTGTCTTTACCGTCTCCGCCATGCGGTCGTGGTTATCCCCGACAACCGTCTGGTAATAAATGGAAATTCCAAGATTTGCACACTGCTGTGCAAGATACTGCGCATTCGTATTTACAATGTTTCCAAGAAGCAATTCGGTTCCTACCGCAATCAGTTCCGCTGTCATTTTTTTACATCCTTCCTTCTGTCAGAACACGATGGTTCTTTGAAATGTAATCGACAAGAGATACCACTGTCAGAATCAGGGCAATCCACGTACAGATTCCGGTCAGAAGATGAAGAACCGGAAGGTTGACGATCATCAGGATCACTGCAATCATCTGAAAGGTTGTCTTAAATTTTCCCCAATAGCTCGCTGCAATCACGATTCCCTGCTCCGCTGCCACCAGACGGAAACCGCTGATGATGAATTCCCGGCTGACAATCACAATGACCATCCATGCCGGAAGCTGCCCAAGCTGAATCAGGCAGATCAGAGCAGAGCAGACGAGAAGTTTGTCTGCTAACGGGTCCATAAATTTTCCAAAATTTGTTACCAGATTGTACTTTCGCGCGATCTTTCCGTCAAGCATATCCGTCAGGCTTGCGACAATGAAAATCGCAGCCGCCAGATTTCTCATAAGCTGAACCCGGCCATCAAATACCAGCAGACTCACAACAAAAAACGGAATCAGAATCACTCGCATCACCGTAAGTTTATTCGGCAGATTCATCATAGACCTCCCCAATCAGATCATAATCGGAAGAACCAGTTACCTTTACTCTCACAAAATCACCGGACATCATTGCCTCGCCGGTATTTACAAAAATATATCCGTCCACACCCGGAGCATCCATGTAGGTACGTCCCACATATGCCGGCTCGTCTGCGACCTTGCCCTCGATCATCACGTCAAGAACACGGCCGACCATCGACTCGGATTTCTCAAATGCGATCTCCTGCTGAAGCTCCATGATCTCATCACGGCGCTCTTCCTTGACTTCCTGATCGATCTGGTCCGGGAAGGTTGCCGCCGGGGTATCCTCCTCCGCAGAGTACGCAAACACACCGAGACGCTCGAATTCCATCTCATCGACAAAGCGCATCACTTCCTCATGATCCTCCTCGGTCTCTCCCGGGAAGCCTGCAATCATCGTTGTTCTCAGCGCAATATCCGGAATTGCACTGCGAAGCTTTCCGATCATCTCGCGAAGCTGTGCCTGATTTGTCCGGCGTCCCATGCGCTTTAACACGCGGTCACTCGCATGCTGGATCGGAATGTCAAGATAATGGCAGACCTTCTCCTCCGTGCGGATCGTCTCAATCAGCTCATCGGTGATCTCCTCCGGATAGCAGTACTGAATCCGGATCCAGTAAATTCCGGAAATCTGTGCCAGACGGTGAAGCAGCTCCGGGAGCATCTTCTTGCCGTAGAGATCCACGCCATAGAGAGTCGTCTCCTGTGCGACTAAAATCAGCTCGCGCACACCCTTCTCTGCAAGGCTCTCTACCTCCTTAATCAGTCTCTCCATCGGAACAGAGCGGTAATTTCCGCGCAGACTCGGGATGATACAGTATGTGCAGTGCTTGTCACAACCCTCTGCAATCTTTAAGAATGCATAGTGGCCGCCCGTCGTCAGCATACGCTCCGTATTGACCTCCGGAAGCGCATTCAGGTCATGGAAGCAGCTCACACCGTGCTCTCCGCCAAGTGCTTTCTTGAGGACAGCAGAGATCTCATCGTAAGTGGAAGTTCCAAGAATTCCGTCTACCTCCGGGATCTCATCGATGATCTCCTGCTTGTAGCGCTGTGCCATACATCCGGTCACGATCAAAGCCTTGCACTTGCCGGTTTTCTTTAATTCCGCCATCTCAAGGATCGTGTTGACACTCTCCTCCTTCGCATCATTGATGAAACAGCAGGTATTGATCACGATGATGTCCGCCTCATTCTCATCATCGGTAAAGCTGTAACCGTCCTTATTCAGAAGACCGAGCATCATCTCGGTATCTACCAGGTTCTTGTCACAGCCAAGGGAAACACATAAAATCTTCATCTATACTAATTACTCCTAATCTCTCTATCTCTTTGTATCACAATCACTCTTTTTAATAAGTTCTTTGCTTATTTTTTCTTTGTAACTTTGCAAAATTCTTTTTTGTCATAAATGTTGTGTTTTTTCTGTATCTATGGAAAAAGCCATCTCGGATAAATATCATGAGACGGCTCCTCCTTTTATTTCTAAATTCTCTCTGGCAGGATTCCTATCCCCCAGAGTGGATGTTCCCCTCCTCTACCGTCGGGGCTATCCTAAGACCACTCAGAAGAGAAGACACTCCCCCTCTGAGCGATGCATGATTTTGCGTAGATGTGCAGCAGTTCGCTGACTGCTCTGCAACCGGAACTTACTCGTTGATATGAGCCGGGTTCTTTAAAGCCATCTCGCCGATCAGGCCAGCTGCCTCCTCGGTTGCCATCTCCAGAACTACATTGGATGCCTCCTCAGCTGCGCGGACAGCACTCTCGTCGATGTAAGACAGGGTAGCAGTGTTCTTCTCCAGCTCAAGGTACTCCTCTCTGGTCTCCTGCTCATCCTCTTCTGTCTCTACGTCGCCAAGAATCTTTACGCGACCCTCGTACAGCTCCTGAACAGCGATGGAAAGCGGTTTCTTTCCCGGTGCTGCTGCAACGAGCGGATCATCTCCACCGATGATCTGTCTTGCGCGCTTGGATGCTGCAAGAACGATGGAATAACGGCTCTGTACAACCGGCTGCTCGCCCGGCTCCACATCGCTGTTTACTGCATTGATCAAATCTGTATAAGACGGATGTAACATAGAAAAATCTCCTTTCCACAGGCGCTTTCCCGCGTCCTGCGCTGACATATTAATATTAATTTTGTTTACTTGCGATAAACCTGAAGCTCCTGATTCATCTGCGAACAGAACTCTTTGTTCTCCTCGCTTCTCGCATGCTGAGACTGAATCAGATGGTGAAGCTCTTCGACGCAGGTGTCCAAATCGTCATTGACCAGAATGTAATCATACTGATCCATATACACGGCTTCCTCTGCTGCACGGGCGAGACGCTTCTCAATGACCTCAGCCGTCTCCGTTCCGCGGCCGCGCAGGCGCGACTCAAGCTCTTTCGCACTCGGAGGAGTGACAAAAATCAGCAGAGTATCCGGGAACTTTTCTTTGACTTTCAGGGCTCCCTGAATCTCGATCTCGAGAAGGACATCCTTTCCGGCTTCCCGCTGTTCCATGACGTACTTCTTCGGAGTTCCGTAATAATTTCCCACATACTGTGCATGTTCAATCAGGGCATCTTCTTCAATCATCTGCTCAAACGCATCTTTCTTCAAGAAGAAATACTCCCGTCCATCCTGCTCCCCCTCACGCGGTCCGCGCGTGGTTGCAGAAATCGACAGCGCATACCGGTCTGCATACTTTGCAAGCAGTGCCTTCATCAGCGTACCCTTACCAGCTCCGGAAAATCCGGAAACAACGGTTAACAATCCCTTCTGACTCATCTTTCTCGGCTCCTTACTCAATATTCTGAATCTGCTCTCTCACTTTCTCGATCTCGGTCTTGAGCGCAATCGCGCGGTCAGACGTCTGAAGATCCGTCGACTTCGAGAGTGTGGTATTTGCTTCCCGATTCATCTCCTGTGCAATGAAATCCAGCTTTCTTCCGACACTTCCACCGACCTCAAGCTCCTTGCGGGTCGCATCGATATGGCTGCGCAGCCGGACCATCTCCTCATCGACACAGATCTTGTCCGCATAGATCGTCACCTCTGCGGCAATCCGCCCTTCTTCCATCGCTGCTCCGGCGAGAAGTTCTCTCACTTTTTCCTCAAGTCGCTGGCGATACTCAGTCAGAATCGCCGGGGAACGCTCCACAATAAAGTCCACAAGTTCCTCCATGTAGGAGAGTTTTCCGAGAAGATCTGCCTTTAACTTCTCTCCCTCCTGCACACGGGAATCCACAAATTTCTTTGCGGCCTCCTCAACGACTGCGGAGAGCTGACGCCACATCGCATCCTCATCCTCCGGTTCCTGCTCCATCACAAGAACCTCCGGCATCGATGCAAGCTTGGACACCGTCACATCGTTCGGAATTCCGAACTGCTCCTCCATCTGTCTGAAATGCTCCATATATTCTGCTGCGAGGGAGCGGTTGTAGCGGAGGCAGAGATTGCCCTCCGTGTAATCCTCATAAGAAATGAAGACATCCACTTTTCCCCTCTGAATATAGCTCTTGAGAAGATTTCTAATTGCTGCCTCGAAATAATTAAATTTCTTTGGCATCTTAATGCTCAGATCCAGATACCGGTGATTCACCGCCTTTATCTCCACAGAGATCTTGCACTCTGATGTGACAACCTCACACCTTCCGAATCCGGTCATGCTTTTAATCATCTGATCTTATTGCTCCTTTGTCTGCGATATGCATATTTGCTGTCCTAGCTGTCTTAAATGAATGTACCTGATACAGACACTCATAGATATTAAACATTATAAGGCAAATGGAAAAGCAAGTCAACTTGAAATTCAAATGCGAATCCTGTATAATAATAGAATGGCTACGTTCCGGTAGCAAGCAAATCATACGAGGTACAAACATATGGCATTTGACGGAATTGTAATTGCAAATCTGGTTCATGATATCAAGACGAAGCTTGAGGGCGGAAAGATCAACAAGATCGCTCAGCCGGAGAAGGACGAGCTTCTCTTCACGGTAAAAAACAACAAAGAGACGCTGCGTCTGTCAATCTCCGCGAGCGCAAGCCTTCCTCTTGTCTATTTTACAGACAAGAATAAGCCGAGCCCTCTGACGGCTCCGAATTTCTGTATGCTTCTGCGAAAGCATATCGGCACCGGCAGAATCGTAAAAGTCAGCCAGCCGGGTCTTGAGCGAATCATTGACTTTGAGATCGAACATCTCGACGAACTCGGCGATTTGAGACGCAAGCGCCTGATCGTTGAGCTGATGGGAAAGCACAGTAACATCATTTTCTGTAAGGAAGACGGCACAATCCTCGACAGCATCAAGCACATCTCGGCTCAGGTCAGCTCCGTGCGCGAAGTTCTGCCGGGCCGCCCCTACTTTATCCCGCACACGACAGAGAAGTCTGACCCCTTAAGTGTGACGGAAGCTGAGTTTATTGAGCTCATGCACTCTGCCCCGCTGCCGGTCCAGAAAGCGCTCTACCAGAAACTCACCGGCATCAGCCCGATCATCGGCGAGGAGCTCTGCCACATCGCCACAATCGACGGGGACCGCTCTGCAAATGAGCTGAGCGAGGCGGAGCTCACCCACCTCTATCACATGTTCTCGCTGATGATGGATGACGTCAAGGAAGGACGCTTCACACCAAATATCGTCTATAAGGGCAGTGAACCGGTCGAGTTTGCATCTGTCCCGCTCACCTGTTTTGACAGTGCAGCCTACACCGCAAAGACATTTGAGAACATCAGCCAGCTTCTCGAGTCCTACTACGCAGAAAAGAGCATCCTGACGCGAATCCGCCAGAAATCCGTTGATCTGCGCCGTGTCGTCCAGACGGCTCTCGAGCGAAACTACAAGAAGTATGATCTTCAGCTCCGCCAGCTCAAGGACACCGAAAAGCGCGACAAATTCAAGATTTACGGCGAGCTCTTGAATACTTATGGATATGAGCTCTCCGGCGGGGAGAAAGAGCTTAAATGCTTAAACTACTATGAGAACAAAGAGGTGAAGATCCCGCTTGATCCTCAGCTCTCCGCCCAGGAAAACGCCCAGAAATATTTCAGCAAATACAATAAGCTCAAGAGAACCTTTGAGGCCCTGACCGATCTGACGGCTGAGACGAAGCAGGAGATCGACCACCTCGAGTCGATCAGCGCCGCTCTCGACATCGCGGTCAAGGAAGAAGATCTCGTCCAGATCAAGGAGGAGCTCTCGGAGTTTGGCTTCATCAAGAAGCGTCCATTCGGGGCAAAGAAACCGAAGATCACGAGCCGTCCTTACCACTACCGCTCCACCGACGGCTTTGACATCTACGTCGGCAAGAACAACTATCAGAACGAGGAAGTCACGTTCAAGATCGCAAACGGCAATGACTGGTGGTTCCACGCGAAAGGAATCCCGGGTTCTCACGTCGTTGTCCGCACCGAGGGGAAAGAACTTCCGGACCGCGTCTTTGAGGAGGCCGGTGCCCTCGCCGCCTGGTATTCAAAGGGACGCACAAACGAGAAGGTCGAGATCGACTACATCCAGCGCAAACACGTCAAGAAGGCAGCGGGCGGCGCTCCGGGCTTTGTCATCTACCACACGAACTACTCGCTTATGGCATCCCCGAAGCTCGAACTCGAGGAAGTAACTTCCTGATATTCTGTAACGGTTTCTCACCTTCACAGTCACAAAAATTCTATTTAAATCAAAAACAGCAAAATAAAATGGAGAAGATTCCCGTTTGGGCGCTTCTCCATTTTACTGTTTTGAAATTTAAGTCGGCTCTCTCATATCTTCCTCACTCGGAAAATTTTTCAGGGAAACCCGAACCCGTTTTTGTTCCTCATTCTCCGGCGTGTGGACAAACTGAATCTTATTCTCCCATCCGTCAAGAAGTTCCTCACTGGAAATCTGAAAAACCTTCATAATCGCACACAGCTCAATATCTGTCACATAACGCTGCTTTGTCTCAATTCTCGTGATAACATTCCGATCAATATCAAGTCCCATCAGCTGAAATTCCATCGCCAGTTTTCTCTGCGAAAATCCGTGCGACTCTCGAAGCTGTCTGAGTTTATCTGCAATGAGATTTTTCTCACCGGACTCTCCTCTGGACTTCGGCACAAATCCCACCTCCTGTCTCATATTTTCAACCACTCTGAGTTTATTTTACCCAAAAACACTTCTTATCTTGGTTGTAAAAATGAGACAGATGATCCATCCGGCCAGTTTATCAGCTTAAGAGGGCAGGGAGGACGGAGGAATCTTGCTGCGATCGATGAGTCTTGCTCCGAGCTGTTTCTCAAACACCAGCATCAGAGCATTCATATCGATCGGTTTTGCGACGTGATCATTCATCCCGACTTCGAGTGCCTTCCGCCGGTCCTCCTCAAACGCGTTCGCCGTCATCGCAACGATCGGAATCGCCGCCTTTCTCGGATTGTCCATCTTCCGGATCATCTGTGTCGCCTTGTATCCATTCATGATCGGCATCTGAATGTCCATGAGAATCAGATTGTAATAATCATCCGGCGCCTGCTCAAGCATCTCCACACAGACAACACCGTCTTTTGCCCGCTCGACCGTCAGGCCCTGCTCCTCCAACAGTTCGATCGCAATCTCCGCATTCAGATCATTGTCCTCCGCAAGAAGAATCCGCTTCCCTTTTACGCTGACTTTGTCCAGACAGTACTCTGCCCGCTTTGCCTTTGCATCGGCCTCGTCTGCGATCCGGCACGGGATTCTCACCGTAAAACGGCTTCCCACCCCGAGTTTGCTCTCGACAAGAATCGTTCCGCCCATCATATCCACGAGTTTCTTGACAATCCCCATTCCGAGACCGGTTCCCTCCACTCCGCTGACCGTGGAGGTTCTCTCTCTCGAAAATGCATCAAAGATATGCTTCTGAAATTCTTCCGCCATTCCGATTCCGTTATCCGCAACCGCAAACTCTGTCACGCACCAGCCCTCTCTCTGATCCGGATACTGGCGCAGATAGCAGCGGATCGTTCCCCCATTCCCCGTATACTTTACTGCGTTGCTCAGAATGTTGAGAAAAACTTCCGCCATATGCGCCTCATCGAGATAGACATAAGGGTAGTGGATTTCTTTTTCTGACGTCAGTTTCTGCTGCTTTTTCTCGCAGGCATTCTCGAACATCACCATGCAGGAGTCAAACGACTCCCCCGATCTGACCACCGTCTCCTCTATGACGGTCTCGTTATTTTCAATCTGCGCAAGCTCGAGGACATTGTTGATGATCGAGAGCAGATTTTCGCCGGAGATATGAATCTTCTCCATGTAGCTATCCAGCTTTTCCGGTTCATGCAGATGGTTTCTCGCAAGATCGGAATATCCGAGAATCGCATTCATCGGGGTCCGCAGATCATGGGACATATTAAACAGAAACGTGGACTTTGCCTTGTTTGCCGCCTGTGCTGCCTCCACGGACTTTTCAAGCATTTCCTGCTGCTTCTTTTCCTTCGTCTTCTGCTCCTGCATCGAATAATAGCTGAAAATAATCAGAGCCGCCGCAAGCACAATCGCCACGGAAGCAATCTTCGTCGCAGAATAGTTGATCGCCTTGATGGATTTGTACGTCGATTCCATGTCGATCTCAATACAGAGCGCGCCGACAACCTCGCCCGCATGACTCCGGTTATAGATCGGATAGCACGCCGTGAAGATATGTCCCCAGGTTGTGTCCACAATCTCCGGCGAGTAAATCGTCTCACCGGAAAGTGCCGCATTGATGTAGGGAATCATCTCATCCTCGATCGCCGTCCCTGGATAGGCAAAATCACTTGCACCGTAATCCAGACCATCGATCAGATAAACCAGTTCCCCGTCCTCCGCACGTTTTGCCGTGTAGAGATAGCGGACTGATCGCAGAAGACGAAGATCATTGAGTCTTGACTGAAGCGTCTTATAGCGCTCCGTCTTCATATCCTCGTAATCATTGATTTTCGTAAAATCATCTTTCGTGAAAAGATTGAGGACTGCCCGGTGAACCATGTCCGAAGACCATTTATCATGTTCCACCGATTCCTTAAGCGTACTGTTGCTGTAATTTTTTTGCAGCAGAACGGTATAAACTGCGATAAATAAAAATGCCAGAAGAAGCAGAAGAAACAAATTTAATTTGTTATTCTTTTTTGTCGTCCCATCTGTTGTCCCCATTGCGTCTCCATTCTCCTCATTTTCCGGATTCCGGTTTTCTTTTCTCTTCCAGTTCTTTTTTCCCTTTTCTTTTTTCAGGCAATCCGGTTCTGCTCTGTAAATCGGGCAATCGTCGCAATCACCTTACTCATATCCAGCGGTTTTTCCAAAAACTCATTCATTCCCGCGTTGACGCATTCCATCCGCGCCTCCTCCGAGACACAGGCAGTTGTCGCAAAAATCGGTATCGTTGCAGCATCTTCTCTTCCGGAACTGCGAATCTTTCTGGTCGCCTCATATCCATCCATCACCGGCATCATGATATCCATGAGAACGGCATCAAAGGTTCCCGCACTCTCATTTAAGTAAAACGTGACCGCCTGGGAGCCATCCATCGCAACAAATACCCGTGCCCCCGCATCTTCGAGAAGGAAACGTGCGATCTCAATGTTGAGTTCATTGTCCTCCACGAGAAGGATCCTCATTCCGGACAGATTTCGCAGTTCTTCCACTTTGTTTTTGTTCTCCAAAGATCCGGATTGTGTAACTGTCACCGGACTTTCGCCAGTCTCCGGTGCCTTCTCTTTCAGCACCTTTGTAAACGGAATGGAGATATGGACTGTGGTTCCGACATTTCTCTCACTCTCCACCTCAATCGTTCCGTTCATCTGGTCAATCAGAGTCTTTGCGATCGGCATGCCAAGCCCTGCCCCCCGGTAGACGGTTCTCGCATCGATTCTCTCCTGCGAAAACGGCTCAAAAATCCGCCCCAAAAATCCAGGTTCCATGCCGATTCCGGTGTCGGAGACCGTGCAGTCATAAATCACTTTCTCCTCCTGATTCTCCGTCTTTTCAGGCTCTGCCGGATCTGGCCGCAGCTCTTCTTTCCACACAATCTGTCCATCCGGCTTATTGTACTTTACGGCATTCTCCAAAACGTGCTGGAGAACCTCGCGGATATGCGCTGTATTGCCGTACACCTCACACTCGGGCAGTTCCCCGCTCTCTCTGATGAGTGTAATCCCCGCCTCCGATGCTTGCCTCTCAATCGACTGCTCGAGATCTCTCGTCACCCGCTTCAGATCGACGCGCTCCTGCTCCCCGAGGGATGCCTCTCCCTCAAGTTTGCTCATCTCAATCACGTTGTTGACAAGACTCAGAAGCTGATAGATCGCGGCAGTCGCCTTTTTTCGGTTTTCCTCAATCAGCTGCTCATCTTTGCTCTTTCGATTGACCTCTATGATTCCGAGAATCGCATTGAGCGGAGTCCGGATGTCGTGGGACATGTTGTTTAAGAAAATCTGCTTCGCATAACTTGCCTGCTGGGCCCGGTAAAGCGCATCTTCGAGAACCTGATTCTGTTCCCGCTCCCGCAGTGCCCGCTTGTGCAGGTTTTTATATCGCCTCACACTCAGAATCGTGAGCAGGATCAGAAGAACCGAGGCTGTCCCGTACAGAACTCCCGCATGCGCCCGGAAAAAGTCATCCGCCGTGTAAGAGACGAGGTCCCCGATGTACTGGTAGGCGTGATTGATTCCATACCCTTCCCCGAGAATCGTGATTCCATGGTTCAGAAGTCGAAGCAGATCGCTGTTTCCAAAATCCACGCCGAAGCATCTGTCATCCGTTTTCTCAAGCGGAAGGATGTTCAGTGTTCCGTCCGTTCCCACGAGCTTGACGGAGCGGAGTGCATTGATGATCGTGCTGTCCGCCTTTCCATTTCTCACCATCTTCATGCAGTCCTCGATCGTATCACCATAAATCACTTCCGCCTGAGGATAAGTTGCCACCGTATAAAAATACTGGAGCTGGTTGTCCCGGTTTACCGCCACCCTCTTTGTCGTCTGCCTGCTGTACCCTCCCTTATAGACAAGGTCGGTGGACGAACTCACGACGACAGAGCTCTGCTGATAGCCGAGCTGCTCGGCATACTGCATCTCCCCGCCGACCGGAAAGACAAAATCGACACTCCTGTCTTTCAGAGCCTCAATCATCTGGTCATGGCTGTCAAATTTCTCATAGACAATCTCCGGGTGATAATCCCCCGGAAGCGCAGCAAAAAGATCCGGAATCAGGTCTGCGACGAGTCCGGTGACGCTTCCGTCCTTCTTTGTGTCGCTGTACGGCATGTAGTTGTTCAAATAGCCGACTGTGATCTTTGGATGATTTTTCATCCACTCCTGCTCCTGCTGGGAGAGAAAGACACTGATCGAGGTGTCTGCGGTATATTTCTTTCTCAGCGCATCTAAATAGAGCGAGTCCTGTCCTCCCATAATCGAGAGCGCCTGATTCAGCTCCTCTAAAAGCTCCGGATCCTTCTTTGACACACCGAGATAATACGGCTCTCTTCCAAGCAGCTCGACCGGAGTGATGCCCGTATAACCCGAGACGATATTGTCCGCACTCACAAACCCGTCCAGTTTGTGCATATTAAAGTCAGAGGCGCACTCGGCAAGATCCTTGTAATGGACAAGCTCCACCTTTGCCTTAGTCTCCTCCATCCAGCGCTCTATGCTTGCAAGAATTTTCTCGTCGTTGACTACCCCGATCCGCTTGCCGGAATAAGAGGCAATATCCCCGCTTCTCATCGACGAATCCGAGACGTCCTTATAGATATAAAACGTCTCTTTCAACATCTCATAATCCGGATAGCAGATCTGCTCTGCACGCTCATCCGAGTATGAGACTCCGGCGAACACATCGATCTTTCCGTCAACCAGCTTTTTGTAGAGCTCCTCCCAGTCCCCCGGAACATACTCATACTTCCAGCCTGTGTATGCCGCAATCTTCTGAAGATACTCATAACTGTATCCGCTCCTGAGCGAGGTCTTGCCATCTCCCTCCTGGAAATTCCTCGCCTGATAATAACCGACTTTCACAGTCCGGTAGGGATGATCCTGCGCAAAGGCCGTCATTCCGCCACCAAACACACCAATCCCAATGCTGACACTCAGACTGATAAAAAAGCAAACCAACTTCCAATGCCACCCGGCCACACGTTCTCCCAGCGACTGTCTTTTCTCCACCTTTGTCTCTCTCCCCCATATATTCTCTTATTGCTGTTCAGAAAATGCCTGGTTTGCCTCCCCGATCCGAAGCATCAGGCTGCTGACCGTCTCCTCAATCTCCTTTGAGGTGATCGGCTTTGTGATATAGGCATTCATTCCCGCCTCCATACAGATCTTCTGATCGTTTGCAAATGCATTTGCCGTCATCGCAATAATCGGCACGTCGTGATCGTTCCGATCGGTCGCCCGAATCTGTCTCGTCGCCTCAACGCCATCCATCACCGGCATCTGCATATCCATAAAGATCACAAAATACTCACGGTTCTCAGACTTCTGATACTTCTCAAGACCGATCTTTCCGTTCTCCGCCCACTCCACATCAAAGCCGAGACTCGTCAGCAATTCCTCCGCAATCTCTGCATTCAGGGCATTATCCTCCACAAGAAGCACTTTCTTTCCGCTGAAATCCGTCCGAGGTTCTGAACTCTCCGTCACCACCCTCAGAACAGAATCTCTCTGTTTGGCGGAGGACTCCTCAAACGGGATCTCAACAATGAACGTCGATCCCTTTCCAACTTCACTCTGGATAAAAAGTTTTCCGTGCATCAGATCGGTAAATCCCTTCACGACAGACATTCCAAGTCCGGTTCCCTCCGTTGTGGAAGTCCGGCTGTTGTCGGCACGGCTGTAATCCTCACAGATGTGTTTCAGGTACTCTTTCGTCATTCCGATTCCATTGTCCGCGCAGGTGAAGCGGTAAGTTTTGCCGTCCTCAAGCACATCGAGACTCACCCGGATCATTCCTCCGATGTCCGTGTACTTGATCGCATTGGAGACAATGTTCACCATAATCTGGCTGAATCTTCCGGAATCTCCGATCACCACCTGATCTTTAAAACTGCACGAGACTGTCAGGGACTGGGACTTCTTGTCCGCGAGCGGACGAAGGATCTCCATGCTCTCCTTCATACACTCCTCCGGATTAAACGGCTTGTGCACAAGCTCGATATGTCCGTGTTCTAACTGGTTGACGTCAAGAATGGAGTTGATCACAGACAGCAGATAGCTTCCCTCCGTCTTGATGCTGTCAAGCGCATTGTCAAGTTTTACCGGGTCATACTTGTATTTTTTTGCAATCTGTGTCATGCCGAGAACCACATTCAGA
>NZ_JBNMIC010000038.1:0-21709 GCF_050873065.1 Brotaphodocola sp.
AAGTTAAAATGGTCGGTAAATGAGAGGTTTATTTGGCATGCCCAAAAACAGAACGTTTAGAGCTCATTATTAAAATGGCTCCAAAGTCAACAATCGGGCGGGATTTCAAAGAATCCCACCCCAACTATTGACATAGAGCCTTTTATTATTTTTTCTTTATCATTTTCTTTATATTCTGTTTCCCTCTTCCATCCGCTTTAATTCCGGAAGTACCATACACAGCATTGTGATAAAGCAGAGGCTTCCGCCGATGAGGTTGGATACCGGTTCTGCCAAGAAGACTCCGGAAGTGCCCATATGGAGCGTATATGGCATCAGGTAGGTCAGCGGTACAACGATAAAGACTTTGCGGAGCAGGGAAAAGAAAATCGCCTGCTTCTTTTTATTCAAGGATTTGAAAACTGTCTGACCGAAGTACTGCAGATCCATGAAGATAAATGCAGCAAAATATTGCTTCAGTGCCGGGACGGAGTCTTGAACGAGCTGGATGTCAGAGCTGAAAATACGGATCAAGGTGTCTGGGATCAGAATGATAAGGCTCCACATAACAGCGGTGTAGCCGAGAATCAGAATTCCCATGACAACGCCTGCTTTTTTCACACGAGCCGGGCGTCTGGCTCCATAATTGTAACTCAGAATCGGAGAGGAGCCTTCTGTGATCGCATAGATGGGTGTTTCCACTAACTGACGCACGCTGGATACAATCGTCATGACGGAGATGTAAATATCGCCGCCTGTGACGGAGAGGACGTTGTTGCAGCAGATTGTTACGAGACTGTTTGTCAGCTGCATGATGAATCCGGCAGTTCCGAGGCTGACGATATCTTTTGCTAGAGCGATGGAGTCTTTCCATTCGTTCTTGTGAAGAAAGCGCAGTTTCAGCTCTGCCTTCTTTGTGAGAAAATAGAACACAAAGAGAGCGGACAGGCACTGGGAAAGAACAGTTGCGATCGCGGCGCCACGGACTCCGAATCCGAGTACAAAGATGAACAGCGGGTCAAGCAACAGGTTGGCGATCGCTCCGATTGTGACAGAAAACATTCCAATCAGGGAGTAGCCCTGCGCATTGATAAACGGGTTCATTCCTACTGCAATCATGGATGGGAGCGTGCCGATCAGGTAAAGGAGTAGATAGGGATGAGCGTAGGTCATGGCGTTTTCGGATGCTCCGAACAAAACCAGAAGCGGATGGGCAAAGACAAGTCCGATTATCATCAGAATGACTGCACTGAAGCAGAGCATAGTGAAGGAAGTGCCCATAATGTGTGTTGCCTTCTGCTGATTTTTCTTTCCCCTCTGAATAGAGAAGAGGGGAGCACCGCCACTTCCGAAGAGGTTGGAGAAGGCGGTGATGATAACGATCAGTGGAAAGCACAGCCCGACTGCCCCGAGCGCGGTAGTTCCGTTTCCCGGGATGCGGGCGATATAGATGCGGTCCACGATGTTGTATAGTAAGTTTAGAATCTGGGCGACAAGCATGGGAAGTGAGGCCCCAAGGATGTTGCCGGTTACAGTTCCATTTTCAAAATCAACTCGTTTCATGGAAATTCTCCTTTGATCCTTCATTTATTATTTTTTTCTTGATTTCAAGTATAGCAAGCGTTAAACTATATGTAAATTATTGAATTTATATCAAAATTAAATAAAATTAATATGGATATGGATGGAAGCCATTTGTATGATGAAAATTATGAAATATGAGAAGATAAGAGCATGAATGGAGAAATGAAATGGAAATCAAGCAACTGGAGTATTTTCGCGCCATTGTAGATGCTGGAACGATCAGCGGTGCGGCAAGACAACTGCATATGACGCAGCCACCTCTCAGTTATCAGATGAAGATATTAGAAGAAGAGCTGAAGGTATCGCTTTTCTTGCGTGGAACGAAAAAAATTACGCTGACGGAGGCGGGAAAAACTCTCTACGAACAGGCAGAAAAAATTTTGACGCTCACGGATCTGACGAAGAGCGAAGTGATAAAATCCAGTCAGGCAACAACCCTGCATATCGGTCTGACGCCGTCCACAGTTTCCATGATGTCGGACTATTTGCTGAAATTTGCGAGGCGGTATCCACATATCCGTTTTGATATCCATGAGGGTTCTACGTTTACTCTGAAAGAGCAGATTGAGAATCAGCAGGTTGATCTCACGACACTGCGGACTCCGATAGCGCTCAATGGCTGTGAGACAAAATCGCTTGCAAAGGAGCGGCTTGTGGCGATGGCGATTCCGGAATATCCGTTGTTTCAGGGGAAGACTGCTGTGAGTCTGCATGAACTTATCGATCAGCCACTGATTCTTTCCCGCCGTTATCAGAAATATATGCTCTCGGCATTTGAAAAAGCCGGCGTGGTGCAGGATTTTTATTGTGCGTGTGAGGATGCCCGCACATCGATCATTATGGCGGAAAAGGGACTTGGAATTGCGATTCTTCCAGCTTCCATGCTGAAACAGTCGGAAAAATTAAAATCGTGGGAGATCGAAGATGCAGATCTTGCAACGGAGATTTTGCTTGTATGGAGAAAGGGAAGAGTGCCCGTGGAGGTGAAGGAATTTCTGGAGATGATGAAAGAACATGATGAAAGGGAATAAGAAAGGATGAAAAACATATAAAAGA
The DNA here is from genome assembly GCF_050873065.1 of Brotaphodocola sp. Lineage (GTDB taxonomy): Bacteria > Bacillota > Clostridia > Lachnospirales > Lachnospiraceae > Brotaphodocola. The sequence goes on from NZ_JBNMIC010000038.1 coordinate 2,620, forward strand.
TTGCCTTGTTGGAAAGGTTGTATTCAAACTGGGTTTGTAAGAGAGTGTGAGGAAATATGACATTTGAGGAACGGGTATATAAACATGAGATGCAGTTAAATGAGACAGATGATGACATCGTCGACTATATTCGGAATCACAGGACAGATATTATGAAACTGTCCATTCAAAAAATTGCGTCTGATTTGTATCTTGCACCGAATGCGGTTATGCGTCTCTCGAAAAAATTGGAGTACAGTGGTTTTTCAGAATTGAAATTTTCGATTCAGAATGAGAGTGAACCGTCCGAAACAGGAAAAACAGTCAGTGCAAGACTTTTAGGACAGCTCCCGGAAAATATTGTAAAGACTCTGGATACCATTGATGAGGCACAGCTAAAGCGGGTGGCTGGAATGATGAGATCGGCAAGATGCTGTATTTTTGCCGGAGTGGGAGATTCCACTTATTTTTGTGAAATGCTTGGAAAAAATTTGAGATGCTTAGATTGCAGTGTCCAATTTTATCAGCAGATTCATGATATGTTTTATGCGGTTCGTCACGGATCAGAGGAAGATATGCTGATCATTATTAGCGCAAGAGGGAAAAATGAGCGATTGATTGAGATGGCGCAAGAGGCGAAAAAATTGGGAATGTCAGTGGTGAGTATCACACATTTCTGTGAAAATCCGTTGGCAGAAGCCTGTGACGTCAATTTGTATTTCTGGGGAGAGGACAGGGAGGTTCAGGGATATAATGTCACAGATCGGAGTGGACTTATGGTTCTTGTCCGGCTCCTCAGTGAGGCTTTTTGGCAACGTTATATGAAATCTTAGAAAGTTAGAAAGAGAGAAACAAAAAGACTAAACACAGAGAGACTTAAAACAGAGAGGCTTAAATGAATAGCAGAAAGTAACCAAGTGTGTATATATACACCAAGTGTTCGCCCTGTGTGAATAAATGTTGAAAAATAAGGCTTCTTTCTTTTCTGTGATATACTTTTGTCAGTGGTTGAGAAAACCAGAAACCCATGACGGAGTGTAGCAAACAAAAGAGAAAGGGGTAGAATATGAATCTGCAAAAAGCAACAAGCAAGGAACTGATTTCACTTGGTTGTACGTTTGGCACCAAGATGGAAGCCATTCAGTATCTGACTGACCAGTTAGATCGGGCAGGAAAGCTGAAAAACAAACAGGAATTTTTGAATTCCGTTTTGGAGCGGGAAAAGATTTCTGAGACAGGAATCGATATGGGGTTGGCTGTTCCACACGGAAAGAGTAGGGCAGTAAAAGAGGCAAGTTTTGCGGTGGCGACGCTGAAAACTCCAATCAAGGACTGGAAAAGTGTTGTGGCGGGCAATCAGGTGTCAATCATCTTTTTGCTGGCAATTCCGGAAGAGGAAGCGGGGAGCACGCATCTTGCCCTGCTCTCAGAGCTGATGACAAGAGTTTCCGATCCGTCCTATCTTGAAAAACTGAAAAGGGCAGAGACGCCGGAGACATTTTATCGTCTGTTGGGAGAGAACAAACAGGAAGAAAAAACGCCACAGAAGCAGTATGCAAAGACGGTTGTGGCAGTGACTGCATGTCCGGCAGGAATCGCACACACCTACATGGCAGCGGAGGCACTTGTGAAGGCGGGTGAGGAGCTTGGCGTAAAAGTTTATGTGGAAAAGCAGGGTGCAAACGGTGTGGAGGATCGTCACCGCACGGAAATTTTGAGAAATGCGGACGTCGCAATTTTTGCGACCGATGTAGCAGTAAAAGACAGCGAGCGATTTTCTCATCTTCCCATTTATAAGACAAAAGTTTCTGCACCGCTTAAAGATGCAAAAGGCGTGATTTTGTCAGCGCTGAATAAGGCGGAGAGAGAGGGCAAGGCTAGTACCCGTCAGGATGCAGAGCATGCAAATGCAGTTCATCAGGGGATCGCAGAAGAGGACGGAAAAGAGAGTGTGGGAAGTGAGATTAAAAAGGCGGTTCTCACAGGTATTTCCTACATCATTCCGATTATCATTGCAGGTGGTATGATCAATGCGTTTGCCGTGTTGATTGCTCAGGGATTCGGACTTCAGGAACTCTACAACATGGACAACAGCTGGCTGTGGCTGTTCCGCAAAATGGGTGGAAATACGCTTGGCACTCTGATGATTCCGATGCTGTCTGCTTATATGGCATATTCGCTGGCTGACAAGACGGCACTGGCTCCCGGATTTTCAGCGGGTGTTGCGGCAAATCTGATCAATGGAGGCTTCCTCTGTGGAATGCTCGGAGGTCTTGTAGCAGGATATGTGATTCGTTTCCTCAGAAAAGCAATTCCGGCAAAGGGAGTATTTGCAGGCTTTATTTCCTTCTGGATTTATCCGGTTTTTGGAACCTTGGTTGTGGGAATTGTCATGTTTTTTATTCTCGGAAAACCGGTGGCGTGGTTGAATCAATCGTTGACCCAGATTTTGAGTTCTCTGAGCGGATCAAATGCAGGACTTTTGGGCGCCATTCTTGGAGTTATGGTTTCGTTTGATCTTGGCGGTCCGGTAAACAAGGCAGCATATGCGTTCTGTGTGGGAGCAATGTCAGATGGAATTCTGATGCCGTATGCGGCATTTGCTTCGATTAAGATGGTATCTGCATTTGCAGTGACGATGTCGACACTTGGATTCAAAAAGTATTTTTCAAAAGAGGAGCAGGAAGCAGGAATGTCCACATGGATTCTTGGTCTTGCCGGTATTACAGAGGGTGCCATTCCGGTGATGATGGCAGATCCGATTCGTGTTATTTTTGCTCTGTGCACGGGTTCCGCAGTCACAGGTGCGATCGTGGCATCTTGCAACATCGGACTGGATGTGCCGGGAGCAGGAATTTTCTCCATGTTCTTATTGAAGAACGGAATGGGTGGAATCATGAATGCTCTGATCTGGTTCTTTGCAGCGGTTTTGGGAGCAGTGGTTTCTACGGCAATTTTGGTTGTACTCAAAAAACAGAAATTTGAAAAAGCAAAAGCGAAGTAAAAATTAGGAATAGGAAATAGAAGAAAGGCGACGGGGAGTATTTATGGCAAAACAGGTACATATCGTTCCGCACTTTCACTGGGATAGAGAGTGGTATTTTACGGCGGAAGAGTCGAAAATTCTTCTGGTCAATGACATGGAAGAGATTCTGGAGAGACTGGAGACGGATGAAAATTATCCGTGTTTCATTCTCGATGGACAGACCTGTGTGCTGGAAGATTATTTTGAAGTAGCGCCAGAAAACAGGGAGAGAACGGAGAAACTGATTCGGGAAGGGAAACTTCGAATTGGACCGTGGTACACGCAGACGGACGAGATGGTTGTCGGAGGAGAGTCGATTCTCAGAAATCTTCTGTATGGATTGAGGGACAGCAGGAAGATTGGAGAACCCATGATGATCGGTTATCTTCCGGACTCTTTTGGACAGAGTGCCAGAATGCCACAGATTTTGAATGGATTTGGGATAGAGAGAAGTCTGTTCTGGCGCGGGACATCGGAACGGATGGGAACGGACAAGACGGAATTTTACTGGGAAGATGAGGATGGATCAAGAGTTGTCGTACAGTTGCTTCCGCTCGGCTATGCGATTGGAAAATATCTTCCAGAGGAGAGGGAGGCTCTGAAAAAGCGGATGGAGAAATACATGCCGGTTTTGGAGCGGGGAAATACAACCGGTCACCTTCTTGTTCCGAACGGGCATGATCAGATGCCGATCCAGAAAAATATTGTTCCGGTTATGGAGCAAATGCAGAACTTGTATCCGGATAAGGAGTTTGTCCTCAGTGATTATGAGGCGCTGTTTGAGGTTGCAGAGCGAACGCCGGGGCTTGACACGCTTCGCGGGGAGTTTCTGGATGGAAAATACATGCGGGTTCACAGAAGTATTTATTCTTCCAGAGCTGATTTGAAAGCGGCAAATACAAGAATCGAGAACAAAATCACAAATTGTCTGGAGCCGTTGGCATCGATCGCTTACAGCCTTGGATTCCCGTATCATCACAGTCTCTTTGAAGCGATCTGGAAAGAACTTTTGAAGAATCACGCGCATGATTCAATGGGATGCTGTTGCAGTGACAAGGTTCACCGGGCGATTGCAGACCGATATTTTCTGGCGGAGGAGCGCACGGATCGTCTGATGGAATTTTACATGAGGAAAATTGCAGACGCGGTGGCCGTTTCGGATGGAATGGGAGACACCGATAAACTTGTGGTATTCAACTGTCTGCCGTATTCGAGATCCGGAGTCGTTCAGGTAGAGATCACAACGCGGATGAAGACGTTTTGCCTGAGAGCAGAGGATGGGCGGGAAATTGATTTTGAGATCCGGGAGAGCGAGATTGTGGATCCGGGCTTGATTGATCGCCAGATTGTTCATTATGGGAATTACGACCCGTTTGTGCGCTACAAGGTGGAATTTTTTGATGAGATCCCTGCGATGGGCTATCGAACTTATGCGATTTTGGAGGATTCTTTCAATTCTTCAAATAATTCTTCAAAGTTAGAAGAGAAAGAAACAGAGAAAAAAGAAAAAGAATCTGCAAAACCGGTTCTGGAAAATGAGTACCTTAAAATTATGATTGAGGAGAATGGAACGCTCACGATCACGGATAAGACGGATCAGTCGGTGTACCGCAAAATCTTGATGATTGAAGATGGAAGTGATGATGGAGATGGGTATGATTATTCTCCATTGGAGGAAGATTTTGTAATCACTTCTGAATTTGAGAAGGCAGAGATTCAGTGTCAGCGAGGTGCTTATGCTCAAAATGCCAAAATCAAGGTTTCGATGGCAATTCCGAAAAATTTATCGTCGAGAAAGATGAGAGAGCGGGACGGAAGCGTCGAGGTGGTCTTTGACCTGGAACTCAAAAAGGCAGATCCCGTTCTTGGGGTCAACGTGACGGTGAAAAATACGGCGGATGATCACAGAATTCGTCTGTTGCTTCCAGATCAGGACAGCCGTGGATATTCGGTCAGTGACAACCAGTTTGGAAGTATTCAGCGGTTGGCGGTTGATCCGGCGATTAAAGTCTGGGAAAAAGAAAAATGGTCGGAGCGCCCAGATGCCATCTATCCATTTCTGTCCTATGTCTCAGGTCTTGGAAAGGGAGTCGGTGTGATTACGGATTCTCTTCGAGAGTATGAACTGACAGGAAATCAGGCAGATACACTTGCGATTACATTGATGAGGAGTGTGGGAGTTCTCGGAAAAGAGGAGCTCTTCAGAAGACCGGGAAGACCATCGGGAATCAAGATGCAGACACCGGATTCCCAGCTTCATGGGACATACACGTTTCGGCTTGGGCTGACCTGTCACCTGGAATCTCTGCCAGAGCGGGCAAAGGAGTATCTGACTCCACTGCTTGCCTACAATAAGATGGGGTATCACGCGATGAAACTTAATCCATCTCCGTTTAAAACACCGTGGACTTACAGCTTGTTCCGTATGGAGTCCGAGACGCGGCAGACTCCGGTTCTGAGTGCACTCAAGAAGGCGGAGGATGGAGCAGGATTGATTGCAAGATTTTATAATCCATATCAGAAAAAGAACGGTTTCGATGTAAAATCGGTGGAGTGGAAACTCTCAAAAGAAGTGAAAATGGATGAAAATGAAGTGATTGCGGATTGTGAAACTGGAACCGCAGAAGTGTCACACAATCAGGTGAAGACGTTTTTGTTGGAGCGTGCCTGAAAAAACAAAATAAAACAAAAAGTTAAAACAGAAAATTAAAACAAGAAAACCTCTGATCGTCAGACTTAAAAATCTTATGATCGGAGGTTTTTTGCTTGTATTATTATTTTGTCGCCTTGAGGTTCTTCTGTGCGGTTGCCAGCATCAGTTTGATTCGGTTCAGCTGGTTCACCTCACTTGCGCCCGGGTCGTAGTCGACTGCAATGATGTTTGCATCCGGATGGCTCTGACGCAGCTCTTTGATGACACCCTTGCCGACGATGTGGTTCGGCAGGCATCCAAACGGCTGGGTGCAGACGATGTTCTTGACTCCGCTGTGGATCAGCTCAAGCATTTCTCCGGTCAAAAACCATCCCTCACCGGTCTGGTTTCCGAGGGAAACGTAGTTCTTAGCCATATCTGCAAGCTCCCAGATGCGGGACGGCGGAGTGAAGTGCTCGCTCTTTTCAAGCTCTTTTCGTGCGGTCTTTCGGAAGTACTCGAGCAGGGAGATTCCGAGGTTGCACAGGCGGGCGGTTGACTTTTTGCCGCCGAGATGGTCTGCCTTGAAGTTGCTGTTGTAGAAACAGTACAGAAGGAAATCCATCAGATCCGGCATTACAGCTTCTGCACCCTCTGACTCGAGCAGGTCCACGATGTGGTTGTTAGCAAGCGGGGAGAACTTTACAAGGATCTCTCCGACGATTCCAACCTTCGGTTTCTGCTCATCGGTGCGCTCAAGATGGTCAAAATCACGGACGATTCCGCGCAGGTTTCTGCCGAACTCGACCATACCGGCAGAGCGGGTTGAGAGGCTCTTGACACAGCGGGCCTTCCATTTCTCATGGAGGGCATTTGCGGAACCCGGAATCTTCTCATACGGGCGGGTTGCATAGAGCACGCGCATGAAGACATCTCCATACACGACAGCCTGCATCGCTTTAGTGATCAGACCCGGGGTGAAATTGAATCCCGGGTTTGTCTCCATGCCGTTTGCGTTGACGGAGATCACAGGGATCTGAGGCATACCGGCTTTCTCGAGTGCACGGCGGATAAATCCGATGTAGTTCGATGCACGGCAGCCGCCACCGGTCTGGCTCATAAAGACAGCGGTGTGATCGAGATCATATTTTCCGGAGAGCAGGGCATCCATGATCTGTCCGATGACGATCAGGGACGGGTAGCATGCATCGTTGTTTACGTATTTCAGGCCGACGTCGACGGCGTTCCGGCTGTCGTTCTGGAGCACCTCAATGTTGTAGCCGAATGCGCGGATTGCCGGTTCGATCAGCTCAAAGTGGATCGGGGACATCTGCGGGCACAGGAGCGTGTAGTTCTTCTTCATCTCTTTTGTGAAGACAACGCGGTTGTAAGCGCTCGACACAACTTTGCGCTCAAAGTGCTTCTGGTCGCGGACGCGAAGAGCGGCAATCAGGGAGCGGACGCGGATGCGGGCAGCGCCGAGGTTATTGACCTCATCGATCTTGAGCACCGTATAAATCTTTCCGGAGCTGGTCAGAATATCATGTACCTGATCGGTTGTCACAGCGTCAAGTCCACAGCCGAAGGAGTTTAACTGAATCAGGTCGAGACAGTCACTCTTCTTGACATAGGATGCCGCCTTGTAGAGACGGGAGTGGTACATCCACTGGTCGGTGACGATCAGCGGGCGCTCAACTTCGCCGAGATGGCAGATCGAGTCCTCTGTCAGAACCGCCATTCCATAGGAAGTGATGAGTTCCGGGATTCCGTGGTTGATCTCCGGATCGACGTGGTAGGGACGGCCGGCGAGCACGATTCCGTGTTTTCCGTGTTCCTTCAGCCAGGCGATCGTCTCTTCTCCCTTCTTCTCCATATCCTCGCGGGATTTTAAGAGCTCAAGCCATGCCGCGTGGGCAGCTTTCTGAATCTCCACGGAGGAAATCTGATATTCCTTGCCGATCTCGACGATGAGCTGACGGGTCAGAATCTCCTCGTTTGTGAACGCGAGGAACGGGTTCATAAAGTGAACATTGTTCTCTGCGAGTTCTTCGACGTTGTTCTTGATGTTCTCCGCGTAGGAGGTGACCATCGGGCAGTTGTAGTGGTTGCCCGCCTCCGGGGTCTCGTTGCGCTCGTAAGGAATGCACGGATAGAAGATATCCTTGATTCCCTGACGGATCAGCCAGCTGATGTGACCGTGAACGATCTTTGCCGGATAGCATTCAGACTCACTCGGGATCGACTCAATGCCGAGCTCGTAGATCTTTCTCGTGGACTGCGGGGAGAGGACGGTGCGGAAACCGAGTTCCTTGAAAAAGACAGCCCAGAACGGATAGTTCTCATACATGTTGAGCACGCGCGGGATTCCGATCGTGCCGCGCGGAGCCTGGTCCTCCGTCAGAGGCTCATAGTCAAACATCCGGTGATACTTGTAATCAAAGAGGTTCGGGATCTCCTTGCGGGATTTCTCCTTGCCGAGTCCGCGCTCACAGCGGTTTCCGCTGATGAACTGGCGTCCGCCGCCGAAGCGGTTGATCGTCAGCACGCAGTGGTTTGTACATCCCTTGCATCGTGCCATCGAGGTATCGTATTTGAGCGCGAGGATCTTGTCGAGCGAAAGCATCGAAGTTCCCTTTGCGCGGTTGCATCTCTCTCTTGCGATCAGCGCAGCGCCGAACGCGCCCATGATGCCGGCGATGTCCGGGCGGACTGCCTCACAGCCGGAGATCTTCTCAAAACTGCGCAGAACCGCGTCGTTGTAGAAAGTTCCACCCTGAACGACAACGTGCTTTCCGAGATCGGACGGGCTTGTGATCTTGATGACCTTGTAGAGGGCATTCTTGATGACGGAGTAGGCGAGTCCGGCAGAGATATCTGCGACGGTTGCGCCCTCCTTCTGCGCCTGCTTGACGTTGGAATTCATGAACACAGTGCATCGTGTGCCGAGGTCAGTCGGATTCTTGGCAAACAGAGCTGCCTTTGCAAAGTCTTTTACACTGTAATTCAGGGATTTTGCGAAGGTCTCGATGAAGGAACCGCAGCCTGAAGAGCACGCCTCGTTCAGCTGAACGCTGTCAACGGTGCCGTCTTTGATCTTGATGCATTTCATATCCTGACCGCCGATGTCGAGGATGCAGTCCACATCCGGCTCAAAGAAAGCGGCAGCATAGTAGTGGGAGATCGTCTCGACCTCTCCCTCGTCGAGCATGAAGGCAGATTTTAAGAGAGCCTCGCCGTATCCGGTTGAGCAGGACCACGCAATGTGGGCGGTCTCTGGAAGTTTGGCTTTGATCTCACTGATCGCACGGATTGCGGTCGCGATCGTGCTTCCGTTGTTGTTGTCGTAGAAGTTGTAGAGAAGACTTCCATCCTCTCCGACGAGGGCGACCTTTGTCGTCGTCGAACCGGCGTCGATTCCGAGGAAACACTCACCGGAATAGGTTGACAGATCGCCCTTCTTTACGGTGTGGCTTGCATGGCGCGAGAGAAAGGCGTCATAATCGGCCTCCGAGGCGAAGAGCGGTTCCATGCGCTTGACCTCAAATTCCATCTTGATGCCGGAGGAGAGCTGCTCAATCATGTGATCAAGAGAAACCGTCACATCCTCCTTCGCATTCATTGCAGAGCCGACTGCGGCGAACAGATGGGAGTGATCCGGAGCAACGATGTGATCCTGATCAAGGTTCAGCGTGCGGATAAATGCCTTTCTCAGTTCCGGAAGGAAATGGAGTGGTCCGCCGAGAAAAGCGACGGTTCCGCGGATCGGTTTTCCGCAGGCGAGACCGCTGATTGTCTGGTTGACAACTGCCTGGAAGATCGAAGCTGCGAGATCTTCTCTCGTTGCGCCCTCGTTGATTAACGGCTGAATATCCGATTTTGCGAACACGCCGCAGCGTGCAGCGATCGGATAGATCATCTGATAGTTCTTCGCATACTCATTCAGACCGGATGCGTCCGTCTGAAGCAGGGATGCCATCTGGTCGATGAAAGAACCGGTACCGCCGGCGCAGATTCCATTCATTCGCTGGTCAATTCCGCCGGAAAAATAGATGATTTTGGCATCCTCACCGCCGAGCTCGATTGCAACGTCGGTCTGAGGCGCATAATCCTGAAGGGCAGTTGCAACGGCAACGACCTCCTGCGTGAACGGTACGTGAAGGTGACCGGAGAGTGTGAGTCCGCCTGAACCGGTGATACTCGGGTGAACATTGATTGAGCCAAGCTGTTCTTTGGCTTTTTTCAGTAAAAGAGCGAGCGTCTCCTGGATATTGGCAAAGTGACGCTCGTAGTCGGAAAACAATATGTGATTGGCACCGTCTAAGACGGCGATCTTAACGGTTGTGGAACCGATGTCGATTCCAAGTGTATAAGATGTCTGGTTTTGTTTAGGAGTTTCCATGATGGTTGTTTCAGTTATGTTTTTTAAATTATGCTGTGAATTCATATATGCGGGGGAATCCCCCTGCCTCCTTTTCTTTTGAAGATGTACAATTATTTTTGCAGGAATTTTATTACCTATTATTAATTCATTTCATTAATTGATAATTTTTTGATAAAACTGATAATTTTTTAGTAATCTTATAAAAGTTAATAAAAAATCTGAATAAATGTACATTGAAGTATTCCAAAAGGCATACGAGTATTAGTCTAACATAAAACGGATATGATTACAATTTACTCTTCTGTAAAAAAAATGTGAAGAAAAAATAGAAAATGTGTTAGAAATTGAAAAATGATAAGCAATGGGTTTGACAAAAATACAGGCAGAATTTATAATGATAACGTCGCAGACAGAAATGTTTGCATAATTCAGAGTGATTCAGCGGGATGCGCTCAGTGAGCGTTTGACCTTGAATGATGTTAGAATGATATTATGGACGAATCCAGATAGGCAGGGAACAGAAATGATTCGTATATTTAAGACCGAGGATGGTGTGACCCGTCAGACGGAAGAGACGACGCCGGGTTGTTGGATTTCTCTGATTGACCCAACGGCGACAGAAATTCTGGAAATTGCCGAGCGTTATGAGATTGATCCGGATGATGTGAAGGCACCTCTGGATGAAGAGGAACGTTCCCGTATTGAGATTGAAGACAATTACAGCCTGATTCTGGTGGACATTCCTGCGATTGAGGAGCGAAATGAAAAAGACTGGTATGTGACGATCCCTATGGGTATCATTATGACGAGTGATCTGATTATCACGGTCTGCCTCGAAGAAACGCCGGTGCTCAATGCATTTATGGACGGACGGGTAAAGAATTTTTACACCCACATGAAGACAAGATTTATTTTGCAGATTCTTTACAAGAATGCACAGCAGTACTTGCAGTATCTGCGAATCATCGACAAGAAGAGTGAGGAAGTCGAGACGACGCTTCACAAATCACAGAAGAACCGGGAGCTGATCGAGCTTCTGGAACTTCAGAAGAGCCTGGTGTACTTTACGACCTCCCTTCGTTCGAATGAGGTGGTTCTTGAGAAGCTGATGAAGAGTGAGCGGATCAAGAAGTACGAGGAGGATACGGAACTGCTGGAAGATGTCATCATAGAGAACAAACAGGCGATCGAGATGGCGAATATTTACAACGGAATTCTGGGCGGAATGATGGATGCGTTCGGCTCTGTCATCTCCAACAACTTAAATATTGCGATGAAATTTTTGGCGACGATCACGATTGTGCTCTCGATCCCGACGATGGTTGCAAGTTTTTACGGAATGAATGTCAGCCCGACAGGAATGCCGTTTTCGACGGTTCCGTATGGATTCTGGATCGTTATGGCAATCAGTCTGGTTTTGACCGGAGTGGTGGCGTGGATTTTCTCGAAGAAGGATCTCTTTTAAAATCGCTCTCTTTTAATTAGGAAAGGAAACCGAATGAAGTTCTTTTATGAGCTGGAAAGAAAATATCAGAAATATGCCATACAGAATCTGATGTATTATATCGTGATTCTGTATGGAATCGGGCTGGTGCTCTATATGGCTCAGCCTTATTTTTACTGGAATTATCTGTGTCTGGATCCCGCAGCGATTCTTCACGGCCAGATCTGGAGGATTGTCACATTTCTCGTGTATCCTCCGGCGATCGGAAGCATGAAGATGACGAGTGTGTTTGTCGGAGTGATTGCCCTGTTCATGTATTACAGTCTGGGGCAGACGCTTGAGAACATCTGGGGATCATTCCGATTCAACGTCTTTTTCTTTATGGGCGTGATCGGACAGGTGCTTGCGTGTCTGGTTGTGTATCTGCTGCTGGGAGAGCGCGTCGTTATGACGACCGGATTTTTGAATTTTTCGATTTTCCTGGCATTTGCGATCTATTTCCCGGATGCGCAGTTCTTGCTGTTTTTTGTTCTGCCGATCAAGGCAAAATGGCTTGCAGTGGCAGAGTGTGCAGTCTATCTGTACAGTTTTGTGTTTGGACCCTTGAGCACACGACTGGAGATCATCATGTCTCTGGCGAATGTGATTATTTTTATATTGCTGACACGTAACAATAATAAGAGTAACCGACGGTATGCGCCGAATGAAATCCGGCGCCGGCAGAATTTCAAGAAAGAAACCGCAAAGATTGTGACTCCCGGAAAAGCACGTCACCGCTGTGCTGTCTGTGGGCGCACGGAGCTGGATGACCCAAATCTGGAATTCCGCTACTGTTCAAAGTGCGAAGGGGATTATGAATACTGTCAGGATCATCTTTATACACATAAACATGTGACAAAAGATGAGGAGCATTGACCAAATATAGAGAAGGAGAGTCGTTATGAAAAAGACAAAGATTATCTGCACCATGGGACCGAATACCAATGACCGCAACGTAATGAAGGCATTGGCAGAGAACGGAATGGATATTGCCCGTTTCAATTTCTCTCATGGAGATTACGAGGAGCACAAGATGCGTCTTGACATGCTCAAGAGCATCCGCGAAGAGACTGGTCTCCCGATCGCTGCAGTTCTGGATACCAAGGGACCTGAGATTCGTACCGGTCTTTTGAAAGATGGGAAAAAAGTGACTCTCACAGAGGGACAGACCTTTACCCTGACTACCCGCGAGATCGTGGGCGACAGCCAGATGGTTTATATTAACTATGACGGATTAAACAGCGACGTAGTTGCCGGAAACCGCATCCTGATCGATGACGGTCTGATCGAGCTTCTCGTTCAGGAAGTAAACGGCACCGACATCGTCTGCAAGGTAGTAAACGGCGGCGAGCTTGGCGAGAAGAAGGGCGTGAACGTACCGAACGTCAAAATCAAACTTCCGGCACTGACCGAGAAAGATAAGGCAGACATCCAGTTTGGTATCGAACAGGGCTTCGATTTTATCGCAGCTTCCTTCATCCGTACCGCAGATGCAGTCCGTGAGATCCGCGCAATCCTCGATGCGGCTGGTTCCCAGATCCAGATCATCTCCAAGATCGAGAACGCAGAGGGAATCGAGAACATGGATGCAATCATTGAGGCAAGTGACGGCATCATGGTAGCTCGTGGAGACATGGGCGTAGAGATTCCGCCGGAGCAGGTTCCGCACATCCAGAAGGAGCTGATCCGCAAGTGTAATCAGGCCTGCAAGCCGGTTATCACCGCAACCCAGATGCTTGATTCCATGATCCGCAATCCGCGTCCGACCCGTGCAGAGGTTGGCGACGTTGCAAACGCTGTTTACGATGGCACTGATGTAGTTATGCTGTCCGGTGAGACTGCAATGGGTAAGTACCCGGTAGAGGCTCTGAAGATGATGGCACAGATCTGCGAGACGACTGAGCAGTTCCTCGACTACAATGCATATCGTCAGCGCAAGGTAAGTGCAGAGAATGAGCACAACATTTCCAACGCAGTCTGCTATTCTTCCGTAGCAACCGCACATGATCTGAAGGCAAAGGCAATCATCGCTCCGACGATCACCGGATTTACAACCCGTCTGCTCTCCAAGTGGAGACCGGCTGCCCAGATCATCGGTCTGTCCCCGAACGCAACAACCGTTCGCCAGATGCAGCTGTACTGGGGCGTAAAGCCGTACCAGGCAAGACGTGCAGATTCCACTGACGGTCTGATCGAGTCCTCCTTAGAGACTCTGAAGGAGAAAAATGTTCTGAACAGCGGAGATGTCGCAGTTGTGACTGCCGGTGTTGTGAACAAGGCAGATCGCCATGAGCCGGCTGCTTACACGAACATCATGCGTGTTGTAGTGGTTGACTAATTTTCTGTAGATTCTGTAGATTCAGCAGGAATATTGTGTGGTATGAATTTCGAGACTTCTCTGTTGAGAGGAAGTCTCTGCTGTGCATCCACTCTGAGTTATACCAGATATAATGAAATAGAACTGGACAAAGAAGCCCGTTATAGGTTACAATCATACCGATTGAGGCCTGTTTCGGGCTTTTTAAATTTTGTGTCGATGGAAACTGAAAAAATAAAATCAGAAGAATAAAATCAGAAAAGCAAAATCAGGGAAACAGAGTACAACAGAGAAGCAAGGCAAAGCAAGAAAACAAGGAAACAAAGTAAAAACAGAAAATAAATTCTGAGAGGAGATACAAAGGTGGAGAAGAAACCGTTTGTGACAAAGGAGCAATTAGAGGAAATCGCAAAGACTTATCCGACCCCGTTTTATCTGTACGATGAAAAGGGAATCCGCGAGAACGCAAAGCGTCTGAAAGAGGCATTTGCATGGAACTCGGGATACAAGGAGTATTTCGCAGTAAAGGCAACCCCGAACCCGTATATTCTTCAGATCCTGAAAGATTACGGATGCGGAACCGACTGTTCTTCCGCAACGGAGTTAATGATGTCCGATGCAGTTGGATTTTCCGGACATGACATCATGTTTTCTTCCAACGATACCCCGATTCAGGAGTTCAAGCTGGCAAATGATCTCGGCGCAATCATCAACCTTGATGATATCACCCACATCGAGAGCGTAGAGCAGGCAGTCGGATACATTCCGAAGACGATCAGCTGCCGTTACAATCCGGGCGGAATGTTCAAGATCAGCAACGATATCATGGACAACCCGGGTGATTCCAAGTACGGAATGACGACGGAGCAGATTTTTGAAGCATTCAAGATCCTCAAGGCAAAGGGAGCAGAGGAGTTTGGTATCCATGCATTCCTTGCAAGCAACACCGTGACAAACGAGTACTATCCGATGCTCGCAAAGGTTCTGTTTGAGCTGGCAGTCCGTCTCCAGAAAGAGACCGGCGCTCACATCAAGTTCATCAACCTGTCCGGCGGCGTAGGTGTTCCGTATCGCCCGGATCAGGAGCCGAATGACATCGCTGTGATCGGAGAGGGAGTGCGCAAAGTCTACGAGGAGACCCTGGTTCCGGCAGGAATGGGGGATGTCGCTATCTACACCGAGATGGGACGTTTCATGCTGGCTCCGTATGGCTGTCTTGTGACCCGTGCAATCCATGAGAAGCACACTTACAAAGAGTATATCGGTGTGGATGCCTGTGCAGTAAACCTGATGCGTCCGGCTATGTACGGTGCTTATCATCACATCACCGTGATGGGCAAGGAGAATGAGCCGTGCGATCACAAGTACGATGTGGTTGGTTCTCTGTGCGAGAACAACGATAAGTTTGCGATCGACCGTATGCTTCCGGAGATTGAGAGAGGGGATCTGCTCGTGATCCACGATACCGGTGCTCACGGATTTGCGATGGGTTACAACTACAACGGAAAACTTAAATCCGCAGAGCTGCTTCTGAAAGAAGACGGCGGCGTGAAGATGATCCGCAGAGCTGAGACCGCGAAGGATTACTTTGCAACTCTGGACTGCTGTGATATGATGAAGAAGTATCTGTAGGGGATTCTCTGGAATTATAGTGAGGATTAAGTTCGTTATCTAAGGATTTAGGGATTTTATCAGGGCGCCGTCAGCGAGTAAAGTCACGCAAACTTGCTCCCGCTCCGGGTTCGACGCAGTGGTGCATAAGGTTGCAAAATACGCAACCTAAACACCAGCGTCTCACACGGGTTTGCGTGTACTTTCTCGCCACGGCGCCCAGCTACTTGATTGTCAAGAATAACTACTTGGTTATCAAGAATAAAAAACAATGGATGCTAGTTGTTTGGGTGTCAGATACTTTGAATAAAAAACGGACAGGAGACGTAAAAATCTTCTGTCCGTTTTTATATATTTGCCACATTAAGGACGCATTATCAACATGTCTGATGAATCAGCAACTTATTCTTATACATTGAAGCGGAAGAGGATGACATCGCCATCTTTTACGACGTAATCTTTTCCTTCCAGTCCTACAAGGCCTTTCTCTTTTGCCTTTGCGTAAGTTCCGCAGTCGAGCAGATCCTGGTAGTTGACAACCTCTGCGCGGATGAATCCACGCTCGAAGTCGGAGTGGATCTTTCCTGCTGCCTGAGGAGCCTTTGTGCCGACTTTGATTGTCCATGCACGGGTCTCATCCTCACCGGAGGTCAGGTAGCTGATCAGACCAAGCAGGCGGTAGCTTGCTGCGATCAGCTTGTCAAGACCGGACTCTTCGAGACCAAGGGCATCGAGATACTCCTGCTTTTCGTCATCGTCTAACTCGGAGATCTCTTCCTCGATGCGGGCACAGATGACAAATACCTCAGAGTTGTTCTCTTTTGCGTACTCGCGGACAGCTGCAACGTGCTTGTTGTTTGCGCCGTCGTCTGCTAAATCGTCTTCTCCTACGTTTGCAGCGAAGATTACCGGCTTGCAGGTCAGCAGATTCAGGGAGTTGACGAATGCCATGACATCCTCGTCATCGTTCTCATAGCTGCTTGCCAGCTTGCCATCCTCAAGGATTGCCTTCAGCTCTTTTAAGATCTCCAGCTCTTTTGCGAGAGACTTGTCGTTGAATGCAGACTTCGTGGTCTTTGCAATTCTGCGCTCGAGAATCTCCAGATCAGAGAAGATCAGCTCCAGATTGATGGTCTCAATGTCGCGGATCGGGTCAACGGAACCCTCAACGTGGATAACGTTCGGATCCTCAAAGCAGCGGACAACGTGAACGATTGCATCTACCTCACGGATGTTTGCAAGGAACTGGTTTCCGAGTCCCTCACCCTTGGATGCACCCTTTACAAGTCCGGCGATATCCACGAACTCGATGACTGCCGGGGTAACTTTCTTGGAGTGGTAAAGATCTCCGAGAAGTTTCAGACGCTTGTCCGGTACGGTTACGATTCCGACGTTCGGATCGATTGTACAGAACGGATAGTTGGCGGACTCAGCGCCAGCCTTTGTCAGAGAGTTGAAGAGCGTGCTTTTGCCGACATTCGGCAGTCCCACAATACCTAATTTCATTTTATAAAAGCCTCCTGATTCTTATCGTATCGTTTCTGTTTCCCAGATATCTTCTGAACAAATGGGATAAAACATTTGGAAAACACTTTTATCTACTATATCATAGGAAAAGTAAAAAGTAAATTGAGAGAACTGCGGGGAAGTTGATTTTGTCGGAAAAACCGCTTGCTTTTTGTGCAAAGAACTTGTAGCATAGATTTTACAGCCGTTGATTTTGGAAAGCAGAGGGCGGCGGACGAGAATATGATGTCAGAAAGTTTGCGTTTCAGGAAAAATTTTTCTGTCGAATTATAGCGCAATAAGTCGTCCGATTATGTTTGATTTTGGAGGTTAGGGGCTGTAAAATAGAGAAGACATCGAAAGGAGCATGTATCACAATGGAAGGTGCGGATATTAGTTTTGTACACCTTGGAATTACCATACAGCATTTGTCGAACAGTATTTCCGTATTCGGATTTCGGATTGCCTACTATGGAATTATTATCGGACTGGGGATGCTTGCGGGCATTTGGGTTGCCCAGTCGGATGCAAAGAGGAGAGGGAAGGATCCGGAACTGTATCTGGACTTTGCTTTGTATGGGATTATTTTTTCCATCATTGGGGCAAGAGTTTACTATGTAGTGTTTGAGTGGGATAACTATAAGAATAATCTGCTGGAGATTTTCAATCTCCGGGCAGGGGGACTGGCAATCTATGGAGGTGTGATTGCGGCAGTTCTCACACTGATTGTGTTTACCCGCGCGCGGAAGGTGTCCTTTTTTTCGATGGCAGATACGGGAGTGCTTGGTCTGGTGACCGGTCAGATCATCGGGCGCTGGGGCAATTTTTTCAACCGCGAAGCCTTCGGAGGATATACGGACAGCCTGTTTGCGATGCGGATCAAGCGCTCCATTGTGAATGACAATATGCTGAATGCGGATGTTCTGAAACATATGATTGTAGATCAGGGGGTAGAGTATATTCAGGTACATCCCACCTTTCTTTATGAGTCGTGCTGGAATCTGGGGCTGTTGTGTTTTATGCTCTGGTACCGGAAACGGAAGAAATTTGATGGAGAGATGCTCTGGATTTATCTGCTGGGATACGGAACCGGGAGATTTTGGATTGAGAGTCTGCGCACAGATCAGCTGATTCTGTTCGGAACCGGGCTGCCGGTTTCTCAGGTGTTGTCGTTTACGCTGGTTTGTGTGGCAGCAGGAAATCTGATTGTTCGTCACAGAAAGCTGAAACAGGGATCACAGGTGTCATAGAATAGCCGACCCGGGCGCCAGAAACGCCTCGGAATCTCATTTTGAAAATCTCTTCAGGCAGATAGATTAACAACCTCTGTCGGAAAAGGACATCTGGAACGATCGCATTTGGGTACTTGATTCAGCGCAAGACAAAGGAGAGGCATAAAAATGAGAATTCCGAAAGAAGAATTGATACTGGAGATTGAGAAGGCAAGAAACGCTTTGAATCACAGCATTGAATCGGGAGAGGCATATGAATCCGTCTATCAGAACAGTGTGGATCTTGATCATTTGATTGAGGAATACATACTGGCGGGATTCTGACCGGACGATCCATAAAGAAAGACAGGTAAGAGAGAACAAAGAAAAATAAGAAAAGAATAAATGAGATAAAAAATCAGACAGAAAACGGCTGCTTTTATGAGGAAAAATCATAGGGCAGTCGCTTTTGTGATTCTTTTGGAAATATTCTTGAAATTTTCAGAAGGATGTACTAAAATAAACCTACAAGTAATGAAAAGTGGAACAAAGTGGCAGAATTGTCGCTGATTGCGCAAGCCGTGAGCAGCGATGCAGGATTTGTGAGAGATCGAGAATTTTTCACAAATTTCAGGAAATAGCCGGGGGATACATTCGCGATGACGATGGAGTCGACGGTTACAGGTCTGCGTTTTTCCACTTTTTTTACAATGAATGCGCGAAAAGCCCATGCCTTTAGGTGTGGGATGGATAGCGCAAAACAATCAAGAAATGTGTATGCAATGATTGATTTTATATACATAACAGTATAATATATGTATGGAAAATCAAAGATTAAAAAACGGTTTTGACACGAGCCGTATGTTATCGTTAATTCATTCATCAGAATGATTGATAATGAAAGTCTCATAGAAACGAATTAGTCTTATATACTTTCGAGCATAT
>NZ_JBNMIC010000039.1:0-21243 GCF_050873065.1 Brotaphodocola sp.
ACATCTATAAGGGGTCACCTCCGTTACATTAAACTTTGGTCGGTAAAATGATTGGGAGGCTTCTTATAGATGTATTTTATTACAACAAAAAGAATGTTGGAAGTATGTTTTTCAACACACCCCAACATTCAGTATAGAACCGTTTTTCTCTGCGCTCTTTTTTGCTTTGCATCTCGATTTTCTTTCCACTTTCTTTCCAAGGATTGCCTTTGTGGCAATGGAACCTGACTGCTGAGAAATTTTTGTGGTTTTCAGAAGAAAAAATCACAAAAAGAACACAGTTTGAACACGTTTTTCCTGTATTTTAAAGGAAATTCAAAGAAAATTCGTTATAAATTGGATTGAATTTAGAGACCAAATTCACAGATAAGATTTACAGACAACAGGAAGGCAGGAGATCCGAATGAGTATTGACAAGATGATTCTGGACAGCTACCAGGAAACGAACTCGGTGAAAAAAGTGGAGAAGGAGACCGGATACAGCTGGTGCCGGATTGTGAAGACATTGGCGACGCATGGAATTACAACAAGTGATTTGCATCGAAGAATTTTACACCTGTATCATGCGGGAATGGCGAGAGAGGAGATTGCGGCTCAGGTGGGTCTCGGTGTGCGGACCACAGATGCATACCTGCCAAGAAAACGCGATGTGGTGTACGGGGAGGCGCGCACGGAAAATGCGCAGAGATGCTTAAAAAGCAGGCAGCGCAGGAAAGAAAAAGATATGGGATTGGCATAAGCAGATTGTTACAAAAATGTCAATAAGCAAAAGTGTTGAAAAATTATCAATTTTGCTCCTGTTTTTCGTCAGGGGGTATTTTAGGAAAAATGGTAAAAAACACTGGACGAAATTGTCGTTTTATGAGAAAATATGATCAAGTACGATGAGTAATAAAGAGACGGTTGTGTGGCGTCAGACTGCGGGGTCAAATCAGAAGCGCAGTACCATACAGCGCGGCATTATGGCGCGTACTTTATGAGATTACATAGTTGAAAGGAGTTTTGACATGATTTATTCACAGGAAGTAGAAGAAATGTGCACCGTCGCTCAGGGCGTGCATCATGGTGCTGCTCCGATTCCGGAGGAGGCAAAATGGGTACAGTCTAAACAGGTGGGAGACATTTCCGGTCTGACACACGGTGTTGGCTGGTGCGCTCCGCAGCAGGGTGCTTGTAAGCTGACTCTTAACGTGAAAGAGGGCATCATTCAGGAGGCTCTGGTTGAGACCATCGGATGCTCCGGCATGACTCACTCCGCAGCAATGGCAGCTGAGATTCTTCCGGGACTGACTGTTCTGGAGGCTCTGAACACTGACCTGGTTTGTGATGCAATCAATACCGCTATGAGAGAGCTGTTCCTTCAGATCGCATACGGCAGATCCCAGAGTGCATTCTCTGAGGATGGTCTTCCGATCGGCGCAGGTCTTGAGGATCTTGGTAAGGGTCTTCGTTCTCAGGTTGGTACCATGTATGGCACCCTGAAGAAGGGTCCTCGTTACCTGGAGATGGCTGAGGGATATGTAACCGGCATCGCTCTGGATGCTGACGATCAGATCATCGGCTATCAGTTCGTGAACTTCGGCAAGATGACCGACTTTATTAAGAAGGGCGACGACCCGACCACTGCTTACGAGAAGGCAAAGGGTCAGTACGGCCGCATCGCAGATGCAGTTAAGATCATCGATCCGAGACAGGCATAAACGAACGAATTTGAAGGAGGAGACAAGTCATCATGGCATTATTTGAATCATATGAGAGACGCATCAAGCAGATTGATGCAGTATTAAACAGCTATGGCATCGCTTCTATCGAGGAAGCAGAGAAAATTACCAAGGACGCAGGTCTGGACGTATACAAGCAGGTTGAGGCTATTCAGCCGATCTGTTTCGAGAATGCAAAGTGGGCTTACACCGTAGGCGCAGCAATCGCAATCAAGAAGGGCTGCCGTCGTGCAGCAGATGCAGCTGCAGCAATCGGTGAGGGTCTTCAGGCTTTCTGTATTCCGGGATCTGTTGCTGATCAGCGTAAGGTAGGTCTGGGCCATGGTAATCTGGGTAAGATGCTTCTGGAAGAGACCACTGACTGCTTCTGCTTCCTGGCTGGACATGAGTCCTTCGCAGCAGCAGAGGGTGCTATCGGTATCGCAGAGAAGGCAAACAAGGTTCGTCAGAAACCTCTGCGTGTTATCCTGAACGGTCTGGGCAAAGATGCTGCACAGATCATCTCCCGTATCAATGGTTTCACCTATGTAGAGACTCAGATGGATTACTACACCGGCGAAGTAAAAGAGCTGTGGAGAAAGTCCTACTCTGAGGGTCTGCGCGCTAAGGTAAACTGCTATGGCGCAAATGACGTTCGTGAGGGTGTTGCAATCATGTGGAAGGAAGGCGTTGACGTTTCCATCACCGGTAACTCCACCAACCCGACCCGTTTCCAGCATCCGGTAGCTGGTACCTACAAGAAGGAGTGCCAGGAGAAGGGTAAGAAGTACTTCTCCGTAGCTTCTGGTGGCGGTACTGGACGTACCCTGCATCCGGATAACATGGCAGCTGGTCCGGCTTCCTACGGAATGACCGATACCATGGGCCGTATGCATTCTGATGCACAGTTCGCAGGTTCTTCTTCCGTTCCGGCTCACGTAGAGATGATGGGTCTGATCGGAATGGGTAACAACCCGATGGTAGGTGCTACCGTAGCAGTAGCAGTTTCCGTAGAGGAAGCAGCTAAGGCTGGCAAGTTCTAAAAATAACGGATTTAAGCCGTTTATAGAAATGCAGGAGATGGAGTAGAGCTGGATGGTTCTACTCCATTTTTAGCTTTTATTGGGAAATTTTCTTTACCGGAAGAGAAAATGCAGAAGATGTAAAAGGAGGTGCATTGAGTATGAATATAAGTATTGTAGTTGGCATCGTTGTGGCAGTTGTTACGAATCAGCTTGTAGGGATTGCATACAGAAAATGGAAGGAGAAAAGAAGATGAGAGAAATTATGAAGTTTGTATTGAGCGCAATGTCATGTTTTTTCTTTGCACGCGCATTTTTTGATTTGGTGAAGATTCTGAAATATTTGTATGAAAAAAAAAGAGAGAATATGTAAAATGAGTATAAGTATGGAAGCGATAAAAAATGTGATTATTATTGCAATCTCGTTGATTCTGGGATATGTTGCGCGAAAAATCTTTGAAAAACGCAGAGATAAAGATATGTGTGAGTAAGGATGTGAAGTATGGGGATGAGAGCAGAGTGGAGCGAAGCAGAAAAGCATGCACTGAACGAGAAATTGGATCATCCTCAGAACATTGATAACTTAGTCTTTCGTGGATCTTTCGGCAGAAACTTGCCCGCACTCTCATAAAATGATAAAATAGAGGCATGCAGTTATACGCTCTGTGAGCGTTTGACTTGACTAAGTGAGGGGAGAATGGCAAATGAAGATTCAGAATCGGGAGATTATCCTGGACTATCCGATCCGCAATGAAGTCATGGGAAAAATTGCGGGTTATCATGTGAGACCGGGACTGTTTGACATTAATGGGGCGATGGTGCTCGAATGTGGTGTGAACTTTACAATTCATACCAGAAACGGCACAAGCTGTGAGCTTCTGCTGTTCCACCGTGGAGAGGAAGAACCATATGCGGTGCTCCCATTTCCGGAGGAGTATAAGATTGGCGATGTGTATTCGATGATTGTGTTTGGATTGCAGCCGGAAGAATTTGAATATGCATATCGGATTGACGGACCGAACAATCCGAAGGCGGGTCTTCTGTTTGATAAGAAAAATGTGCTTCTTGATCCTTATGCGCGCTGCGTTGTGGGAAAGGAGCGCTGGGGAGAGAAGAAGAGCCGGGATTACCATGCCTGTGTGGTTCGGGACAATTTTGACTGGGGAGATATGCCGCAGTCGAAGCGGGAGATGAGTGATCTGGTCATCTATGAGCTCCACGTGCGCGGCTTTACGCGCCATCATTCTTCCGGAGTGCGCCATCCGGGAACCTTTGAGGGACTTCGGGAGAAAATCCCGTATCTCAAGAGCCTTGGAGTCAATGCGGTCGAGCTGATGCCGATTTTTGAGTTCGATGAGATGCTTAACTCGAGAGAGGTCGATGGAAAGACGCTTCTGGAGTACTGGGGATACAATACGGTGTGCTTCTTTGCCCCGAATGCGAGTTATTCGTCGACCCATGTGGACGGAACAGAGGGCAAAGAGCTCAAAGAGCTGATCCGCCTCCTGCACGCAAATGGAATTGAAGTCATTCTCGACGTGGTCTTCAATCATACCGCAGAGGGAAATGAGAAGGGACCGTCCTTCTGCTTTAAGGGAATTGACAACAAGATCTATTACATGCTCACACCGGACGGATATTACTACAATTTCAGCGGATGCGGAAATACGCTTAACTGCAACAATCCGATTGTCCAGAATCTGATTCTGGAGTGTCTGCGCTACTGGACCGTGCGCTACCGCGTCGATGGCTTCCGTTTCGATCTTGCGAGCATTCTCGGACGAAATGAGGATGGTTCTCCGATGAACAATCCGCCTCTTCTTCGAAGCCTTGCCTATGACCCTATTCTCGGAAATGTCAAGCTGATTGCCGAGGCGTGGGATGCCGGCGGATTGTATCAGGTTGGAAGATTCCCGGCAAGCGGACGCTGGGCGGAGTGGAACGGCCGTTACCGCGATACGATCCGTGGATTCTTGAAGGGAGACAACTGGGAAGCGTGGGATGCGGCATGGAGAATTTCCGGTTCCGGAGATCTCTATGGAGGAATGACTTCGGATGACCATGCAGAATATGCCGGATACAACTCCTGCGTCAATTTCCTGACGTGTCACGATGGATTTACGCTCTATGACCTGTACGCTTACAATGGCAAGCACAACGAGGCAAATGGCTGGGACAATACAGATGGGGCAAATGATAACCGAAGCTGGAACTGCGGTGCGGAGGGAGATACTGACGACTGGCAGGTAAATCAGCTCCGCATGCGAATGATCCGGAATGCCTGCGCAGTCCTGATGTGCAGCCGCGGCACGCCGATGTTCCTCGCCGGAGATGAATTTGGAAATACCCAGTACGGAAACAATAACGGATACTGTCAGGACAGTGAGATCTCCTGGCTGGACTGGTCGCTGCTTGAGAAAAACAGGGATCTGTTTGAATTTTTCCGCTATATGATCCAGTTCCGCCACGATCATCCGGTGATCCGCAAACGTCTCCCGGATGCGGTCTGTGGAATGGAGCCGATCCGCTCTCACGAGGCGGATGCCTTGCGCCCGGGAAATATTTCCCACGACACGAGAACACTCTGCGTGAGCTTTGCAGGCTATGATAAGGATAAGGGAAGAGATGACATGGTTTATCTCGCCGTGAATACTTACTGGGAGGATGTGACGATCACGCTTCCGGATACGCGCAGAGCGGGTTTCTGGTACCTGTATGTGAATACATTCGGGGACGGACAGGGACGTTACTGCTATTCCGAGCAGGAGGCAGTCCGGATTGAGGGCACATTTACGATGCGTCCGCGTTCCGTGGCGGTCTTCTCGGTCAGAACCTATTAAATCAAAGAACATGAACAAAACCGCTGTGAACTCTCATTTTTATGATCCGGATGAGGGCTCGCAGCGGTTTTTCTTATGAATTCAAATTTTTATACTTTTTATAGCTTTTATACGGTCTGTCTTTTTGGAATGAATACCTGGAAGTCTTTATTTCCCTTGAGTTCTTTTCCGGCGGAGATCGTCACGTTCTTGTCGGTGATGACGTAATCCAGATCAGCACCTGCCTCGACAACCGTATCCTGCATCAGAACACAGTTGCGCACGCGTGCTCCTTTTGCAATGCGGACACCTCTGAAGAGGATGGAATCCTCGACATCGCCCTCGATCACGCAGCCATCGGCAGCCATGATGTTCTTCGCATTTGCGCCGTTGATGTAGCGGGTCGGGTTATCATCACGAATCTTTGTGTAGATCGGGTTGGAGGAGAAGAGGGCATCGACGTTGACATCATCGAGCATCTTCATATTCTCCTCGAAGTAGCTCTTCATATCGGTGATGCGAGCGACATAGCCGTCGTAACGATATGCCTGAATGTTCAGCTTGTTGACCTGAGGAGCGAGAATATCGCGCTCAAAATAGATATATCCGCGCGCGAAAGCAACTTCGATCTGCTGAATCAGGAGTTCTCTGCTGAGAATATAGATATTCATGCCAAAATTCTGGATACCCTGCTCTTTGGAGTTCATGTAGATGTTTCTCACACGGCCATTCTCAACTGCAAAGGTGTAGTAGAGAACATCATCCGTGATCGGAGCGGACAGAAGACCTGCCGGAAGCGGCTCTTCCTTGTAGGCAACGGTCACATCAGCGCCACTCTCAACGTGCTTGTTGATGAAATCCTTGAAATCAAAGTTTGCAGCCAGATTGGTATCTGCCAGAATGACGTATTTCTCTTTCTGGCGCTTTAAGTGGCTCAGGATGTTGGCAAGCGCCTGCACACGGCCATTGTAGACGGAGACACCGCGCTCAGCGTAAGGCGGAACGATGTTCAGACCGCCGTTCTTGCGTACGAGATCATAGGCACGTCCGGAACCTAAGTGATCCATCAAGGACAGGTAGTTCTTGCGGACAACAACGGAGATGTTGTCGATTCCGCAGTTTGCCATGCTCGACAGAATGAAGTCGACCAGACGATAACGGCTGGCGAAAGGAATGGAAGCCATCAGGCGTTCTGCCACAAGATCGGGAACCAGAGCGTCATAGGAGTTTGGGAAAATGATGCCCAGAGCATCGGAGTTAGAATTTACCATTGTTCTTCACCATCCTTTACATCGTTGTTGATCATCGCCTTAGGGCCGATCTTTGCATTTGCACCGATCTTCACGCCCGAGCCGATGGTTGCCACATTCTTCTCGTCGCCGGAAGGCATATCGCCGACAACGGCATTCTCGCCGATCTCAACATTCTCAGCGAGGATTGCATGGCGCACCACAGCACCTGAACGGATGATGGAGCCACCCATGACAACAGAATCCTCGACCACAGCACCCGGCTCTACCTTGACACCGGAGAAGAGGATGGAGTGCTTGACACCGCCCTCGATTCGGCAGCCGTCGGTGATCATGGAGTTTGTGACAACGGCATTCTTCGCGATCTTGTGACCGGTCATACCGCTGTTGCGGCTGTAAATCTTCCAGTTCTCATCGAACAGGTTGATGCCGCTGTGCTCCGGATCGAGCACTTCCATGTTTGCTTCCCAGAGAGACGGGATGGTGCCGACGTCTTTCCAGTAGCCGTCAAAATGATAAGCGTACATTCTGCGTCCGTCACGCAGCAGATTGGGGATGATATTGTTTCCGAAATCGTTCTCAGAATTCGGATCGGCCTCGTCCTCGATCAGGTATTTGCGCAGAATATCCCAGTTGAAGATGTAAATTCCCATCGATGCCAGGTTGGACTTCGGATTCTTCGGTTTCTCCTGGAACTCGGTGATGCGGTCGTTCTCGTCTGCAACCATCAGGCCGAAACGGGAAGCATCCTCCCACGGAACCTCCATGACAGCAACACTGAACTCAGCATTCTTTTCCTTGTGGAAACGAAGGAAATCACTGTAGTCCTGTTTGCAGATCTGGTCGCCGGAAAGAATAATTACATACTCGGGATTATAGCGCTCAATAAAAGAAATATTCTGGTAGATCGCATTGGCAGTTCCCTTGTACCAGTCAGAGCCGGAAGCCTTCTGATAAGGCGGGAGCACATGAACACCTCCATAGAGACGGTCGAGATCCCACGGCTGTCCGTTGCCGATATACTCGTTGAGCACCAGTGGCTGATACTGGGTCAGAATTCCTACGGTATCGATACCGGAATTTACGCAGTTGGAAAGCGGAAAGTCGATGATACGATATTTTCCGCCAAAAGGAACTGCAGGTTTTGCCAGCTTCTGGGTCAGGGCATAAAGCCGGGAACCCTGGCCGCCGGCAAGAAGCATAGCAATCATTTCTTTGGCCATAAAATTTATCCCCCTCAAAATATTCGTGTATTCCCAGCTGTGCACAGATTCCATGAGCCGTGTCGCCAAATGGAAAATGTCTGCGTACAGATATGAAAAACATCCTGAGAATACATCGGTATGCGCGTCGCCTGTTTTTGGAATATTTTTTAAAAACAGGGCGCATATGAGAATTACTCATATACAAATTGTACCATAGAAAAGCAAAAAAAGACAGATGTTTTGTTAAATACAGGAAAGAAAATTTGTGGTATAATGCCCACAGGGTTACAATAACTCAAAAGACACAGTTTGGTGTTAAGACTAGGAAAAGAGAGTGTAAAGAGATGAATTCAAAATACAGGGGAATTGCCTGCATTGTATTTTCAGCGTTCTGTTTTTCGCTGATGAGTGTGTTTATTCGTCTGGCAGGAGATCTGCCGTCGATGCAGAAGAGTCTGTTCCGCAATCTGGTGGCAGTCTTCTTCGCAATTGTGATTATGAAAAAACAGAAAGTGGGATTTTCGGGTGACAAGAAAAACCTTGGCCTGCTCGTGGTGCGCTCCCTGTTTGGAACGATGGGAATTCTGTGCAACTATTATGCCGTCGATCATCTTGTTCTGGCGGATGCCTCAATGCTCAACAAGATGGCGCCGTTTTTCACTCTGCTCTTCAGCTTTATTCTTCTGAGAGAGCGGATCAGCCTTGTGCAGGGGCTTGCCGTCGCGGGAGCCTTTCTTGGAAGCCTTCTGATTCTCCGACCGACCGGGTTGGATCTGTCGAGACTTCCCGCTTTTATCGGACTTCTCGGCGGAATGGGAGCAGGAATTGCCTATGCGTTTGTGCGCCTGCTCGGAACGAGAGGGGAGAAGGGACCCTTTATCGTCTTTTTCTTCTCCACGTTTTCCGTGCTTGTCCTGCTCCCGTTTGTGATTGCGGGCTACCATCCGATGGAGTGGTGGCAGCTTGGGAGTCTGCTCCTTGCGGGGCTTGCGGCGACGGGCGGCCAGTTTGGTGTGACGATGGCATACTGTTATGCGCCGGCGCGGGAGATCTCCGTTTATGACTACTCCCAGATTATTTTCTCCACGATCTGGGGATTTTTGTTCTTCGGCCAGATCCCGGATGCGATGAGTCTGGCGGGCTATGTCATCATCTGCGCGATGGGAGTCTGGATCTTTCTGTACAACAAGAGAAGAGCGTAGACAGCAGCAGGAGATGGCAGATGTGATATCGATACAGGTCGACATGGGTTGATCTTTGATATGGATTGGCATAGATCCGTGCAGACCGATAGAGGAGAACAAAAAAGACGACTGCAAGATAGGAAGAGGAAATTCCTTTCTGCAATCGTCTCCACATTTCAAAGGGAGGAGCCGGCAGCCCGTCGCTGCCGGCAATTATGAAAAAAATTTTATCAAATAGTTGGTAGCTTCATTTGATGATTTTAGTATAGCGAGAAATTGTGAAAGAAGTTTAGCAGAAGTATGGAATGTTTGTAACAGATTTATGAATAAAAAATGAACGAAGGAGGGAGAGCGGAGAAATCAAAGGAGATTGAGACAGACATGCCATGCGAAAGCGGAAAGAAGACGAGAAGGGAGATTGACAACAGTGAAGCAGACGGTTCGAATTAAAGTTGAAAACGGAATGATTCTGTTTCTGGCGGTACTTTCCGTGGTCCTGTTCGGGTTGACTTTTGTGCCGGCATGGACCGTAGAATATCGGGTGATGACATTTCTTGAGATGGGGCGGATGGTGCAGAGGGCATTTTCGGTCATTTTGTTTTTTCTGTCGTTTCAGTTAAAGAAGAGAAAACATTCGGCGTGGAAAATTACCGTTTTTGTCCTGGTTCTGAGTATTTTGCGCTGTATGGCAGAGCTGAGGGAGAGCCCGACGCATCGGCTCGCCTTTGCCGTGAATCTGCTTCTGCTTGTGGGATTTGCGGCATTTCGGACGGATTTCTGCTGCCCGGCATCAAAGCGGTCGAGACAGCAGGCCCTTGCCTTGTTCGGTGCTTCTCTTGCGGGAACACTCGTCAACGCAGGGCTCGGCTATCACTATCTGAAACTTGCATCGCAGCCGGACGGGACGGGAGTTTCCCTCTGGCAGAGCTTCTGCGAGGGAGCCGGAATGATTTTCGGAATGACATCGGACACGATTGCGGGCCCGTGGGGGCAGAGGGCGGAATCGCTGATTTTCTGGTTCAGCTGGGGCTGCCTGCTCGCCGCAGTTTTATATGCGGTGCGGCCGTGGCTGGAGGCTCCGTCGGACAGCAGAGACATTCAGCATGCGCGGACTCTCTTGCATTTATATGGAAAAAATCCCTGCTCCTACCTGACACTCGAGGAGGACAAGACCCTGTATTTCGGAAAAACGGTCGACGGGGTGATTCCTTACGGGACGGTGGATGACACGGTTATCGTGAATGGAGATCCGGTGTGTGCGGATGGAGATTTCGGCGTCCTGCTTGCGGAGTTTCGACAGTTTTGCCAGAAGAGTGCCTACAAGCTGTTTTTCCTCGGCCTCACGGATGAATACCTGGAGGAGTACAAAAAACAGGGTTTTGGAATTGTGAAAGCCGGCGAGGAGGCGAGATTTAAGCTCTCGGACTATGAGATTTCCGGCAAAAAAGGCGCAAAGATGCGCATGAATATCAATCATGCCGTGAAAGCAGGAATCACGATCAAGGAATACAGGATCAGCGAAAAGCGGGATCCGAAGATCGAGGAAGGTCTGATGCGGGTCAGCGAGGAATGGCTCTCTGAGAAGAAAAGCGGACTTTTGACGTTCACAATGGGAACGGTTGGACTTGAAAATCCGATGGACCGCCGTTACTTCTATGCGGAGACCGCAGAGGGAAAAATCGTTGCCTTTGTCGTGTTCGTCCCGTTCCTTGCAGGAAATGGATATATGGCAGATGTGACGCGCCATGGAAAGGATGCCCCGGGCGGCGTGATGGAGACGATCATCTATCAGGCTTTTCAGGCATTCCGCGAGGAGGGAATCGGTTATGGAAGCCTTGGAGTGGCGCCGTTAACCGGACTTGACGGAAAGAGTGCCAATCCGATTGAAAAACTGCTGCGTTTTGTGTACGATAACCTTAACGCCTGCTATGGATTTCGTGATCTGTACCGGGCAAAGGAGAAATACAGCCCGACGGAGTGGGTGCCGTCCTACTATGCGTATCTGCCGAAGGTGCCGACACCCGATATGTTTTATGCGGTGGTGAAGATCCAGAATCCACAGGGAATCATGGATTATGTGCGGTCATTTTTGAAAGAACGTTTTCAGAGGAAACAAAAAAATGAGAAAAAGAACGGATGAGACTGAGACTGCTCGAAAGAGCGGAAAATTTGAGACGGACGATGCCAGAATTTACTATGAGGTGCATGGGGACGGGAATGGAAAACCGATCGTTCTGCTTCATGGAAACGGGGAGTCCCACAAAATTTTTGAGAAGTACGCAGCGTGGCTGCAAGATAAGGGATTTCAGGTGATTCTGATGGACAGCAGGGGGCATGGCCATTCCCTTCTAAAAAAGACGTCCAGTCTGGAATTTACGACCCGGGACATGGCAGGGGATGTTCTCAAACTGATTCATCATCTCGGGATTGAGAAGGTCACGCTTCTCGGATTCAGTGATGGGGCAAATATTGCTCTGGAGTTTGCATCGCTCTATCAAAAACACACGGCCGGAGTGATCGCGGTCAGCGGAAATGCGAAGCCCTGGGGCATGCTGCTTCCGTACTACCTGTTTGTAGGGGCGGAGTACGCCGTCTCCGGAATTCTCAGGGAGTTCTGTCAGGATAAAAAACAGCGCCGGAAATTTGACCGGAGCAGGATGTTAAACGGGCTGATGTTCCACTCGCCGGATCTGACCGAGGAGCGTCTCGGAAAGATTCAGGCTCCGACGCTTCTGATTGCGGGGACAAACGATGTGATCCGCGTCTCTCACAGCCAGTGGATGCAGCGCCAGATTCCAAAAAGCCGTCTGGTTCTCTTAAAAGGGGCGCGCCATGCGGATTTCCTGCACAAGAGAGAGCGTTACATGAAGGTGATTGAGAGATTTTTTGAGGAGAGAGGGGACTGGGAGTGATGGGAGAGAAAAAAGAGAATAAGAAACCTCAGATTGATCTTCACGGAGACATCTCGATTCCATATCTGAAAAAAAGCCGATTTACCGGGAGTTTTCGGGGAATGAGGTATCTTCTGGAAAAGGGAGAGCGGATTATTGAGGAGGCGCAGGGGGAAGAACCTGCAAAGACAGAGCCGGTGATTCATGCAGTGATCTGGCCGGAACCGTTCAACTATGAGGTCACGGAAGAGGAAAAAAAACACAGCCGCGATTTCACATTCACGACAGATGGAATCTGGGAAGCTGTGGCTTGGCTGAATGAAGAACATGAGGCCGGTCATTTTTGAAAAATATTGAAGGATAATTAATTACATATGAAACTGGAAAATAATCTTGATACAGATGACGTGAAAAGCCTTGTCTGGAGACTGGCAGTTCCGTCGATGCTGGCGCAGTTTGTCAGCGTGTTTTACAGCATTGTGGACCGAATGTATATCGGAAACATTCCGAAGATCGGAGAGAGTGCACTTGCCGGAGTCGGGGTCTGCGGGCCGATCGTGACGCTGATTTCTTCGTTTGCGTGTCTGATCGGAATCGGCGGTGCGCCGTTAATGAGCATCCGTCTCGGAGAGAAAAATGAGCGCGCGGCGAGACAGATTCTTGCAAACTGTTTTCTGATGCTTGCGGTCTTATCCGCTGTTCTGACAGTGACGGCACTGGCATTCTCGGAGAAGATGCTCTGGTGGTTCGGGGCAGGGGAGAGGACATTTCCGTATGCGTATCAGTACATCACGATCTATCTGCTCGGCACCGTTTTTGCACTGATGACGACGGGAATGAATCAGTTTATCATCTGTCAGGGATTTGCAAAAGTCGGTATGAAGGCCGTTGTGCTCGGCGCGGTCGCAAATATTGTCCTTGATCCGGTGTTTATCTTTGGATTTGGAATGGGAGTGCGCGGGGCGGCGGTTGCGACGGTGCTCTCCCAGCTTGCTTCCTGCACATATGTGCTGACATTTCTCTTTGGAAAGAGAGTGCCAATCCGCATCACTTTTGGGGATTACAGCTGGAAGGTCATGCGCAGGGTCATGAAGGTGGGCGCATCTCCGTGCATCATCATTGCGATGGACAATGTGCTGATTATCTCGATGAATACAGTGATTCAGAGACTCGGAGGTCCGGGACAGGGTGATACGCTTCTGACGTGTGCGACGATTGCACAGAGTTTCATGCTGATCGTGACAATGCCGCTCGGGGGAATCACAAGCGGAACGCAGACAATTCTCGGATACAATTTCGGAGCAAAGCGCCCGGACCGCATCTGGAGGGCACAGCAGTATATCTTGAAGATGTCTCTGGGCTTTACTGCGATCATGTTCCTGCTTTCCCAGATCATCCCTGGGCTGTTTGCGCAGATTTTTACGAGAAATCCGGAATACATCGGTCTGACGGCGAGAGCAATCCGGATTTCAGCGCTTGCTGTGATCCCTCTTGCCGTGCAGTACACGATTGTGGATGGTTTTACAGGAATGGGAATTGCGCATGTCGCGATCAGCCTGTCGCTGTTTCGAAAGGGACTCTATCTGGCAGGGGTATTTGTGATTCCGCTTCTGTTTGGAATCACGAATGTGTTCTGGACGGAACCTGTCTCGGATGTGATTTCCGCAGCAGTGTCGACAACGGTGTATCTGATGCTGTTTAAGAAGGTGGTCGGAGATCCGTCGATGGGAAGAAAAGACAGAAAAAAATAGGTTTTGAACAGAGAAGTTTCTGAGATTCTGAGATAAAGAAGGATTTTCAGGATAAGGAAGGGTTTTCGGGACAAAGAAGGGGGAGCTTTATGAAAATGGTGAGAAAACATTTCTATTTTTCCGGACGCGTGCAGGGCGTGGGATTTCGCTATCAGGCAACGCGGATTGCGCGGGGACTGGGGATTTGCGGCTGGGTGCAGAATCTTTGGGACGGCCGTGTCGAGATGGAAGCACAGGGGTATGAGACGATGGTCTGGGAACTTGTGCGTCGCTTAAGAGAGGAGCCGTATATCCAGATTGAAAATGTGGAATCAGAGGACATTCCTTTAAAAGAGGAAAAGGGATTTTACATGGCAAATTAGGGGAAAAATAAAAAACCAAAACCCGGAGGAAGATGAAAGGAAGATAAAACAGAAAAATAAAAAAGAGACATAGAAGAAAAAAAGAAAACAGCAAGAGAAAACAGGAGGATGAGAGCGATGCTGACAAAGAAAGAAGTGCTTCTTCAGGCGAGGACCTGTCTGGGAAAATACTGCAAGGGATGTGAGATCTGTGACGGGCGGGCGTGCAGAAATCAGATTCCGGGACCGGGAGCCAAGGGGGTCGGCGACACGGCAATCCGCAATTATGAAAAATGGAAGGAGATCCGTGTCCAGATGGATACGATCTGCGAGAATGGCCCGGTTGACACGACGTTTGAACTGTTTGGAAAGAAATTTGCCTATCCGTTTTTTGCAGGACCGGTCGGAGCGGTGAATCTGCATTACGGGGAGACTTATAATGATGCGACCTACAATGATGTTCTGGTTCGCGCGTGTGCCAAGGCGGGCATTGCGGCGTTTACCGGTGACGGGACAGATCCGAGTGTGATGGTTGCGGCGACGCAGGCGGTGAAGCATGCAGATGGAATCGGAGTGCCGACGGTCAAGCCGTGGGATGCGAAGACGGTGGCGCAGAAAATGGAGCTGGTGCGTGAGAGCGGCGCGTTTGCGGTTGCGATGGATGTGGATGCAGCGGGTCTGCCGTTTTTGAAAAATTTGAATCCACCGGCCGGAGCGAAGACGGTTGAGGAGCTTGGCGGGATCATCCGTGAGGCGGGACTTCCGTTCATTGTGAAAGGCGTCATGACGGTGCGCGGGGCAATGAAAGCGAAGGAGGCCGGTGCATCTGCGATTGTCGTGTCGAACCACGGCGGCCGTGTGCTTGACCAGTGTCCGGCGACGGCAGAAGTTCTTCCGGAGATTGCAGAGGCAGTCGGAGATTCGATGAAGATTCTCGTGGACGGAGGAATCCGGACAGGTGTGGATCTGTTTAAGGCACTGGCACTTGGTGCGGATGGAGTGCTGATCTGCCGTCCGTTTGTGACTGCGGTGTATGGCGGAGCAGAGGAGGGAGTTGAGGAACTCATCACCCGCCTCGGTGCAGAACTTGAGGATACAATGGCAATGTGCGGAGCAAAAAGTCTTGCCGAGATCAGCCGGGATATGGTGCGTTAAACGAAATGATATTGGATTGCCACCAGGATCCGCTGCTGTTTGCACAACGCGTGAACGGAACCTATAACTCTCAGGAATACCATACATTCCATTTTGAGAGTTGACAAAAAGAAGCATGATTGTTATCATTAGAGGTACTTGACAGGAAAGGGTGAAAGCCGATGGATAGAATTGTTTTATCATTGCTGGTAGACAACACTTCCGGTGTACTGAGCCGCGTAGCGGGTCTGTTCAGCCGCCGGGGATACAATATTGAGAGTCTGACCGTTGGTGTTACGGCAGATGAGCGCTATTCCAGAATGACGGTGGTTTCCTACGGAGATCAGAGTATTTTGGAACAGATTGAAAAGCAGCTTCGCAAGCTGGAAGATGTCCGCGACATCAAGGAACTGAAGCCGGGTCACTCCGTTTATCGTGAGCTGATTATGGTAAAGGTTCGGGCGAATGCAAACCAGCGCCAGGCAGTCAATGCGATCTCAAGCATTTTCCGTGCGACGATCGTGGATGTGGGAAAAGATTCCCTCACCGTGATGCTGACCGGTGATCAGTCCAAGCTGGATGCCCTGATCAATCTGCTCGAGGATTATGAGATTCTGGAGCTTGCAAGAACCGGTCTGACCGGTCTTTCAAGAGGTTCCGATGATATCCGTTATCTGCCGTAGGACAGAGCGGAACGCCTCTCAACATGAGGGCGGGGGATTTCGCAGAAAATACGGAATCCATGAAGGTTGTTAGCGAGAAGGCATGCCAAAGACGGACAGAGAGACGCCGGTATGAATCCTTTTGCTTATAAAATTTTAAAAAAATTTAGATTCATATGTATTTCCAAGGAGGAAAAGAATCATGGCAAAGATTTATTATCAGGAAGATTGTAACTTATCCTTACTGGAGGGTAAGACCATTGCGATTATCGGCTACGGTAGCCAGGGACATGCACACGCATTAAACTTAAAGGATTCTGGATGCCACGTTATCATCGGTCTGTACGAGGGCAGCAAGTCCTGGGCAAAGGCTGAGAAGCAGGGCTTTGAGGTTTATACCGCAGCAGAGGCTGCAAAGAAGGCAGATATCATCATGATCCTGATCAACGATGAGCTGCAGGCAGATATGTACAAGAAGGACATCGAGCCGAACCTGGAAGAGGGTAACATGCTGATGTTCGCTCATGGTTTCAACATTCATTTCGGATGCATCAATCCGCCGAAGAATGTCGATGTAACCATGATCGCTCCGAAGGCACCGGGTCATACCGTTCGCAGCGAGTATCAGGCTGGTAAGGGAACTCCGTGTCTGGTAGCTGTTGAGCAGGATTACACCGGTAAGGCTCTGGAGAAGGCACTGGCTTACGGCCTGGGCATCGGCGGAGCAAGAGCAGGTCTGCTGGAGACCACCTTCCGTACCGAGACTGAGACCGATCTGTTCGGTGAGCAGGCAGTTCTGTGCGGCGGCGTTTGCGCTCTGATGCAGGCTGGTTTCGAGACTCTGGTTGAGGCTGGTTATGATCCGAAGAACGCATACTTCGAGTGCATCCATGAGATGAAGCTGATCGTAGACCTGATCTACCAGTCTGGTTTCGCTGGAATGCGTTACTCCATCTCCAACACCGCTGAGTACGGCGATTACATCACCGGACCGAAGCTGATCACTGAGGAGACCAAGAAGACCATGAAGAAGATCCTGACCGATATCCAGGATGGTACCTTCGCTAAGGAGTTCCTGCTTGATATGTCTCCGGCAGGCCGTCAGGTACACTTCAAGGCTATGAGAAAGCTGGCTTCCGAGCATCCGTCTGAGAAGGTTGGTGCAGAGATCCGTAAGCTGTACAGCTGGAACAACGAAGAGGATAAGCTGATCAACAACTAATCCGAGTTGTTCATCTGAGAACAAAAACTGAATAAGAAGATTTCTTCTACATAAGAAATCTACATAGGAAAGAGAGACTTTGCAGGCAGCTGCCCTGTGAGGTCTCTTTTTTTCCTCTCTTTCTTGTGTTTCCTGTCTTCCCTGAGAGGTTTCTTGACTGTATCTGGGTGAATCCTTTTTTGGAAAATATAAAAAATTAAAATTTGTTTGGGATTTTATTTGATTTGTAACAATCGTTACGGAGTTTTGATGGATTTTCGAGTATTCTGTATACGAGCAAAAGAAAACGAGAAAATGAACAAACAAGAACAAAAAAGATAAGTAAAAATTAAGAACCGGAAAGAACCGGAAAAACCAGAAAAAACGAAAGAAACGATTGGAAACGAAAGAAAAGATTAGAAGAGATTGGGATAAAACTCAAAAATTATAAAAAATATCGCAGAGCAATGGAGGAAATCTTGAATGAATAAAATGTTTTGTTTTCAGTGTGAGCAGACAGCTGGCTGCAGTGGCTGTACGGGAAATGCGGGAGTCTGTGGAAAGAGTGCAGAGGTCGCAAATCTTCAGGATGAGCTGACCGGAGAGCTGCTTGGTCTGGCAAAAGGCTGTTTTCACCATCCGGGTGATGAAAACACGACCAGGCTGATCATTGAGGCATTATTTACAACGATCACGAATGTGAATTTCAATGAAGAGACCGTGACAGAGATGATTGAGCGAGTGCGCCGGGAAAAGGCGAGAATCTCTCCGGGATGCATCACCTGCGCTTCCCGCTGTGGCGACACGGACAGATACGAGATGAAGGCGATCTGGGAGGCAGATGAGGATATCCGCTCTCTGAAATCTCTGATCTTGTTCGGAATCCGCGGAATGGCGGCTTACGCGTATCACGCGTTGGTGCTCGGATACCGCGATGAAAGAGTGGATCAGTTTTTTATAAAGGCACTTGCCGTGCTTGGATATGATCTGGAGATGGCGGATCTGCTTCCGGTTGTCCTTGAGGTCGGGGAAGTCAATCTGGCGTGTATGGAACTTCTGGATAAGGCAAACCGCGAGAGCTTTGGAGACCCGAAACCGGTGACGGTTCCGCTCTCCGTCGAGAAGGGACCGTTTATCGTGATCAGCGGACATGATCTTCTTGATCTGAAACTGCTTCTGGAGCAGACGAAGGACAAGGGCATCAACATTTATACGCATGGGGAGATGCTTCCGGCACATGGCTATCCGGAGTTAAAGAAATATCCGCATCTGAAGGGGAATTTCGGAACGGCATGGCAGAACCAGCAGAAGGAATTTGATAACATTCCGGCGCCGGTTCTTTTCACGACGAACTGCCTGATGCCGGTGAAGAAGAGTTATGCGGACCGCGTATTTACGACGGAGGTGGTTTCCTATCCGGAGATGAAGCATATCGGGGAGGATAAGGATTTCACTCCGGTGATCGAGAAGGCATTAGAGCTTGGCGGTTATGCGGAGGATCGTGAGATGACCGGAATTAACGGTGGAAATCAGGTGATGACCGGATTTGCGCATGGAACGGTGCTCGCTGTCGCAGATCAGGTTGTGGACGCCGTGAAAGCGGGGAAAATCAGTCATTTCTTCCTTGTCGGTGGATGTGACGGAGCACGCCCGGGAAGAAATTATTACACGGATTTTGTGAAGAAAATTCCAAAAGATTCTGTGATTCTGACACTCGCCTGCGGAAAATACCGTTTCAATGATCTCGATCTCGGGGAAGTGGCGGGACTTCCGCGCATCATGGATATGGGACGGTGTAACGACGCATACAGTGCGATTCGCGTCGCACTTGCACTTGCAGAGGCGTTTGGGTGCTCTGTCAATGAGCTTCCGCTGTCTCTCGTACTGTCCTGGTATGAGCAGAAAGCAGTGTGTATTTTGCTGACCCTGCTTCATCTCGGAATTGAAAATATCCGGCTGGGCCCGACTTTACCTGCATTTCTTTCCAAAAATGTGTTAAACTATCTGGTGGAAAACTATCACATTGCGCCGACTACGACAGCAGAGGAAGATTTAAAGGCGCTGCTGGGTCGCTAAGTGGCTTGTGAAAACCAAGAGGAAGAGCGCCGAGAAAAAGAGAGACCGTACCATGTACACAGGAAAAATCAGAGAAAAAACTCAGGGAAAATCCAGAGGAAAATCCGCTAGATGGTCCGGATGGACCGTAAAGAGGGAAATCAATAACAAAAAAGGAGAAGGTATGATGGAAGAGAGAATGAAGAACATTAACAAGGCAGAGGTTTTAAGCCTGAAAGAGATGATCGCGTATCAGGAGGGACAGGTGGTCAGCCGCACACTGGCACAGAACGAAGCAGTCAGCCTGACGCTGTTTTCTTTCTGGAAGGGTGAGGAGATCAGCACCCATGAGTCAGGTGGCGATGCGATGGTACAGTGCCTTGACGGAGTGGGATGTATCACGATCGATGGCGTGCAGTATGAGCTTCATGAGGGGGAGACGATTGTGATGCCGGCTCGCCATCCGCATGCCGTGTATGGAAAAGAGAATTTTAAGATGCTGCTGACGGTTATCTTTTAAAAATTTATAGATTTATAGGTTTATTGATTTATCGAGGCGCCGACGACGAGTAAAGTCAGTCAAACATGCTCTCGCTCCGGGTTTGTCTGCACTTTCTCGTCTTACGTCGCCGGCTGGTATAGACGTAGGCTTTAAGTATTTGCAAAAATGATATAACTATTTTTCCCGCAAGTAGAGAAATCTGCTTGTGGGATTTTTTTGCGTATATACGTGTAATGGAGTAGATTTCTTTCAAAAGAGGAGCTGTCAATTCGGAGCTTCCTGTGGTACGATGGTATGGAAAAAAATAGAATCTAACATAGACTGGGCATACAGGCGATGGGGGAGAGATGGTTCGTGAAATATGTCTGTATGAGATCAGGGAAAGGACAGATTTGATATGAAGATACTGCTTTATGAAGTGCGGGAGGACGAGAAGGCAGATATTGCCAGAATTGCGGAAGAGTTAAAGCTTGAGGTTGTGGAGACTGGCGAAGTGCCGTCGCTTGAGAATGCAGGGATGGCAGAGGGCTGTGTCGGTGTGTCGATTCTCGGTCAGGGCACGATTGATGCGCCGCTTTTGGATGCGTGGAAGAAACTGGGCGTGGAGTGCCTCTCGACGAGAACGATCGGGTTTAATCATATTGATGTGGCGTATGCAAAGAGCATTGGGATGCATGTGTGCCATGCAAACTATGAGCCGGATGGCGTGTCAGATTTCACAATTATGATGATGCTGATGTGTCTGCGCAATTATAAGCAGGCGCTCTGGAGAGGCCAGGTAAATGACTTTGCGCTTAAAGGCTTGATGGGACGTGAGCTTAAGCATATGACAGTCGGCGTGATCGGAACCGGAAAGATCGGCGCTCAGGTTATCCGCAGTCTGTCCGGATTTGGCTGCCGGATTCTGGCGGTTGATCCGTATGAGAAGGAAGAAGTGAAGAAGTATGCGACCTATGTGGATCGCGAGACTGTCTATCGCGAGGCGGATATTATCACGCTACATCTTCCTCTGACACCGGAAAATTATCATATGCTGGATCGCGAGACGATTGCAAAGATGAAAGATGGAGTAATCCTGATCAACTGTGCGAGAGGAGAACTTGTGGACATCGATGCACTTGTCGAGGGCATTGAGAGCGAAAAGATCGGAGCACTCGGTCTTGACACTGTTGAGGGCGAGGAGGGTATCATCCATGAGGATCACCGAATCGACATTCTGAAAAACAGAAACTGGTTCTATCTGCACCAGTTCCGCAACGTTATTTTTACTCCGCATATGGCATTCTATACGGATACTGCCGTGCGCAGCATGGTGGACTGTGGTCTTCGCGGGATTGTGGAGATGAAAGAGGGAACACCTTGCAGAACAGAGCTGTAAGCGGCATTTCCTGGAGGCAGCCCTTTGCCTCTTGAAATGAGGCTACCGCAATCCCACTGACTTTAGACGGTGGGTTAAGGTAGCCAAAAGTTAGATATTATTGTATGCTTATATCATGGGAACATGGAAATCTAAAAACAGACACAAA
>NZ_JBNMIC010000040.1:0-20989 GCF_050873065.1 Brotaphodocola sp.
ATAATTAAACCGTTCTACTGTTGTTTGGTTTGTTTTTGTTCTGAATTTCTCAATTCAAAGATGTCTTTACCAAAAGACTCTTTTTTATAAGAATTTTCAGGGTTTTAAACACTGTTCAATCTTTCATTTTCAAGGTTCAGTCTGTTGCTTTATTCTCCTCAGCAACTCATTCATTATATCAGAGCTGTTTGAGTTTGTCAAGCACTTTTTTCAAAAAGTTTTCGAAGCATTTCGCTTCACCTTTTTGTATTGCTCAACAGCAACTTTGGTAGTATATCATGTTGTTTTCAATTTGTCAACAACTTTTTTATTCTATCTTTTTTGCTGTCTTGCACTGCTCTCGCAGTGGTATATACTATACCATGCATTTTCATCCATGTCAAGCAGTCTTTTTCACTTTTTTTATTTCATAGGATACAGGGTTACGGCACACGGGTAATCGAGCAGATTTTATTTTATCTCTGGAATCATATAAAATCATAAAATCCCCAAAACCCCTGCAACATCCTATGAAATAAAAAAATGCCTCTATCCTACCATGACACCCCTATCATTACACCATTACCATCATGCCAGACAATTCAAAATACTCATAATCAGCCAGTCAAACAGATTATGCTCATAGAGAAACGTCAGGCAGATACTCCCCTGGATTTGTCCCAGCACCGGCTGTATCCACGCAGCAGAAGAGCACGCCCGGATAAAAAGTGCCGCCACCCACACGATAAAGAGGCCTTCTATCCCTCCGGCAGCCGCACCTGCCAGCTGATTAACTCCCGAGATAATCGGCAATCTCGAAACCAGATTCAGACAGGTACCGATAACCTGTAAAAGAACGAACGCGAAAAGAAAGACCAGCACAGACACAATCAGATTCAGTGTCATGCTTGAAAGAGAGCGCTCTAAGTATCCCCAAAACGCATCCACCCCAAGCAGCCGGTAGATTTCATAATTGTTGTTTGCCAGAAGTGCTTCTTTCATCTGGGCAGGAAGATGAAGCTGTCCAATTATCTCCCGCTGTTGTGCCGGAAGCAGATTGCCAAGCTCCATGCCTGATCCTCCAGCCACCTTGAGCAGTGCTTTTCCGATAACGGAATAGAGATTTGTGTGTGTTCTCAAAAGCCCTGTCACATACGGAACTGCAATGCGGGCGGAAATCATTCCGACCACAAGCGAAGTCACCGTAAGCACCTTATGAATCAAGCCGCGATAATGACCGTACAGAATCATTCCAAGCAAGAAAACCGCTGTTGCCCAGAAAAGCCAATGATCCAAGATTTCTTTCATCCATCAGACCTCGCTTCTCAACGCTAGTTACCTAGTTACATTTTCACCACTGGTTACACTGGTTTTTCCACTCTGTTTTATTTCTTCAATACCAGCTTCTCAATCGTCCATGCGACTCCATCCTCATCATTCGATGCAGTCACATAGTTGGATGCCTCCTTAATCTCTTCTTCCGCATTTCCCATCGCAACGCCGACTCCTGCCATCTTCATCATCGTCAGATCATTTCCACCATCGCCAAATCCCATCGTCTGCTCCGGTTTCAGCCCGAGATAATCGGCAAGACGCCAGATCGCATTGCCTTTTGTTGCTCCAAGTGCATTGATTTCCAAATTCAGCCTGAACGACGAGCTGATCACCACATCTCCCCTCGCCTCAAGCGCCTTTTTCGCGCGAAGTCTCTCCTCGGAATCTCCGAAGAAATAGTTCAGCTTCTCTGCCGGAAGATTCAACTGGCGCACTTTCTCCGCAACATCCGGCACAATCTGTCTGGTAGCACGAATCATTCCCTGAAGAGTTGCCGGAATTCCAAAGGAATCCAGATCTCTCATGAAACGCTCCTCTGCAAATGCCTGTCCATCGACATAGGCATCATACATTGTGTGGAACTGATGTGCCAGCTCCAGAATCTCGAGTGCCTGCTTGCAGGTCAGTTTTCGCTCATCGATAATTTTATGTTCCTGAACATCTTCCACGACTGCTCCGTTCGTCGTGATTGCATATCGAATTCCCGGGAATTCCCGGATAAATTCAGGGACTCCTCCCCAAATTCGTCCGGTACACGGAACCACATAGATTCCCCGGCGCACACACTCCTCAAGAACCGCTCTATTCCGATCCGACAATTTCTTTTGGCTGTCCAAAAGAGTTCCGTCCAGATCCAGCGCAATCAGCTTGATTTCCATCTCTTTTCCTTTCATACGCATACAAATCCCGGCAAACCCTTACCTGCGTTACCTGACCGTACACCACTGCGGTCAGGTAACCCCCTTACAGATAGCCTTATATATAGCATCCCAGGTATTTCAGATATTTCAGGTATTCCCGGCATTTCTGACATTTCTGTCATTAAAATTAAATAAAGTGCTCTTCCTTCAGAATCAGCAAACCATCCTTGTCATACTTGGATGAAAACAGACCCTTGAGACGATTTCCCATAGAAGGCTTCTCTGCACGGTCTGCTGCTTCCTCAATCAGGTCTTCCGCTGCCGTCTTTGTCAGTGCAATTCCGTCTTCTTCCATGATCTCAATTCTCTCATACAGCGCCAGCATACTCTTTCCGGTGATGCTGCAGTCAATCTCGGATGCATATTTGCAGCAGTACTGTGCAAATTCATCGATATCCATCTCTGTGTCGTCGTCTTCCGGATAATCTTCCTGCTCATATTCCGGTTCCGGATCCGGAGCCCGCATTGCGCCATCCGTTACCGGCACAACCTGTCTCACCGGACGTTCTTCTTCCTCTTCCTCCTGGAATTCCGGCGTTTTTCTCGGCTCTTCCTTCTTGGTAAGTTTTACGGAAGCTGCCGCCTTCTGGGCTTCTGCATATCTTCTTCCATCCTCGTAATAATCAGATCCTGTGCTTCTTCCCTCTGCACTTCTGTTTCCTCTCGGCGGAAGCTCAATCTCCGTCTTCACAGTCTTCTCCGGATAAACCTCCGTCATCTGCGCTGCCTCAGAGATCACTTTCTCAGCTTTCTCTGCCGGGCGCACTGCTGATGTTCCGGAAACCGTATGCAGACTCTCCTCTTCCTTGTGCTCACAAAAGATGCGCTCAAAACGCGCTGCAAGAAACGGATTCTGGCGATTCATCGTCTCCATCTGCTTCGGATTGTCAATCAGGAAAATTCTCATTCCCGTTGTATCATGCTCAATCATCTGATCAAGCTCTTTGAGCATTGCAGACGTCAGATCTCCCGCCTCCTCGACAATGAGATCCTTTCCTGCTAACTTGGAAGCGCTCGCAAGAACTCCTCTCTTATTCAGGCGGGAACCGGTAATCTTTGCCACCGGATTCTTTCTTCCGCTCACTCTGTGAATCTCTTTGAG
Source organism: Brotaphodocola sp. (assembly GCF_050873065.1). Taxonomy (GTDB): domain Bacteria; phylum Bacillota; class Clostridia; order Lachnospirales; family Lachnospiraceae; genus Brotaphodocola. The sequence goes on from NZ_JBNMIC010000040.1 coordinate 3,337, forward strand.
TGTTCTGACTGCCAGTTCCAGTCCCTTCTCCGGAGTGCGCGCCTCAATCATCAGATAATTCTTGACCGTCGGCTCTGCCTCATCCTCATCATCAAGATCTTCCACAACCATATCAGCTTCGGTTTCTTCTGCGGCCTTCTCTGCCGTCTTCTCCGCTGCCTTTTCTGCTGCCCGCTCAGTCGCTGCAAACGCCTGTGTCTGGGATACAGAAACAGACGATGCTGCCGGTACCGGAGATGGAGCACGGCGAATCTCGCTGAGTACTCTGGTCTTTCCGAGATCAGAATCCTCCTGTACCGGAAGATCTTTCAACCGTGACATCTCTCTTGCCAGACTCTGCTCAACCTCTGCTTGCTTCACTGCCACTGCAATATTCTCTTTCTCGTAAGGCACATCCGGCTTCGGAAGCGGGATCTCATCCGGAATCTCGACCGGCACAGTCGGAGCAGTTACTCTGTGTGCCGTCTCCGGCTCTGCCTCGCTCTCCAAAACCGCCGGCTCTGAAGCCTCAGACACCTCCTTACCGGAAGTCTCCGCCTTTCTGGAAGCCTCTGAACCTGCTAAAACAGCTGGCTGTTCCTGAACGGATTTCGCCTGCACTGCCTCTGTCTGCACGGTCTCTGGTTGTACCGGCTGTACTGGCTGCGCCTGCACGGCCGGCTCTGCACTCTGCGCCGGTTTTTCTACAGTCTTTTCTTCAGTCTTCTCTGACGGTTTTTCAGACGTACTGGCTGCCTTTTCCTGAGATGCGGCAGTGCCTGCGCCGTCTTTCACCGTCTCAGACGTCTCCTCAAACTGCTCATCCGGAACAAAATCAGAATCGTCCATCTCATCGACATCATTTTCCATCTCCAGAGACGCCATTCCATCACCGGAAGCAAAGGACTGCTCTACTGCGCGCAGTTTCTCCTCATACTTGTCGCGGTTTTCCACAAGATCCATCTGATACTTGTTGAGCGGTGCATACTGAACTTTCAGATCCATCGCCTTGTCCACATATTTGCCCAGACCGAACATCAGCATGATCTTATCACAGGTGGCAACACAGCGCTCTGCATTTCCTGCTTTCTGATAGAGTTCTGCAAGCTCATACAGCCACTTCTCATCGAGCTCCTCTGTCGTATAGCTCTCAAGAGAATGGATCTGCTGTTCCAACGGTGCATCCATCTGTTTCAGAATCTTATAGCGCAGCAGCTGCTGGCGCGGATCATCCCCTGCCAGATCACAGAATTCCCGGTAATAATCCTCGGCCTCTTTGATATTTCCCTCTTTCAGCGCCAGATCGGTCAGTTTATACAGCAGACGCTTTCCGATCGGGGCACGCTCAAATGCCAGAAGAAGAATATCCTTGGAATCCTGATACTCTCCGTTTTTCTCATAAATCGTCGCAACCATAGAAAGCAAATTGGCATTGCGAACCTTTTTCCAGTCGATCGTGTCTGCAATCTTCATTGCCGTCTCATAATCTCCGCGATTGACTAGCTTTCTCATCTGCTCTATTTTTATGTTAAACTCATACTTATCCATCTTATGCACTCCTCATCCGCATTTCCATTTTGCGCTCTCACGCCTGTACACCTATACACTTACATTTTGTATATCTTTACATTTTGTATTCTGTATGCTTTGTACGCTTATGTTTTTCTATGCTTTCGCTCATCAAAGCGGAATGCGGCCCTCCAGCGCCCTTGAAAGGGTCACCTCATCTATATATTCCAGATCCCCGCCAACCGGCACTCCGCTCGCAATCCGCGTCACACGGATTCCGGTCGGCTTCACCAGTTTGCTGATATACATTGCCGTTGTCTCACCCTCAAGGCTGGAATTGGTCGCAATGATCACTTCCTTCACATCCCCCTGAAGACGCTGCATCAGTTCTTTTAACTTGATATCATTCGGTCCGATTCCCAGCATCGGGGAAATCGCCCCGTGCAGCACATGATAGACGCCGTCATATTTTCCGGTTTTCTCATATGCAGCAAGATCTCTGGTATTTTCCACCACCATAATCGTCTTATGATCTCTTCGGTCACTGCTGCAGATCGGACAAAGTTCCTGATCTGTCAGCGTCCAGCATTCTTTGCAGTATCGAATATTGGCTTTCGCCTCTGTGATTGCCGAGGCCAGGCTGTCCACCTGCTCCTGCGGCATATTGATGATATGAAAAGCAAGCCGCTGGGCGGATTTATTTCCCACACCCGGCAGCTTTGAAAGTTCTTCCATTAGTCGTGTAATCTGACTGCTGTAATAATCCATATTAGAACGGGAATCCTCCGCCCAGACTGCCGAGTCCGCCGGTCAGCTTCGACATGGCTGCCTGAGACTCCTCATCTGCCTTGCGCATTGCCTCATTTGTCGCTGCTACAATGAGATCCTGAAGCATCTCAATGTCATCCGGGTCTACGACTTCCTCAGAGAGTGCAACGGAGAGCACTTCCTTCTTTCCGGAAACGGTCACGGTCACTGCACCGCCGCCTGCGGATGCGGAATACTCCTTCTCCTCAAGCTCCTTTGTCGTCTCCTCCATCTGTCTCTGCATTCTCTGTGCCTGCTTCATCAGATTGTTCATATTGCCCGGCATTCCACCCGGGAATCCACCACGTTTTGCCATGTGTCTTTCCTTCTCTTTCTCTTTTTATTTTTCTTTTTCTTTTTTCTCTTTTATTTTCTTGCTTCTAATCTTCCACCTGGATCTCCATGTGGATCGCCTCTTTCAGTTCCTCGTCGCTGACGTAAATCGTGTTCAGGCGCTCGCCCTCATCTCTCAGACGGGTCTTGAAATAAATATCTTTTCCATACCGCTCTTTTACGTGCTTCTCAAGCTCACCGAGAATCGTCGGCCTGCTTCCGATCTCGTAATTATCCCGGATTGAAAAGACGATGCACAGACAGCTGTCCCCGCTCGGCTCAAGAATCGTGTCGCGAAAGCTCGGCCGGATCGCTCCTCCGAGTTCCCGGATGATTTTTCCCCACTCCTGTCGGATCAGGTTCAAATCCTCGAGCTGTGCCTTGGGGATCGCCACCTGGGCAGGCGGCACCGAAGCTTGGAGCGCTGCTCCCTGACCACTCATCGAAAAAGCGGCTGGCGAATCTGCACCGGCAGCTTCCACGGAAGCCGAACCAGGCAACCCTGCCAGATCTGCTGCTCCCTGAGTCCCCATCTGTGATGTCATCTGGGCGCTCATCTGCTGCATCAGATCCGGTGACATCACCGGCGCCTCGTCGAGACGTTCTTCCAGCTCATCCAGACGCTGCAGGATGGAATCGAGATTCTGCTCCATCTGAGGCTTTGTCAGCTTAATCAGCGCAATCTCAATCAGCACACGCTTCTGACTTGCATAGCGAAGCTGACCGGATAACTCCGAGAAAATGCGGATGTAGCGCATCAGGGTCTCCCCCTCAATCATCTGCGCCTCTTCCCGGAGCTGGTTCAAGTTCTCCTCAGACATCTCGAGCATGCTCTCCGCATCGTCCGTCGTCTTTAAGATCAACAGGTTTCGCAGGTACCAGATGAAGTCAATCACGAACTGTCCGAGTTCGCGTCCCTGAATCACCATCTCCTCGAGCTGCTTCATGCACGCAGTCGTGTCCTTTGCGATCACAGCACGCAAAAGTTCACTGAACACCGCGGTATCCACGGCTCCGAGCACATCGAGTACATTGTCGTAAGTCAGCAGTGTGCCATAGTGGAATGCCACACACTGATCGAGAAGGCTCAGCGCATCTCGCATCGAACCGTCTGCCGCCTTTGCGATATAACGCAATGCCTTCTCCTCGACCTCGATTTTCTCCGCGTCCACAAGTTCTCGCAGACGCCCCGCAATCGTGTCAATCGTGATTCGCTTAAAATCATATCGCTGACATCTCGAGAGCACGGTAATCGGAATCTTGTGCACCTCCGTCGTCGCCAGAATAAAAATCACGTATGACGGCGGCTCCTCAAGTGTTTTAAGAAGTGCATTGAATGCTCCGACAGAAAGCATATGCACCTCATCAATGATATAGACCCGGTATTTTCCCTCAGTAGGCGGATATTGAACCTGCTCGCGGATTTCACGGATATTTTCCACACCATTGTTTGATGCCGCATCGATCTCCACCACATTCATGGAACTTCCGCTGAGAATGCTTTTGCAGGTTTCACATTCATTGCAGGGACTTCCATTGACCGGATGCTCACAGTTGACAGCTCTCGAAAAAATCTTTGCGATCGATGTCTTTCCGGTTCCCCTTGTTCCACAGAACAGATAGGCATGACCGATTCTCTGGCTGATAATCTGATTTTGCAGTGTCTGAACAATGTGATCCTGTCCACAGACATCATCAAAGCGGACAGGACGCCATTTGCGGTAAAGTGCGGTGTATGACATAATGTTCCCTCAATTCTATTCGTCTCCGAAGCTGATTCCCACCATCTTTGCTTCCTGAATCATGGAACAGTTCGGATCGACGGTCTTTAAGCGTCCGGCAACTTCCTCCAACGGAATCTCTGTGATCTCGTTGTTCTTCACAGCTACCATGAAGCCATATTTTTTATTCTGAATGAGCTTTGCTGCCGCCGCTCCGAGACGGGTCGAGAGCACGCGGTCATAAGGACTCGGTTCTCCACCTCTCTGCATATGGCCCGGAACCGTCACGCGGACTTCCTGACCAGTCATCTCGGTAATCTTTGCACCAAGCTCATAAGCAACAGACGGATAAACCAGTCCGCTCTTTTTCTTTTCTTTCAATTCTTTCTTTGTCAGTCCGGCATCCTCTTTCGAGATTGCGCCCTCGGCAACAGCAAGAATCGAAAAACGCTTGCCCTGGCGGGATCTCTCTCTCAGCGCACTGATAACCACATTGATATCATATGGAATTTCCGGCAAAAGAATGATATCTGCACCGCCGGCAATTCCCGCATACAGAGTCAGCCATCCTACTTTATGTCCCATAACCTCGACGATAAATACTCGTCCATGCGAGGCAGCTGTGGTGTGAATGCAGTCGATTGCGTTCGTCGCCACGTTGATCGCACTCTGAAAACCGAATGTAATATCGGTTCCCCAGAGGTCATTGTCAATCGTCTTTGGCAGAGAAACAATGTTAAGTCCTTCCTCTCTCAAAAGATTGGCAGTCTTCTGGCTTCCATTTCCTCCCAGAACCACAAGACATTCCAGTTTCAGCTTGCGGTAGGTGTGCTTCATCGCTTCCACCTTGTCCAGGCCATTCTCATCCGGAGTCCGCATGAGCTTAAACGGCTGTCTGGACGTTCCGAGAATCGTGCCTCCCTTTGTCAGAATTCCTGAAAAATCAGATGGTTTCATGATCTTGTAATCTGCATACATTAGACCCTTGTAGCCATCCTCAAAACCTACAATTTCCACATCTTCATACATCTTGTACAAAGCCTTCGCCACGCCGCGCATGGTTGCATTCAGGCTCTGGCAGTCTCCGCCGCTTGTCAGCATTCCTACTCTCATGGAAGACACATCCTTTCTCTTTGCTCTCTTTGAATGTTCTCTGTCCTACCTGTTCCCCTTCGGCCGCTTCCGGCCGATATTTGATTCTTTTAACGTTTAATTCTTTTTGATTCTTTTTAAAATGGGCGAAACTCCACCCATTTTGATATTATACTCCAACAAATTCCCGTTTGTCCATCAATTATTGTTTCCGTTTCTTACGTTTTCTTGAACAAATCGCTGCCATTATTTTTTGCATGATAGGACGCAATTTCCTATCATATAAAAAAAGAACCCGACGATCCTTTCGATCTGTCAGATTCCTCTCTGATTTTGCATTTTTAGCTTTAAATATAATTAAATCCGCGCATCCCGCTTTGTATAAGGCTCACAGGCGTTACCCTGGCAGCCAGCTCGGCCCAGGCTCCCTTGCGGCACACAGAAGGTCCCACTTAGTGCTGCTGCATTCCTGCCCTGACACGGTTCATGAGGTTCTGTTGCGCAAGACCCAAACGTCAACGCCGCTTACCAGGGGCAGCCCTGCAAGTCCATATCCGAGGCGGGATATCACCTCTGCTGGAGCGGATTGCAAATACAGGGCACCGCTATCTCCCCGGCTGCGCGGAAACTTTATAACGTAATTATAGAATAACGTGTAACGTTGTCTTGTCTCGCGATCATCTGATTGGATGAACGCTGTTTTCTTAGTATACCGTTCCCCCTTAATTTTGTCAAGAAAAAACAGGTTTTTGATATACAGGATTCAGACAAACATTATAACAGACAAACTCCTACTTTCTCAATCCCAAAAAGAAATTCTTCAGGAGGACAGAACACGTCTCCCCCAGAATTCCCTCTCTCAGATCAACCTGATGATTCAGTCCTTTCTGGTGAAAGAGATCCATCACAGATCCTGCACATCCTGCTTTTGGATTTCTGCTTCCGATCACAACGGTCGGAATTCTCGCCTGCACAATCGCACCCGCACACATCGGACACGGCTCTAACGTGACATAGAGCGTGCAGTCTTCGAGCCGCCAGTCGCCGAGTTTCGCGCATGCCCGCCGGATTGCCGTGACTTCCGCGTGGGAGAGAACCGTCTTATCCGCATTTCTGCGGTTGTATCCGCGGGAAATGATTTTTCCGTCTTTTACAATCACACAGCCAATCGGCACATCGCCGAGCGCCCCCGCTTTTTTCGCCTGACGCACGGCCTCTCTCATAAATCCCTCATCCGCCGCTCTCTGCTCTTCTAAAAGCTGCATTTCGCGCAGCTGTTCCTGACGCTTTTTTTCCTGTCTCTGCTCCCAGCGCCGCTGTCTGGTCGCCTCTCCTTTTTCTCTCTCTGCCCGCTTCTCTTCCTCTGTCAGAATTCTTTTCTGTTTCTCTTCCGTAGCCATTCTGTGCATTCCTTTTTGTTTTTTTCAACCCAATGTCTCTGCAAAATCTTGTGAACTTCCCGCCCATGAAAGATGAGTGTGTCCACTCTGAATCACAGACGAATCTCCGTGTACCAGTATCCGAAGCGCCCATCCTGATCCGGCTGCTTTCTCGCAAGCACAAAATGCGGAAATCCAAACATCGATGCTAAATATTTTTCATTGCTGAAATAATGCCCCGGAACTCCGAGGAGATACCGGTACGGCCCCTGCGGATTATTCATTCTCGCAAGGATCAGATGGCGATAATTGTAATACCCGTGGAGAAGGAAACTGTTGTTTCCGTAATGCCAGATCTCGCGCGGCAGAAGTCCGATGTCCTGTGGGCGGATTGAGAGGATCTCGCAGCCTTTCTCATAGTCAAATGCAAGCACGCGGACATACCTGCGCTGAAGCTGCTGCCACAGACGGTCTGCCCCGTTGTTTTCGCGCTCAAGACGGTCAAGCTCTCTCAAAAAAGCGGTGTTTTCCAATTCTGGAAACGGCTCTGTCTCCACACCAGTTCTCTCCGCTTTTTTCTCCTCACACTTTTTCTCGGAATTTCCGTCATTCCCGGTATTCTCATAATTCTCGTCAGTCTCGTAATTCCCGGTATTCTTGATATTATTATCACTCTTATCATTGCCGCAATTTTTTGTCCCGCCACTCTTCTGCGGAACGTTCTTTTTCGTCTCATTCCACATTTCTCTGAGCTTTTCTTCCAGGCCATTTCCAGAGATTGCCGTGCGGATCCCCGCCACCAGACGGGTGACTGTGTCTGCCTGTCCGGAAACCATCTTTTCAGAATCTGACTGAGCGTTTTCTGCCGGCAAATTTTCTTTCTCTAACTTTTCTGGTTTCTCTGATGCCTCACCAGAAGCTTCGAACTCACCGGAACCTTCTAAAACTTTTAAATTTCTCGATTCCTCCACCCAAGGTGCAGCTTCTTCCCGACGTGCCTCCTCAGCTTCGAGTTCTCTCTCAATCTCCCCGGAAATCGGAAGTTCCGTTTTTTGTTCGCTTTCCTCAGAGATTTTGATTTCTCCCTGTCCTTCGGCGTCCTCTTGATCCTTCTGCGTGTTCCCGGGACATTCCCGCACATCCTCAGTCTCCTCCGAAAAATCGTCATCTGACTGACCGGATTCCTCTGGCTCCACCCCCTGCTGCCCTGCATCCAGTTTTTCCAGTTTCGTCTGCTCTGCATCCATCTCTGGATCTATCTTTTGATCCATCTTTGCGTTTTCTTCCGGATCCACCTGCGCCCCCGTCTCTGCGTCGATCTTTCTCTGGTTTTCCGCCGTCACATTCGCAAGTTCAATCTCTGCCGTCTGTGCAACGGCATCTTCCCAGATCGTCGTCCAGCACTGCCATGCATTTTCCACATCGTGAATCGTGAGTCCGTAGCACTGGTCGATCCGACATCCACTCCCGTCGATGTTATCAGGATCCACCTGCGTGTGATACTCCCCAACTCCATTCCGGATAAAAATTCTCCCCAGAAGCAGTTCCTCTCCCGGGGTTAAAAGATACACACCAATCTCCCCTCCGCCCACATAAATGTGTTTGACATTTGCCTGAATCCGGCACTGTCCACCGCGGATCTCAATCTTTGCATATCCGATATTTTTTCCTTTTACACTGCCCTCATATGCATATATGTATGAAATAAGTCTTCGATAATGAGACATGCCCTCACCCCTGTATCCAGTATATGAGGGACATCTCTGATTTATGTCTTTATGTCTTTTTATTTCTTTTTATTCTTTCTCACTTGACACGCAAAAAGACCTGCCACTCACACGGACTTACTGTGCATCCACGAGAAGATCTGTCAGTCTTGCAAACTGCTCAAGCGTCAGTGTCTCGCCGCGGACGGATGGAGAAAGTCCCATTGTCTCAATCGCCTTTGCGATCTGTTCCTTCGTAAAATGCAGATCAGAAGCATTATTTAAACCGTTCTGCAACGTCTTTCTGCGCTGGTTGAACGATGCGCGAATCAGGCGGAACATCAGCTGCTCATCCTTCGTCTGAACCGGTGCCTCCTTATGTCTGGTCAGGCGGATCACTGCGGATCCCACACTCGGGCGCGGAATAAAGCAGTTCGGCGGAACATTTGCCACAATGTACGGCTCTGCATAGTACTGAACCGCAAGGGAGAGTGCACCGTAGTTTTTCGATCCCGGTCCCTCCTGCATTCTGTCCGCAACTTCCTTCTGCACCATGACGGTGATATTGTCGATCGGCACATGACTCTCAAACAGTCCCATGATGATCGGTGTCGTGATGTAGTACGGCAGGTTTGCGACAACCTTGATCGGACGTCCGCCGTTGTACTTTTCTGCAAGCTCTGCGATATCCACTTTCAGAATATCATTGTGGATCACGGTCACATTTTCATAATCCTTCAAGGTCTCCTGAAGAATCGGGATCAGGTTGTTGTCGATCTCGACTGCAACCACGCGTCCCGCTGCCTCCGCCAGATACTGGGTCATTGTTCCGATTCCCGGTCCGATCTCCAGAACCATATCGTCCTTTGTCACTCCTGCTGCCGAGATGATCTTATCCAGCACATGCGGATCAATCAGAAAATTCTGTCCGAACTTCTTCTGAAATGCAAATCCATATTTCTGTATCACCTCTATCGTATTCTTCGGATTTCCAAGTTTTTCTCCCATTGGCAGTCTCTACTCCTTTTCCTTCACTTATTTGTTTTGTCTCACATTTTCATCTTGAGATTTTTATTTCGATTTTCCTTTTTACCCACTCAGGGTGATCCAATTTTTTATCGTTCTTTTCTCACAGTTTCTTTTTTCTAAAACACATGATAAACGCGTACTCATTGTATCAGCTTTTATCTGCGAACGCAAGAAAGAGGAATTCCCCTTTAGAGATTTATGCGATACATCTTCTTCGCATTCCGGTTCGTTGCTTCAATCACTTTTTCCTCCGGAATCTGCTTAATCCGGCTGATCTCTGCGACGACATACGGCAGGTTCAGCGAGGAATTTCTCTTTCCGCGGTTTGGAACCGGTGAGAGGTACGGACAATCTGTCTCAAGCACAATCCGCTCGAGCGGCATATACTCCACAACTTCTTTGAGTTTTTTGGCATTGTTGAATGTCAGGACTCCACCGATTCCCAGATAAAATCCCATATTCAAATATTCTTTCGCCTGCTCGAGGCTGTATGAGTAACAGTGAATCACACCGCCGATCTCCCCCGCTTTCTCTGCCTTCATCAGATCCATCGTATCTTTTGCAGCATCACGGCTGTGAATAATCACCGGAAGAGCTGTCTCTCTTGCAACCTCAAGCTGGCGCACAAACCAGTGCTTCTGAATCTCCGGTTCCGGCTCCTCCCAGTGGTAATCCAGTCCGATCTCTCCGATTGCGACGACCTTCGGCTCTCTCGCAACGTGTCTGAGCCAGTCAATCAGGTGATCATTCAGCTCCCCGGTCTCATTCGGATGAACACCGACCGCCCCGTAGACAAACGGATATTTTTTGATTAATTCCAGCGTATTCTTCGTCGTCTGGATGCTCGCTCCGACATTGACAACCGCCTCGATTCCGTGTTCCGGAAGACTGCGAAGAAGTTCCTCTCTGTCTGCATCAAATGCCTCATCATCATAGTGTGCATGTGTATCAAAAATCATCATCATCATTCTCCTTCAAACATTTATTTTAAAAAAAGAAAAACAAAATGCCCTGACTCAGAATGATACGTTCCGTTCGTTCCAAGCCAGAGCATTCGCAGCTCCATTTCTACTCTCTGTCTTTATTTTTTATGATTCTACCGGATTCTTTTCCACCGGATCACCGGATCATCTGCTTATCCGATTATCTTCGCAATTCCCGCAAGAATCAAAAGATGAAGCGGATAAAACGCATAGAACAGATATTTTCCGTGTGATTTTCCCCGCTGCCCATTATAAAAATAGATCAGGATAAAGGCAAGCGGTGCAGAATTCTCCCAGAGAACAGAAAGTGCTCCAAAAATTGCCTGCCAGCGCCGGTTCTCTCTGAGTGCATACAAAAGCACGATCAGAAAGACTCCGAATGCCCCGTAATCACAGTCGACAATCATCGCTGCCAGACAGAAGCCCGCTGCCGAGAGCACCTGAAAAACAGCTTTTCCCTCAAACTTTTTCCACGCCGTCATCGCGCCGAGTCCGATTAACAGGGTAAATGCGACATTCTGGTAATCCCAGTAAAATGGGACTCCAAAAATCGCCAGGTCAAACGGAATCTCCGAGACGCAGGCGAGAATAGCAAGACGCATCGCATAATCTTTGACGCTTCTCGTATGGACAAATCCCTCGACCAGAAGAAAACAGAAGATCGGAAAGGCAATGCGCCCGATCAGACGCATCACCATATCCAGTTTCCACCACGGTCCCGGCTGCGAGAGCGCAAGCGCATAATCCATCGCCGCTGTCTGTCCGCCGAGAAAACGGTTCTCAATCAGCACGACTGCGCTGTGGTCGATGAACATCGTGACCATCGCAATCCATTTCAGCGCATTTCCGCTGAAAGAAACTGTATTTTGCCTGTTTTGCGCAGCCATTTAGCAGATCTCCGCTCCTGCCGGCATCTTCTTCTCCGGAACCATCAGAGACAGATTTCCATCTGCATCCTCTGCACACAGAAGCATACCCTCAGAGAGCACACCTGCGAGTTTTGCAGGCTTTAAGTTCACGACAACCATGACTTTCTTTCCCACCATCTCTTCCGGTGAATAGTGAGCCTTGATTCCGCTGACAATCTGCTTTACCTGACTTCCGATCTTGACCTGGGAGCACAGCAGTTTCTTTGATTTCGGAACGGCCTCACACTTGATGATCTCGCCGACCTGGAACTGCAGCTTTGCAAAATCATCGTAAGAAATCTCCGGCTTTGCCTCAATGTCGATCACCGGCTCGTCGTCCGTCTTCTCCGGCTCTGCTTCTGCCTTTGCAGCTGCCTGCATTGCCTCAACCTTCTCCATCACTTCCTTGAGATCCATGCGGGCAAACAGGATCTCCGGCTTATCGGTCACATGCTCACCAGACGGATACAGGCCAAACTGGTTCATATCAGCCAGCTCGCGCTTCTTGGCATGAAGCTGACCCAAAATCTTCTCGGAAGTCTCCGGCATGAAGGACTCGAGCAGGGAAGCACCGATCGTGATTGCCTCGGTCAGGTTATAGAGAACGGTTGCCAGACGGTCTTTCTTCTCCTCATCCTTTGCAAGGGACCACGGCATCGTCTCATCGATATACTTGTTGCAGCGGCGGAAGATATTGAAGATCTCAGTGATCGCATCTGCGACACGCAGCTCATTCATCTTTGCATCGGTCTTCTTCACAGACTCGAGAACGACGTTCTTGAGATCCTCATCGACTGCCTCGCTGACACCACCGTTTCTGACCTCTCCGCCGAAGTACTTGTTCGTCATGGAGATCGTGCGGTTCACAAGGTTTCCGAGAATGTTTGCAAGGTCGGAATTCATGCGCTCCACCATCAGCTCCCAAGAGATCACACCGTCGTTCTCAAACGGCATCTCGTGCAGAACAAAGTAGCGGACAGCGTCCACACCAAAGAAGTCTACGAGCGTATCTGCGTAGAGAACATTTCCCTTGGACTTACTCATCTTGCCATCGCCCTGAAGCAGCCACGGATGACCGAATACCTGCTTCGGAAGCGGAAGGTCGAGAGCCATCAGGAAAATCGGCCAGTAAATCGTATGGAAGCGGATGATATCCTTTCCGATCAGATGAAGATCTGCCGGCCAATATTTCTTGAACAGGTCACCGCTCTCACCATCGCAGTCATAGCCGAGTCCGGTGATGTAGTTGGTCAGTGCATCCAGCCATACATAGGTGACATGCTTCGGATCAAATGATACCGGAATGCCCCAGGTAAAGGAAGTACGGGATACGCACAGATCCTGAAGACCCGGAAGCAGGAAGTTGTTCATCATTTCATTCTTTCTCGATACCGGCTGAATGAACTCCGGATGCTCGTTGATGTAAGCGATCAGACGGTCTGCATACTTGCTCATCTTGAAGAAGTATGCCTCTTCCTTTGCCGGCTGTACCTCTCGTCCGCAGTCCGGGCACTTTCCGTCCACAAGCTGGGACGGGGTCCAGAAGGACTCACACGGCGTACAGTACATACCCTCGTAATAGCCCTTGTAAATGTCACCCTGATCATAGAGTTTCTTGAAAATCTTCTGTACCTGCTTCTCGTGATCTTCATCCGTTGTGCGGATAAATTTATCGTAGGAGGTATTCATCAGATCCCAGATTGTCTTGATCTGTCCTGCCACCTTGTCCACGAACTCCTTCGGCGTGATGCCCTCTGCTTCCGCTTTCAGTTCGATTTTCTGACCGTGCTCGTCCGTACCGGTCTGGAACCGTACGTCGTAGCCCTGAGCCCTCTTATAACGGGCAATGCTGTCCGCCAGCACAATCTCATAGGTATTGCCGATATGAGGCTTACCGGATGTGTAGGCGATGGCAGTTGTGATATAATATGGTTTCTTGCAATTACAATCCTGATTCTGACACATGAGCCATTTTCCTCCAAAATATATAAACTAAAGTACTCAAACTATATCACAATCCCGGACAAAACTCAAGAAAATGGTGCTTTGGCAACGCGTTACTTGCCAGATCTCATATGCTGCGCTTATAATACGTTCTGGAAAATCATCCCCAAACACAAAGGAATGGAAAATGACATTGCGAATACACTATAACGAATACGGAGGGATTTTATGAAGCAGTCACAAAAATCAATTTTTTATCGGGTGTGTGCGCTTCTTCTGACTGTCATCTGTCTGACCGGCTGTATGCCTCAGATTTCCAGGCCCGCAGAAGATCCGCGCTCCTCATCACAAAATTCAAAAGAAACTTACGAACAGTACGACGAAAAAAAGCTTATCGAGCAAAGGCGTTTTTCCGAGATCGAAGAACAGGTTTTCCGGCAGGAAGCATCCCGCTCCAGACTTGATCTGCACTTTCTCTTAAAAGACCCGGAAAGTGCCGGCATCAGCACCACCGCAAGTCTCTACACGCCGGTTTCCCTCGAAGAATTCAAGCAGAACCGCACGGACCGGGAAAAGCTCAAAGAGACGCTCTCCTCGTTCTCCCCATCGCTCCTGACGGACGAACAAAAACTCACACTCCAGATCCTCCAGAGTTTTCTGCGGACGGAAGAAAAGAGCAACGGGCTTGAACTCTACGCCCAGCCTCTCGCTCCGACAATCGGCATCCAGGCGCAGCTGCCCGTTCTCCTCTGCGAGTACCCATTTTACTCGCGTCAGGATGTCGACGATTATTTTGAACTTCTCGGCGGACTCAAAGATTACTACGGACAGATTCTCGAGTTTGAGCAGCAGAAGGCGGAGGCCGGACTGATGATGAGTGATTCCTCCCTCGAGCGCGTCATCGCCTCCTGTGAGGGCTATCTTCTCGTTCCGGGAAACAACTTTATGATCGCCTCGTTTAACAGCCGTTTAAGCGCTCTTGCGGATCTGAGTGAGGAGGAACGAAATTCGCTGCGTCAGCAGAATGCCGTTCTACTCGAGAGTGAATTTGTTCCCGCCTACCAGAATCTGATCGACGGACTCACAGCACTCAAGGGAAGCGGCAAAAATGAGAAAGGCCAGTGCGGATATCCAAACGGAAAAAAATATTATGAGTACCAGGTCTTTTCCGCGACCGGAACCTCCTACTCTTCTCTCTCGGATCTCTTGTCCGCAATTGAGGGAAATATCCGCGATGATCTGCTTGAGAGTTCGGAAATCTTAAAGAGACGGCCGGAGCTTCAGGATGCCTTTTTAAATCCGGAATTCCGCCAAAAAGATGCCTCCGCCATCATGGAGGAGATCAAAGAACAGACCTTCCCGGATTTTCCCGCGCTCCCGGAATGCAGCTACACAATCCGGGAAGTCCCAAAAGCCTTAGAGCTCTCCTTAAGCCCGGCCTTTTACCTGACTTCCGCGATCGATGACATTGAAAACAATGTAATTTACATCAATCACAGCGACCGCTATGCCTCCCAGCCGCTCTACTCCCTGATTGCCCACGAAGGCTATCCGGGTCACCTGTACCAGACGGTCTATTTTCACTCCCAGAATGAGTCTTCCCTGCGGAAAATTCTCTCGTTTCCGGGTTATACAGAGGGCTGGGCAACCTATGTGGAGCAGTATGCCTACACACTCGACAACGGACTTGATCCGGATCTTGGCAGACTTCTCGCGGCAAACGCAAGCGCCTCCCTCGGCATTCAGGCCTGCCTTGATCTCTACGTAAATGCGTATGGCTGGGAGATTCCCCAGATTGAGGAGTATCTGTCCGATTATTACGAAAAACCGGAGGAAGTCGCCTCCGCCCTGTTCGAGACTCTTGTCGACAATCCGGCAAACGCCCTCTCCTACTACGTCGGATTTCTCGAATTTGATCAGATGAAAAAAACTGCCGAAAAACAGCTTGGAGAGCGCTTCTCCCTGATGAACTTTCATCGTTTCCTTCTCGACCTTGGAAACGCCCCGTTTGACGTGATCCAGCCGCGTTTTTCAGCATGGTTAAGCAGCCAGAAATTCTAAAAAAAGTGCTGAAGACAGACAAAAAGAGAGCAGATATCCAAGTTGCCTCGATATCCGCTCTCTTTTTATTTTTCTTTTTTATTTGTCGCTGAATCCCTGCTTATCTGCAATCGTCTTATCTCCGACTGTGATCGTCAGATACTGAACATTGAGATTCTCTGTAAAGGTATTGACAACCGCCTGAATCACCTGATCCTTTGCATCAGACGGGAACTGGCTCAGTTCCAGAGTGCCGTACTCATCCTGCTGGGCAGGTGCCTCGGTCGGCATGCCCGGCTGCGGTTTTGCAATTCCCGGTCCGACTTCCTCGCTCGCAACGCTTCCCTCTGTCTTGTAAGAAACAGCCTTTGTTCCGTCCTCAAGAACTTTATACTGGATCAGCAGATCCACAAGAGACTGTGCATCGAGAGTCTCCACTGACTCCATCTTCACATTCAGCTTGTTTCCGTCCTCTGCCGGTGCGTAGATGGAGACAACCTCCAGCTGCGGAGCGTCCATATCCGGATTCTTGTCCGTCACAACCCCCGGTCCCTGTTTGGAAGTCGGTGCCTGTGCCGCCTCTGTCTGCTTTACCTCGCCTGTCTTATTCTTTTCTGTCGTCGGTGTACATGCTGCTAACGAGAAAACCATCATGGCTCCGATGAAACACATGATTGCTCTTTTCATTTTGAAAATGCCTCCTTTTTACTTCTGCTGGCCGCGGAACCATCGGTTCAGCTTTGCCATTGCTTTTACCAGACTCTCCGTTTCTTCCTGCGTCAGATCTTCCAGAATGGCGTCTATCATCTGACGATGGAATTCTTCATGGTGCCGGTAGGCATTTCTTCCTTTTTCCGACAGAGAGATGTAGACCACTCTCCGGTCCTCCGTTCCGCGCTGCCGATTCACATACCCCTTTTTCACAAGGCTGTTCATCGCGATTGTCAACGTTCCGACAGTCACCGACAGCTCTCTCGCTATCGTTGACATATTTTTGGGTTCATCCAGTCCGATCGCCTGAATGACATGCATATCGTTGTTGGTAATATCTTTGTATTCCTGCGTGATAATCGCTTTTTCTTCCAGGTCCATCACGTCCCGGAACAGATTCACCAGCGCATCATTCAGAGTTGCATAAGTATCCACAATTTTCCCTCGCTATCCATGAAGACTAGAGCTTCTTTCTGATTATACATGATTTTATTTTTTTCGACAACTGCCAGATCATTATAAAATCCTTACATCTCTGTGATTTTTTTGTGAAACAGATCTCTTTCATCCGCGTCGCCTATCTCGTCATCTATCAAAATCGCAGAGTACCACGCCTGACCAACCGGATCAGACGTGGGTGAATGCGTAATGATCTTAAAATATTTTAAATCATTTATTTTTTTGATTATTGATATATTCTTTTACCGCAGTACTCGTTCGGTCACTGACAGTCCCAATAAAATAGCTTAAACTCCAAAAATATGGTTTCCAATAATAAAGTTTCAGTTCTTCTGCAAATTGCTTCCTGATATTTCGAGAAGATGCGGATTTAAATGCATTTACAAATTCTGCAAGATTTAAATTTGGCTTTGCATCAAACAAAATATGAATGTGATCTGGCATACATTCAAAAACCTGAATTGGAAGATCACGATCCTTAAAATAAGTTTCCGTGTAATTTCTAAGAGCTGTTTCCAACTGTCCGCGAATTACAGGATGCCGATATTTCGTGACTAAAACCAAATGATATTGCAACAAAAAGCAACTATGTCTGTTCACATAATAGCCATCTTGTTTTAAAAACATACGTTCTCCTTTCCCATTGCAACTGACCACGTAATATGATATAATTATATCATGTAATACAAAATGATTACAATGTATTTTTATTCAGAAAGGAAGGAGGCAACCGATATGGGATATATGCGAACAAGAAGTATTTGTATCACTCAAAATCATCCCTTATTTGACTATGCGGAAACGGTAACGCGTCTTGCGAATCATTTAAGTAATGCCATTCGTTTCCGCCAACGTCAGGTATTAACGGCAGTCTCCAAACCTGCCACAGATTGGTCCGCCAATGAACAGGAAGTTATGCAGGAAATTCTTGATGCCATTTCACAAATGAAGCGTCCAGTTCCTGCTCCGACAAAAGAAAATCATTTTCTTGGCTATTCCTTTTTGGATTCTGTCATGAAATATACAAAAAATCCAGATTATTATGCAAAAGGG
>NZ_JBNMIC010000041.1:0-20316 GCF_050873065.1 Brotaphodocola sp.
CCGTATGTTATCGTTAATTCGTTCATTAGAATGATTGATAATGAAAGTCTCATAGAAACGAATCAGTCTTATATACTTTCGAGTATATTTGGAAGTTCATGTATATGAGAACCCAACGAGCTTTAGCCGTTGGAGTGTCAGGAATGGAAGATGTTATGCTTGGACAAGTGAGGAAATATATCATTTTGAAAAGTATAATATCGAACTTAATGAAGATTTTATCAGGCATGTTTTAAAACGATACGGTTTTTTGAAGTAATGAATGTAGGAAAAGGAAAATAAAAATTGCGGGAGGATAAAAAATGAGGGCTGATTATCATGTACATACGGAATACAGCGATGATTCTGCTTATGAGATGGAGCAGGTGGTTCGGGATGCGATCGAGAAAGGCATTGACGAGCTGTGCTTTACGGATCACGTGGACTATGGAATTAAGAAGGACTGGGATGAGCCGGGGGAGACGGTTTGCCGTGTGGGCGGTTCAGGTGAGCCGGAGGCAATGGTTTTAAATAACGTGGATTATCCGAAGTATGTGGCGCAGATTCAGGAGCTTCAGGCGAAATACGGGGATAAGATTTCACTGAAACTGGGACTGGAATTTGGGATGCAGCGGCATACAATTGACCGGTATGAGCGGTTGTATGAGCGATACCCGTTTGATTTTATTATTCTCTCTGTTCACGAGGTGGAGAATCAGGAATTCTGGAATCAGGATTTTCAGAGAGGCAGAAGCCAGCAGGAGTACAACGAGCGGTATTATCAGGAATTGCTGTATCTGGTCAAGCACTATCACAATTACAGCATTCTGGGTCATGTGGATCTGATCACAAGATATGACGAGGCGGGGATTTATCCGTTTGAGAAAGTAAAACCTGTGATTACGGAGATCCTCAAGACCGTAATTGCGGATGGGAATGGGATTGAGGTCAATACTTCCAGCCACAGATATGGTCTCAAGGATCTGACTCCGTCACGGGATATTCTGAGATTGTACCGCGACTTAGGTGGGCGGATTATCACGATCGGAAGCGACAGCCACAGACCGGAACATCTCGGTGCATATATCGATGATACAAAACAGGAATTGCGTTCTCTTGGCTTCAAGGAATACTGTACATTTGAGCGGATGAAGCCGGTCTATCATTTGTTGTGAACTACTCGGTCATTAAATGTTTTTGAACAGCTGAGTCCGGACGAGGGAGGCATATTCGCCGTTTCGCGCCATCAGTTCTTCGTGGGAGCCGAGTTCCGTGATCTGTCCGTTGTCAATGACGGCGATGCGGTGGGCGTTCTTGACAGTGGACAGGCGGTGTGCGATGACGATCGTGGTGCGCCCCGATGACAATTTTTCAAAAGTCTTTTGGATTTTTGCCTCGGTCACGCTGTCGAGGGCGCTGGTTGCCTCATCAAGAATCAGAATCGGCGGATTTTTCAGGAAAATCCGGGCGATCGAGATGCGCTGTTTCTGTCCGCCGGAGAGGAGAACGCCGCGCTCCCCGACATTTGTCTCAAAGCCCTGCGGCATTGCACAGATGTCATCGTAAATCTCAGCCAGCTTGGCGGCCTCGATGACTTCTTCCATCGTCGCATCGAGTCTGCCGTAGCGGATGTTTTCTGCGATGCTGTCCGCAAAGAGGAAGACATCCTGTGACACAACACCGATGTTCTGGTGAAGGGATTCCTGGGTGACGGTGCGGACATCCTGCCCATCGATGCGGATTGCTCCGCCTGTCACATCGTAAAAGCGCGGGATCAGCTGACTTAAGGTCGTCTTTCCGCCACCGGAGGAGCCGACAAAGGCAACCATCTCGCCCGGCGCAATTTTCAGGGAGACATTGTGCAGAATATCGCGTCCCGGCTGATAGGCAAAGGAGACGTGGTCGATCTCAATGCCGCCTTTGACGTGGGTGAGAGAGTTTGCGTCCGGGGCATCAGTCAGTGACGGTTCGGTCCGCATCAGTTCCACGAAGCGGTGCAGGCCGGCTGTGCCGTTTGCAATCAGCTCGCTTGTCACGGCAAGACGCCGGATTGGATTGACGAAAGTAGTGATATAGAGACTGAAGGTAATCAGGTCGATCGTGTTGAGTTCGCCCCGCATGATAAGTGCCCCTCCGACAGCAATCACAACGACGGAGAGCGTGCACAGGAAAAATTCCATCACGGAATTAAAACGTCCCATTGCCCGGTGATATTCGTATTTGGCATTTCGGTAACTGCTGTTGGCAGAGTCAAATTTGTGAAGCTCCGCATTTTCATTTGCAAAGGCTTTTGCCGTGCGGATGCCGGAAAGTCCGGACTCAAAGTCTGTGTTGATGCTTGCGGTCGCCTTTTTGACATGGCGGGAGGCATTCCGCATTCCTGCCTTGCAGCGCCAGACGACAGTCAGAAAAATAGGAATCATCACTGCGATGACGAGAGCCAGCCGCCACTGAATTGTGAACATGATGATGAGAGCACCGATGATTGTCACGGAGGAGACAAAGATGTCTTCCGGGCCGTGGTGGGCAAGCTCTGTGATGTCAAACAGATCGGCTGTGAGACGGCTCATGAGCTGGCCGACGCGGTTGTTGTCGAAATAGTCACAACTTAAGTCCTGGATGTGGCGGAACAAATCGCGCCGGATATCGGTCTCGACGAGAATGCCGAAATTGTGTCCCCAGTACCAGATGATGTAAGTAAATACTGACCGCAGAACATAGGCGCAGAGAACGGCAATCATCACAAGCCAGAATGTCCGCCATGCTTTTTGCGGAAGAAGCGTGTACATACACCAGCGGGATACGGCGGGAAATGTCAGGTCAATGAGTGCGATCCCGAGCGCACAGATCATGTCCAGAAGGAACAGATGAATGTGTGGCTTGAAATAAGACAGGAAAATCTGGAATTCTGTCTTGCCACGAAAGTCTTTTGAAGCTTTTGAAAGGTTTAAATCATTTTGGTTTTTCACGGAAGAGTCCTCTTTTTCCAAAGTTTTTGCCGCAGAGTTATTTCAGCAAATCTCAAAAAATAAAGTTTTTGCCAAGATTTCCCTGTTGCGATATAATTTTATCACAGGAATCAGGGACTTCATATCGAATTATCCTCATTCTTTATCACAATATCCTCAAAAGAGGAATTTCAAAAAATGGAATCCTCAAAAACTCAAAAAATCCGGAGATTTATAAGTAAAAATATGAAGCATATAAGACAACTTAACCAGGAAAGCATTCTCAATTCTGTCAACTTAAAGGCGGGAACCGATTTCCCTTATCTGATTCTGGATGTTGTGGATCAGAACAGTGTTCCGCTCAATCCGGGATTTCGTGTCTTGCATTGGCATGAAGATTTTCAGTTTGTTGTTGTCCATCGTGGGAAGATAGAGATCCAGACGCTGGATGATTCTGTGGTTCTGACGGAAGGGGAAGCAGTCTTTATCAATAAAAATGTAGTGCACTGTGTCCACCAGTGTGGCAGGTGTCATTATCACAGCATCATTTTTCCCGACTATTTTCTCAAGTTTTATTTTAATTTTCCGGGCAGGACTTTGGTCGACAGCATTTCTGCAAACGATGCCCTGCCCTTTTTAAAGTTTGAGCCGACGGTTCCTTGGCAGGGGGAAATTCTTGAGCGGATTCAGAATCTCCTGAAAATCAAGTCGGACAGCGAGTTTTATTCGTATGAGGTCTTGGTACAGCTGACCGCACTCTGGCTCACGTTGAGAAAAAACATTTCTTTGCCGGCTGCAGTAAATCCGCATCCGCTCAATGACAGAATGCAGCAATTTTTGCGCTATATTGCACTGCACTATGCGGAAGAAATTTCTCTGGGGGTACTGGCGTCGAGTGCGAATGTCAGCAAGTCGGAATGTCTGCGCTGTTTTAAGATCAGTCTTCAGACGACACCGTACCAGTATCTGATTGAGTTTCGGCTTGCGCGTGCAGCAGAACTTCTGTGCAGCACGGATCTGCCGGTTGGGGAGATCGCCGGTCAGGTTGGATTTCATCAGGTCAGCCATTTCGGGAAATGCTTTAAGGAAAAGACAGGGTGTACACCGAAAGAGTACCGGAAAAATAACGTGTTAGAGACAAAAATAATAAAATAGTGATGCGGAAAAGAGAATAGCTGAAAAGCAGCAAAATCAAGTCAAATGGAATTTATTCAGAGGAAATTAAATTGAGTAAAATCGAAGTGAAAGGAGACGAAACATTGTACTTTCCATATGGAGATAAAGAGATAACATATCTGAGGGACAAGGACAAACTCTTGGGAGAGGTTATCGACAAAATTGGTTATATCGAGAGGGAGACGGATCCGGATTTGTTTTCCTCTGTTGTTCATCATATTGTCGGACAGCAGATTTCCAGCAAAGCGCAGGCGACGATCTGGCAGAGACTGAGGGATACGTTAGGAGAGATAAATGCACAGACCATTTCCTCAAAAGAGGTTCCGGAATTGCAGGCGCTTGGAATGAGCTTTCGCAAGGCGGAGTACATCAAAGAGTTTGCGGACAAGGTGCAGGGCGGAGAATTTGATTTACAGAAAGTGGAGCAGATGTCTGATGCAGATGCAATAGAAGCACTGTCCTCCCTGCGTGGAATCGGTGTGTGGACGGCGGAGATGATTTTGTTGTTTTGTCTAAAACGTCCGGATGTGTTCAGTTTTGATGACCTTGCGATCCAGAGAGGGCTTCGCATGCTTTATCATCACAGAAAGGTTGACCGGAACCTGTTTGAGAAATATCGCAGGCGGTTTCATCCCTATTGCAGTGTCGCAAGCCTTTATCTCTGGGCGGTTGCGAGCGGAGAACTTCCGGATATGAAAGACTATGCGCCGAAAAAGCCAAAGAAGAGCAAAAAAGATTCAAAGAAGAGAAGTGCACAGGATTTGTGAGTTCCGGCTTGAGGGAGGCGGCATAAAATAAAATCAATTGCATAGAATAAAAGTGTCAAGGCGGGTGGAATAAAGGAGTGGCATCATGAAATTGAAAAAACCGGAAATACGTCCGCAACAGGACGGGGACGGAAAAGTGAAGCGACTGTTCCGCAGAAATCAGATGATTATCACGACACTTGCGATTATGATTGCGGCAGCCGGATACTTGAATTATGCAGGAAAAAAGGAACTTGAGGCGAGCACAAACACGGGAAATCCGATTTATCAGGCGGGAAGTATGGAGATCTCGGACGAAGACCTGCTTGCGGAAAATCAGCTTGCGGCGGACAAGAACGGGCAGAGCGGACAGAGTGTGGATGATAGCGACAATGTGCAGCCGCAGGCCGAGGGAAATCTTCTCCAGGCAGAGGCAGGAGGAGAGCAGACGGACGGAAGCATAGGTCAGCTCGCAGCCGATACAGGGCCCCAGCTTGCCGAGATTGACAGCTGGGATGCGGAGGAGAGCGGTCTTGAAAATCCGGGGGAGGCAGTGCTGACAAGCGGAATTACCGTCTCAGATTACATAGCCGGAGTGCAGATGAACCGGGAGCAGATCCGTGCAAAGAACAAGGAGACGCTCAACAGCATCATCAACAACACAAACATTGATGAGGCGGCAAAGCAGGAAGCGATTCAGAACATGATTCAGATGACAGCAGTTGCGGAGAAGGAAAATGCTGCGGAGACGCTTCTTCAGGCGAGAGGATTTTCTGATCCGGTTGTGAGTATCACCGATGGAAAGGTGGACGTTGTGATCAATGCGCCATCGATCACGGACCAGCAGAGGGCACAGATCGAGGATATCGTGAAGCGGAAGACGGAAGTTCCGGTTGACGGGATTGTGATCACGCTGATGAAACTGGAAGAGTGAGTGCTGTTGTACATGAATGGGAATGAAAACAACCCTTTGCAAAACAGCCGTCATTTGCTATAATAACAGCAGAACAAAATGCAGAATACAGCTCTGAAATGACGGAGCAATTGAGGAGGGATAGACGTGGCAGAACTGGAAGGAAGAAATACCCACAAGGTATATGAGAAAGATAAAATCGGAGAGGTTCGCATCGCGGATGAGGTGGTTGCAATCATCGCAGGCCTGGCAGCGACAGAGGTAGAGGGCGTTGACTCGATGGCAGGCAACATCACAAATGAACTTGTCGGAAAACTCGGCATGAAGAATCTGTCAAAGGGTGTGAAGGTGGATGTGACGGAAGAGCATGTGTCCGTTGATCTGTCTCTGAACTTAAAATATGGATACAACATTCCGGATGTCAGCGAGCGCGTGCAGGACCGCGTGAAATCTGCGATCGAGAATATGACCGGTCTGACGGTTCTGGATGTCAACATCCGGATTGCAGGCGTGAATCTCGCAGAGGAAAAGTAAGCTCAAAAAAGTGAATCTGAAAAAGAAAACTGAAAAAGTTTAAAAATCAAAAATGAAGAGGGAGTCTGGCGGTTGCCAGGCTCTTTTTTTGCCTTTTTCATGCACGTCCTGTTGAAAATTTGCTCACAGAAAAGACACAGAAAAAACACTGTTTGCAAATATTTTTTCCATAGAATGATGGAGTTGAGTCGTTCATGTGACAGGAAAAATGAGGATATATGAGAGTATAAGAATGTAAATGTGCAATGAGATGAGAGAGTGAGAGGAGAGAGAACCATGAATTTGAGACGAGTGATTTTGCGAGGAGGTCTTTTGATGACGGCGACGGTGTCCGCCTATGCGCTGTCGGGATGTCAGAGCGCACAGACGGAGAAAATTCAGACGGAGGGACAGAAAGGAGAATCTGGTGAGCCGGAACATTCTGATAATCAGAATCAGGATCAGAACGATCAAAAGGGAGAAAAGGGAGACTCTCCATTCTATGCGGGAATGGCGATGAGCGAGACCCCGGATCTCTCCGAGCTTTTAACCGGAAGCATGAATCTTGCAGATTATCAGGACAAGTGGGTCTACTACGAGGAGTACGGCTGTTATGGTCTGGAGTATGTTGTCTACTGTGAAAATCCTGCGGATCCGGTGAAAGAGTGTATGAATATTTATGTTCCGGAAGCCTACATGAATTCGGATGGAACCATCAATCTGGAGGGAACGGTCAACGGCTATACGGCAGAGACAGCACCGATCATTTATAAGAATGGTATCGGCGGATATGCACAGGCGGATGCTTCGAAGATGTCAGAGAAAAACAGAAGTTATATCGATCAGGGATATATTTTTGTCTCCCCGGCAAGCCGTGGAAAGGAGACGCAGGCGGAGGACGGAACCTATATTGGAAAGTCCCCGGCAGGTCTCGTGGATCTGAAAGCGGGAATTCGTTTCTTAAAGGCAAATGATGAGGTCATGGCGGGAGATGCCGACCGCATCATCTCGATCGGAACGAGTGCGGGCGGAGCGATGAGTGCGCTGCTTGGCAGCACGGGAAATGTTTCCGATTATGATGTTTATTTAAAAGAGATCGGCGCGATCATGGATCAAACTGATGACGTGTATGCGGCACAGGCTTACTGCCCGATCACGGATCTTGACCATGCCGATCAGGCGTATGAGTGGATGTATGAGAATCTTCAGACATACAAGAACAGCAGAAGCAATCAGGAGGGCGAATCGAGCGACTTTGAGAAGGCAGTCTCTGGCCTGATGGCATCTGAGTACGTGGATTATATCAATGCTCTGGGACTTAAAGATCCGGAAACCGGGGAAACGCTGACGCTCGGAGAGGATGGCCGCAGCGGAAGTTTTTATGAATATATGAAAAAGCAGGTTGAGGATGCTGCGACGAAGTATCTGACGAAACTTTCCGATGGTTCCCTTTCCGCGACGTACTCTCTGGATGATTATCTGAAAGGAAATTACACGAAGACCGGTCGCGGAAAAAGACCGGGAGAGGCAGGAAAAGAGGAAGCAGGTACGGATCTGAGCAGTTTCCTGACCTGGGATGGCACGACTGCGAAGATCTCGAGTCTTGATGATTATCTGAGTGCGTACAACCCGAGAATGAAGACGGTGATGGCATTTGACAATCTGGAGATGACAGAGAATTCCGGTGAGAATCTGGAGTTTGGCGATGCCGACCATAAGTATATGCATTTTGATTCCTACATGTCCGGTGTTCTCGAAAAATTAAAAGAGAGTTTTCCGAGTGAGTATGCCGAGTATGCAGATGCTTATTCCGCAGTAAACGGGGATCAGGAACTTGCAGAGCGAAAGAAGCTGCTCAATCCGTTAAATTACATCGGAAATCAGGATGCGAAAGCAGATACGGCAAAATACATCCGGATCCGCGTCGGCACGCAGGATGCGGACACTTCACTGTCAATCTCTGCAGAGGTTGCGCTTACACTTCAGAATCAGACGGATGCGGATGTCGACTATGCACTTGTCTGGGATCAGCCTCACGGAGATGCCGATTATGACGGAGAACTGATCGAGTGGATCGACCAGATCTGCCAGAAGTGAGAGTGAGGATTCCTTGTGAAATTATGGTGCTGTGACTTGAAACTTGGTTTATAGTTAAAAAACCTGCAGACAGAAACCTAAACCTCACAAATGAAAAATCACAATCCCTGCGATTGCGATTCCGGCACCGAGAAGACGGTGCCATTCAAACGGAACTTTTTCCACTCCGAAGAGTCCGAAAAGCTCAATCCCGTATGATACGAGAATCTGAGTCACAACGATTGTGAGCGTTGCGCGGGCGGGGCCGAGACGGTCCATGCCTTTTACAACACTCCAGGTGATAAATGCCCCGAGAACGCCGCCGATTAACAGGTACCGGGGGCGGATCTGAAAAAGAGAAGAGAACGGAGCACGGTCTCCAAATATCCAGAACAGAGCGCAGGTTAAAAGCGCCGTCAGCTGAACCCAGACGGCACAGAGCCAGACCCCGCTCTGTTTTGTCACTTCTGTATTTAAAACTCCCTGAATACTCATCAGCGCGCCGGAGAGAAGCGCAATCAAAAATCCCCACATCACAAAGACCTCCCAAATGATTCCAAAAATACAGGAAATAAAAAAATATCGGAAAAATTGAGCTATTTATTTGCCAAATCCGGGAAAGAAACAGTAACAGTATGCGGAAATTGGGAAAATTTTATACGAAAACCACTTATTGAGTATCTGAAAAAAATGTGATATGATAATATCCAACTATGCAGATAGATATGTGCCAGGAGGAAAAGAAAGAATGACCAGAAGAGAAATGCGGGAACACTGTTTTAAAATGTTATTTGGGGTAGATTTTTACCCGGCAGAGGAGACCGCAACGCAGGTAGAACGGTATTTCGGTTCACCTGATGAGGATGATACAACAGCAGACGGAACCCTGGAGATCGTTCACCAGGTAGAGATGGCAGACAAGGACAGAGAGTTTTTGATTGCCCGCGTGGAGGAGATCGTGCCGATGATTCCGCAGCTTGATGAGGAGATCAATAAAGCAGCGCAGGGATGGAACACAAAGCGTATGGGACGTGTGGAACTGACCATTCTGCGTCAGGCAGTCTATGAGATGCGCTATGACAGCGATGTGCCGGATAAGGTAGCGATCAATGAGGCAGTTGAGCTTGCCAAGAAGTTCGGAGGAAACGATTCTCCGGCATTCATCAACGGTGTGCTTGCAAGACTGGTGAAGGATCAGGCAAACTAAAAACTCAGAGTGGATGTCCCCCTCCTTTATAGGTAGGGATATCACAAGATTTCTCAGGAGGGGAGACAATCCACTTCTGAGTTATACGCTCCGCGGGTATGCGCAGTGATTTTGATGGGAAGATGTCAGCAGAGCTGACCAAAATCACGCGCCAAGTCTCCGCGAGCGTCGACTTGAACTCTAAGACCGGAAGGGACAGCGAAGGGCGATTGGAATGGCAAGTGTTTATTCGGTTGCACAGGTAAATTCTTATATCAAAAATATGTTTGCACAGGATTTTGCCCTGAACAGGATTTCTGTCCGTGGGGAGATTTCCAACTGCAAATACCATCCGTCCGGACACATCTATTTCACGATGAAGGACGGAGGGGGAACTCTGAGTGCCGTGATGTTTGCCGGACAGCGCAGAGGACTTTCTTTCAGGCTGGAAGAAGGGCAGAGTGTGGTAGTGACCGGAACCGTCGATGTGTATGAGCGGGACGGAAAGTATCAGCTGTATGCAAAAAAAATAGAACTCGACGGGCGGGGCGATCTCTATGAGCGCTTCTGCCGTTTGCGCGAGGAACTGGAAGAGATGGGGATGTTTGCTGGAGAGTACAAACGCCCCATTCCGCGTTACGCGCAGAAAATCGGGATTGTCACGGCGAGTACCGGAGCGGCAATCCGTGACATTATGAATATCACTGCGCGCCGAAATCCTTTTGTCCAGCTGATTCTCTACCCGGCTCTCGTACAGGGAGAAGGGGCAGCAAAGAGTATCTGTGCAGGAATCCGGACACTCGATGAGATGGGACTTGATGTTCTGATTGTCGGGCGCGGAGGCGGTTCGATCGAGGATCTCTGGGCATTCAATGAGGAGAGCGTTGCGAGGGCGATCTTTGAGTGCCGGACACCGGTGATCTCAGCGGTCGGCCATGAGACGGATGTGACGATTGCGGATTATGTGGCGGATCTTCGCGCACCGACTCCATCGGCAGCCGCGGAACTTGCAGTGTTTGACTGGAATCGTTTTGAGAGCGACTGCCGGGCGTATGAGGCAGCCCTCACGCGGGCAGCAGGGCGCGTGCTTGAGCGCCGCCGTCATCTGCTTGAACGGTACCGCCTGCGTCTCGAGATGCACGATCCGCAGCGACAGATTCGCGAGAAGCAGCAGAGGCTTGCAGATATGGAACAGAGCATAAACAATGCGATGGAGAGACGGCTTATGGAGGCGAGACACCGTCTTGCACTTGCCGGAGGCAGACTTCAGGGGCTCTCTCCTCTCGAGAAGATCAGCAAGGGCTTCGGTTTCCTGACGGATCAGAGCGGGCACAGGATTGAACAGGTCTCTGATGTGAAAGCCGGAGATCCGATCACAGTCCGGATTTCTGACGGCCGGATTGAGGCGGTTGTCACGGATGTCCGGACATCCGGGATGCCGGTCGGAGAGACAAATCCGGCAGCAGCAAGGGCAAGAAAGGGAGACTCGGTGAGATGAGAAAAAAATCAGTGGAAGAACCGTCCGCAGAGCTGTCCGTGGAGCAGACATTTTTACAGCTCGATGGGATTTTGGAAAAACTGGAATCTTCGGACACGACGCTTGAGGAAGCGTTTGCCTGCTATGAAGAGGGAATCCGGCTTGTGAAGTCCTGCACGGAGAAGATAGACCGCGTGGAAAAACAGATGATTGTTCTTCGGGGAGGAATGGAAGATGGGAATGAATGACAAGGAAATGCTGAAAGAAGAGCTGAAAAAGCGCACGGCGGAGGTTGAGGCGGTTGTGGAATCGTTTCTTCCAGAGGAGACCGGGCACCAGAAAACGATTTTTGAGGCGATGAATTACAGCGTGCGCGCCGGCGGAAAGCGTCTGCGCCCGATGCTGATGGAGGAGACGTATCGCCTTTTTGGAGGAGACGGAGAGGAGATTCGTCCGTTTATGGCAGCGATGGAGATGATCCATACCTCCTCACTGATTCACGACGATCTTCCGTGCATGGACAATGATACCCTCAGAAGAGGTCTTCCGACGACCTGGGTGAAGTTTGGATATGACATGGCAGTTCTCGCCGGAGATGCCCTGCTGATTTACGCGATTGAGACTGCGGCGAAGGCATTTGAGAAGACGAAGCGCCCGGATCTCGTCGGACGCGCAATCGGAATTCTCTCCCAGAAGACCGGAATCTACGGAATGATCGGCGGTCAGGTTGTGGATGTGGAACTGACCGGAAAACCGATTCCGCAGGAGAAACTGGACTTCATTTACCGGCTGAAGACCGGAGCGCTTCTCGAGGCGTCGATGATGATCGGAGCTGTACTTGCGGGCGCGAGCGAGGAGGAGATCGCAGTTACGGAGCAGATCGCATCGGCTGTCGGTCTGGCATTCCAGATCCAGGATGATATTCTCGATGTGACGAGCACATCGGAACAGCTTGGAAAGCCGGTTCTCAGCGATGAGAAGAACAACAAGACCACCTATGTGACGCTTGTTGGAATCGAGCAGGCGCACAGGGACGTGCAGGAGATCTCTGAGCGCGCAGTGCAGCTTCTTGAGAAACTGCCGGGAGAGAATCCTTTCCTGGCAGGACTGATTCGGATGCTTGTGACGAGAGATAAGTAAAAATAGCAGAGGAGAAGGGGCCGTTAAAAGCGGAAGGGCACAGGAAGAGTTATGATTCTGGAACGGATAGAAGGACCATGGGATGTAAAAAAACTGACTCCTGATCAGATGAAGACGCTCGCAGCAGAGATCCGCCAGTTCCTGATTGAAAAGATCAGTGTGACGGGCGGGCATCTGGCGTCTAATCTCGGAGTCGTGGAGCTGACCATCGCCCTGTATCGGGCTTTTGACCTGCCGAAGGATAAGGTGATCTGGGATGTGGGCCATCAGTCCTACACGCACAAGATTCTGAGCGGGCGCAGGGAGATGTTTGATGAGCTGCGCCAGTATGGCGGAATGAGCGGATTTCCGAAACGCAAGGAGAGTCCGTATGATTCTTTTGATACGGGACACAGTTCCACTTCCATTTCAGCAGGTCTGGGAATTGCTCAGGGCCGTGATCTTCTGGGAGAAGACTATTCGGTTGTTTCCGTGATCGGAGACGGGGCGCTCACCGGAGGAATGGCTTATGAGGCGCTGAACAATGCAGCGCATTTGAATAAAAATTTTATTATTGTACTGAACGACAACAACATGTCAATCTCGGAGAATGTCGGGGGAATGTCCAAATACTTGAGCGGACTTCGCTCCGGTGCCGGATACAACCGTTTGAAGAAGCGGGTGTCAAACGGCCTTCTCAAGATTCCGCTTGTCGGAGAAGACCTTGTTGACAAGATCAGCCGGACGAAGAACAGCATCAAACAGCTGGTCATTCCGGGAATGCTCTTTGAAAATATGGGAATCACCTATCTCGGACCGGTTGACGGCCATGACATTCCGGAGATGACGAAGATTTTCAAGGAAGCGAAGAAGATGGACCACGCGGTTTTAGTCCATGTCCTGACGAAGAAGGGAAAGGGATACAAACCGGCGGAGGAGAATCCGTCGCGCTTTCACGGAGTCGAGCCGTTTGACATCAAGACGGGAAAGGCACTTCGCACGAAACAGTTTCCGACATACACCGACATATTTTCGGGTGAACTTTGCAGGCTTGCCGAGAAGAATCCGAAGATTGTCGCAGTGACGGCGGCGATGCCGGACGGAACCGGACTGACGGCATTTCGGAAGGCATACCCAAAGCGGTTTTTTGATGTGGGAATTGCAGAACAGCATGCGGTGACGTCTGCGGCGGGAATGGCGGCAGCGGGACTCAAGCCTGTCGTTGCGGTTTACTCATCATTTATGCAGCGTGCGTTTGACCAGATTCTCCATGATGTCTGTATTCAGGATCTGCCGGTTGTCTTTGCACTTGACCGCGCAGGTCTTGTCGGAAGCGACGGGGAGACCCACCAGGGAATTTTTGATCTGTCTTACCTGACCTGCATCCCGAATATGAGCGTGCTTGCACCGAAAAATCTGTGGGAGCTTGAGCGGGATCTTCAGTTTGCGATGACGTATGACCGTCCGATTGCAATCCGTTATCCGAGAGGTCAGGCATACCGTGGACTTGAGGAGTATGACTCTCCGATTGAGTATGGAAAGGGAGAGATTCTGATGCAGGGTGAGGAGATTGCACTTCTCGCAGTCGGAAGCATGGTGAGCACGGCGGAGCATATCCGCAATAAACTCGGCGAGGAAGGCTGGAACTGCACGCTTGCAAATGGAAGATTTATCAAGCCGATTGATGAGGATTTAGTCAGAAACTTAGCCGATCATCACAAGCTGATTGTCACGCTGGAAGAAAATGTCCTTCA
Source organism: Brotaphodocola sp. (assembly GCF_050873065.1). Lineage (GTDB taxonomy): Bacteria > Bacillota > Clostridia > Lachnospirales > Lachnospiraceae > Brotaphodocola. The sequence goes on from NZ_JBNMIC010000041.1 coordinate 13,888, forward strand.
GGGTGGTTTCGGGCTTGATGTCACTGCTCTGGTTCACGCGTATGCACCCGAGGTGAAGGTGCTCAATATCGCACTTCCGGATGCGTATGTGGAGCATGGAAATGTTTCCCTGCTCAGAGAGACCGTAAAGATTGACAGTGATTCGATCATCTGCACGATGCGGGAGTTTTATCCGGCGCTAAAAAATAAAAACGGGAAGACCGATGAGTAGTCCAACGCACAGGGATCGGACAGCGTGGACAGATTGTGCAGTGATATAGTGGTGTAGTAGTTATAGAGAAGAGAGGAACAGGAAAAAGATGAAAGAAAGACTTGACGTGATGCTTGTGAACCGGGGACTTGCAACTTCCCGGGAGAAGGCAAAAGCGATCATCATGTCCGGCATTGTCTATGTGGATGGACAGAAGGAAGACAAGGCCGGATCCATGTTTGAAGATAAAGTAAATGTAGAAGTGCGGGGAACAACGCTCAAGTATGTCAGCCGCGGCGGTCTGAAACTGGAGAAGGCGATGACGCATTTCGGCGTGCAGCCGCAGGGAAAGGTCTGCATGGATGTCGGTTCCTCCACAGGAGGATTCACGGACTGCATGCTTCAGAATGGCGCCATCAAAGTCTATGCGGTTGATGTCGGACACGGACAGCTTGACTGGAAACTGCGCAATGATCCGCGCGTGGTCTGCATGGAGAAGACGAACATCCGCTATGTGACTCCGGACGATATTCCGGACAAGATCGGTCTCTCCTCCATCGATGTCTCCTTTATCTCTCTGACAAAGGTTCTCGGACCGGTCAAGGCACTTCTCGCAGATGACGGACAGGTTGTCTGCCTGATTAAACCGCAGTTTGAGGCGGGACGCGAGAAAGTCGGAAAGAAGGGCGTTGTCCGTGAGAAGAGCACCCATCTCGAGGTCATTCGCAAAGTGATGGAGTTTGCTTCCGAGATCGGATTTGAGATCCTGAATCTGGAGTATTCTCCGATCAAGGGACCGGAGGGAAATATTGAGTATCTTCTGCATCTGCAGAATCATACGGACGGACAGATCCGGGGAGAATTTCCGGTCGATGAGGAGGCAGTTGTGGAGGCTGCGCACCAGACCCTTGACAAATAGAACCGTGTAAAACGGATTAGAGCAGGAGAGCCAGAGTCTATGAAGCATTTTTACCTGATTGCAAACCGGTCAAAGGAAGGGGCCGTGGAGACAGCAATACGAATTCGGGATTATCTGATCGCCCGCGGTGCAACCTGTGCCGGAGGTGTGGAGGAAGATCCGGAAAAATCCGGAAAAAAGCACCGAAACGGCTACACCGATCCCGATGACGTTCCGCCTGAGACAGAGTGTGTGATCACGCTCGGCGGAGACGGAACGCTGATTCAGGCGTCGCGAGATCTCGTTGCGCGCCAGCTTCCGTTAATCGGCATCAATCTTGGAAATCTCGGCTATCTGACTCAGGTTTCGAGAGGGGAAGATATCCGTCCGATGCTTGAGGCGCTTCTCAATGACAATTATACTCTCGAGAACCGGATGATGCTCGAGGGACGGGTGACCGGGGAGGACGGGATTCGAACCGGGGTTGCACTCAACGACATTGTCCTTGCGAGAAAAAATGTCCTTCAGATGCTTAAATTCCGCGTGTTTTTGAATGGGGAGTATCTGAATGAATATCTCGCGGACGGCATGATTGCCGCAACGCCCACCGGCTCGACGGCATACAACCTCTCAGCCGGAGGTCCGGTTGTGACGCCGGGGACGGAGCTGATTGTTCTGACCCCGATCTGTCCGCACACGTTGGGGGCGCGCAGCATTGTACTCTCTTCGGAAGACCGGATTGGAATTCATCTGATGGAATATCGGGACAAGGAGCAGACGGCTGTCTTTGACGGAGATCAGGTCGTGGATTTGAAACCGGGGGATACGTTGGAAATTTTCCGTTCCCGCAATCATACTGTGCTGATCAAATTGAAAAATATCTCGTTTTTGGAGACACTGAGAAACAAGATGGATCGAGTGTAAAGTAATAAGATAAGAGGGATACGGACAGGGCACAGATCTGCGAAATGTCTTTGCGGGCAAGGATTCTGGAGCATATGGAGCATCAACATCAACCTTTTTGGAGGGGAAAAATGAAACTGGAACGTCACAGCAAGATTGTTGAACTGATTGGAAAATATGAGATTGAGACACAGGAAGAACTGGCGCAGAAGCTGCAGGAGGCCGGATACCGGGTGACGCAGGCGACGGTTTCGAGAGACATCAGGGAGCTTCGTCTGACGAAGGTTCCGTCGGAGGGCGGCCGTCAGCGCTATGTGGTGATGCAGAATCCGACGACGACATTCAGCGACAAGTATATCAGAATCCTGAAAGACGGGTATGTGTCGATGGATATGGCCCAGAATATTCTTGTGATCAAGACAGTCTCCGGCATGGCGATGGCAGTGGCAGCGGCGCTCGATGCGATTCATTTTCATGAGATTGTCGGCTGTATCGCCGGGGATGACACGATCATGTGCGCTGTCCGCAGTGTGGATGACACGATTCTTGTGATGGATAAGATCAAGAAACTGGTGGCAGAATAGCGGAATAAGGAGGACGCAGGATGCTTCTGGAACTGCATGTAAAAAACCTTGCGCTGATTGAGCAGGCGGATGTGGAGTTCGGAGACGGACTGAACATTCTGACCGGTGAGACCGGAGCGGGAAAGTCGATTATCATTGGGTCAGTCAATCTGGCCCTTGGACAGAAGGCACCGAAGGAGATGATCCGCAGCGGCAGCGAGTACGCCTATGTGGAACTGATTTTTTCGGTGGAAGAGGAAAAGAGGGCGCTCCTAAAGCAGATGGATATCTATCCGGATGACGACGGCACCCTGATTATTGCAAGAAAGATTATGCCGACGCGCAGTGTCAGCAAGATCAATGATGAGACGGTGACAATCGCAAAACTCAAGGAAGTTACCGGTCTTTTGATTGATATTCATGGTCAGCACGAGCATCAGTCTCTGCTTCACGCATCCAAACATCTGGAAATTCTGGATACTTACGCCAAATCGCAGATCAGTCCAATTAAAGAAAAGACCGCGAACTTGTACAGAGAGTATGGGATGTGGAAGGCGCGCCTTGAGGAACTCTCCGGGGATGAGGAGAGCAGACGCAGGGAGTATGATTTTCTTCAGTTTGAGGTGGATGAGATTGAGCAGGCGGGGCTTAGGGAAGGCGAAGAAGAGGAACTGACGGAGAAGTACCGTTTTTATTCCAATGGAAGAAAGATCGCAGAAAGTCTCGCTGTCGCATATGAGGCGGTGAATTCTGAGATGGTTGGACGGGCGATCCACGAGGTCGGAGAAGTCGTGGACTACGATCAGGAACTGAGGCCGATTCAGGACCAGCTCTATGATGCGGAGTCCCTTCTTGACGATGTGCATCACGCGATTGGAAGCTATCTCGAGGGAATTTCCTTTGATGAGGAGGAGATGAGGCAGATTGAGGAGAGACTTGATCTGATCCACAACCTTCAGGCAAAGTATGGCGGCACGGTCGCGGAGATTTCCCGGACCCTCGAGGAAAAACAGAAGCGTCTCGAGGAGCTGGAGCATTTTGACGACTACCGGAGAGAGGCAGAAAAGGGACTCGAAAAAGCGGAAAAACAGCTTGAGATTGTCTGTGGGGAACTCTCAGAGGCGAGAAAGAAAGCGGCAGTGATTCTGACGGAAAAGATCAGGGAGCGGCTTCTCGATCTGAATTTCCTCGATGTGAAGTTTTCAATGAATTTCAAGCGCCTGCCGCATTACACGGCCGGTGGATTTGACGAGGCGGAGTTTGTGATCTCGACAAACCCTGGCGAGCCGGAGCGCTCCCTCGGACTTGTCGCTTCGGGCGGTGAGCTTTCAAGAATCATGCTCGCGATCAAGACGGTGCTTGCAGACACGGATGAGATTCCGACGCTGATCTTTGATGAGATCGATACCGGAATCAGCGGACGGACTGCACAGAAAGTCTCGGAGCAGCTCGCAATCATCTCAAAGAATCATCAGGTGATCTGCATCACGCACCTTCCGCAGATTGCGGCGATGGCAGATGAGCATTTTGAGATTGCAAAATCGGCAGAGAACGGGAAGACGAGAACCGCGATCCACGAACTTGATGAGACGCAGATGATTTCCGAACTTGCGCGTCTTCTCGGCGGCGTTGAGATCACCGGAGCGGTGCTTGAGAATGCAAAAGAGATGAAGCTGCTGGCAGAGAAGACGAGAGAGGAAAAACGATGTCATTAATCAGAAAAGCGAGGGAGAGCGATCTTGCAGAGATCGAAAAGATTTATGAGAAGATCTTGAGCCAGGAGGAAGCGGGAAAGACGGCAATCGGCTGGGTTCGTGGAGTTTATCCAACTTTGAAAACGGCGTGGGAGGCATGGAACGCCGGAGAATTGTTTGTGATGGAAGCCGGAGATGAGAAAGGCGGACAGGCAACTGGAAAACTGACGGGAGGAATACTTGTAGCGGCAGCGCGGATCAACCAGATTCAGGTTCTGGAATATGCGGATGCAGCCTGGGAGTATGAGGCTTTAGATGATCAGGTCATGGTGCTTCACACACTTGTCGTCGATCCGGACTGTGCGGGAAAAGGGTATGGAAGCGAATTTGTGGCATTTTATGAGAAGTATGCGGGTGAGCACGGCTGCCCGTATCTCCGCATGGACACCAACGCAAAAAATCAGACAGCGCGCAGACTCTATCACCGTCTCGGATACCGGGAAGTCGGAATCGTCCCCTGTGTGTTCAATGGGATTTCCGGAGTCCAGCTCGTCTGTCTGGAAAAACGTCTCAATTTTTAAATTTTTTTCTTTTTTATTCTGATTGGGAGCCGGAGCGATCGACTTCCAGCATCGTTTCAATAAATATTCCATATCCTCTTGTTGAATCTTGAACAAAGACATGAGTGACTGCTCCGATCAGTTTTCCGTTCTGGATGATCGGGCTTCCGCTCATGCCCTGTACAATTCCGCCGGTCAGCTTTAAAAGCTCCGGGTCGGTGATGCGGATGACCATACTCTTGTTTTTCTGGAGCGGATTCAGCTCAATTTTCTGAATTTCAATTTCATAATCCCGGATCTGTCCGGAGACATTGCTTCGAAGAAGGGCGGGACCCTTCTCGATATCCTGACAATGGCCGATCGGGATTGCGGTGGAGAGTGCACGGGAGCGCAGGGTTTCATTTGCATTTCCGAAAATTCCGGCGTCCGTGTTGGCGTTGATCTTGCCGAGGAGACAGCCGGGACCGTAATAGATGACGCCGGCCATGATGCCGGGGTTTCCGACACTGCCCTTCTCGATTCCGAGAATTTCCGTCTCATAGAGGGAGCCTTCATGGCTTTCCATCAGACGTCCGGTATCCGGGTCGCTGATTCCATGCCCGAGGGCGCCGAAGCTGCCATCTGGCTCTAAGTAAGTCATTGTTCCGATCCCCTGTGTGTCGTCGCGGACCCAGGCGCCGAGCATACAGGCACCGTCTGCGGTCTGCACGGGACGCACGGAGACCTCGATCTTTCTGTCGTCTCTTCGGACTTTGAGGAGAACACTCTCGGAACCTCCGACATGGCGAAGCTCGGTGATCAGGGCTTCCTTGCTTGTCAGAGGATGTCCGTTGATCGCCTCGATGTAGTCGCCGGACTCGAGAATGCCGAGCGCGGGCTCCGTCTCATTTCCGGTTTCGTCCGTGACTTTTCCGGTTCCAACGACGAGGACTCCGTCTGATTTGAGGTAGATTCCGATCGGAAAGCCGCAGGGAATTGCACTGCGCTGTTCCACGACGTCGAGCTGGATATTTTTGAGCCGGATTGCTCCGAAGAGTTTCAGACCGAGCTGATAAGTACCTGATTTTGTCGCGGAGAGTGACAGCGGGGAATCGCCGGAAATCCGCACGGAGTTTTCCGGAATGTTGGATGCGTTCCGCAGGGATACCTCGGAGCTTTCATCGAGAAGAGTCACCTCAAGCGGAAGTCCCCCGAGAGAAAATGAACTGGTCTCATTCCGTGTGAGGCTCAGCTGGTCGGGAATCTGGCGCTCAAAGGTGTACCAGGTAAAGCCGAGCGTGAAGAAGAGGCTGACAAAGAAGGTGTGGATGAGTCCGCGCCGCAGGCGGGGATTTGCCTTGGAGAGCTTTTGGGGTATATTTTTGTCTGTTTTCATGGCAGTATGTCCTCCTCAATTTTTCAGATGTGCGTTTAAATGGGATGTTATGGTGTGCCTGTGAGTTTTCTGATGTTAGTATGTGAAAGATGAGAGGATTCACACTGTCAGTTTTTTGGTTTCGCGCCAAAATTATCTTTGAGTTTTTTTGAAATGAGGCTACCGCAATCCCACTGACTTTAGACGGTGGGTTAAGGTAGCCAAAAGTTAGATATTATTGTATGCTTATATAATGGGAACATGGAA
>NZ_JBNMIC010000042.1:0-20297 GCF_050873065.1 Brotaphodocola sp.
AGTTAAAATGGTCGGTAAATGAGAGAGGCTTATTTGGCATGCCCAAAAACAGGACGTTTAGATCTCATTATTAAAATGGCTCTAAAGTCAATAATTAGGCGGGATTCCAAAGAATCCCACCCCAACTATTGACATAGAGCCTCTTTTCCATAAAAAATTCCCACGCTTTAAGGCGCTGTCTTTGGATGCGCTTTTGAACGTGGGAATTTTTCTTTAATTTTTCTTTATGCCATTATGACATTCTTCTGAACAGTCCGACAACTTTTCCGAGAATCTGGACATTCGAGACGATGATCGGTTCCATCGTGTCATTCTCCGGCTGAAGGCGATAATGACCATTTTCGCGGTAGAATCGCTTGACGGTCGCGGAATCATCGAGGAGTGCGACAACGATGTCACCGTTTTCAGCAGTGTTTGTCTGCTGGACAATGACCTGATCTCCGTTGAAGATACCGGCATTGATCATGCTCTCGCCCTTGACGCGCAGAATAAATACCTGTCCGCCACCCGGGAGATATTCGGATGGAATCGGGAAATATTCTTCGATGTTCTGCTCGGCAAGAATCGGCTGTCCGGCAGCAACGGTTCCGATGATCGGAACCTGAACGACCTCACGGCGCTGAGTGGAAAACTGGTTGTCGAGAACCTCGATTGCGCGCGGCTTTGTGGGATCGCGCCGGATGTATCCGTTTTTCTCAAGTGTCTCCAAGTGAGAGTGAACGGAGGAAGTCGATTTTAAATGAACGGCTTCGCAGATTTCTCGAACTGCTGGTGGATATCCTTTTTTGAGAATGCACGTCTTGATATAATCAAGAATTTCTTGTTGTTTCTGAGAGATTTTTCTTCTGGCCATCTGTCCGCCCTCCTGTTTTCCTGTTTTGCCTGCATCTGTCTTTTTGCTGGCAGGATTTTTATGTTTGACTTGAAAAATTCATGTATAAAGCTCTGCAAATTTATCTTATCATATGTTTCTGATAAAAGCAAACCTTTGTTCGCTTTTTTGCTTTACATCATAGAAAACTGTGGTTGCAGTTTATGTGTGAAACAAAGGGTAACCACGATTTTGCTGATGCTTCGTATTCTCGGAGTGTGGGCAGAATGTTCGACTATTCGTTTTTCGGCTCAGAGTTCCAATCTGGAATATTTCCGTTTACAATCGCATGGAAGATGCGTTTTTTTGCGCCGCGGTTTTCGTGGTCAATGCTGATGAGGAGCTGTTTGACATATTCTCTGCGTGTGTGACCGTCAGCAGGACATGGATTCTTACAGACAGGGAGGTTCATGAGATTTCGGAATCCCTTGATATCACCTTCCTTGACAAGCATCAGGGGGCGGATGACGGTGAGATTGGTCTTTTCAAGGTGGGTAACCGGCGGAAAGGCGTAGAATCTGCCCTCATAAATTAGGGACATCATGGCGGTCTCGATCAGATCGTCCTGATGATGTGCATAAGCGATTTTATTGCATCCGAGTTTCAATGCCTCGTCATTCAATGCGCCTTTCCGCATCTTGGCGCAGAGGGAACACGGATTCGATTCTTTCCGGACATCGAAGAGAATTTTGCCGATCTGTGTGGAGACGACGGAGTAGGGGATGGAAAAATCCTCACAGAGTTTCTGGATCGGCTCCAAATTCATGGTGCCGATTCCCATATCCACCGTGATTGCGGAGAGAGAAAATTTTTTCGGATAAAATTTTTGAAGACCGTGCAGGGCATAGAGCAGAGTCAGACTGTCTTTTCCGCCCGAAATCCCGATTGCGATGTGATCTCCGTCCTGAATCATGTCATAAGTGTCAACTGCCTGGCGCACCAGGCTGAAAAGTCTCTGTAACTGCATATTGGGTACCTTCTGATTATTTTATTTAATGATGAGTTATGTATGGGTTTCTATTGTGTTCTTAAAGGATTACAATGCGTAGAATCGTAACGTTTTTAATCATAGCGACCAGAGAATCCCACGTCAAGAAATAAATTTAAAATTTTTTTGAAAAAACACTTGCATTTTGGAAAAACTTGTAGTAGAATACATATCTGTGAGCGAGAGTGATCAACGAGCGGAAGTGCTGGAATTGGCAGACAGGCTAGACTAAGGATCTAGTGGCAGCAATGTCGTGAGGGTTCAAGTCCCTTCTTCCGCACTCAAAACTTTTCTCACTATGCAGAAGTGGCGGAATTGGCAGACGCGCACGGTTCAGGTCCGTGTGGTAGCAATACCTTGAGGGTTCGACTCCCTTCTTCTGCATTTCCTTTCGGACAGTTTCGTGGTTTCCACGGGGCTGTTTTTTTGTTTTGTAGAAAATTATTTTACACAATTCGAAAGAAATTCCCCAAAACACCTTGACTTAAACAGGACTTCAAGTTGTAAAGTAGAAGGCAGATAGGCATAACATTCATAGCACAATAAAGAAAAGACAGGAGAGGATATTTTTATGAAGAGACCTTATGTAATCTGCCATATGATGACATCTGTGGATGGGAGAATTGACTGCGCGATGACGGAACATCTTCCGGGGGTGCAGGAATACTATGACACTTTGGATGAGCTTGATGCGCCGACGAGAGTCAGTGGAAAGGTGACAGCGGAGCTTGAGATGGCGCTGCCGGGAAAATTTCACAGCGAGAGCGAGACACCGATCGGTAAGGAGGCTTTTTCAAAGAAGAGAAACGCTGAAGGGTATGAGATTGTTGTGGATACCTGCGGAACGCTGCTCTGGGAGGATTCCGCCGAGGAAGAGCGTCCGCTTTTGATTCTGATGAGCGAGAAGGCAAGCCGGGAATATCTCGCATATCTGGATGAGAGATATATTTCATGGATTGTCTGCGGTAGCGAACGGGTTGATTTGAAGCGGGCATGCGAGATCCTTGCAGAAGAGTTCGGTGTTGAGCGTATGGCAGTTGTCGGTGGCGGTCATATCAATGCGGGATTTTTGGCAGCAGATCTTCTGGATGAAGTCAGCGTGCTGATCGGCTCCGGAATTGACGGACGTGGAGGAATGGCAGCGGTCTTTGACGGTCTGCCAAAGGAGCGCCCGGTAACACCACTGAAACTTTCTCTGGTGAAACCTTATGAAAGCGGGGCAGTGTGGCTGCGCTATACAGTTAAAAACTAAATATTTGACACAATGGGTACCCTCTTTGCCGGATAGACCAGCAGGGAGGGTATTTTTGTATACCGGAAAGTTATCTTCTTATTAATTTTTAATTTCTATAAACATTTCATAAACATTCCAAATAGTTATTGATAATGATAAAATACTGCAATTTTACTTTATGATAAATAAGCGTTATAGTAAAGACAACAAAGAAAACCGCGATCAAGAAAAAGGAGTTGTCAATTATGTACATGAAAAAATATCCATGTGTTTACATGCGGGGAGGCACCAGCAAGGCAGTGTTCTTCCATGAGAAGGATCTTCCGGAAGATAAGAATCTCTGGGATGAGATTTTTATGAAAGTGATGGGAACGCCGGATGTCAAGCAGATTGATGGAATGGGCGGAACCGTCTCTTCCACAAGTAAGGTGGCAATCATTTCTCCGTCTGACCGGGAAGATGTAGATGTCAATTATACGTTTAAGCAGGTGGACATCATCATTCCGAGAGTAGATGGAAGTGCAAACTGCGGAAATATCTCTTCCGCGGTCGGCCCGTTTGCGATCGATGAGGGACTTGTAAAAGCAGTTGAGCCGATCACCGTGGTTCGGGTTCTGAATACCAACACAAACAAGATCATTGAAGAACATGTCCGCGTTGAGAATGGTCACGCGATGGTGCATGGCGACGAGGTGATTAAAGGTGTTCCGGGAACGGGATCAAGAATCGATATGTATTTTGAGGACCCGGCAGGATCCAAGACCGGAAAACTTTTTCCAACCGGCAATAAGAGAGATATTTTTGATGTCCCGGGCTATGGAGAGATTGAAGTCACAGTGCTTGACTGCTCGAATCCGATGGTATTTATCCGGGCAAAGGACTTAGGAATCCAGGGAACGGAGCTTGTAGAACTGAATCAGAACAAGGATGTGATGGAACACATCGAGAGAATCCGGTGCATCGCAGCCCTGAAATGTGGATTTGTTGAGAAATGGGAGGATGCAAGAACAAAGTCAACTTCCGCGCCGAAAGTTTCAATCATCTCAGAACCTCAGGATTACATCGATATGGATAAGAATGAGGTCAAGGCAGAATCCATGGATATCTGCTGCCGGGCAATTTCCGTCGGATCTCTGCACAAGGCGTACCCGATGACAGTTGCAGTCGGAACTGGTGCAGCGGCAAGAATTCCGGGAACGATCGTCAATGAGATTGCAAAGCCGAAGGCAGATCAGGATATCATCAAGATCGGACATTCAAGCGGTGTGACAGAGGTAGATGTAAAGATGGATGGCGAGCGCGTCATCAAGGGCGGTGTAACCCGCACAGCGAGACGAATCATGGACGGCTGGGTTTACGTCAGAGACTGAAAAATAATCAGGCTGTAAAGGCAAAAGCAAGCAACAAGAATGAGAATGATTATGATTAACAGAAGTGAGTAAATAAGTAAAGGAGAGCGTCGTATGGTAACCTTACATGAAGGAAAACATTATATCTTAAACAATGAGTGCATTGCAGATGCAGCGGAAGCAGCAAAACTTTCCGAGGAAGAGGGAAAGAAGCAGACTCTGACGTATCAGGTGCTCGAAAAGCACAATCACTCCGATAATATGGAGCATCTTGAGATCAAATTTGACTCGATGGGTGTGTATGACAACACCTATGTCGGTATTCTTCAGACTGCATATGCGAGTGGATTGAAAGAATTCCCGATGCCGTGCGTTTTTACGAACTGCCATAACTGTCTGTGCGCGGTAGGCGGAACCATAAACACTGATGTACATAAATATGCAGAGTCTGCCTGCAAGAAGTCCGGCGGCATTTTTGTTCCGCCTCACGAGGCAGTCATCCACCAGTATATGAGAGAGATGATTGTAAAGTCCGGAGATATGTCGATTGTGTCCGATTCCCACACCCGCTATGGCACCCAGGGTTCTGTCTCCATCGGTGAAGGCGGTCCGGAGCTTGCAAAGGCAATGCTTGGAAAATATTATGAGATCGATTATCCGGAAGTAATTGCTGTATTTATGACAGGGGCGCCGAAGCCGTGGGTAGGACCGATGGATGTCGCACTGAGCATCATCGGAAAGGTGTTTAAGAACAACTTCGTAAAGAATAAAGTGCTGGAATTTATCGGACCTGGCGTTAGCAGTCTGTCGATGGATTTCAGAAACGGCATCGACACGATGACGACGGAGTCTGCCTGCCTTTCCTCAGTGTGGGCTACGGATGACAAGGTAAAAGAGTATTTTGAGATTCACAAGCGTCCGAATGATTTCAAGCGTATGCAGCAGGGAGACGCAGCACTCTATGATGGGGTTGTGGAGATCAATCTGGACACGATCGTCCCGATGATTGCACTGCCGTTCCATCCGAGCAATGCTTACCCGTTAGCCGATGTTATCGCAGATCCGGAAAAATATCTGGGCATGGTGGAGAAAGAAGCAGAGCGCGTATTTGAGAATAACAAGGACATTCATCTGGATCTGCGCTCAAAGATTCACAATGGAAAGATCAAGGTCGATCAGGCAGCGATCGCCGGATGTGCAGCTGGTTCGTTTGAGAACATCTATGCTGTTGATCAGATTGCCAAGAAGATGAACCGTGGTCTGGGAACATTTCCGTTAAACATCTATCCGGCATCCCAGCCGATTATGTATGAGTTAAACAAGATCGGTGTCTTAAATGATCTGATGGGATATGGCGCTCGTGTGAAGACGGCATTCTGTGGACCGTGCTTTGGAGCCTCCGATGCTCCGGGAAATAATGATTTCTGCATCCGTCACAGCACGAGAAACTTCCCGAACCGTGAGGGTTCCAGCCCGGCAAACGGTCAGATTGCATCCGTGGCACTGATGGATTCCAAGTCAATTGCGGCAACAGCATTTAACGGCGGTTATCTGACTTCTGCTGAGGATTGTCCGGTAGAATTCGATGTGCCGACGTATGAGTTTAACAGCAACATTTACGACAACATTGTCTACAACGGTTACGGAAAGGCACAGCCGGAGACAGAGATTGTTTATGGACCGGCAATCAAGGACTGGCCGGAAATGTCGGCACTGACAGACAATCTTCTGCTTCAGGTTGCAAGTGTGATTCGCGATGAAGTGACGACAACTGATGAGCTGATCCCATCCGGTGAGACTGCATCTTATCGCTCAAATCCGTATAAGATTTCTGAATTCACACTGATCCGAAAAGATCCGGAGTATGTCGGAAAGGCGAAAGCGGTACAGGTTTATGAGAAAGCGCGTGTTGCAGGAGATGCACAGAAAGCGGCTGAGGTCTATGAGGTGCTGAAGGCTGTCGGTATCGATACTCCGGTTGAGGAGCTGATGAAGACGACGGGAATCGGTTCTGTCTTATATGCAAAACGCCCGGGAGATGGCTCTGCCCGTGAATATGCGGCGAGCTGTCAGAAAGTGCTCGGCGGTCTTGCAAACATCTGTATTGAGTACGCAACGAAGCGCTACCGCAGCAACTGCGTCAACTGGGGTATGCTTCCGTTCACTTACCCGGATGACAACATTCAGCTTGAAGTTGGCGAGTATGTTTACCTGCCGGGCATCCGCAAGGCAGTGGAGAACGGTGCGACGAGAGTGGAGGCAACGATCATCGGAAAAGACGGCAGCACAAGAACGATGGAACTGGAGTTAAACGGAGTGACGGAGGCAGAGAAGAAAGTTCTTCTTGCCGGAAGCCTGATCAATTCCTATAAACAGCAGTAAGTGCGGACTCTGTGCCCAAAAGAGCGTGAAATAGAGTATGAAAGCATGAAAAATTAAGAAGTAAAGATATTAAATTAAATTCAGAAATGATAGAAGTGTCAGAAATGGAGTGGGTGATAAGATGTCTGAGTTACGGAAATTAGCAGAGTTCATTCACGATATTACCTGGGAGCAGCTTCCGGAGCGCGTGCGGGAAACGGCCGCGCTCCGCGTGCTTGATCTGGTCAGCGTGGCAGCGGGGGCATCAGAAGATCCGCTTGTAAGAGAAGCAGAAACAGCACTCGGAGCACTGAGCGGTGTCCGTTTGGGTGAGAAATCAGGGTCTGGATGGGTGTCTGTCTGGGGAAGAAAAGAGAAGTATCCGTTAGTCACTGCGGCGATGATCGATGCAATGATGGCACATACGCTGGAGCTGGATGATGTCCACACCGCGTCAAAGACACACGGAAGTGCAAGCCTGATTCCGGCGGCATGGACGTGTGCAGAGTATTTGGGAAAAGGCGGACAGGATTTGCTGTTAGCAATTGTCTGTGGATATGAGACGGTAAACCGTGTCGGCATGGCATTCGGTGTCTCCAGTCACAGAAACCGCGGCTGGCATGCGACTGCGACCTGCGGAGTCTTTGGCTGTGCGGCGGCATGTGCAAAACTGCTTGATCTTGATGTGAATCAGATTGTGTCGGCACTTGGAATGGCGGGAACCCAGTCGAGTGGTGTCTGGGCGTTTCTTGGTGATGGAAGCAATTGCAAGATTCTGCATCCGGCGAGAGCGGCGGCAGATGGAATTGAGGCGGCATTTCTGGCGAAGGCCGGAATGACTGGACCGGAACATATCTTTGAAGCAAAAGACGGAGGTCTTCTGTATGCGATGTCGGACGGCGGAGATCTCTCAAAGCTGAGTGAGGGACTTGGCGTGTGTTATGAGATCTTAAATATGGACATGAAGCCGTACCCGTGCTGCCGGAGTGCGCATTGTGCGATTGACGGAATTCTGGAGATCCGGAAGCAGATGGAAACGAGACTCGGAAAGAAACTCGATACGCTGGGAGAGGCACAAAAGCTGGCAGATCAGATCCAGGCGATTCAGATTGACACTTATCTTGTCGGATATAAGCAGTGTGCAGTCAGCGATGGCTGCCTTCACCCGAAAACAGTGTTGGATGCAAAATTTTCTACTCCGTATTCTGTAGCAGCGGCTTTTCTCTACGGGAATGTGGAGATGAGACAGTTTGAGCCGGAAGTTGTGGCAAAGAGAGAAATAGGAGAACTTTTGGATAAGGTGAGTGTACAGCCGTCCGAACGCTTTACGAAACAGTATCCGAACCACTGGGGATGCCATGTGACGGTCACGATGAAGGATGGGTCTGTTTATGAAGCTGAGGTGGAGGACCCGTCTGGAAGTGCTGCGCGGCCGCTCACGAGAGAGCAGGCAATGAAAAAGGCAAAGGAATTTCTCTCTGTGGCATGTCCGGGAAACGCCAAGGAGAAGATGGAAGAACTCTTAAATCTTGCGGGAAGTGAAAAACTTCCTACCATATCTGCCGATTTTTGTGTTAAAATGAAAAAGTCAGAAAATGAGAGAGCATTTGGCTAAACAATAAATTGGCAGGACAGGAGAGAAAAAATGTTTCGAAAAATGAGAAGATTTAAGCAGGAACTCAGCAAGGAAGAGTGTATCGAGATTCTGAAGAGTGAGCCGAGAGGTGTGCTTTCCATGCTGGGCGAGGATGGATATCCTTACGGGATTCCTATGAATCACTGGTATAATGAGGAAGATGGAAAGATTTATTTTCACGGAGCAAAATCCGGACACAAGATTGACGCGATTAAGAAGTACGATAAGGTTTCTCTCTGCGTGTTTGATCAGGGATACCGAAAAGAGGGCGAATGGGCGCTGAACATTCGCAGTGTGGTTGTATTTGGACGTCTTCATCTGGTGGAAGATCCGGAAAAGACCATAAAAATCTGTACGAATTTATGCAAGAAATTCACGGAAGATACCGCATATTTGGAGCATGAGCTTCAGCACTCGGGTCCGGCAGTTCTCTGTCTGGAGCTTGAGATCGATCATATGACCGGCAAATTGGTAAAAGAATCCTGATTTGCAGGATAAAGAAAACAGCATCCGGAAGGAAGATGTCATTTCGTTAAGACATTGTCCGAGCGGGTGCTGTTTTTATTTTGGTATATGGAGAAAGGGAAAACATATAAGGTTAAACATATAAAATTCAGAATAGTTCTTCTTGACAGGGAGATGAAACGGCAATAAAATAAATATATTTATTAATAAACCAATTTATTTTATTTGTTCTGTACATTAAAAATATGTCGGTGAGGTATCCGATGATTAATGGAAAGTGGAAAGAAGGAGGAGAATGTTATGCCGGCAAAAAAGCTGATTACACGGGAGATGATTTTAAATGCCGCTTTGAAACTTTTGAGAGAGCGGGGATTTGAGGCGGTTAATATAAAGGAACTCGCGAAAGAACTGAAGTGTTCGACTCAGCCTGTCTATCTGTCATTTACCGGAATGGACGAACTGAGAGAGGAACTGATTCCTCTGGCGGTGAAAGAATTTGAAGAGATTATGAGAAATGACAGCGAGAAGAATGAGATCCGCCTTTATGATATGGAGTATATTCATTTTGCAAAGCGGGAACCAAAACTGTTCTGTTTTTTATTTATGCGTGCAAATGCTTTTGCAGAGATCAAACGAAGACTGCTTCCGATCATTGAGCAATCTGTGACAGAATTTATGGAGATTTATCAGATCAGCCATGAGCAGGCGGATGATCTGCATGATCATCTGTGGATGCATGCCCATGGAATTGCTTCGATGATTGCAACGGATTTCTGCGACTGGGATCTCGAGAAGGTCCATCGGATGATTGAGGAATGTAAGACCGCTTTTGCCGGCCAATACGGCGTCACGAAAATCGAGGTGTGAATCGAACATGGCTGAAATGGATGATTCGAAAAAAGAGATGTTTACAAATAAAGATTTGAGAAAACTGATTATTCCGTTGTTTGTAGAGCAGTTTCTCTTGATGTTTGTGGGGATTGCGGACACGTTTGTTGTCAGCTTTTCGAGTGAGGCGGATGTGTCCGGTGTCTCCCTTGTGACGTCATTTAACACGGTTCTGATTTTTCTTTTCACAGCGCTTTCTTCTGGCGGAGCAGTGATTATCAGCCAATATATCGGCAGCAGAGATGAAAAGACAGCCTCTGAGTCAGCCAGTCAGCTTTTACTTGTCTCTGTGCTGATCTCGGTTATCCTGTCCGCGCTGATTCTGATCTTTCGAGCGCCACTCTTAAAAGTGCTGTTTGGAAAGATTGAACCGGATGTAAGAAGTGCCTGTGAGAGTTATCTGGTGATTACAACGTTTTCTCTTCCTGCTCTTGCCATCTATGATGCGGGAGCAGCTCTTTGCAGAAGCATCAAAAGGACAAATGCCACGATGTATATTTCTGCGATCACAAATGTTTTAAATATTATCGGAAACTGCATCGGTGTTTTCGGATTTCATTTGGGAGCAGCAGGTGTTGCCTATCCTTCCCTGATCACAAGAATTCTCTCGGCCTGTGCGATCACCATGTATTGTTTCCACTTAAATCTTCCGGTGAAATACAAGTTTCCCGCAATTCTCAGGTGGGACGGTTCCCTTCAGAAAAAAATCATGGGAATTGCACTTCCGAACGGAATAGAAAATGGGGTTCATCAGCTTGTAAAGGTTGCACTCTCGAGCATGGTTGCCTTGTTTGGAACGTATCAGATTGCTGCAAACGGCATGGCTCAGAGCATCTGGTCGCTGGCATCGATTATGGGACTTGCCATGGCTCCGGTCTACACGACGGTGATTGGACAGTGCATGGGGGCAAGAAATATAGAGGCTGCAAATAAGTATTTCAAAAAACTCAACCGCATTACCCTGATTTTGTCAGTGTTTTGGAATACGTTTGTCTTTGTAATCACTCCCCTGATTATTCGATATTCCGCAATCTCAGACAAGACAAAATCTCTGGTGATCTGGCTTGTTCTGATCAACAACATTTTTAATGCGCTGGCTTACCCGTTTGCGGGATCACTCGGAAATGGACTGCGCGCAGCGGGAGATGTGAAATTCACGATGCTGGTCTCGATCAGTCTGACGATTTTTGCGCGACTTCTTTTTTCTGCCCTGTTTGGTCTGGTATTTGGCTGGGGAGTCATCGGAATTGCGCTTGGAATGAGCATTGATCTTGTCTTTCGGGGAATTATTTTTATCCAGAGATACCGTTCACAGAAATGGACAAGATTTCATTTGATTTGATGAAAGATACACGGGGCCGCTGAATTTGCCGGTGGCAGCGGTTCCTTTTTGGTTTTTCGTTTTTTGCCCGTGGGAATTTCTGTTTTTTCTGCTTTACAAGTGTGCGCGTGCGATTTAAGATAGTAACGATGATCGATAAATAATAAACAGGACATAAAAGCAAAGAACGGAAGTGAACGTGTACAAAATGCGTGGAATGATAAAAGAAAAGATAATTCTGCCTTTCCTTGTGTTTCTCGTCGGAATGGGGATTCTGGGCGCTACCATGTGCAGCATACGGAGCAATGAACAGGAGCAGAGCCGGATAAATGCGAATCTGAACGCGATGACGTATGCGGAACGGATGCAGACGGATATCCTGACAGGAGTGAGTGTCACCGGAACCCTGGAGCAGATTCTTGTAAGTAAATCTGGAAAAATAGAAAAGTTCTCTCAGGTTGCAGAGGATATGATGACGGATGACATCCAGAGTATCCAGATTGCCCCGGATGGTATTGTGACGGAAATTTATCCGGAAGAGGGAAATGAGGCGGGCAAGATTGATCTTTTGAATGACAGAGATCGCGGGCAGATCTCGCGTTATGCCAAGAATAATCATGTGCTTGTGATGCAGGGACCGTTTCAGCTGAAACAGGGCGGATCTGGAATTGCGGTCAGAAAGCCGGTGTACCTGAAAAATGAAGAGGGAAAGAGCACATTCTGGGGATTTGCGATTGTGATCATTCGGGTGCCCGATATTTTTGCAAATTCGATGAAATCCCTTGTTGATTTCGGATATGAGTACAGGCTCTCAAAGACAGCAACCCCGTGGAGTTCAACTTACAAAGAGGTGGACAGTTCCGGGGGAGAGCTTGTTGATCCGATATCCTACGCCTTTGATATGGGAGGAAATCAATGGAAGTTAGAGATTTCGCCGAAAGATGGCTGGATCAGCAGCCGATATTCCACGGAAGTTTTCGCCGGAGGAATGTTGATCGTGATGCTGCTGACGGTACTCACAAGCGCTCTTCTGATTCTGAATGATCACCGGAAGAAGTTTAAAAAACTTGCTGTGACGGATGCACTGACTGGAATTTACAATCGTCACGGATTTGATGAGCGGGTGATGCAGTATTTGAGACAGTATCCGAAGAAATCCTGTGTAATTGCGCAGTTTGATGTCGATGATTTCAAATGTATCAACGATATGTATGGACACGCTTCGGGGGATCTTGCCCTGCAGATTCTGGCTGAGGGAATGCGGAACTTTTTCCCGAAAAAAACAGTGCTTGGCCGAAATGGAGGAGATGAGTTCTGCATTTTCCTGCCGGATTGCACCTGTGAGGAGGTGAAGTATGGAATTGGAAAATTCACAAAGATGGAGCGCTCATTTCCCTATAATGGAGAATCCCATACCTTCTATATTTCACTTGGATATGCGGAGTATCCCCGTGATGCAAGGACGTATGTGGAACTTTTCCGATGCGCAGATTCTGCGCTTTATGAGGTGAAACTGCGCGGAAAAAATGGCTGCCTGGAATATGAGAGTGGATTTCGGACAGAGATTCGGACGCGGCTTGGATTTGCACTCAAGGATATCTCGGAAAATTTGCCGGGAGCTTTTATCATCTATAAGGCAGATAAAACGGGAGATGAAATTTTGTTTGCCAATCGGGAAATGATTGAGCTGACGGGATGCAGAACGATGGAGGAATTGCTTGCGTATACCGGAAAGAGTTTTCGCAATCTGATTCGGGAGGATGAGCAAAAATCGGTAGAACAGGGGATCTGGCAGCAGATAGAAGAGGGGAATTTTAACGATTACGTTTATTTTCATCTGAAAAAGGCAGATGGAACATTTGTTCAGGTACTCGATCACGGAAGAATTGTGGAAAACAGTCGCCACGGAAAAGTATTTTATGTCCTGATTATGGATTGGAATTTTATCAAAAAGCATTACACAAGTCAGTTTTGACGTTCGAGATATGCCGAAAAGGCATGAGAGGAAATATCACGTAAGTATTAGACTTGGATTCAAAATTGCTTTAAAATGTAGGTACAGTCATATGACGTATCTACATTTTTTTTGTTTTATTAAGAGCTGTTAGAAAGGAATAGGAGGAAAATGATGAAAAAAGGTATCTCTGTTTTGATGACACTTATGATGGCAGTTTCTCTTACCGCCTGTGGTGCGAGTGGAAGTCAGGCCGCAGCGGCTAAAACGAGTACAGAAACTGCGAGAGAAGAGAATGCGGGTGCAGCAGGTGCAGAAAAATCTGAGAATGCTGCTACTGCTGGCACTATAAACAGTGAGCGTGCAGGGGAGACAAGCGGAGAGCTGAAGCAGGAGAGCAACAGCAACGTGCTTGTTGCTTACTTTTCAGCCACGAATACGACAAAGGGTGTGGCTGAAAATCTGGCACAAGATCTGCATGCAGATCTCTTTGAGATTGTTCCCACAGAGCCTTACACGGCAGATGATCTGAATTACAACAATGAAAATAGTCGGTGCAGTGTCGAGATGAAAGATGCGTCAGCCCGCCCTGCAATCGCAGCTTCTGTACAAAATATGGATCAGTATGATGTGGTATTTCTGGGATATCCGATCTGGTGGGGAAATGCTCCGCGAATTATGAGTACATTTGTGGAGAGTTATGACTTTTCTGGAAAAACAATTGTTCCGTTCTGCACTTCTGCGAGCAGTGGAATTGGTTCGAGTGCTTCGGAGTTAGAAAAGCTGACGAACGGTGCTGTCTGGATCAAGGGACAGCGATTTAGCGGCAGTGATACCCAGAGCACAATCGTTGAATGGGTAAATGGCCTTGGCCTGGAATAAAAAGCCAGATAAGACTAAGATTAAGAAGTCAGACAAAATGAAAACAAAATGAAAATAAGAATAAACAAGATGAAAAAACGATAAGAAAGAGATAAGTAAGAGATAAGAAAGAGATAAGTAAGAGATAGGTAAGAAGGATGCAAGGGGACGAGGTAAGTAAGGCATGAAAGAGAAGATGTTTTCCAATCAGGATTTGAAAAAAATGATCATCCCGCTTTTTTTTGAGCAGCTGTTGATGGCTTTGGTGGGAATCGCAGATGTATTTGTGATCGGATTTGTCGGGGAGTCGGCAGTATCGGGAGTCTCGCTCGTCAATTCGTTCAACACCATTTTTTTAAATCTGTTTACTGCCCTTGCATCCGGCGGAGCCGTCGTGATCAGCCAGTATATCGGAAGACAGGAAAAGGATCATGCGGGAGAGTCGGCGACTCAGCTGTTGACGATCTCTGTCCTGTTTTCCACGATTCTCTCCGCAGTCATTCTCTGGAAAAATGAATCCATAATGAGGCTGATGTTCGGAAAAGTCGAGGATGATGTCATGTCCGCGTGCGTGACGTACCTGCGGATTTCTGCGTATTCTTATCCGGCACTCGCTATTTACAATGCAGGTGCCGCTCTTTACCGCAGCTTTGGAAAGACGAGCACGACGATGTATCTGTCGCTTCTCTCGAATGTCATCAATGTTGTGGGAAACTGTATCGGTGTGTTTGGGCTTCACGCGGGGATTGCAGGGGTTGCATGGCCTTCCCTGATTTCAAGAACGTTCTCAGCCGTCGTGATCACAGCTCTCTGTTTTTCTTCAAGAAATCCGGTACAGTATCAGAAATCATGGATTTTAAAGATAGACGGAAAACTGCAAAAGAAAATTTTGCGGATTGCACTTCCGAACGGCCTGGAGAGCGGCGTCTTTCAGCTTGTGAAAGTGGCTCTGTCCAGTGTGGTTGCCCTGTTTGGAACCTATCAGATTGCGGCAAACGGCGTTGCACAGAGCATCTGGTCGATATCTGCGCTTGTCTGTGTATCGATGGGGCCGGTTTTTATCACCGTGATCGGCCAATGTATGGGAGCGGGCGATACCGAGCAGGCAGATTGGTATTTTAAGAAACTGATGAAGATCACTCTGGGATTTGCCGTACTTTGGAATGGATTTATCTTTGCCCTGACTCCGGTTATGATGTCCTTCTATGCGCTTGCGGAGGAGACGAAGCGCCTGACAATTCTTCTGGTCCTGATCCACAATCTTTTCAATGCAGTGGCGTTTCCATTTGCAGATCCGCTCGGAAAGGGACTCCGGGCAGTTGGAGATGTTCGCTTTACCACGGCAATGTCCCTGTTTACAACCATAGGAGTGCGCCTGATCTTCTCCGTATTTTTTGGCATTGTGCTTGGCTGGGGAGTCATCGGAATTGCATTTGCGATGTGTCTGGACTGGTCCGTCAGGGGCATTCTTTTTGCGCTTAGACAAAAGTCCGGAGTGTGGAAGAAATTCCGGGTAATTTGATGGCAAGATGGCGAGATGGCGGAAAGCCGTCAAATTTATGGTTTATGGCAGGATTTTGCGCTTGGCATCGGCAATCAGCATATCCAAAAATAATTGTACCTGTGGAAGTTCGGCATAAAGGTGTTTGTAAAGAACGTAAGTGCTTCGCAGAAATGGTGAGCCGTCCTCCATATAGAGATCTTCGATGTAGCCGTCGAAGTCATTCAGACAGATTTTGGGAAGAATACACCAGCCAAGCCCGTACCGCGCCATCTCCTTGCAGGCATCAATGCTGTCGATCCACATGTGGGGACGCAGATGCGCGAGATTGTGCGCGACAAGCCAACGGTCGATGCGGGCGCTCAAGTCTGCATCGGTATGGCGGCCGATATAGGGATAATCGGTCAGAGCCTTCCCCTGATTTTCTTTGCTGCAGACAAGGCACATCGGTTCTGTGGAGATCAGCTGGCAGGCTTCGTCCCATGCATAGTGCCCGCGGATGATTGCGATGGAGATCTCATCCCGGTTTAAAAGCTGAAACAGATGCTTGCTCTGCCCGGTTGTGATTTGTACATCGACGAGGGGGTAGGTGTCCGTGTAAGATTTCAGAATCGGCGGGAGATAGTAGTGCGCGATATTCAGGGAGGAGCCAAGGCGGATCGTTCCACAGATCTGATTTTGGGACATCAGAACCTGTTCTTTGAGTTTTCTGCTGTTTGCGAGAATTTCTGTGGCATAGGGAAGAATCTGCTCTCCGGCAGGAGTGAAGAGGATGCCCTTTTTGGAGCGCAAAAATAAGGTGCACTGCAGTTCTTCTTCCATTTTCTGAATCCGCTTGGTGATGGCGGGCTGGGTCATATAAAGTTTCTGTGCAGTCTTTGTGATATTTTTCGTCTCATTTAAGTCTAAGAGAAGTTCGTAATCTTTTTCGTTCATAAGAAATAAAATCAGCCTTTCTTTTTTTTGCTTTTTTATCTTTGCTCAGTTATCGTCAGTTATCATATACTCCATCAATTCTGTTACATTCTAAAAAGTTATTGATAATGATAAAATTATACCATTTTACTTTATAACAGACAAGGCGTATAGTGAAAATATCAAAAAACATAACAAATAACGGAGAAAAAAGAGAAAGGAGTTGTAAAATATGTACAGGTAAAACTCCGCGTTGGGACAGAAAAATCATAAGCTGAAATGAATGTGCAGAATGAGCAAAGGAGAGGAAGAAGATGGGTTTACAGGTTGTTGCATTGTTGTTCCTTGTCGGGGCAATTGTTCTGGGGTTTACGAAAAAGATGAATGTGGGCGTAGTGTGTTTTGGACTTGCTCTCATTCTTGGAAAACTGGGTGGTTTAGGCGCAGGTGATATTTACAAAGGTTTTCCGTATAAGTTGTTTGCGACGCTGCTGGGAACCATGTTGTTTTTCAGTCTGCTTCAACAGAACGGAACACTGGAAAAGATCTCGAAGCGTTTGATCGGTATTTGCGGAAAGAATACGTTTCTTGTGCCGATTATTGTGTATGTGGTGAGTTTTGTATTGTCGGCAGCGGGACCGGGAGCGATCAGCGTGCAGTCAGTAACCGTTATTTTTGCGGTTTCTCTGTCCGTTCAGATGAATGTCAGTCCGATTCTGATGGGTGTCATGGCGATTCTTGGAGCTGTTGGGGGAACGGCTTCACCGATTGCTCTTACCGGAATTATTGTCTCTGATCTGCTGACGGAAATGGGAATTGAGGGACTTGGAAACCAGATTTTCATTGGAGTATCCATTTCCAATTTGATCTGTGCGATTGTTGTTTACGTTGTGCTTGGTGGTTATAAGATTCGGGCAACTGTTTCAAACACTTCTGATAAGACAAAGGATCATTTTGATCGAAACCAGATGATCAGTCTGGCGGCACTTCTCATTATGGTGGTTATGGTTGTCGGATTCTCCTATGATGTAGGTCTGATCTGTCTGACGTTATCTCTGGTACTGATGCTGCTTGGAGCGGGAAATGAGAAGGCAGCATTAAAAATGATTCCGTGGAGTGTGCTGATTTTGATCGCAGGCGTGAATGTCCTGATGAATATTACGCAGAAAATGGGCGGTATTGACCTTCTGGCATCAATTTTAGCTTCATTTATGTCTTCCAGAACGGCAGCACCGATCATGGGATTTACCGGAGGACTGATGTCCTGGTTCTCAAGTGCAAATGGAGTGGTATTCCCAACTCTGATTCCGACGGTTCCGGAGATTGCACAGCAGGTCGGCGGCGCTTCGATTGTGCAGATGGTGAGCGCGATTGTATGCAGCGCAACTGTTGCAGGAATCAGCCCGCTCTCGACGGGAGGAAGCCTGATTATGGCGAGCTACGCACAGGAAACGGGATGCGATGAGAAAGAACAGCAGAAGATGTTTGGAACCCTGTTTGCGCTGTCTGCCGGGGTGGTTGCGATTGTCTTTGTGTTAAGTCTCGTTGGAATTCTGGGATTAGTCGGATAGTGAAGAATCACAGCTGGGGGATATTCCAGAGTGGAAGATATACAGAAAATACAAGATGATGAAAAAGTCAGACAGATTAATGAAAAATGGAAAATGAAAACCATAATGCAGAATGATGGAACAGGAAATAGAAAAATAGAAGGGAGATTCGGAATACGATGAGCAGTTGTTATTATGCATATGTTGGATGCCGGACGACGAAAGAGCGCAAGGCGAGAGGAAAAGGAATTCGTGTATATCGGGTGGAAGACGGCATCTGGAGTCTGCAGCAGATCGCGCAGGGACAGGTAAATCCATCGTATCTTTGTCTCAACGAGAAACAGGATAGATTGTATGCGATTCATGGAGATTTTGCGCAGGTCAGCTCATATGTGGTGGGAGAGGATGGAACGCTCACTTACCGGAATACGACAGAGACTCACGGAACAAATCCTGTTCATCTGACAATTGATCGGACCGGAAAATGGTTGTTTGTGGCGAACTTACAGACGGGCGGTGTCTCTGTGATTCCGATTGAGGCGGATGGCTCTCTCGGAAAGATCAAAGAGTTGAAATTTATTTCTGGAAATGGTGGACCCGGTTATATCTCTCATCCGCATCAGGTTTGTCAGGACAGGAGCGGAAAGTGGCTTCTCGTTCCGTCTCAGGGACGTCTTCAGGGAGTGGAAAAAATTACAGTGTTCCGAATTGACTCGGAGAAAGGTGATCTGGAGGAAACATTTCTGATAAAAGGAAGAAGCGGATCCGAGCCGAGACATTGTGTCTTTCATCCGAATAACCGATTTTGTTATTGTCTGAATGAGAAAGACAGTACGGTAACTTGTTATTATTTTGATGAGGAGAATGGACATCTTGATCCGAAACAGATCTTGACAACGCTTCCGGAAGATTTCCCGGGAGACGGATGGGCGAGTGCGATTGAGATTGGATCAGATGGAAGATTTCTGTATCTTTCCAACCGGAAACATGACAGTGTGACGGTTTTTGGACTTGAGCAGGAAAATGGGCACATGACATATCTGCAGAACATCAAGACGAGAGGAGAGCAGCCGCGGTTTATTACGAGAAATCCGGAGGGAACACAGCTTCTTGCAGCAAATGAACTGACGGACACGATCTGTTTGATGGATATTGATCCGGACACGGGAATGCTTTCATACAGCGGAACCGAGATCGAGGCGGAGAGTCCGGTCTGTGTGATTTTTAAAACGAAATAACTTGAAAATCTGCATGGACAAAACGAAAAGTTAAAGATTAAAGAGGCTTAAAGAAAATTAAAGAAAAAGGCTTTGAAAGCTGGAAGATGAGAGTGCGAGAGTACAGAAACCGGTTTTTGAAGCCTTTTTTATTAATTTTGGTTTATCTTTGGTATAAATCACATTTTTTTGAGGGTTGAATGTATCAAAAAAATGTTTAATTACGTTCTATGTAATAAATATATACACAAAAAAACACACTTCACTCTCCCAAATCATAATTCCAAACCAAACATTAAATTTTCCTAAAAATTCATTACCTAACCTCCAAAAAACTTAATCAAAAGAATATCAAACATCTCAAACTGCCGAATCTTGACAATTGAAATTAGTTGTAGTATCATCTAAAATAGTTGTAGATACAACTAACTAAAAACTTTCTCCCCTCCTGAGAAAGTTTATGATACCCCTACCTATAGAGGAGGAAGATATCCACTCTGAATTATACAAAAACCAATATAGAGACAGATAAGAACAGACAAGAACGAATTAAATAAGAGGAAAAGGAGAAATCACAATGGATCAGACGGAACGAAAAATTACAAAGATTGCACGGGAAGTAGCAAAATTTACCGTACAGACGATGAAAGAAGAGGGAATCGGAACGGCGGAATTTGACTTCATTCATCTTGTACGCCATAATCCGGGAATCACACAGACGAAAGTACGAGAAACGTTGAAAATTGATAAAGGCGCAGCAGCAAGAAGGGCGGCAAGCCTAGAGGCAAAGGGATACCTGGAAAGAAGACCAAATCCGGAGGATGGGCGAAGCCAGCTCCTTTTTGCGACGGCAAAAGCCGATGACCTGAAAAACTCCAAAGCTCAAATTGAATCGCTTTTTTATGAATGGCTGACAGCAGAACTTTCCCCAGAAGAGAAAAAATCTTTCTGTGAAACGCTTGATAAGCTTTACTGGAGATCAAAAAATGAGAGACGTGCCGGTTTCTCAAATATTGCCAGGCTTGTAAACAGAGAAGCAACTGACGGGCACTAAAACATACAAAAATAAAAAATTCCGTCGAATGAATTACCACGTCTGAAGTCTCCGTTTCCTACGCTATCAGGCGTGGTTTCTGAAAGACTACGATAAGTGGCTTATGGCTATTCACAAAGCCCTATCCCAATG
>NZ_JBNMIC010000043.1:0-19493 GCF_050873065.1 Brotaphodocola sp.
AACCTCCCACATATAACATTTGGATTTCAGCTTCTCCGCTTCCCATCAGCAAATAAACACTTTTGTTGAACGAGTCGAGCCGTCAAAACCCTTTAGTTATCGTGGTATTTCTTGGTTGACCCTATTATATCTCCAGACCCCTTCATCTCAATTGTCGGAACAGACTTTTGACGAATTCCCTCATATTCTGTTTTTGTGTTGCCATCATACTCTGCACCGCTCACATGATGACCCGACCTGTTATAACAGGTCACCTGATATCCCTTCTGTGCCATTCTCGTACAGAGTTCTTTTACGACAATCTCAATGCCGCCTTCCCTGGTCAGCCTCTTATGACCAAACATCGCAATCGCAAATTTTTTTTTCATAATTTTCTCCACTTTTTGCCTCTTCGCATCAACTTGAGTTTTTACAATTCTTAACTCTTCTCCGTCACTTCCAGCCCCACCTGCATCTCCACATCTCTCTTAAGCATCTGCGTTCTGATAACTGCCATGCGTTTATGGCGGTCAATCTTTCGAACCATGCTCTCCATTCCCTTAAGCGGACCGGAAGAAACTTCCAGACGCCCATCGCAGATTCGTCCCGTTGACATTTCAATTTCGTGTCTATGGTTCATCAATTTGTCTAAAAGATGGATTTCATCATCGGAGAGTTCCACTGGCGTGTCCCCTGTCCCAAGAATCTCAACGGGTTTCGGGGCTTTTTGAAAAAGTTTATACACTTGGTCTATCTGATCAGTCACTACAAAGAAGTATTTTGGAAAAAGAAGTTTTTCCTCCTCATGCCAGGCCCCCTGATATTTTTTGAAATATCGGATTTTCGGAAAGAATACATCTTTCAGAAGATCTTTCCCGAGTGCCTGACAATAATCCAGTATTCTGCATTCCTGATCCTGTCCTTCTAAACGAATCGCATACCAGTTCGCGGTGTTTTCCTGCATCATCATCCTCCATCGCACTCTCTTTCACCTGCACACACTTTCCTGTCGACATTCTACTACTTTATTTTTAGAAAGTAAAGTACTTTCTTATATTCAATCATCGCTTTCTTTCCACTCTTATCCAGAATCTATTTTTCATCGCAACAAAAGTTCCAAAGATGTAGAAACAATAAGTGCATGTATAAGGCAATTTTCAACAAGTATTTAGTTGCTTATCTGACTACTAAAACTTTCCGCAACTTCCATTTACAATATAAACATCTAAAGAATCTTGTTTTTCTACAAAATGATGAAATGGAGGGGGATTTATGGATATTATCGGACGCATTGATGAATTGTGCAGTCAGCGTGGAATCACCAAGTATCGCCTTTCTCAGATGACAGGAATTTCTCAATCTGCATTCTCCAAAATGAAACGGGAACAGAATACATTGTCTGTCGAGACCATCAATCGGATTTGCGAGGCATTCGGTATCTCTGTGGCACAGTTTTTTGCAGAGAGCGGAAATTATCCGGATCTCACCGGCGAGCAGAAGCAGATCCTCGACCGCTGGGAGAAACTTGATCCCGACAAGAGACAGTTTGCCTTCCTGATGCTCGACCAGCTCGGTGGATTGTAGGGAAGTAAAATCTCCTCAGATTTCGGAATCTTTGAAGGTGTTTCTACATATTTTAAAGAGATAATGAAAATCAGATTTATGGGGATTTTTCATGAACTTGAAAGATTTAAATAGAAAGTGCGGAAAAAATTTCAGGAGATTCGACAGAAAACTTGACAAAAAGACACTGACGATTCAGGAAACACCGCCACCCGCTCAGGTGGACTTAAGCGCATTTGGTGCACTCCAGATTCAGGCGGTTCGCTCGGACAATCGTTTTCCGATCCCGAATGCCACGGTTTCGCTGTCCATGCCGGATGCACCGGACCAGATTATTGAACAGACGACGACGGATTCCTCCGGTCAGACCGATTCTCTGCGCCTCGCCGCTCCTCCGCTCGAATACAGTCTGACACCAGAAAGCCCACAGCCCTACGCCAACTACAACATCCGCATCACTGCTGCCGGATTTAAGAGTGTGACGATCCGCGGATGCGAGGTTCTTCCCGATGCCTTTGCGATCCAGCCTGTGCAGATGGAATCGGAAGGTGATCCTGCTCCTTTGGAAAATCCCGTCATCATTCCCGACCACACGCTTTACGGCACCTATCCCCCAAAGATTGCCGAGGCAGAGATTCAGCCAGTCAATGAGAGTGGGGAGATTGTGCTCAGCCGTGTTGTCGTGCCCCAGACGATCGTTGTCCATGACGGAGTGCCGACGGATTCCTCTGCGCGCGATTACTATGTTCCTTACCGCGACTACATCAAAAATGTGGCTTCGAGTGAGATCTATGCAACCTGGCCCCAGGCAGCTATCACCGCCAATGTTCTCGCGATCATGAGTTTTACGCTGAACCGCGTCTACACAGAACATTACCGCAACCGCGGCTATGATTTCACAATCACTTCCTCGACCGCTTTCGACCACAAGTGGATCTACGGGAGAAATATTTATGAAAGCATTTCCGTGATTGTCGATGAGATTTTCGACAATTATCTGTCGCGTCCCGGAGTCAAACAGCCGATTCTGACCCAGTACTGTGACGGGCGGCAGGTCCAGTGTCTCCAGCGCGGCTGGATGACACAGTGGGGATCGTGCGATCTCGGAGAACGCGGTTACAATCCGATCCAGATCCTGCGCCGCTTCTACGGGGACAGCATCTATATCAACACCGCGGAAGAAATCTCCGGAATCCCTGCTTCCTGGCCCGGGTATGAGCTGACAATCGGCGCGTCCGGCCAGAAAGTTCAGCAGCTTCAGGAACAGCTCGACGCGATCGCGACCGTGTATTCTGCAATCCCGCGTGTGAGCACCGACGGCATCTATGGTCCGGGAACGGCCGAGTCCGTCTCGCGCTTTCAGTCGATCTTCGGTCTTCCCCAGACGGGAGTGGTAGATTTTTCAACCTGGTACAAGATTTCTCACATTTATGTGGGCGTATCTGGAATCGGGGAACTGTACGGATAAAAAGAAGGCGCTGGCTGTCGTTTTCGCGACAATCAGCGCCTTCTTTTTACGGCTTATCATTTACTTTTTATTACTTAATTATTTCTTTCGCATTCTCGGGAGAAATCTCCGGCAGGATCTTTTCAATGACCTCGCCCGGATGATCAATCACATACTGTGGATGAAACGATTCGAGTTCTGTGCGCGGGCGGAATCCCCAGCTCACACCGACGGTTGTAAGTCCTGCCCCAAGTCCGGTCTTCATATCGGTGTTCGTATCCCCAAAATAGAGTCCATGCTCCGGTGTCTCGCCAAAAGCGTCCAGAATTCGAAGAACACCTGCCGGATCCGGCTTTTTCGGAACTCCGGGCTGCTCTCCGGCAATATAGTCAAAATAACCTTTTCCAAACACATGCTCAATATTTTCGACTGTGCGGGCATGAGGTTTATTGGAAAGAACTGCAATCCGGATATTCCGCTTTTTCAGCTCCTCGAGAAGTTCCGGGATTCCCTCATATGGCTTGACCTCGTACAGACAATGCTTTGCAAAAAGCTCTGTGTACAGAGCCAAACTCTCCTCATAGTGTTCGAGTTTCTCATCTCCGCTGTAACGCAAAGCCCGCTCCATCTGACACTTGTAGCCATCTCCGACAAACTGGCGAATCTGCTCCTCGCCCACCGGCGGATAGCCGAAATGCTCCAGCACCAGATTTGTCGTGTAATTTAAAGCCTTGAGCGTATTTAAAAGCGTTCCATCCAGATCAAAAATGCAATAGTGAATCATAATTCTTTTCCTCCCAGACGAAAATAAAAAAGTCTAAGTTACAGCACTCCCTGTAAAAACAGCAGAACGATCAGCACCGGAAGCACATATTTTGCATAGGCGCGCATCCACTTCGGCGTCTTTAAACCTGCGCCCTGGTTCGCCTCTTTCTGATAATTGTCGTATCCCCAGCCAAGTTTCCAGGTACAGAACAAAAGATAGACAAGAGAGCCTAACGGGAGCAGAAGGTTGCTCACGATGAAATCCTCCAGATCAAGCACTGCGGTTCCGGCGCCCATCGGTGCAAAACCGGACAACAGGTTGTATCCAAGTGCACACGGAAGAGACAGGACAAACAGCAGCACCAGATTCATCAGCGCAGATTTCCGTCTGTCAATGTGAAGCATCTCCATGTCGCAGGCGATGATATTCTCAAACACGGCGATTACTGTGGAGAATGCTGCAAATGCCATAAACAGGAAGAACAGGCTTCCCCAGATCCGTCCGCCTGCCATCGATGCGAAGACATTCGGCAGGGTGATGAAGATCAGGCTCGGACCGCTGTCCGGATTTACCCCAAAGGCAAAGCAAGCCGGGAAAATGATCAGACCTGCCATGATTGCAACGAAGGTATCAAGGATTCCGACGTTGACTGCCTCTCCGAGAAGGGTATTCTTCTTATCCAGATAGCTTCCAAAGATTGCCATTGCGCCGATACCAAGGCTCAGCGTGAAGAAGGACTGGTTCATCGCTGCAACAATCACATTTCCGATACCAACCTCACTTGCGCGCTTGAAGTCCGGCAGAAGGTAGAATTTCAGTCCCTCAGAACCGCCCGGAAGCATCATTCCGTGAACAGCCAGCACAATGATCAGGCACAAAAGTCCCGTCATCATGCACTTGGTGATTCGCTCTACGCCATTCTGAAGTCCCTGTGCACAGACGATGATGCCGAGCACAATGACGATTCCCATCCAGAGCACATTCTGTACCGGGTCTGCAAGCATTCCGCCAAAAATACCCTGTACACCCTCTGCATCCATACCGGAAAATGCGCCCGTCAGGAACTTATAAAAGTAATTAAACATCCATCCTGCCACAGTCGTGTAGTACATCATCAGCATATAGTTGCCGAAAAGTGCAACGTATCCGTGCAGATGCCATTTCTGTCCCGGACGTTCAAGAGCCTGATATGCCTTTACCGGACTCTTATGACTTGCACGTCCCACCGAGAATTCCATGGAAAGTACCGGAACTCCCATCAGTGCCAGAAAGATCAGGTAAAACAGTACAAACACACCGCCGCCGTTCTGTCCGGTCACATACGGG
This sequence comes from Brotaphodocola sp., assembly GCF_050873065.1. Classification (GTDB taxonomy): domain Bacteria; phylum Bacillota; class Clostridia; order Lachnospirales; family Lachnospiraceae; genus Brotaphodocola. The sequence continues at coordinate 5,082 of NZ_JBNMIC010000043.1, forward strand.
AATCTCCACACATTTCCGATTCCGATGGCACATCCTGCTGAGAGCAGCAGGAAACCAAGTCTTGATCCAAAAGTTTCTCTCTGTTCCATTTGTTTTCGTTTTCCTCTTCCATATCCATTTTCTTTTTCATAAATGCCAGAATAAAGGACTTTTCGGGCATTTATGATTCATCATTTTTAATTCTTGCCTTTTCTACTTTTTCTGCATTTCCGCTTTTCCTACTTTCCCATGCGGGTGACGGATTCTGTGATCAGCTGTTTAAACAGCGGAGCCACACGGTCAGCCGTCTCTTTGACTTCTTCATGGGTCAGCGGCTGGTCGCTCATTCCACATCCCATATTGGAAATGCAGGAAATTCCGCAGACTTTCATTCCCATATGATTTGCCGCAATCGCCTCGCACGCCGTGCTCATCCCCACTGCATCGCCGCCGAGAATCCGGCACATCTTCACCTCATGCGGGCTCTCAAAGTTCGGACCGGTCAGCTGAACATAAGTGCCCTCTTTCAGATCAATGTTTAAATCTTTTGCGGTCTGGCGGATGATCTCACACAGCTTCTTATTGTAGATCTCACTCATATCCGGGAAACGCAGACCAAGCTCGTCAATATTCGGTCCGATAAGCGGAGACGGCACAAAGTTTGCAATCTGGTCCGTGATCATCATAAAGTCGCCCGCCTTGTAGTCGAAATTGACTCCGCCCGCTGCATTTGTCAGGAACAGAATCTCCGCGCCCATCATCTTCATCAGACGGGTCGGGAGCACAACATCTTCCATCGAATATCCCTCATAGTAGTGAACGCGGCCCTGCATGATCACAACCGGAACCTCATTGACATAGCCAAACACGAAACGGCCCTTGTGTCCGCTGACTGTCGATACCGGGAAACCGTCGATCTCATGATAGTCGAGAGTCGCCTCAATCTTGATTCCATCTGCGTAGTCGCCAAGACCGGAACCGAGGATCAGTGCCACCTTCGGGGTGAAATTCACTTTCTTCTTAAAACACTCGTAGCAGTTTAAAAGACGCTCATAAGCTTTCGTCATAAAAAATATCTCCTCCTTTTCTAATTTCTGATTGGCTGTTCTAACTGCCTGCTTTTGTTTTGTCTGACTCCTGTTTTGTTTTTTGACTCTTACCTTTCCTGATCCATGCCACAGACATTTCTCAGGCGCCCCCTTTTTTTCTGTTCAGATTGCCTATTAAGTATACCGTTCCAATGGACTTTCGTCAAGAAGCAGGCTGATTCCGACGCTGATTCTGACACAGATTCCAACACAAAAAGAAGACCTTGCCACACACAGCTACAAGGTCTCCCAAAAATCTTATGAACTACCGTATTCTTTATTTCTTACGCTTCCTTCTCCTCTTTTGCATCCTCAATCAGGCGCATTCCCGCAGTCGAAGTCACCGGGAGAGAAAATACGATCGTTCCCGCCTTGCTCTTCACACCGGCATCTCTCATGATTGCCTGCATGATGTCATTTTTCTGCTCTTTCTTGACAACAATCAGGACGACATCTTTTTCGGCAACGAGCACAACTCCGAGAAAATGCTCTGCGCGCTCCATTCCCGTTCCCTTCGCGTGAATCACCGTACCACCGGATGCCCCCGCGCTCCGCGCCGCATCCATCACCATTTCGGTATAACCCTGATTGGAAATCGCAATCAACAACTCGTATCTGGTATCCTTCAAGGTCGACTCCTCCTCTTTCTCAAAATTCTGATTTTCCGTAAGGAACTGTAGCGCCCTCTTTCCTCCGATGCTTGAGAGCGGAATGATAAATGCCACTCCCATTCCCGGAAGATCGATTCTCATTTTCGTCTGAAGTCCGATCTTGATCTTCTCCCAGACGCGCTCTGTCACAAACGACCAGATCAGCGCTTTCTCTGCATTCTCCAGTCCGAGCAGATTTAAGGTTTCATTCGCAGCTGTTCCGCGGCCGACCGTTCCAAAGGAAACCGCCAGTCCCTGTTCCTGATAAAAATCCTGAAATTTCCGGTACATCGACCGGTTGGTGATCGTCATCATCATACACAGTTCACTCATATTCTATCTAATTTCACCTCTCTCCTGCACATTATCTCACTCACTTTTCTTATTTTAAATTCTCATTCAAAATCCCGTTTACAGCTCAATAATTGCATCCTCATCCATCAAATCCCATGCAGTAGCGCCTGCCGGAAGCGGTGCTCTTCCTTTTGCCTTTTTGCTCTTGAGCTGGAAAATCACCCCGAGAATCTGAATTGTGATAAGAGGAGTCATCGCAACCATCGCAACCACACCGAACGCATCCTGCACAATATTTCCCCCCACAGCACTGCACGCCCCCTGCGCTAACGGAAGCAGAAAGGCTGCGGTCATCGGACCAGAGGCAACTCCACCTGAGTCAAATGCAATCGCTGTAAAAATCTTCGGCACAAAGAAGGACAAACCAATCGCAATCCCATATCCAGGAATCAGAATCCAGAGAATCGGGATTCCTGTGAGCACGCGAAGCATCGCAATTCCAACTGAACACGCCACACCAATCGAGAGGCTTGCGCCCATCGCGCTCGCCGGGATTGCTCCGTCCGTGATCTCCTCCACCTGCTTATTCAGCACATAGACCGCTGGTTCCGCTTTTACGATAAAGTAACCGATCAGCATACCGATCGGCACGATAATCCAGCGATACGAAAGTCCCGCAAGCACCTCACCGAGATATGTTCCCGCCGGCATGAAACCGACATTCGCACCAGTCAGAAACAACACGAGCCCCACATAAGTGTATACAAGGCCGATCCCGATTCTCGTGAGCGGACGCTTTCCTATTTTCAGAACAAGGATCTGAAAAATCCCAAAAAATCCAAGGATCGGAAGCATCGAAACAGCAATCTCCTTTAGATATTCTGGAAGTCCCTCGGCAAACATTTTCGCAAGCTCCACAGAATCTGTGACGGTCGGAATCTGCGTCACCGTATATGTACTGTTCTCAGGCTGATAAATCTTCACGAGAAGAAGCACGGCAAGAATCGGACCGACCGAGCACAGAGCGACAAGACCAAAGCTATCAGAGGCTGCATGGCGGTCGCCGCGGACTGCCGAGATACCGGCTCCGAGTGCAAGGATAAACGGCACCGTCATCGGCCCTGTCGTCACTCCGCCCGAGTCAAACGCAACGCCGACAAAATCTTTCGGAATCTGAAATGCCAGAAGAAAGACGAGCGCATAACATCCGACGAGAAGCGGCGGAAGTGCAATTCCAAGCAGCATACGAAGCAGCGCAATCGCAAGAAAGACTCCGACTCCCCCAGCCACCGCTAAAATCAGTGTCATATTCGGAATTGAAGGCACCTGCCCGGCAAGCACCTGAAGATCCGGTTCCGAGATTGTAACCACAAAACCGAGCGCAAATGCAAGCGCCGTCAGCGCCAGAAGGCTCCTGCATTTGGAGAGACTCGATCCAACCCGTTCGCCCATCGGACTCATCGACATTTCCGCTCCCAGCGTAAAAAACATCATCCCCACAATCAGCATTACCGCCCCGCACAGAAAACACAGCAAAATTCCCGGCGAGAGCGGAGCTACTGTAAAGCAAAGCACAAGCACAATCGCAATGATTGGAAGCACCGCACTGAGTGCCTCCTGCAATTTTTCATGCAGTTTTGTCCGTTCTCTGATCAAACCTGACTCCCTTCTTTCTCTCTGTTTTTTATTTTCCTGTTTTTGTGCAGCTTGCAGTTATTTTTTGTTTTTCTGTCTTTTCTGCACTCATTTTTGTCTGAGCCCTTATTGTAGCATAAACTTTGTGAAGATTCTGTGGTTGTTAAGAAACTTTAACGTAAATTTTCAAGATAATTTCTTATTATCAAATTTTTTTGACAGATATTATTTTTTCTTTCACAGGACACAATTTCCTATAAAGCAAAAACCAGCCTCTGGCTGATCTGTTTCATCAACCAAAAGCTGGTTTTAAAATCCGCTATTTACTCTGCTTACTACTCTACTTACTTGTTCTTATTCCAGACTCCATTTGCATCCACTTTATATCCATCCGGAGTTGTCGTCGAAGTCAGGAGACGGCCGCGGGTTCCATCTGATTCCATATGGAAATAATACCATTTTCCACCGATCTCATGCCAGCCGGTATACATTCTGCCTCGATTTCCTTCCTCATCGCTGAGATAATACCACTGTCCGTCAAGGTGAATCCAGCCGACTGCCATGGTCGCATCTTCATTGAAATAATACCACTCAATCGAACCATTCCAACTGGTCGGAATCCATGCAGACTTCGCCATCGTTCCGTCTGCCATCTTGAATGTCCAGCTTCCCTGTTCATTCTTCATCCAGTCTCCTGCCACAGCAATGACAGAGGCACTTACATTTCCTGTTGAAGTCGCATGGGATCTTCCGCTTCCATTTCCGCTTCCGCCGCCATGTCCGGTGTTTGTTCCGCTGTTACCACTGTTGCTGTCATTGCCATTATCACCCGTGTTTCCATGGTCCGGATTCTCTGGCTTCTCCGGCTCTTCTGGCTTGCCCGGTTTGCTCGGCTCATCCGGAGTCTCCGGTGAAGAGGAATATGTCAAGCCATAGTTCAGCTCATAATAATTGCCCTCACTGTCACGATATGCATAGGCTTTTCCATTCTCATCCTTCATGCTCTCCGGCATGTACTGATCTTTCGCATATCCCGGAACATCATTTCTGGAAACACAGACGCCATCCGCATTGACAGCGATCACATCGTCATTCTTCGGAAGCGTGATCGGCATTTTTCCGCTCGGCTGATACTTGCCGGTCATAACATCCATCGTTGCATCCGCATAGGTATCAAATCCTGCCAGAACTGCATCAGAGTACGGCTCCACATTTCCAAGGAGCCATGCAAGTGTAAAGTTGACGTTCGTAATCACCTTACCGCCATTTGCATGAACAGCATCCGCAATCGTCTGAATCTTTCCTGCATCTTTGAGAGTTGTCTCCTCATGGGTTGCCGCAACTGGACGACCTTCCTCATCGACATTGTGAACGGTCTTTCCATCGCAGATATCAAGCTCCAGATATCCGGCTGTTGCAGAGAAGTAATTTCCAGAACTCGGATTTACAAACAGAATTGCGTAATCTGCATTTGCGTAATCATCCGTCAGCGTCATCTGATACTTGCTCTCTAAATTCTTTCTCAGTGCTTCGGTCTGGGTACTTCCGCCATTCTGGGCAAAATACTCGACATAAACGCGTTTTCCATTCAGCTTTGTCTCACTAAGTGGAAGAATATTCTCTTTGTTCTTCAGCAGGACAACGGACTTTTGGTGTGCCTCATATGCCGCATCCCAGTTTTCCGGATTGTCCACGGTTGCTTTGGCCTCATCCGGATCACGGTACGGATTTTCAAATAAGCCAAGCTCAAACATTTCCCTCAGCAGTCTCTCATTTGCCTGATTGAGAGCTTCCTCCGTCACAGTTACCTCGTCCTTTGTGAAACCATAAGCAATCTCATGGGTATCATAGTAATCACTCTTGCTTCCATCTGCCGAACGCTCATAAGCCTCTCGCATGGACCACACATCATTCGTGTCACCGATGATGTCTGTTCCTGCATTGACCGCATAGGCGGCACGCTCCGGAACATCCAGTTTTTCAACTCCCCATGCCATGTTATTGATAATGCCACTGTCACTGTTGACATATCCTTCATGGCCCAGCTGGTCTCTGAGAAGTCCCTGAATGAATTCCTTATTGAATGCAAATCCAACCTGCTGCATATTCAGCTGTTTGCCGTTCTTATCGTACTGTGGCTCACTCTTGTCAGGAGCCGGTTTTGCATAGTACGGCATGATGGAGGAAACATGATTATCCACCGCTGCCTCAAAGCCCGGCAGATGATACTTGCGAAGACTGTCCTCTGTCTGGTAAACATTCCACTGACCCTGTTTGTAATGCGGATCAAAACCATTCTCTCTCGCTCCGCCGCCCGGGAAATGCTTGATCGTCAGCGCAACTCCGTCTGACTGTACGCCCTCACTGCTTCCCTGGAATCCAACGACAAGACGTTCTGCAGCGTCTGCGATGAAATTCGGATCTTCTCCAAACGTTCCATACGTTCTCTGCCATCTCGGATCTGTCATCGTATCTACCATATACATGTAGCCCTTTTTCAGACCGCTGGCATCCCACTCGCTCTTTCCGATCTCAGCAAACTGGGAAATCAGAGAAGCATCCTTTCCAGACGCAATATCTCCTTTCGCTGCCGCTGCAAGACCCATCGTACCCGGCCAGGTAGAAAATACACCGGATGCATCATTCATTCCGAATGTCATCTGGCCGTTCTCATTTCTGGAATTCGAACTTACAAGCACCGGAATGCCGAGATCTGTTCCCTCAGCCACATAGTTCATCTGATTGATCCAGCTTGCCATATCCTCCGGCTCCGGATTCTGTCTCAGAATAAAATGACGCAGTTTGAGTTCCTCGATCGTTGCAGTTGTTCCAAGAGTCTCCGTCTGACCAAAGATTGAGGTATCTCCCTTCTTCTCCGTCTCATCTAAAAGTCCGGTGGAATCCTTCTCTTTTGCATTGATGCCCATTCCTCTCGAATTGTTGAACATCATACCAATCTTATCATCAATACTCATCTGAGCGACAAGATCTTTCGCTCTCGTCTCCGCGTCAAGTCTCCAGTCCTCATATGCATCCAGAACTCCATTTCCATTGGAATCCTTAAAATACTTTCCATCTTTCTCGATAATGTCTTTTGCGGTTGCTCCGATTACCGGTTCCCCGCTTCCATTCTCCTGATACTGAATCACAGAAGACCAGAGTCCGGTCTCTGTTTTCTTGTCTGCCAGAGCCTGATCCAGCTCGTTCATCGCAGTCAGTTTCGCATTCTTTCCGAGGCTCATCGTCTGCACCGAGTAAGCATCGAATTTTTCAAACATCTGCTGATAGGTATAGACAAGATCTCTCTCCTTGCTGTCCAGTCCAAGAACGATCTTTAACGTGTCCTCATCTCCGGAAACTGCCTCGCCAAAACCACCCTCTCGAATAGCAGTGATTGTCTGGCTGATAATATCCCATCTGAGTCCAAGCTCCGTACGCTTTGTCTCGCCCTTATTGTTGCTCAAAATCTCCCAGTTTCCACCCTTCGTCTTTGCGGAAGATGGATCTGCCGTGATTCCAACATAGGCCTTTCCAGCCTTCATGTAAGAGGAGACATCTCTGTCCTGTTCTCCATCAAGAATCAGATCAACCACAACCTCACCCTTAAAATTCTCAGGTACACAGACGCGGGCATAGTTTGTGTAATCCATGCGGTACATTCTGCGGCGATACAGGCTGTTTTCTCTCTGAATTCCATACACATTCGCCTTTCCGCTCAGCTGATACTCGGAATCTGTATAAGAAATATTTCCGGCTGTCTGCTGTACACGATTCTTCTCTGCGACAGTCGGAGCACTCTTCATGGAATCCTCAATTTCTTCATCATCACTTCCCGGATTTCCGAAAATCGGCTCATTTTCAGCATGTTTCATCATGCGCTCACGGTCCTCTTCAAGGATCCATCCCTCGGCAATTGCCTCATCGAGTGCCTCGGCATACTTCTCCAGATAATCTTCCCGATCCGTGTAGAGATCCCCAAGCGTCTCATCATCAAAGTAGACCATCGAACCGCCATCGGTGCTGTACGCTCCGTTTGCCCCGCCGTAATATGCTCCGACCGGAACACTCACCTGAGGAGAACGGATTCCGCCTTCCATATTTCCATTTTCATCACGTTCCGGAACAAACATGCTGAAATATCCGGAAGAAACCATTTTTCCGTGGACTTCATCAGTCGTCGGGCCGTAAGGAGCCACCTCACTTCCGTTTGCCCACTCATCAAGATTGTACAGTGCCGCATTGACAAACACATCCATATCAAGATCGGTGTTCGTATTCGGACGTCCCGTCTTGGCATCTTTCTTGAATGCGACATAGTCTCCTGCCGGTCTTCCCGCCTTCATCTGGATCTCATCTTTCATATCCGGGAGGAAGATCTTGCTTGAATGTGCACCGCCTGCAAAGACATAGTGACGATACATATCCACTTCCGGCTCATCAGAATCCTTTCTGACTACACTCGGGTTATAATCATTCTCTCCGACAAGAAGGATAAACGGAATCCGGGATGCCTTGTTCGGCGCGCCAAACTGGAAGCTTCCCTTATCAATGTCCACCGGCATCGCAGCGGCGCCGCCGACAACATTTAAGATACCATCATAGATGTGATCTGCACCCTCCTTATAGAGGTCATCCACATCTTCTCCTGTCTCGATTGCATCGGCATATTCCGGATCGACTAAATAGTTTGCCTCTCCAAAATAATTGTTAAAGGTATTGACATAAAATCCCGACTGTGACTGACCGATCAGATAGCAGGCATCTGCTCCATCCCCGTCTTCTCCGTACAAGAGAGTAGACCCGTCTCTCTTTAACTCTGCGCCAACCTGACCAAGAATATCCCAGATAATTCCATTGTTCGTCCATTTGAGCGCCTTATAACGATCTTTGTCAAACTTCTTCAGTGCATCGACATTTCCGCTCTTGGAAGTCACTCCGACATAAATGCACCCTTCCCGCATAAAATACTCATAGCTTCTCCGCCAGATATCCGGAAGGTCAACTCCGCTGCTCGCATTCAGAATCTCCACATAGACCGTTCCGTTAAAATCATCTGGATTTTCCGGTTTAAAAACAATCACGCGGTCTACATAATCTGCATCGCTCTTTGTCGCAAGCTTGCTTCCCTGTGCCTGATAAACATTGGCATTTCCTGCAAGAAAATATTCATTTTCCACATATCCGTAATCCGAAAGATCAATTCCGCCCTTCGTGCGCTCTCTCGTCTGACTCAGATACGGGTAGCTTGAAGATGTCTCCGGAATGTTCTTTTCATCTCCCTCAATCACATCCCCGTTTTCATCCACAAACTTAACCGGTCTGTTAAACGAGCGAACTGCCATTGCAAGTGCGTTCGATGCCGTTGCATTTGATGCAGTCGCATTTGACGCCGTCGCCTTGCCAGATGATGCATTTGATGCTGTCGCTTTCGAAGCGTTTGACGATGTCGCATAGGTGTCCTCATCTTCATCGTCAATATTTTCGTCCGTATCCATGATATACCAGTTATACTTGGATGCTCCCTTCGGTGCTGCCCACGCATAACTCGGAAGAATACTCGTTGCCGTCAGTACCGCTGCCATTGCAGAAGCAGTCTGTCTGCGGACTTTCCCAAGATTCTTGTGACTGTTGTTTCCCCCTGTTTTTTTCACAGTCCCTTCTCCTCTCTTGTACGTTTTTCACTTTTCAGGCCTGATAGGTCTTATTTTATCATGCATTTTTCACAAACGATACAAGACTTTTTTAACTTTCTTAGCACTTTTTTAACATCTTATCCTTGTTTTCTTCGTTTTTGCATCAATTATGCACATTTTTATCGTTTTTGTTTATATGATTTTCGATCCAAAGAAAAAAGGAACTGCTCTCACAGTCCCTTTTCCATCTCCCGCTTGGAGATCTCAAGAAATTTTCTTGCACTCAGCGGAAGTTCTTCTTCTTTTCGGTATGCCGCCACGAGCTGCCAGAGCGCGTGCATGCTCCGGTCAATCGGGAAATACTCAAGTCCCTCCGTCCCGGAAAACAGTGTCAGATACGAGCGCGGGAGGAAGGTCGCCCCGAGTCCCGCTGCAACAAGGCGCTTCGTCGTCTCCATGCTTTTCGAGACGTACCGCACATCCGGAATGATTCCCGCGCGGCTTAAAATCTGATCCCCGACAAGCCGCAGTTTCTGCCTGCTCTCCACAAGGATAAACGGCTCCTGTGCGAGCAGGGAAATCTGTGTTGCAGTCAGCGGCTGATTCTTCTGAAATGGAAATCTGCCGTGCCAGCTCATCGGAAGCACGAGATAAAACGGGTCATCGAGAAATTTTTCATACTGAAGTCCCTGTGACTCCTCCTGAAAGTGCATCACACAGAAATCTACCTTTTTCTGAAAAAGAAGGCGCTCTAACTCCAGAGAGTTGTTCTCGCGAAACTTGACCTGAATCCCCGGATAGAGTTCCGAAAATTCCGGGAGCACGGCCGGAAGCACGTAGGCAGCAAGGTTTACGGGGATCCCCACTGTCAAGATTCCCTTTTTCATCTGCTGATATGCCTCAAGCTCCACCCTCATCTGACGGGAAAGCCCCCGGATCTGCTCTAACTGATCGAGAATGATGCTTCCCACCGCAGTCTCCTCAACCCCCTCGCTTGTTCGAAGAAACAGCGAGACGCCAAGACTCTCCTCGATCTGAATCACCGCCTGGCTGAGCGACGGCTGGGCGATAAAAAGTTCATCAGCCGCCCGGGAAATATTCTTCTGCTGCCGGATCTCAATCAGATACCGGACATCACTGTCCGTCCACTCCCGCAGATAGGAAGTTTCCATATTTCCGAGTGTGCGGATCTCTGTAAAGATCGCGCGGATCTTTCTTCCAAACGCAATCACAACCTCCCCCTCCGGAGTCGGCACAACACCGCTGTGACTTCTGCGAAACAGGGTCACTCCCAGTTCCTCCCCGACGGAGCGGACAACCCGGTTTAAGGTCGATGCATCCCGTTTTAACAGAGAGGAAGCTTTCTGAATGCTTCCCTGCTCTGCAATTGTTTCAAGATAACGCAGCTGTCGTTCATTCATTGTCTTCTCTTCCCCTCTTTCGTTCTTATTTCTATTTTTCTCTCTGTTCTTATCGGAGCAGATCTCTTCTGCTGTGATACGTCGTGTGAAGCAGTTTGTGGGAACGCTCTCCGAGCGGCTCTCCGAGGAATTCCTCATAAAGTCTCTGCACATACGGGTTCTCATGGGATTTCCGGATCGGCAGATTTCTGTCCTCCTCATAGATCGCGCGTCTTCTCTCTGCAAGAATCCGGCGCGTCTTCGGTGCATTTCCGCCTCCGCCGATGCATCCGCCCTCACACGCCATGACTTCAATGAAGTGATACGGGGAAGTTCCTGCCTTGACCTCATCGAGCACTTTTCTCGCATTGCTCAGACCGTGAACGACTGCGACGCGGACTTTCATGCCGTTTAAATCAATCTCCGCCTCGCGGATTCCCTCCGTGCCGCGAACCTGATCGAACTCAAGGCGAGGAAGCGTCTTGCCGGTCACAACCTCATAGACCGTGCGCAGGGCTGCCTCCATCACACCGCCGGTTGTTCCAAAGATCTGTCCGGCGCCGCTTCCGAGACCGAACGGGCTGTCAAACTCCTGATCCTCGAGATCGTCAAAATGAATTCCCGCAGTGCGGATCATCTTGGCAAGTTCCTCGACTGTGATCGAAATGTCGACATCCTGATAGCCGCTGTCACACATCTCAGAGCGCTTGCACTCAAATTTCTTTGCGGTACACGGCATAACCGAGACACTGCAGATCTCCTTCGGGTCGATCTCGGCCTTCTTTGCGTAATACGTCTTAATCACTGCACCGAACATCTGCTGGGGAGATTTTGCACTCGAGAGATGCGAGAGCTGTTCGTAGCCATAAGTCTCACAGTACTTGACCCATGCCGGACAGCAGGATGTCATCATCGGAAGCGTTCCCCCATTTTTCAGGCGGTTCAAGAACTCGGTTCCCTCCTCCATGATCGTCAGATCTGCCGTGAAATCAGAGTCAAACACTTTGGAAAATCCGATTTTTCGCATTGCGTGGATGATTTTTCCTGTCGTCACTGTGCCCGGCGCATATCCGAGTGACTCCGCAAGCGTGATGCGCACCGATGGAGCAATCTGGGCGACAACGTGTTTTCCCTTTGCGATCTGATCGTAGATCTCGTCCGTATTGTCGCGGATCGAGAGGGCGCCGACCGGACAGACCTGAATACACTGGCCGCAGTTGACGCAGCAGGTATCGACGAGTTTCTTTCCGTAAGGCGGGACAACCGCTGTGCCGTATCCGCGGTTTTCCTTTGCCATAACCGTGATTCCCTGTCCCTTCGTGCACGCCTCGACACAGCGCCCGCAGAGAATACATTTACTCATGTCGCGGACAATCGACGGGGATGAATCGTCAAACCATTTTTCCCTCACATCAAGCTCATATCGGTTCGGGCGGTTCATATTTAAGTCTCGTGCGACCTTCTGAAGCTGGCATTTTCCGTTTTTGGAGCAGACGAGACAATCCTGGGGATGTCTCGCGAGAATCAGCTCCATGATGTTCTTTCTCGCCTTGATGACTTTCGGGGATGCGGTCTTTACAACCATTCCCTCTGAGACCGGCATGCTGCAGGCCGTCGGCAGAAGGCGCTGTCCCTCGACCTCGACCACACAGATCCGGCAGACTGCCTTGACAGCCTGATCCTCGTGATGGCAGAGCGTAGGGATGTGAACATTGAGCCTTCTGGCTGCCTCTAAGATTGTCGTTCCCTCCTCTACCGCAATCGCTTCTCCATCTATCGTCAGATTAATCATACCGCATCGTCCTCCTCGCTGCACACATGGCAGTATTCCCGGTCAATATGGCGCAGATAACAAGAATAAAAGTTCTGGATGCTGCTCGTCACCGGAACTGCTGTGGAGTGACCAAGTCCACACAGTGCGGTTAAACGCATCGTTTCCGCCAGATCTTCAATCGTCTCAATGTCCCTGATGCTTCCGCGCCCCTCCGCGATCTTGCAGATCAGCTGATAGAGACGGGTGCCGCCCTCTCTGCACGGCGTACACTTTCCACAGGACTCATCCTTGAAAAATTCGAGGTTATTCCGCACAATGTCGATGATACAGTTGCGGTCATCCATCACAAGAATCGTTCCACAGCCGAGACGTCCGCCGGAATTCGACACCTGATCGATGTCGAGCGTCATGTCGATCTGGGATGCATTGATAATCGCTCCAGATGCACCACCTGTCTGCACGGCAAGCAGTTCCCGTCCTTCCTCCATTCCGCCGCAGACCTCGTAGATCAGGTCTTTTAAATTGATTCCCATCGGAAATTCAAAGACACCGCGGCGCTTGACATTTCCGCAGACCGTAAAGAGTTTTGTGCCCGGGCTGTTGTCTGTTCCGATTGTGCGGTACCACTGCCAGCCATTTCTAAAAATCGGAGCGATGTTTGCGAGTGTCTCGACATTGTTGAGCACCGTCGGTTTTCCAAACAGGCCGGAGATACCCGGAAACGGCGGCCTAAATCTCGGCTCGCCCCGCTTTCCCTCAATCGACTCAAAGAGTGCGGTCTCCTCGCCACAGACATAGGCGCCTGCACCGGAGCGAAGCTTGATGTCAAAGTCAAACCCGCTTCCCATAATGTTGTTTCCTAAGCAGTGTTCTTCTCTCGAAGACTCGAGAGCCGCCTCAAGCACCGGAACGAGGTATGCGTACTCGGCGCGCAGATAGATGAAACCGACATGGGCATTGACTGCCTTTGCTGCGATCGCCATTCCCTCAAACACGGCACACGGATCACAGGAGAGAAGAATGCGGTCCTTGTTTGTTCCCGGTTCCCCCTCATCCGCGTTGCAGACGATGTACTTCACATCTCCCGGCGCGTCGTAGGCAAACTGGATTTTGCGGAAAGTCGGAAATCCTGCTCCGCCTCGTCCGCGAAGGCCTGCAAGGCGAAGCTCCTCAATGATCTCTGCCCCGCTCATCGAGAGGGCTCTCTTTAATGCCTCATATCCGCCGGTCGCAATGTACTCGGAAGCCTTTCTCGGATTGATTTTTCCGCGATTTCTCAAAAGAATCTGTCGCTCTTCCATCTCTTACACCTCCCCACGGATATAGCGCTTTACGACATCCCGGACGCTCTCCGGCGTCAGGTTGACGTAAGCCTTCTCGTTGATCATAATTGCCGGTGACTGCTCACACACGCCGAGGCACGGACAATACTCAAGCGTAAATCTCCTGTCCTCCGTCGTCTCACCCATCTTGATCTGGAGCAGATCCTCGAGTGCCCGGACAATCTCTTTTGCACCGCGCACATGGCAGGGAGCACTCTTGCACATGCGGATCACATATTTGCCGCGCGGCTTTACGGAAAGCATCGCATAGAACGTGACAAAACTGTAAACCTGAGTCTGCGGGATATCCATCTCTCTCGCAATCACCGAGGCAACCGAGGCGGAAAACGCCGGTTCAATCTTCTGAACCTTTGTAATCACCTTCATCAGCATCTCCGGTCTCCCTTTGTAGTGGGAAGCAATCTCCGCAATCTTCACCAGCTGGGATGACGGGGTCTTGTAACTGTAATTCTCTTCTTCTCTCATCCGGACCCTTCTCCTTTCAAAAACAGGTCTCAAGAATAACTCTTGCTTGTCCAAAAAATCAGGATTCCAATGGAATCTCTCGCAGATCCTGCTGAATATTTTCTTGAACATTTTCTCTGACCTGACTGTTTTTTCTGAAAACAAGTATAGG
>NZ_JBNMIC010000044.1:0-19418 GCF_050873065.1 Brotaphodocola sp.
GTTTGAGTGCATCCTCAAGCTGAACCCCCTCAAGCCGCTCTCTCGTCCATCCGCGGAACGGACCGCCGGAGGCAGTCAGAAGAATCTTGTGGATCTTATTTCCGCTCTCTCCGTTCAAACTCTGGAAAATTGCGCTGTGCTCACTGTCAACCGGGAGAATCTTTACCCCAAGTTCCTTTGCGAGAGGCATAATGATGTGACCCGCAGTCACCAGAGTCTCCTTATTTGCAAGCGCAATATCCTTTCCTGCCTTCATCGCCGCGATCGTCGGGCGAATGCCGATCATGCCGACAACCGCAGTCACGACAATCTCTGCATCCGGCTGGGTCGCAGTCTCCATCAGTCCGTCCATCCCGGAGACAATCTTCACATCGAGATCTGCAACTGCCGTGCGCAGCTCTTTTGCCTTCTGCTCATCCCAGACACAGGCAAGTACCGGATGAAATTTGCGGATCTGCTTTTCGAGAAGCACAATATTGCTTCCCGCTGCAAGCGCTGTCACCTCAATATCTCCGTTCTGCTCCACTACTTCCAGGGTCTGCGTACCGATCGAACCGGTCGAACCCAGAATTGCAATTTTCTTCATGGTTTTTTCTCCTTTTCTTCCGTTCTTTCCGTTACTTTCACTACTTTTTATTATTTTCGTTCTTCTGTTACTTTAAAAACGTCAGCGCAAAGTAAATTGCCGGTGCGGTGAACAGCATACTGTCAAACCGATCCAGAATTCCACCGTGTCCCGGAATCAGGTTGCCGTAATCCTTGATATTGTGGTTTCGCTTGATCGCCGATGCCGCAAGATCTCCGATCTGGGAAATCATTCCCGCAATCGCACAGGCAATCGCACAGGTGATCTGCGGATTTGAAAATTCCTGCATATGCACTCCAAAAATACTTCCGTAAATAAATCCGAGAAGTCCTGCTCCGACGATTCCGCCGATTCCGCCCTCAATCGTCTTCTTCGGGCTCAGCACCGGGGTCATCTTGTGCTTTCCGATCAGCATACCGACGCAGTAGGCACTCGTATCACAGCCCCAGGAACTGAAAAAGACAAGCCATACCAGATAAGCACCGTCCTGCATCACACGCACCAGATAGAGGTAGGACAGCATCACCGGCACATAGAACAGTCCAAAAAATGCCACCGTAATCTCTTCCGTCTTATATTTCGGAAACGTGAACACATAGATGCTCATCAGCACCATCAGCGTGATGATTGCCAGCAAAATCACATACTCCTGCCCATTTTCCAGCCAGACAATCCCATAATATGCCAGAGCAGAGAGAAATCCGACTGCTCCGAGCACATTTTTTTCAATTTTCATCACCCGATACAGCTCAAACAGGCCAATCAGTGAAATCAACGCGGTCGTCGCATACAAAAGGATTCCTCCCTGTCCGACAATCAGAACTGCAAGGATGACAAGAACAATACCGCTTATCAGTCTTTTCGTAAACATCGTGAAATCTCCTCCGTCTATGTCCTGTCTCTTCCCTATGCCTGCTTGACTCCGCCAAATCTGCGGTCACGCTTATTATATGCCTCAATCGCCTTCACAAGTTCTGCACGGTCAAAATCCGGCCACAGACAGTCGGTGATGTAGATCTCGGAGTAAGCAAGCTGCCAGAGCAGATAGTTCGACAGGCGCAGTTCTCCGCTGGTACGGATCAGAAGGTCCGGATCCGGCATGCCTGCGGTGTCAAGATAGGAGGCAACCGTGCTCTCCGTGATCGCCTGCGGATCGAGCTTTCCGGCTTTGCAATCTTCTCCCATCCGTCTCACCGCGCGGGTGATCTCATCGCGTCCGCCGTAGTTGACTGCAATGACAAAAGTCAGACCAGTATTATCCTTTGTCTCTTCCTCAAGACGGTTGATTCCGTCAATGATGTCCTGTGCGAAACGGCTGCGCTCTCCGATCATCTTGACGCGCACATTGTTTGCCTTTGCCGTCTTTAAGAGGCGCACCATATAGAAGCGGAAGAGCTGCATCAGTGCTCCTACCTCCTCGCTTGAGCGCTTCCAGTTCTCCGTGGAAAATCCGTACACCGTCAGGTACTCAACACCCATGCGTGCTGCGATCTCAACGGTCTTCTCTACGGTCACACAGCCTTCCTTGTGTCCCATCGAGCGCGGAAGTCCTCTCTTCTTTGCCCAGCGTCCATTTCCATCCAGAATAATTGCAATATGTTTTGGAACAACAAGTCCCTGCAAATCGTTTTCCATAATATTCCTCCCTAAAAATACAGGACAGGAATTTCCCCCTGTCCTGTTAAAATACGTATTGACCTTTCTTCACAAAACGATCACCTGCACTTTGATCATTTGCAATTAAACAGTCATGATCTCCTTGGTCTTTGCCTCGATTGCTGCATCGATCTTCACGATCATCTTGTCGGTAAGTTTCTGGATCTTCTCCTCTGCGGTCTTCTGCTCGTCCTCAGAGATCTCTCCAGCCTTCTCCATCTTCTTGAATGCCTCGTTTGCATCACGACGGATGTTACGAACTGCTACCTTTGTCGCATCACCCTTCTTCTTGACATCCTTTGCGAGGTCTTTACGACGCTCCTCCGTCAGCTCCGGGAATACCAGACGGATCACCTGACCATCGTTCGTCGGGTTGATACCCAGATCAGAGGTCAGAATTGCCTTCTCGATTGCCTTTAACAGGGACTTCTCCCACGGCTGAATCACGATCATACGAGCCTCCGGAACGCTCAAGTTACCAACCTGCTGAATCGGGGTCGGAGTTCCGTAATAATCTACCTTAATCTTGTCCAGAACATGCGGGTTTGCGCGACCTGCACGGATAGAAGAATACTCCTCCAGAAGTACATCCAGGGATTTTCCCATCTTCTCTTCGTAAATCTTTAACTGATCCTGCATAACATCCTCCTGTTAGTTAGTCTACGGTCACAATCGTACCGTTAATTTTTCCCTGCATTGCATTTGCAATGCTGTCTTTCTCATTCAAATCAAATACTGCCATCGGCATCTTGTGCTCCATGCACATGATCGATGCGGTCAGATCCACAACTGCAAGCTTCTGATCGATCACATCCTGAATACGGATGGTATCATACCGCTTTGCATCCGGGTTTACGGCCGGATCACTGTCGTATACGCCATCAATCGATTTTGCAAGAAGAATGCAGTCTGCATCCATCTCAACCGCACGCAGAGTGATTCCGGTATCGGTAGAGAAGTACGGATGTCCCGTACCACCTGCAAAGAATACGACACGTCCTTCCTCGAAGAACTGATTTGCCAGATCCTTAGAGAACTGCTTCGTCATCGTTCCACATACAAACGGAGTCAGAATCTCGGTCTTCATTCCGGTATTGCGGAAAATCTCAGACACATAGATGCAGTTCATGATCGTGGCAAGCATACCGATCTGGTCTGCATGTGTGCGCTCGATCGCATCGCTTGTGCGTCCTCTCCAGAAGTTTCCGCCGCCGATGACAATACCGACCTGAACACCTGCATCGACAGAAATCTTGACCTGTCTTGCAACTTCCTTTACCGTATCTTCATCAAACCCGGTTTTCTTCGGGCCTGCAAGCGCTTCGCCGCTCAGCTTCAAAAATACACGTTTCATATCCATGAAAAATTCTCTCCTTCCGGCCACACCCATATTTCTGACACTCCAATGGATGAAACTCATTGGATTCTCATATACGATTAAATTTCTAAATATATTCGATAACGATTATATCACATCAGACAGTTTTTGAAAAGAGAAAAAAACGTCCCTGTCCTCGGATGAGAGACAGAGCGAAGCACACGCCTCACCGCCGGAAATTTTCTCCCTTTTTTCTTTCATGCATTCGGAAAAATCGTACAGTGCACAGTCCGTGCTCTGCCCGTCGCGGATGACGCGCCCCACCGCATCTCCTGAATATTTTCCATTCTCCGTCCGCATCTTCTCTGTCTGAATATTTTTAATATCCGGTACCTTCTCCGCTATATATTTTCTGTGCATACCCATTTTCTGCGGAAGCAGGATGCGAAACGAATCAAGCGGAATTGTTAGTCCTGTTCCGGTCATCTTCACATAGCTCTCCTTCATTGTCCAGAAACACGTAAACATCCTGTCTCTCTCCTTGCCCTCCGGGCATGAAAAGATCTCCCGGCACTCTTCCTCACAGAAAAAACGTCTCGAAACCCCGGCAGCCGCCTGACGGACTTCCTCAACATCACAGCCGCACGGGCGGTCAGAAATCACTGACATCACAAAATCCCCCGAGTGAGAGAGATTAAAAAAAAGTTCCGGGCATGACAAAAGCATTGGTTTTCCATGTTCCGAAATGCCCATTTTCTCCGTCTTCTCCCTGCGCCCAAACCGCATAAGCGCATGATCGAGCAAAATCCCCGCTGCCAGACAGCGCTCTTCATCTTCCGGTCTGCGAAAACGATCTGCCTTCTCTATTCTCTGTTTGGACAATCGCCCTTTCATCTCAGAGAGCATCTCTGTTTTTTCCTGCTCTCCCTCCGGAAAATCCAATCTCATTAAATCTACATATGTGCTCATAATTCTGCCTGTTTTTACCCATAAATTGCTAAACATGACATCATGGAATTACCACGTCTGAAATCTCCGTTTTCCATGCCATAATTGATTTCTTTTTGTATTTGCATTGTAGCAAAACTCCGACGGCGAGAAAGTCTACCAGTCACCATTCAAACAGTCAAACAACAAAATGCCCTCATCCGGCATTTTCACAGATCAACACCAGATGAGGGCATTTTTCATTTAGATGTGTAGATGTGCGACCAGATTATTACCTCATTACCGGTTTACCCACTTCTGTTTTGCTTTCGCAACTTCCAGAATCATGTCAACCACGCCATCTACTCCAAGTGCCGAGCTGCTCAGACAGAGATCATAGCTCTTTGCATCTCCCCAGCGCTTGCTCGAATAATAATTATAGTAACTCGAACGTTTCTTATCTGTCTTCACCATGATGTCCTTTGCCTTGGCATCATCCACCTTATACAGGTCTTTCAGACGGGCAATTCTATCCTCATCCGATGCCGTGATAAAGACGGACAGGGTATTCGGATAATCTGCAAGTGCATAATCCGCACAACGTCCGACAATCACGCAGGACTCCTGATCTGCAAGCTTCTTGATCGTATCAAACTGAGCCAGAAAGATCTTGTGATTCAGCGGCATATCCATGTAAGCAGAAGAATTGTACCCCATCGAATATGTGTCCATTACAAGCGAATACAGAAAGCTGCTCGTCGGCTTCTCATCATGAGATTCAAATAATTCCTGGCAAAGACTGCTGTTCTTCGCTGCCTGAGCTAAGAGTTCCTTGTCGTAACACTTAACCCCCATCTTTTCTGCCAGTTTCATTCCGATATCCTTACCACCGCTTCCGCACTGTCTGCCTATTGTGATAACAAGATTTCCCTTCATAATGTTTTGCTCCTTTCTGTCTTCGTGCGCATCTGAAAATACAGAAACAAACAAGTACGCAGGCAAATCATCCGTCTCCTGCATCTGTCCTAAGATACGCCTGGAATCCGCCCCGTTTCCCATCTCCATTGCCGATGTCAGTATCCGTATCATTGCACAGACAATATCGAATGAGTCGCAGTGTTTTCTCCTTTGACTCTATTATAACTCAAAATTTCAGAAAAGTATATAAACATTATTTAAAAAAACGTATATTTTGTTAAAAATTGTCACAATTTTCTTAGTCGTAATTTTCCTACCGCAATTTTTCTGCCACAACGCTCCTGTCACAGCGCAGTGAATCTGTCCTGCATCAATCCTGCTCCAGTTTTTTCAGAAGATTCTCAAAATATTCTGGAAGCGGCGCCTGAAATTCCATATATTCCCCGGTTGTCGGATGGATAATTCCAAGCACTCCGGCATGGAGTGTCTGTCCCTGAAGACCAGAAAACGGGCATTTCGCCGAACCGTAGACATGATCTCCGAGAAGCGGATGACCGATGCTCGCCATGTGAACACGGATCTGGTGCGTCCGCCCGGTCTCAAGCTGACACTCGATGTAGGTGAAACGGCGGAAACGGCGCAGTACCCGATAGTGCGTGATTGCATCCTTTCCGTTTTTCTCATTGATGCTCATCTTCTTCCGGTCTGTCGGATGACGTCCGATCGGGGCATGAACCGTCCCCTCATCTTCCTTCACGACACCGTGAACGATCGCATAGTACTTTCTTGTGATCGAGTGCACTTTGAGCTGTTCGGCAATCGCATTGTGAGCCTGATCGTTCTTGCAGACAATCAGGACTCCCGTCGTGTCCATGTCAATGCGATGGACAATCCCCGGGCGCATGACTCCGTTAATTCCCGAGAGATCCCCTCGGCAGTGTGCCATCAAGCCATTGACGAGGGTTCCCGTCGCATGTCCGGCCGCCGGATGCACAACCATTCCCTTCGGCTTATTGACCAGAATGATATCCTTATCCTCATAGAGAATGTCAAGATCCATCTCCTCCGGCACAATCTCCGGCTCCACCGCCTCCGGAATATCAAGCTGGATCCGGTCCCCCTCTGCGACCTTATAACTGCTCTTTACCGGGCGATCATTGACCGTCACGCCCCCATCTTTCAAGAGTTTCTGGAGATGGGCACGCGACATCTCTGCAACCTGCTCACTCAGATAGCGATCAATTCGGGATCCAGCTCCCTCTTCCACACAAAATTCCCGAATCAATGCTTCTCCCCCTTTTCATTTCTTCCGCTCTTCTTTTTCAGGGAGAACACCTCTAAATCACTATCCTTATAATAAAATCCAAACAGGATAAGGAGAGCTGCCGTCGCCGTCGTCACATAGATGTCTGCGACATTGAAAATCGGAAAATCAATCAGGCTGAAATACAGAAAATCCACCACGTATCCGAGAGAGATTCGATCAGCCATATTTCCGATTGCGCCTGCCGTGATAAAAATCAGACAGATCTTGAGTGCATGGTAGCGCGCATTTTTCCAGCTCGGCATCCGATACATCATAAATCCCGCTGCCGCAAGAACCAGAAGCGCAATCACAAAGAAAAATCCCTGACGCCCCTGTAAGATTCCAAATGCAGCGCCGCGGTTCTCCGAGTAGAGAAGCTCGAACACCCCGTCCATGATGACATAAGGAGATTTCCCTTTGAGTGAAATCGTCGCAGCCAGTTTCGTATACTGGTCAAACCAGAGAAGAAGAATCGATCCAATCCCCCAGACTGCCAGATTGCCAAACTTATCTTTCATTCGTTTCCTCCGCAAGCCATTCCAGTGCCTCTTCCATCTCTTCCTCGGTTACGGTACGGTCAATATATGCCTCACCGACCTGACGCAGAAGGACAAATTTAATGGCACCTGCCTCCATCTTTTTATCATTTTTCGTTGCCTCGATCACTTTCTTCGGATCCAGACCGTATCCACTCGTGGAAACCGGAAGATCAAAGGTCGCAAACGCCCGTCTCATCTGTGCCACCTCGTCTTCCGAGATCATTCCGCGCTTCGCGGAAATGTGTGCAGCGGCAAGACATCCGAGTGCCACGCACTGACCGTGAGCCAGCTTGAAATTCATCAGCTTCTCAATCGCATGACCGAGGGTATGGCCGAAGTTTAAGAGTGCTCTCTCTCCCTGTTCCGTCGGATCCTTCTCCACAACATCTCTCTTGATCCGGCAGCTCACAAGAATCAGCTGTTCGCAGACACCAAGTTCTCTGTCTCGGATCGCCTCCGCATGATCGCAGATCCACTCATAGTAATCGCGGCTTTTGATCAGACCGTGTTTGACAATCTCTCCCATTCCAGATGCAAACTGCTCCGGCGGAAGTGTCAGAAGACTTGAAGTGCTCGCAAAAACAAGGGACGGCATGTGGAATGCGCCCACCATGTTTTTGTAGCTGTCAAAATCCACTCCCGTCTTTCCTCCGATGCTCGAATCCACCTGAGAGAGAAGGGTCGTCGGAATCTGAATAAAACGGATTCCGCGCAGGTAAGTTGCCGCTGCAAATCCACAGAGATCTCCAACCACTCCGCCGCCGAGAGCCGCAAGAACATCCTTTCTGTCAAAATGTTTCTGGATCAGAAACTCATAGAGCGTGCGGACCGTATCCAGATTCTTATTTTCCTCACCCGCCGGAAATACAAAAGTCTCAATTTTCTTACAGCATCCGGACAGCTGCTCCTTCACTTCTTCAAGGTAGAGCGGAGCCACATTGCTGTCTGTCACAATACAAATCTTCCGGCTGCCCGTCTCTAAGGCCGGCACTTCCTCTCTCAGCCGCTCATAGGAAGATTCCACCACAATATCATAAATCCAACTGCCATCTCTGCGTACATTCAGTCTCTCTGCCATTTTGCTGTTCTCCTGTATAGAATTAATTGTATAAATATACACTATTACAAACGATAACTGTCTTTATTTAATTTGAATTTATAAGTATCTGCTTCTTTGCTTTTCCTTACTTTTACAATATTTCACGGGATGAAAAGAATAATTCTGTATGAAAGAAAAGCAAACAATCTTCCGAAAAATCGCTGGAAAATTGTCTGCTCTATGTACCTTTTCTTCCCAGAACGATGTCCGTTCCGTTTTCAGATTTTGTCGTCCTGTTCTCGATTCACATCGCAAACAGAATCTTTTTACAGGTGAATGTTCATACCGGAAACTTCCAGGCCTCCGTTGTTGAGCATCTCCTGAAAATCGCCGGAAAGTTCTACCGTCTCCGGTGTTGCAATAAAGATATAACTGGAGATCTTCTGAAGATTTCCATTCATGGAGTAAGTGGAACCAGAGATGAAATCAATGATTCTCTGTGCGGTCTCCGTGTGGATTCCCTCCATATTCAGGACAACTGCCTTACCGGCAAGCAGGTAATCGCAGGTCTCTCTTGCGTCGTCAAAGGAAGTCGGTTTAATCAACGATACTTCCATTGTTCTCGGCTTCATCGGGACAACCTTCGGAGAGCGGGAGAATAAGCCTCTGCGTCCCTCATCGATATCCTCATCCTCATCGTCATGCTGTGAAAAACGGCTTTTTCTTGAAGGACGCTCTCTCTCATCCATCTCATAATCGTCTTCCGTGTCGAACATGTTATCATCTATGTCATCATTGTTCATCCGGAAGGTATCCATTACCTTACTCAAAATACCCATAATTCTCTCTCCAATCCTCATCTGGCACCAAAAATTCCTGTGCCGACTCTAATCATAGTTGCACCCTCCTCAACGGCGACCTCGTAGTCACCGGTCATTCCCATGGAAAGCACACTCATGCTAACATTATCAACGTTTTTTCTTTTAATGTCAACAGATAATTCATATAATTTTTTAAAAACAGGGCGATTTTCTTCCGGATGTTCCACATTTGGCGCTATTGTCATCAGACCGCAAATTTTTAAGTGCTCCATCTGGCTGATCGCAAGGACTGCCTCCTCCACCTCTTCCGGGGCAAATCCAAACTTACTCTCCTCTTTTGCCACATTGACTTCCAGAAGGATTTTCACCTCGCGGTCTTCTTTCTGCGCTTCTTTCTCAATGTATTCTGCAAGACGAACGGAATCAACGGAGTGAATCATCTCGACATGCGGCAGAACCTGACGGATCTTATTGTGCTGAAGATGACCGATCATATGGAAACGCGCATCCTGCGGCATCTGCGGTGCCTTCTGGACAATCTCCTGCACCTTGTTCTCTCCAAAATCACGGGCTCCTGCCTCATATGCCTCACGAAGATCCTCGATCGGCTTTGTCTTGCTGACCGCAATCAGGGTCACTTCTCTCGGATCTCTGCCGCTGCGCGCACAGGCAGCATCAATTTTTTCTCTGACTTCTCTGTAATGTTCCTGAATCATCTTTTTTCCTCCTGAGAAAGTTTGTGATGCCCCCCACCTATAATGGCGGGGGACATCCACTCTGAATTATAAATCTTACTGGTAAATCAGCTCACCCTCATAGACCGAATTTGCATCGAGTACAATGTGGTCATAGACCGCAAGTCCGTAATTGGTTCCCTTTTTCACCGTATAATACTCATCATTTGATTTGAGAATCTCAATTTGCTTAAAGACCGCATATCCCTTGTTGATGTTGTACACGCCCTGAAGAGATGACGTCGGTCCGATCTGATAACGCTCCTGTGAATTCGGCTTTACGATATAATCGCCTCCTTTAAGCGAAACCTTGTCCCCCATCTCAATATAATCATATTCATCATCCGAGTAATATATGGTAACTGGAACAAATTCAAGTGAAGTTCCCGCCTCCGAGTAAACTTCCTTCATGAAACCGACATCTCCGCCCTCTCCGTCTTTTGCGAGGAAATCCAGCGGAACCAGATAGAAATTCTTTTCCGTAACTGCCGTCACAGGGATCTTGAGTCCATCCATTCTCTCGGTCTCGACCTCAAAATCCACATACCGCTCTCCCACAAACTGCACCATGTACTGATGAAAATCCAGTTTTCCGTACTGGGCACCGTCCGTGCCGGTGAAAATAGAAAAGTCGCCGTCTGTATCCAGATCATATGTCGGAAAAGTCACATGGAGACTCGTCTTGTCGCTGTACTCCGCAGCGTCTTCCTCTTTCAGCGGAAAAATCAGGCTCCAGTCATCTGAGGTCACTAATTTGTAGACCGGTGTGGACTGTTCAATCAGATCTCCCGACTTCGGAATGGATTTTGTATACTTCACGCGATCAAAAGAGTCTGCATTTATCTGATCCGCCGTGAGTCCCTCCATCCCATCAATCGCATAGGACACCACACCGGATGCGGGCGATCTCACCTGCTGGAAGGTGATTCCGGTCTGCTCAAGCATCGCATCAAGATTTCCAAGTGAATTGAAATTCACGTACTCGAGGACTGCCGCCTCCAGCGTATATCTCAAATCATAGACATCGGAAAATCTCTGATCACTGTAACCGATTGAGAAGGAGGACAGCTGACGCTTGATGTCGGCAAGATTCTCACTTGTGAGCGTCACATTTGCATCCGGATTTTCTTCCATAAATTTTGCAAGGCTTCCCGTCTCATCGATCGAATAGATTCTTGTTCCGACGCCGGCACGTTTTCCCTCACGGATATAATAATTGATGTATCCGCTCCGGTCCGTCGACTCCACCTGTTCATTGCGCAAAATCAGTCCCGTGTACTGAGTGTCATTGACGATATTTCCCTCGACAACCTCATAGAACTGGATCTTGTCCTTCCTCATATATTTGTAGACACTGAATATCAGATAAATAAAGATAATCGCAAAGATAATCATCCCCACATTAAAATTCAACGGGCGACGATACCGCACGATTTTCGCGTTTTTTGATTTTTTCTTTTTTGCCAAAACGATTTCCTCCCGCGCCTGATTCGGCTCCAATTCATTATAAGAGTTTCCTATAAAAAGTTCAAGCCGTTTTTCCATAAACCAAAAAAGAGAGAAACGATAAAAGCGCAAAACTTTTACCATTTCTCTCCACTATCATTTTTACCAGTTCGCATTTCTCATCCCATTTGAGATCTTATTTCAGATCTCATTTGAGATTTTATTTCGAATCTTATTTTTTCTCGTCCAGTAACATCACACCCTCCGCCGGATTGTGATCAATCGCACCGACAATCTTGTGTGGAAGATACGGTTCTTCAAGATAAGCTATGTCTTCCGGGGTCAGCTTGACCGCAAACGCACCGACGGCATCTTTGAGATGTTCTTTTTTCGTCGCACCGATAATCGGGGAGGCAACTCCTTTTGCCCAGTGCCATGCGAGTGCAATCTGAGACATCTTTACGCCATATCGCTCTGCCAGTTCATGGACGCGGCCGACGATCTGCATATCCTGCTCTTCCGTCCGATCGTATTTTCCCATCGCGACGCGATCCGTCTTTCCACGCAGCGTGTCTGTCCTCCACTGCGGACGTGCCAGATGACCGGCAGCCAGAGGACTGTACGGCATCAGAGAGACATTCATCTGTCTGCAGATCGGGATCAACTCCCGCTCATCCTCCCGGTACAGGAGGTTGTAGTGATTTTCCATCGCCTGAAACTGTGCAAAACCGTGATCTCTCGCTGCAAGCTGCATATTGTAAAACTGATAACCGTACATCGCCGAAGCTCCAAGAGCTCTGATCTTTCCCGCTTTGACCAGATCATTCAGCGCTTCCATCGTCTCCTCTATCGGAGTCTCATAATCAAAACGGTGGATCATGTACAGATCGAGATAATCCGTTCCGAGACGTTTGAGTGTCCCGTCGATCTCCCTGTGGATCGCCTCAGCCGAGAGTCTTCCGGGATTAAAGTAAACTTTGGACGCAATGACGACCTGATCGCGGGCAACATTCTTCTTGAGTGCACGCCCTAAATATTCCTCGCTCGTTCCCGCAGAGTAACCGTTTGCCGTGTCAAAAAAATTATAGCCGAGAGATAACGCATATTTCACCATTTCTTCTGTGTCCGCCTCATTTAACGTCCAGTCATGCATCGTTCCGGCTTTTCCGAAACTCATACATCCGACACACAATTTTGAAATTCGGATATCTGTATTGCCCAACCGTGTAGTTTCCATCTGCGATCCCTCCATCTTTTCTTTATTTTTTTATTATTTTCCTGTTTCTTTTTTTATTTTATCTCTTAATTTTAATTCTTCAGCATCCGCTTCACTGCGATAAACGTCAGATCATAAAGCGAACTGTACGTGTAATCCACTCCTGCCTTCTGCATCGCTTCTTTCTGCTTTTCCGTTACCACGGTATACGGATAAATTCCAAACATAAACGGAAAGAAAGAATAAAGAAATTCCTGCTGCTTCTCTTCCCCCATATCTTTTCGAAATTTAGCGAGCAGGCTCTTGACCGTCGTCAGCGCTTTCCCATAAGACCTCTTAAACTCAACCAGACGTTCCATCCTGCTGTTTTCTTCTAAATCATAGTGATTCATTGACATGATTTTGAGAAGCTGTTTCCGGCGGTCGAGAGTTCCTGCCAGCGCATCGGCGATCTCATCATCTGTCATCGAATCCCTGGACTCTGTGATCGTTTCGAGCTCAGAAATCCAGGAATCATATTCCCGTTTTAAGAGAGCAAGAAAAATTTCCTCTTTTGTCTGGAAGTAATTATAAATCGATGTTCTGGAAAACGTCGTCTCCTTCCCGATCTCTTTCAGCGTGATCTCTTTAAAACTCATGGTCTGATAAAGTTTTTCACAGGCATTGATGATCTCTTCTTTTCTGGCATTTGTCCGTTCGACTGACCCTGCTGGCATTTCGTTGCTTCCTCTCATTCTGGCGGATCAATATCAGATAAAGATCCGCCCTGGTTTGACATGTTTTTTAACGCAATGCCATCTTATCACATTTTGCCGGTAAAATCAGTTCATTTTCGCACAATTGCCAACTTTTTCTCCAACCTTGAAATACTCATAAGTCGGGAACTCAAAGAGAACCGGTTTAAATACATGGTAGTCAATCTTTCCCTGTTCATTCAGAACCGACTCATCCGCATAGGTTGCAAGAATCTTGCAGACAAAGTTGTCAAAATTTTCAAGCTCATAGTTGCCATCCATCTCACACTCAATTGAAATCTTTGCATCATCAATCAACGGAGCACCATTCTCGCCGATCGTGTAGGCAAATGCCCCGGACTTATCTTCCTTGTTTCCACTGATCACACCCATGCGGTCCGCTTCCTTCAACCAGGATTCATCAACTACATTTACAGAAAGTTTTTTGTTTTCAAGAATGCCCTGGTTGATATAATGCGCATGCACAAGGGATACCATCAGATGTGTGTGTGCCATGGTTCCGGCATGCGCCACCAGTGTCCAGGTTGGTTTTCCATTCACCATCGCTCCCACAACAATCACCGGACATGGATATAAAGCCAGCTGTGCTCCAATATTCTTTTTCATTGTTCTGATCTCCTCTCGGTCTTCAATCTTTTTTGTTCTTTTATTTTATTTGTAACAATTTTATAACTTTTTTGCCACTACTTCCTATCATTTGACAGCACTTCTTTCATGTCATCTGATAGGAATAAGTGTCATTTTATCATTTTGACACTGTGTCAGTTTCTGCGTCCCTTGCAATATACCATTATTTTGACATCGTGTCAAGATGTGGGGTGATATGGTGTCAAATTGGATTTGTTGATATTGAACAGATGAATGGTGTTTGTTATTTGATTTTTATTACATAGAACGTAATTTAATGTATAATTACAAAAAAGAGCTTTAGGACACATTTTCCTTCTTAGAAAATCAGAAAATATATCCTAAAGCTCTTCTAAAGCCACACTTCATAAAATCCATCAGTCCAACAATTTATTTGAAAATCAAAAAAAATGTTTTTGTCACAATTCCAACCGGTTCATTGTCTCCTGCAGGCGTTGAAAAAATAATCCGGCATGATAGCCATCTGCTACCGCATGCGCGATCATAAGATTCACCGGCATCAGAATCCTATCTCCCGATTTTTCATATTTTCCCATCGTGATAATTGGAAAATATGCAGGTTCTGTGCTGTTGACCGTCCTACTGCCAAACGCCGTAAACGCAGCCCAAGGAACACAGGAAATACAATAAAAATTGGCTGGCTGACCTGCTTTGACCTTGATTCCCTTTTTCTGCTGTCCTTCCTGCATATCATTTGTGATCTCCCGGTAAAAGACTTCAAACTCATCAGAATACTCCGTCCAGCAATCGGAAAATGTCTTATCATCCTCATGGAAGATCGTATAATTGGGAACAATCCGGTCCCAAATGCACAAGTTTCCCTCCGTGTCCTTAAACATACGGAAATTTTCAATCTGATTTAACACCTTTGTCACCAGATAAATGACCGTCGGATAAAACTTGTGTCCACTCTCATGGCAGAAATCCAGTACGGTTTTCACATCAACAGGTACTGTCATGTTGTACTCGATTTTAAGTTTCTCCGTATAATATTTATAATGTTCCCTGCGCGGCCAGGATGCCATATCAACTTTTCTGTAACCATCCATGATGATCTCTCCCTCCTTAGAAAGTTTGCGATGTCCCCATCTATTTTTGAATCTTGCGCACTGCCTTCTCTATACTTCCGCTCATATCCACATCCAGCAATACCTTAATGAGCCAGAAAAACACCAGCAAAACCAGAATCGGAATCACACAGGATGTGATCAGCATCACAGCGACAGCCTCCACGAAACGACTCAAAGAATATTCGATCTTCTGCAGCAATTCTTCTGAAGATAAGGTTACATTTTCTACTGCACTTGTCACCGTGTCCTTCGCATTTCCAAGAGCACCTTTTGCCTTTTCCAAGAGACCTGTGACACCTGTGCCCTGACTTTCCTTCTGCTCCGCCCCAATTTTATTTTCACTTTTATTCGTACTTTCATTTTCCTTCTGCTGCATTCCCGCGTCTTCGCCAGATCCGCTCTCCAAAATCTTCTGTGTTCCTTTTGCCTCCTCAAGAGTCATCTCGATCTGGGCATGATATGTATCATCAATCAGATCAGACAGTTTGACACTTGCCGGAACTACCAGAAAAATACAAATTCCAAATGCCAGTAATCTTCTGGCAAGCTGACTGACACTACGATTTTGAAAAATCAGATTTCCTGCAAACAGAACACAGGCCGCCGGAATAAATAATTTGAAAGCTGCGTAACCAGTCAGTGTCACTAAATACTTTTCCAGAAACACTGCGCACAGCACAATTAACAGATAACCACTCAAATCCGCAACTTTTTCTGCGATCGGAGTGCCTACATCCCCCGGCAGAAGTGTAATCAGCGCAGAGGTCGCCGTGGCCGCCACAGTCAGTTCCAGCACCGTGTCTTTTTTCTCATCCAACGCCACAATCGTCTCTTTATGATGTTCCGGTGCCGCTGCATACTTTGCTCCCACACTGAATGACAAAATTGCAATTACAAGCAGCGCAACCATACCGATCCATTTCTTTTTATCATAAGTAACCCACATGCAATTTCTCCCACATTCTTTATCTTCTTTCTAAAAAACCCTCCGCTATGAGCTTACACCCACAGCGAAGGGCTTTCTAAAATAGTCCAAATCGGTATCAAATTCAACTAACGGAATAAAAGTTCTTTATGTATTACAGTGAGATGATTACATCTTTCTGTGCGCTCTCCGGCATATCTGCTGCGTCCATGGATACGCTGAGAACGAAGTTTACTGCATACTTATCACTGATTGTTTCCAGAGTTGTGATGGTGTCAGCGATATCCTCTCCCTCAAGGGATGCCAGCTTTAAGAAGCTGTCAAGGAACATCGTCTCAATATCATGATCCTGAGAAATGATTCCGCACAGGAAACCGATGAATCCCTGGCTGCCGCTCAGCGGATACTCATTCACATTGATCAGACGGATCTTGTTGCTTAATTCGTACATATGCTTGGAGCTCTTGTCCAGATAAACGATCGAACCGGTTGCGTCCTTTACTCCCTGATTCGCCATGTCTAACAGATGCTTGGTCTTTCCTTTTCCCTTTTTACCTGCGATAATCTGCACCATAGTAATCTCCTCCTTGAGCTTATTGAATTTGTATAAAATTCTTTTTATATTAACTCAATTATAGTACAAATCACAAAAATTTTCAACGGCTATTTGACAATTTTCTGAATAATATTTGTCATATTTCCATATAATTCCGGTCTGTTCGACGCTTTCATGACAACTGAGATATAATCCTGCTTCTGGTCATCCTCACAGCCGAGAATCAGACAGTAACCGGCAGCCTGCGTTGTGCCCGTCTTTCCGCCAAGCACCGTCACTCCGTCCGGAGTCTGCTGTTTTCCCGTCAGATACTGGTTGCTGCTCTCCCATTTCTGACTCTTTGCAACTCCGTTTGCGTCCTTGTAGTCAGCCTCATACTCGGTCGATCCGATGATTGTCCGAAATTCTGGATACTTGAGACACTCATTGAAGATCAGATACAGATCATAAGCCGTCGTGTAATGTTCCGGATTCGTCAGTCCATGCGGATTGACAAAGTGGGTGTCCGTCGCACCGAGTTTCCACGCCGTCTCATTCATCTTATCGGCAAATGCCTCAAGATTTCCCGCCTCATAGACCGCAATCGCTGCCGCGGCATCATTGCCGGACGGAAGCATCAGACCATACAGAAGCTGTTCAAGTGTCAGCGTCTCCCCTGGATTTATATGGCAGAGCGAGGCGCCTGCCTCGGTGATCACCGTCTCTTTTCCGACTGTGATCTCCTTCTGAAGATCTCCGTCCTGAAGCGCGATCAGCGCCGTCATAATCTTTGTGATGCTTGCAGGATTCATGCGCTCAAATGGATTTTTCTGGAAGAGTACCTGCCTGTCTCCGACAGAAAACAGCGCTGCCGCCTCCGCCTTGACGCCGGAATCCGAAGAAGGTTCAGCTCCCGTCACCACGCAGAGATCATTGGCAAACGCCGGTGCGCGTTCTCCGGAAGAAGATTCTTCCAGAAAACTCTCCATGCGCCCATTTTCATACAAAGTCTCCGCCTGTCCGCTCTTCCCGCACGCCGCCATCATCAGGCACATGCAGGACAGGGCAGCAGACAGAAACACTCTCCTCTTTTTCAACCCGGTCACCTCTAGCGGTAAATCTCACGCCATTCCAGATCACCACGGTCAAGCGCCTTTACAAGAAGCTCTGCGGTCGCCAGATTCGTTGCAAGAGGAATGTTGTAGATATCACACAGGCGGACAACGTCATTCACATCCGGTTCGTGAGACTTCGGAGTCAGCGGATCTCTCAGAAAAATCATCATATCCATCTCGTTGTGCTCAATCTGTGCCGCCAGCTGCTGCTGTCCGCCCAGATGACCTGCCAGATATTTGTGGACATTGAGATTCGTCACTTCCTCCACCAGACGTCCCGTTGTTCCCGTCGCATACAATTCATGCTTACTTAAAATTCCTCGATAGGCAATGCAGAAATTCTGCATCAGTTTCTTTTTTGAGTCATGTGCAATCAGACCGATATTCATAAGAACATACCTCCTTTAATACCTCTCATAATTATTATTTCGTCTTTGCAGTCCCACATTCATCACAATGCCGATTCCGAAATAGAGACTCAGCAGAGAGCTGACTCCCGAACTGATGAATGGGAGCGGTAAACCGGTATTTGGAAAAATTCCGGTTGCCACCGCAATGTTGGCGAAACTCTGAAATGCAAACAGCGTCGCAAGTCCGACACAGAGAAGCCTTCCGGCTAAATCCTTCGCTCGCGCCGCCATCATCAGACACTCATAAACAATCAATGCCATCAGAATGATCACGACAACTGACCCGATAAAACCGAGTTCCTCTCCCACAACCGCAAAGATAAAGTCTGTCTCCTCCTCGGAGAGGAAGTTTCCGTTCTTTACAGAAGAGAGTGTCGTCGTATTCAAACCCTTTCCCCAAAACATGCCGGAGCCGATTGCCATAATCGAGTTGTTCTGTTGGAGATTCGCTTCCGCATATCCGGATTTATCAAAGAAGGCCAGAATTCGGCGCACCTGATAATCCGCCAGAAACGGTACAGCTCCCAGCTTCAGCAAGTAGACAAACAGACCTCCGCACGGCAGAACCACCGCCAATGCTCCAAAAATCCATTTGAAACTCAACCCCGCCACAAACAACATGCTCAGGAAAATCACCATTGTTACAAGTGACGTACTAAGATTAGGCTGACTGAAGATCAGAAAAAACGCGATAAAGAAAAGTCCGCCTCCGATCAACAGTGTGACAAACTGATTGATCTTGTCCTGATACTTGTCAAAGTACCACGCCAAGAATACAATCAGACCAATCTTTACAAACTCAGCCGGCTGGATCTGACCGATCAGCGGTACGCGGATCCATCTGGTCGCAATACCTTTGCTGACACCAAATACCAGCACAGCAGCCAACAGCAGAACACAACCTGCATATATAACAGGCGCCGTGGAAAGGACCCGGTGGTAATCCACCAGAGACAGTCCGATCACGACGGCAAACCCAATGACAATTCCCATAATCTGCTTTCCAACCACAGCCATATCCTGGTTGGACGCACTTCTGAGAACAAAGACACCAATAATATTAAGAAGAAGCACATAAAGGAATAGACGAAAATTGTAATTCCTCAAGCGATAATCTAGTAACATTCTTTAATTCCTCTTGTTTGTAAATTCGCGGACCGGAAATGAAGCAGATAAAATCTCTTCTTCCTTCTCCCGCATCAGCCGAATCTCAATTCGGCTGCAGTCAATCTCAGCGTATCGGGAAAGAACATCCTTCATATCTTCCCGGATCTGGTCGAGAAGCCCAAGACTCAGTCCCACCTGATCCGAAACCAGAAGAAGTTTCAAACGATTTCTGGCAATCTCACCGGAATTGCTCCTGCCCCAAAAACAGAATCCCAGTCTCATCCCCGGTTTCCCTCCTCTATGCGCGTTTCAGAAATCCGGAAATCCGAACCAGAATTCCCCTGTGA